>NZ_QLAD01000004.1:0-420192 GCF_024355235.1 Pseudomonas sp. S12(2018)
CAGCATTACCCTGGCGATCGCCGCCCAGGTGGTCACCGTGGTGTCATCCAGCGAGGCGCTCAGCCCCGGTGCTGTCGCCAGCGTCGACCTTACCCGTGGGGCCACCGGAGGGCCGTTCCTGCGCGCCCGCGTGCTGTCGTTGAGCCCAGCGTCAGCCGGGCATGCCAGCCTGACATCGGTGGCCCCTGCGCGAGCAGCGCGTGCCGCCCTGTCCGGTTTCAACCTGCGCTTCGTGCCTGCCGCTGCCTTTGCCGGCACAGCAGTGGTCACCTTCAGCCTGGAGAGCACCAGCGGTGCCAGCGCGACCGGCACCGTGACCTTCAGCGTGCAGGCACGTCCCGACCCCAGCAAGGACGCCGAAGTGATCGGCCTGCTCAACGCGCAATCGCGCGCAGCGGATCGTTTTGCCAGCACCCAGATGGACAACTTCAACCGGCGCCTGGAGCAACTGCACCGCCCTACCTGTGACCGCAACGCGTTCAACGCCAACGTTCAACATGGCCGCGACAACCTCGGCCTGGGCAGCCTGGGCAAGGCGCTGCGCGACGAGCTCGAAGGCAACGGCAAGGGCAATGACGACGAGGACGCGGACGACACCCGTCGCAAACAGCGCGACACCGCCCGCGCCACCTCCGGCGAGTGCGTCGAAGAGGCCGTGGCCTACTGGACCGATGGCTTCATCAACACCGGTTCCAACCGCGCACGCGGCGCCAAGGACAACAGCTTCGTCACCTACGGACTGAGCGCCGGCGTCGACTATCGCCTGTCGCCAAGGGCCGTGGTGGGCATCGGCTTTGGCTACGGCAACGACCGCGCCGACATCGGCGAGCAGGACACCCGCAGCGAGGCCGACGCCCTGGGCCTGGCGGCGTACCTGAGCGTCAACCCGCTGTCGGAGATCTACATCGATGCACTGCTGGGCTACAACCGCATCCGCTTCGACTCGCGCCGCTACGTCACTGCCGACCCGTCCAACGGCTATGCCCATGGCTCGCGCGACGCCGACCAGCTGTTCGCCTCGCTGACCGCCAGCTACGAGTACCGCGAAGGCGCCCTGTCGCTGGCGCCGTACACACGGCTGAACGCCAGCTTCACCAAGCTGGACGACTTCAGCGAACGGGGCGGCGGTATCTACGGGCTGTCGTACGAACAACAGCGCCAGCGGACCTTCACCTCGTTCCTGGGCGTGCGCAGCGGCTACGACATCCAGACCGGCGCCGGCGTGCTCACGCCGCGGGTCGGGCTGGCGTGGGGCCACAACTTCAGCCACAGCGACGACTACCGCATGCGCTACACCGACCAGACCAACGACGGCGTGCTGTATCGCCTGTCACCCGACCCGATGGACAGCAACTTCGTCGACCTGGACCTGGGCCTGGACTTCAGCCTCAGCCAGAGCTGGCGCCTGGGCTTCTCGTACAAGACCGCGCTGGCCACCGACGAGCGCAACGAGATGTTCCGCATCGGCCTGGACGGGCGCTTCTGACCCCTGCCCTGGCGCCCCTTTGCCGGCCTCACCGGCGAAGGGGGCTGGTCAATCTGCATGACGCCTGTCGGCAAAGGTGCCGACAGCGCGTTGCGCGGCTACAATGCGCGGCTACCGTGACCAGCAGACTAAAAAGACATGTCCCTACCCAAGCATCACCTGGAATTGCTCAGCCCCGCCCGCGACGTGGCGATTGCCCGCGAGGCGATCCTGCATGGCGCCGATGCGGTGTACCTGGGTGGCCCGAGCTTCGGTGCCCGCCACAATGCCTGCAACGAGGTGAGCGATATCGCCGGGCTGGTGGAGTTTGCCCACCGCTACCACGCGCGGGTGTTCACCACCATCAACACCATCCTGCACGACAACGAGCTGGAGCCGGCGCGCAAGCTGATCCACCAGCTGTACGACGCCGGCGTCGATGCGCTGATCGTGCAGGACCTGGGGGTGATGGAGCTGGACATTCCGCCCATCGAGCTGCACGCCAGCACCCAGACCGACATCCGCACCCTGGCACGGGCCAAATTCCTCGACCAGGCCGGCTTCTCGCAGCTGGTGCTGGCCCGCGAGCTGAACCTGCAGGAAATCCGCGCCATCGCCGACGAAACCGACGCGGCCATCGAGTTCTTCATTCATGGCGCGCTGTGCGTGGCGTTCTCCGGGCAGTGCAATATCTCGCACGCACAGACCGGACGCAGCGCCAACCGTGGCGACTGTTCCCAGGCCTGTCGCCTGCCCTACACCCTCAAGGACGAAAAAGGCGGCGTGATCGCCTACGAGAAGCACCTGCTGTCGATGAAGGACAACAACCAGAGCGCCAACATCCGCGCCCTGGTAGAGGCTGGCGTGCGTTCGTTCAAGATCGAGGGCCGCTACAAGGACATGGGCTACGTGAAGAACATCACCGCCTACTACCGCCAGCGCCTGGACGAAGTGCTCGAAGACCGCACCGACCTGGCCCGCGCCTCCAGCGGCCATACCGCGCACTTCTTCGTGCCCGACCCGGACAAGACCTTCCACCGCGGCAGCACCGACTACTTCGTGAGCGAGCGCAAGATCGACATCGGCGCTTTCGATTCGCCCACCTTCACCGGCCTGCCGGTGGGTGTGGTGGAAAAGGTCGGCAAGCGCGACCTGCAGGTGGTCACCCATGCACCGCTGTCCAACGGCGACGGCCTCAACGTGCTGGTCAAGCGTGAGGTGGTCGGCTTTCGTGCCAACATCGCCGAGGCCAGGGGCGAGTTCGACGAAGACGGCGAAAAGCGCTACCGCTACCGCGTAGAGCCCAACGAGATGCCCAAGGGCCTGCACCAGCTGCGCCCCAACCATCCGCTGAGCCGCAACCTGGACCACAACTGGCAGCAGGCGCTGCAGAAGACGTCGGCCGAACGCCGTATCGGCCTGGGCTGGGTCGCGCAGTTGCGTGAACACGGCCTTGAGCTGACCGCCACCAGCGAGGAAGGCATCAGCGCCAGTGCCACCCTGCCCGGCCCGTTCGGCCCGGCCAACAAGCCGGAGCAGGCGCTGGAGCAACTGCACGACCTGCTCGGCCAGCTGGGCACCACCCAGTACCACGCCACCGGCATTCGCCTGGATGCGCCGCAGGCGTACTTCATTCCCAACTCCCAGCTCAAGGCGCTGCGCCGCGACGTGATCGAGAGCCTCACCGCCGCCCGCGTTGCCGCGCACCCGCGCGGCAGCCGCAAGGCCGAGACGGTGCCGGCGCCGGTATACCCCGAGTCGCACCTGTCGTTCCTGGCCAACGTGTACAACCAGAAGGCCCGCGACTTCTACCACCGCCACGGGGTCAAGCTGATCGATGCGGCCTACGAGGCCCACGAAGAGCCCGGCGAAGTGCCGGTGATGATCACCAAGCACTGCCTGCGCTTCTCGTTCAACCTGTGCCCCAAACAGGCCAAGGGCGTCACCGGCGTGCGCACCAAGGTAGCGCCCATGCAGCTGATTCACGGTGACGAGGTACTGACCCTGAAGTTCGACTGCAAGCCGTGCGAGATGCACGTGATCGGCAAGATGAAGGGGCACATCCTCGACCTGCCGCAGCCGGGCAGCGTGAAGCACATCGTGGGTCATATCAGCCCCGAAGACCTGCTCAAGACCGTGCCGCGCGGCACGCACTGAGTGCCGCCCGGGCGGTCATGCGCCCTGCATGACCGCCCGCACCCGGCGGCGCAGGCCTATCCCCTGGCCGCCAGCTGGCCTTGCCTGGCCAGGGTCAGTTCCTCGATGCTGATCTCGCGCATGCGAAACTTCTGCACCTTGCCGGTGACCGTCATGGGGAACTCGTCCACCAGGCGAAAGTGCCGCGGCACCTTGAAGTGGGCGATCTGCGCCCTGGCCCATTCGCGCAGTTCGTCTTCGCTGGCACTGTGTCCGGGGTGGAACTTGACCCAGGCCACGATCTCCTCGCCATAACGGCTGCACGGAATGCCGATCACTTGCACGTCGGCGATGGCCGGGTGGGTGAAGAAGAACTCCTCCAGCTCCCGCGGGTAGATGTTCTCGCCACCGCGAATGATCATGTCCTTGCTGCGCCCGACGATGCGCACATAGCCCTGCTCGTCCATCACCGCCAGGTCGCCGGTGTGCATCCAGCCCTCGTGGTCGATGCTCGCGGTGGTGGCCTCGGGGTTTTCCCAGTAGCCGAGCATGACACTGTAGCCACGGGTGCACAGCTCGCCGATCTGCCCGCGGGGTACCGTGAGCCCGTCGCTGTCCACCAGCTTGCTCTCCAGGCACGGCTGGGTACGCCCCACGGAGGTGACGCGCAGCTCCAGGTCGTCCTCGGCAGCGGTCTGCAGCGACACCGGGCTGGTCTCGGTCATGCCATAGGCGATCTGCACCTCGCTCATGTGCATCTCGTCGATCACCCGGCGCATCACCTCGATCGGGCAGGTAGCGCCGGCCATGATCCCGGTGCGCAGGCTCGACAGGTCGAATTCATGCCGCTGCGGGTGGTCCAGTTCGGCGATGAACATGGTCGGCACACCGTAGAGCACGGTGGCGCGCTCCTCGGCAACGGCGCGCAGGGTGCTCAGCGGGTCGAAGGCATCCCCGGGGTAGATCATGGTCGAGCCATGGGTCAGGCAGCCCAGGTTGCCCATGACCATGCCGAAGCAGTGGTACAGCGGCACCGGGATCACCAGCCGGTCGTGCTCGCTCAGGCCCAGGCTCTCGCCCACCATGTAGCCGTTGTTGAGGATGTTGTGGTGGCTGAGGGTCGCCCCCTTGGGGAAACCCGTGGTGCCGGAGGTGTACTGGATATTGATGGGGTCGTGCCAGTGCAGGCCGGCCTGGCGCTCGGCCAGGGCCTGCACGGTCACCGCCTCGGCCATGCCTTGCAGGCCCGCCCAGGGCAGAAAGCCTGGGGGTGGTTGCTCGGCCAGGCTCACCACGCCGCGCAGGGCCGGCAGGCGCTGGCAGTTCAGGCTGCCGGGGGCGACGCTGGCCAGCTCCGGCACCAGGCCGAGGAGCATCGCGTGGTAGTCGCTGGTCTTGAACGCGTCGGCGCAGATCACCCAGTTGCAGCCGGACTGCTTGAGCGCGTATTCCAGCTCGCTGCTGCGATAGGCCGGGTTGATGTTGACCAGGATCACGCCGACCTTGGCGCTGGCGAACTGGGTGATGCACCACTGCGCGCAATTGGGCGCCCAGATGCCCAGGCGATCGCCGCGCTGCAGCCCCAGGGCCAGCAGGGCCCGGGCGTGGCGCTCGACCTCCTCGGCCAGTTGCTGCCAGCTGTAGCGCAGGCCCTGGTGGCGCACCACCAGCGCTTCACGCGCGGCGAACCTGGCCGCGGTGGCGTCGAACGCCGCGCCGATGGTCATGGCGAGCAGGTCCTTGTCCTGACGCCCCTGGGTATAGCTCGGTTGATTCATGGTTGCCCCTTGTGCTGGTAGCTGATGCGGCTCAGGGCGTCGTTGCCCTCAGGGGTATGGCAGGCCATGCACTTGGCATTGAGAATCGCCTTGCCATCTTCGGCCATAGCGGGGGGCAGAACAGCACAGGCCAGCATGGCCAGCGTGCCGGCAGTCAGGGAATGCCGGAGTCGTGTTGTCTTCAAGGTCGGACCTCCACGGTATTGTTTTTATAAATCGTCCGCGCCCGGCGAGGGGCTGTAGTGCACATCTGACTCACACCAAGCAGAGTGCATGCCAACAAAAACAAATCTTTGTTTAACAGTTAGTTATCAGACATTCCTGATAAACAAGATTGATTCAAGCGGTGCCCGGACGTGCAATTTCGCGATGACTGTCTAACTCTGAGACAGCTGAGACCACTACCTGGCCCGCCGCCTGCAATGCCGAGGTCCACCCACCGGGTCGGTATTGACCAGGCGCAGCAGCACTCGACCCAGGCGGTTCAACTGCGCAGCTGCTTGATCTTGCGGTACAGCGTGGCGCGGCTGATGCCCAGGGCATCGGCTGCCGCGGTGATGTTGCCGTGATGACGCGCCAGGGCGCCACGGATCAGCTCCTCCTCGTTTTCGCGGATGCTGCCCGGCTGCTGGGTGCTGCCCCTGAGGTCTTCAAGCAGGCAGTCGGTCAGGTGTTCCAGGCCCAGCAGTGGCTCGCCCGGCTCGCGCATGGCCACCGCCGAGCGCACCACCATCTCCAGCTGGCGGATGTTGCCGGGCCAGTCGTAGTTGTTCAGCAACGCGGCCAGCTCCTTGCTCAGGCGCACGCCGTGGGCGCCGAACTTGTGCAGCAGGCTGTCGATCAGGGTGCCCAGGTCGTCGCGCTCGCGCAGTGCCGGCAGGCGCAGGCTCACGCCGTTGATGCGGTAGTAGAGGTCTTCGCGAAACTGCTGCTCGAGCACGTGGCGCTTGAGGTCGCGGTGGGTGGCGCAGATCACCGCCACGTCGATGTCCTGCTCTTCGCCGGCGCCCAGCGGCGCCACCCGGCGCTCCTGCAATACCCGCAGCAGGCGTGCCTGCAGGGCCAGCGGCATGTCACCCACCTCGTCGAGAAACAGGGTGCCGCCGTGGGCCTGCATCAGGCGCCCGACCATGCCGCCACGGCGCGAGCCGGTGAAGGCCCCTTCGCGGTAGCCGAACAGTTCGGACTCGATCAGCCCCTCGGGTATGGCCGCACAGTTGACCGCCACGAACGGCTTGCCGGCACGCGGGCTGGCCTGGTGCAGGGCGCGCGCCACCACTTCCTTGCCGGTGCCGGTTTCGCCCAGCAGCAGCACCGGCAGTTCGTTCTTCAGGCCCTGCAGGGCCATGCGCAAGGTGCGCGCAAGGCTGCTGTCGCGCCCGGCCAGGGCCTCGAGGTCGACGCTCTTCTGCGCGGCCACCGGGGCAGCGGGTGCAGGTGTCGCGGCAATCACGGGCTGGCGCGGCAGGTGCTGGGAACGGAAATAGAACTCGCCCTTGGCGGTCTGCACGCTGCTGATGCCGCCCTGCCATACCCGGCTGATGAAGGCGCTGGAGCGTTCGCCGATCAGGTCGCTGCAGCTGCGCCCCACCAGGGCGGCGCGCGATACCTGCAGCAAGGCGCAGGCCTGGTCGTTGGCGGCCAGCACCTCGCCGTCCAGGCTCAGGGCAAGCAGGCCGTGCCAGGCGCTGCCCAGGTACTGCGGGCGGTTGTGGAAGGCCACCACCAGTTGCTCGGGGTAGCACAGGCCGAACATGCGGCTTTCGATGTTGCCGGCCGCCAGCAGCAGCGTCGAGAGATTGTCCTGGGGCTGGGCCATGACGCCTTCGCGGGTGAGGTCGAGCACCCCGATGATCTCGCCGCGCGGGTCGCGCAGCGGTACCGAGGTGCAGGAGAACGGGCTCAGGCGGTCCAGGTAGTGTTCGCCGCAGTTGATCAGCGTGGGGCGCCCTTCCACCACGGCGGTGCCGATGGCATTGGTGCCGCGCACCGACTCGCTCCAGCAACTGCCCGGGTGCAGGTCGCGCAACCCGGTCTGGCGCAGTGGCTCGGTGTTGCCCTCGATGGCCAGCACGTTGGCCTGGGCGTCGCCGAGGATGATGATGCCGCCCTTGCCCTGGCGCGACACCAGGTACTCCAGCTCCGGCGTGGCGGCGTCGATCAGCAGCCGGTTGCTTTCCAGCAGGCGCTTGAGTTCACCGCGCTGCGGGGCGGCCAGCTCGTGCCGCTCGCCTTCGAGGCAACTCAGGCCATGGCCGAGGCTGCGCCGCCACGAGGCATCGATCTCGTCGCGCAACATGCCCAGCGGCAACTCCCCGTCATGGACCAGTTTCATGCGTGCCTGGCGTGACTCCTGCAAAGGGTCAGCGGCGTTTTTTATTAGAATGGTGCGTGCCATCGCTTACTCCAGCGCCCGTCGAACGTTGTGCACTTAAGGCAATGTAACTCAAGGGAGTGTGCTTGAGATTTGCAGGGCCGTCACCCGCAGGCGCCGACAACCTGATCGGCAGAGTGGCACAAGGTTACGTTTACGTAAAGGTGATGAATCGCGACGTGTCGTCCTCCTTTCAGGCGCGCCGATTGCGCGCCAGCAGCCACAGCAGGTACACCCCGCCCAGCAGGCCGGTGGTCAGGCCGATGGGCAGGTTGAGGTTGGCCACAAAACGCTGGCTGAGCAGGTCGGCGGCCAACAGCAGTACCGCCCCCATCAGCGCTGCGCTCACCAGCGGCACCTGCGCCGAGGTGGTCAGGCGCCGTGCCAGCTGCGGCGCGGCCAGGGCGATGAAACTGATCGGGCCGGCCGCCGCGGTGGCGATCGCGGTCAGGCCCACCGCCGCCATCACCATCAGCAAGCGGGTACGCTCCACCGCCACACCCAGCTGGGCGGCGCTGTCGTCACCCAGTTCGAGGATGTTCAGGCGCCGTGCGTGGTACACCGCCACCGGCACCACCAGCAGCAGGCCCAGCGCCGCCGGCAGCACATGCGACCAGGTGCGGGTGTTGAGCGAGCCGGCCAGCCAGATCTGCGCCGACATGGCCTGGTCGAGGTTGCCCATCACCAGCAGCACGGTGTTGAGCCCCGAGAGCATCGCGCCCACGCCGATGCCCACCAGCACCAGGCGGTAGCCGCCGGTGGTGCGGCCCTTCATCGACAGCACGAATACCAGCGCAGCGGTGCCCACACCGGCGATCACCGCCGCCAGCGACGCCCCCAGCGGGCCGGCATCGAACAGGATGATCTGCACGATCGCCCCGCTCGCCGCCCCGGTGGTGAAGCCGATGATGTCGGGCGAGCCCAGCGCGTTGCGCGAGATGGACTGGAAGATCGAGCCGGCCATGCCCAATGCAGCGCCCACGCACAACGCGGTGAGCACCCGGGGCAGGCGCACGCGCAGCACGATGCGCTCGGTGGTCGGGCTCGGCCCTGCCCCCAGCAGGCTGGCCAGCACCTGGCCCGGCGTCAACGGCAAGGTGCCGATGCCCAGCAGCAGCACCCCCAGCCCCAGGGCCAGCAGCACCAGCACGGCACACACCAGCACCCCCCGGGGCTGCCAGCGAAACGACAGGGCGGCCAGGCGGACGACCCGTGTAGCGGTAGTGTTCATAGCTTGCTCAACCGGAATGTGCGCACCAGCGCGATAAAGAACGGCCCGCCGATCAGCAGCGCGACGATACCCGCCGCCACTTCCGCCGGCGCCGCCACGACCCGGCCCAGCACATCGGCCCCCAGCAGCAGCACGCCGGCAAACAGTGCCGAGTACGGCAGGATCCAGCGGTAGTCCGGGCCCACCAGCAGGCGCGCAAGGTGCGGCGCCACCAGCCCCACAAAGCCGATCGGCCCGGCAGCGGCGGTGGCAGCGCCGGCCAGCAGCATCACTGCCAGGCAGGCCAGCAGCCAGGTGAGGCGCACGTTCACCCCCAGCGCCAGGCCCAGGTCCTTGCCCAGGGCCATGGCATTGAGGCTGCCGGCCAGCGCCAGCACCGTGACAGCGCCCGGCATCACGGCCATCGCCAGCACCCCCACCGCCTCGAAGCCGCTCTTTTCCAGCGAGCCCGATGCCCAGTGGCGAAACTGGTCGAACACCTGCGCCGGCGCATTGAGGATGATGATGCCGGTGACCGAGGCCAGCATCACCGACAGACCGGCGCCGGCCAGCACCAGGCGCACCGGGTTGGTGCCGGTCTCCTGGGCACGGCTCAGCATGAACACGGCCACCCCGGCCAGCCCGGCGCCGACGAAGGCGCACCACACGTAGCCGCTCATGCTGCTCAGGCCCAGCACGGCCACACCGACGATCACCCCTACCCCGGCCCCGGCGTTGATGCCCAGCAGGCCCGGTTCGGCCAGCGGATTGCGGGTCACCGCCTGCATGATCGCACCGGCCAGGCCCAGCGCCAGCCCGGCCAGTATCGCCACCAGCGTGCGTGGCACACGCAGTTCGCGCACGATCAGGTGCTGGTCGTCGAGCCGGTCGTAGGCCGACAGCGCCTCGAACACCTGGGCCACGCCGATGCTGCGCGACCCCACCACCAGGCTCGCCAGCACCGCCACAACCAGCAACAGCAGCCCCAGCAGCAGGCCCTGACAACGTCTTGATCGCACCATGGCTCAGCGGTACGCCCGCGCCACGGCGTCGATCATCTCGCGCCCGGAGTAGTAGTCGATGCGAAACGAACTGGGGCCCAGTGCATACACCCGCTTGTGCACCACCGCCGGCAGGTTGGCCAGCACCGGGTCGGCGAGAAACGCCTGCACGTCGGCGTCGCTGCCGCCCAGCAGGAACACCGTGTCGCCGGTGATGGCCGCCGAGAGGTTTTCACGGGAGATGAAGTCCACGTCGGAGCTGCGCTTGACCTGCCCTTGCAACCCTTGCGGCAAGCCGGCCACCGCGAACCCGAGAGCTGCCAGCAGCTGCGCATGGGGGCTGTCCAGGCGCGCTACCGAATAGCTGCCACCCAGGTTGTAACCCACCACGCTGACCGCGCCGGCAGGTGGCGTGATGCGCGCTGCAACCTGCGCGGCGTAGGCGTCGAAGCGCTCGATGGCCGCCTCGGCCTGGGCCTGCAGGCCGCTGGCCTGCCCCAGTTGGCGCGCCAGCTCCTGCCAGCTGTGGTTGGCGTAGTTGACCACCACCGTGTCGATGCCCTGGGCCTGCAGCTCGGCCTGGTGGGGCAGCACACTGTCGGCCCCGGTGGCCGACACCACCAGCAGGTCGGGTGCCTGCCCGACCACCGCTTCGAGGTCGAACACCAGGTTCTTGTACAGCACCTGCACGCCGCGCTGGTCGGCCACCTCGGCCCACTGGGTGAAGAAGCCCTTGGCATCGGAGATGCGGCTGGGCGTGGTCGCGGCACTGGCCACCAGCGGCGCGTCCATGGCCAGCAGGATGCCGGTCACGCTCGGCGAGGTGGACACGATGCGCTTGGGCGAGGCCTGCGCCGACGCCGTCGGCGCCTCGTCCGCAAGCTCGGCGGGCTGCCGGGCCAGCCACAGGGCGGCGCTGGCCACAGCGACGATGGCCAGCACGGCCACCACAATCTTTTTCATCGTCTAGCCCTGCTCGTCAAGGTGGTGGGCGAAGGTCGAGCCGCTGTAGCCCTCGCGGAACAGGCCGGCCTGCACCAGGCGTGGCATCAACTGGTCGAGAAACAGGTTCAGCGACTCGACCGAGCCACCGGGCGCGGCTATGAAGCCATCGATGGCGCCACTGGCAGCCCAGTCCGCGATCTGCTCGAAGGCATCGTCGACGGTGCCGACCACCTGCCAGTGCGCCGCCGAGATCACCTCGGGGCGCAGCAGCAGTTGGTCGATGCTCAGCGACTCGCGCTCGATCAGCCGGCGCAGCAGGCTGCTGTGGGTACGGCTGGAGGCGTCCGGCGCAACCACCGGCAGGTCGGCGCGGGTCACCGGGCGGTCGAGGGGCCAGTCGGCCAGGTCCAGCCCGGTCATTTCCTTGATCGAGGCCAGCTTGCGCGCGCGGTTCATGCGCCCGTGGGTCTGCATGAACACCGCCCGGGCCTGCTCGCGGGTGTCGGCCAGGTACAGGCTCAGGCCCGGCAGCAGGCGGATCGCCTGCGCCGAGCGGCCGTGGCGTTCGGCGCGCCGGCCCAGGTCACGGCGCAGTTCAAGCGCCGCTTCCTTGTCGGGCGTGGGTGCGAACACCAGGTCGGCCACCGAGGCGGCGAAATCCCGCCCCGACTCCGAGGCACCGGCCTGGATCAGCGGAATGCGCGTGCCGGGGAAGGCTGGCAGGTTCAGCGGGCCCTTGACCTTGAGGTAGGTGCCCTCATGGTTGACCGGGCGCACCTGGGTGGTGTCGGCATAGCAGCCATTGGCACGGTCGATGGTCAGCGCCTCGAACGGGAAGCTGCCCCACAGCTGGTGCACCAGCTCGGTGAACTCGGCCGCCCGCGCATAGCGCTCGTCGGCGTCGGGCATCTGCTCAAGGCCGAAGTTCTCGTGCCCCTGCAAGGCGGTGACGATGTTCCAGCCCACGCGCCCGTTGCTGATCCAGTTCAGCGATTGCAGCTGGCGCGCCACCACATACGGCGGATAGAAGGTGGTCGACACCGTCGACACCAGGCCGATGTGCGAGGTCTGCTGGGCCACGGCGGCCAGCAGGATGGTGGGGTCGAGGCTGGTGAAACCAGGGCCGCTTTCGAGCATTTCCACCGGCAGGCAACTGACGTCGGGGCGGAACACGAAGTCCAGGTGCGCCGCTTCGGCGCGCTGCGCCAGATCGATGGCGAAGGCGCTGGTGAACAGGCCCTCGACGTTGCTGTCAGCGCGCCGCCAGGCGTCGCCGCTGAGCCAGGTGGGGGCCAGTGAAAGGCCGATATGGAGTCGCTTGGGCGAGGTCATCAAAGCTCCGGGTGCAAGTGATCGAGTACGGCGGCCCCAGGGCCGCCGTTGACAGTGGGTTGATTCAGAACGAGCCCTTGACGCCCACGCCGAACATGCGTGGCGTGGTCATGCTCGCCTCGGTGCCGCCGATGCCGCGGTTCTGCTGCAGGTAGGTGGCCGAGCGGTCGTCGAACACGTTCTTGACGTAGCCGTACAGTTCCACCGCCGGGGTGAACTGGTAGCTGGCGCGGGCATCGGTCAGGGTGTAGGAGTCGACCGAATACGACGAGTTGTTGGCCGTGTCGGAGTAGTAGCCGTCGATATGCCGCACCTGGGCCGACAGGTTGAGCTTGTCGGTCACGTCCCAGCTGGGCCCGAAGCTCAGGGTGTAGCCGGGCGACTTGGCAAACTCGTTGGCCTGGTAGCTGTCGTTGCTGGTGATGCGGTCGATACGCGTGCGCAGGGTGCCGGCGCTGGCCTTGAGGGTCAGGCTGTCGAGCAGTTGGTAGTCGGCGCTCAGTTCCATGCCGTAGGCGTGGGCCTTCTCGGCATTGATGGTGTAGGACTGGCTGATCCCGGTGGAGATCACCACCGGAATGTTGTACTGCGAATCCTTCATGTCCATGTAGAACAGGTTGCCGCTCAGGCGCAGGCGGTCATCGAGCAGGCTGGCGCGGGTGAACAGCTCGTAGTTCCACACCGACTCTTCCTTGAAATACTGCCACTGGCGCGTCGACAGGTTGAGCGAGACACCGCCCGGGTTGTAGCCGCGGCTGACCATCGCGCCCACGGTCCAGTGCGGGGTCGCGGCGTAGGCCAGCGATACCTTGGGCAGCACGGCGGTGAAGGTCTTCTGGTAGTCCAGCGCAGTGGGCGCCAGCACCGAGTTGCCGTCGCGCTCGATACGGTCCTGCTGGAAGCGCAGGCCCGTGCTCAGGGTCCACAGGTCGCTCAGGCGGTAGTTCAGCTCGCCGAAGAGGCCGAGGTTTTCCTTGGTGTCGTCGAACGCCGACAGCCCGGCCAGGTTGAGGGTTTCGTCGGTCCTGGTGCGCGCCACGTAGAGGCCGGTGGCGCCGCTGAGCACGCTGTGCTGGTCACCGAACACCAGGCGGGTTTCGTTGGACAGGTTCTTCTGCTTGATGTCGGCGTCGCCCTGCCCCGGGATGCCGGTGTAGCGCTGCACGCTGGACAACGAATACTGCGCCTGGTTGATCAGCTTGAGGCCGTTGTCGAAGTCGTAGCTCACGTCCAGCACGCTGGTGTTGGTGCTCTGCTCCCAGCTGGGCATGGTCGTGGTGGTGTGATCGAGCTTGTGGTACGGCGCCGAGGCGGCTTCCTGGGTGGGGCGGTTGCTCTCGTTGTGCGAGAAGGTGAACTTGGCCTCCAGCCCCTGGATGTCGGTGGGCAGCCATAGCAGCTTGGCGCGGGTGGTGAGCGCGCTGAAGTCGTGGTCGGTCTTGCCCTTCTGGAAGTTGGGGTTGGTGTAGTCGATGAAGGTATCGCGCGCCGAGTAGTCCACTGCCAGGCGCCCGGCCAGGTCGGTGCCCATCAGCGGCCCGGACAGCGCGATGGAGGTGCGCTTGGCGTTGTAGTTGCCGATCTCGGCCTGGTAGGCGGCCTCGGGGGTGAAGGTCGGGTCCTTGGTGTTGACGATGATCGCGCCGGCGATGGCGTTGGCGCCTTGCGAGGTGGTCTGCGGGCCGCGGAACACCTCGATGTTGTCCACGTCCCACACCGAGGTGGCGCCGAAGAACATCTCGTTGTAGTTCAGGTAGTGGCCGTCCAGGTTGATGGTGGCCCGTGGCACGGTGCCGCCCCAGAACTGGTTCTGCCCGTTGTTCGGGCCCTGGGTGTCCTGGCCGCGGATGATCGGCGCGCCTACCGAGTCGGTGTAGATCACGTTGGGCACGTCGTTGAGCACTTCATGCACGCTGGCGTTGCCGGTGTTCTGGCGCTCGATGTCGCGGGCAGTCTTGACCGACACCGAGGAGGCGGTGTTCTTCAGGTCACGCTCGAGCTTTTCCCCGGTGATCATGATCGGTTCGAAGGTGACTGCGCCTTTGCCCGGGGCAGCAACGGCATCATCGGCCATCGCAGGCGCCATGCCGAGCACGGTCGCCAGGGTCAGCACGCTGAAACCGCAGGTGAGTTCAAGGGGTGAATAGGCCTTCAAGATACGCTCCAAATGATAATCATAATCGTTTGTGCGAAAGGTATCATGTGGCCACTTCATTCCTCAATAGAGAATTCATTCTGCAATGTGGTAAATCCAGGGGCCCGGCCAGCGCTCGGAAAAGTCGGTATCATGCGCACCGACGCCGCGCACAAGCGGCGCACACTTGATGCCTGATGAGGACCAGCCGCCAGCCGGCGATGAGGAGAGGCCCGTTGAAAAAAACCATTCCAGCTGCGGATGACGCCCCGCACGCGCCGGGCGAAAAACGTTCGGGCACCATTCAGTCCGTCGCCATCGCCGCCCGCTTTCTCAACGTACTGGCCAGCGCCGAGCACGAACTGGCCCTGGGGGAAGTGGCGCGGCGCACCCAGACCGGGGCGTCCACCGCGCACCGCTATCTGCAGAGTCTGGTCAAGGAGGGCCTGGCCAGGCAGGACCCGGCCAGCAGCCTGTACGACCTGGGCCCGGCGGCGCTGAGCATCGGTATCGGTGCGCTCAAGCGGGTGGATGCAGTGGAGATCGCCGCCCAGCACATGAAGGCGCTGGCCCACCAGCATGCGGCCAGCGGCGGCGTGGCGATCTGGACCGACCGTGGCCCGACGCTGGTGCGCTGGTACCGCAGCGCGTTCTTCTCGATCAACCCGCTGGCCCTGGGCGACGTGCTGCCCATCGACAACACCGCCTGCGGGCTGGTGTTCCAGGCCTTCCTGCCCAAGGCCACCATCGATGCGGCGCGCAAGCTGCAACCGGCGCACTTTCGCGGCACGGCGCCGGCCAAGGCTGTGCTGGACGAGGTGCGCAGCAGCCGCTGGGCCGAGAAGACCAGCCACCTGCTGTCGAATGTCACCGGGCAGGCCGCGCCGGTGTTCGACGCCCAGGGCGAGATCGTGTGTGTGGTGACCACGGTGACCGACCTGGGTCAGCTCAAGACGCCCGAAGACCGCGATGCGCTGTTCCGGGCGGCCAGCCGGGTCAACCAGTCAACCGGCGGCCTGCCGTGGCAAGGCGCCTGACACCACCGCCCGCTCGCGCGACAAGGGCACCAGCAGCGGCGTGCCGCTGACCGGGTCGGCGATGATCATCGAGGCCACGCCGAACACCTCCTGCACCAGGGCCTCGGTGAAGATGCGCGCCGGGTCGCCCTGGGCGACGATGGCGCCGGCCTTCATGGCGATCAGGTGCGAGGCATAGCGGCACGCCTGGTTGAGGTCATGCAGCACCGCAACGATGGTGCGGCCCTGGCGATTGAGCTCGGCCAGCAGTTCCAGCAGTTCGATCTGGTGCGCGATATCGAGGTAGGTGGTGGGCTCGTCGAGCAGCAGTACCGGCGTCTGCTGCGCCAGCACCATGGCGATCCATACCCGCTGGCGCTGGCCGCCGGACAACTCCTGCAGCAGGCGCTCGGACAGCTCGCTGACCTGCGCCGCCTGCATGGCCGCGGTCACGGCCTGTTCGTCGGCCTGCGACCATTGGCGCAGGAACGACTGGTGCGGGTAGCGCCCGCGGGCCACCAGGTCGGCCACGGTGATGCCGTCGGGCGCAACCGCGCTCTGGGGCAGCAGGCCGAGCCGCCGGGCCACGTCCTTGGCCGCGAGCGTGTGAATATCGACCTGATCGAGCAGCACCGTGCCGCTCGAAGGCACCAGCAGGCGCGACAAGGCCCGCAGCAAGGTGGATTTGCCACAGGCATTGGGGCCGACGATGACGGTAAAGGACCCTTCGGTGATAGCCACCGAAAGGTCCGTGGAGATCGTGCGCTGGTCGTAGCGAAGCGTCACGGCGTCAGCCTGCAGGCGATACGTCATGGAGAGGGTGTTCCAGTGAAGGGATTCGGCGCCAGTATTGCAGATGAGGAATTTATTCCGCAATCCGGAACGCCGGTGCCCTGCCCTCAGCCCGCGGCCATCAACTGCTGGCACTGCGCGTAGTGCCGCGCCAGGCCCTTGAGCGAATGCCCCAGGGTGATACGGGTGTGCCGGTCGTACTGGTGC
Source organism: Pseudomonas sp. S12(2018) (assembly GCF_024355235.1). Classification (NCBI taxonomy): domain Bacteria; kingdom Pseudomonadati; phylum Pseudomonadota; class Gammaproteobacteria; order Pseudomonadales; family Pseudomonadaceae; genus Pseudomonas; species Pseudomonas sp. S12(2018). The sequence goes on from NZ_QLAD01000004.1 coordinate 16,391, forward strand.
AGCAGGTCCAGACGGCCCTGCTGCAACCTGGCCAGGATGGCGCGGGCAGCCAGGTCGGTGGCACCCAGGGCGTGGGTCAGCCCCTGGGACGACACCGGGTCGAAGGCGATGGCCGCCTCGCCCACTGCCAGCCAGTGCGCCGATGCACAGCGCTGCAGTGCACTGCAGCCGGCATCCAGTACCTGAACCTGCGCTGCGGCCAGTTCGTCGGCACCTGCATAGCGCTGCATCAGGCGCGTGCGCTGCAGTTGCTCGGCCAACTGCGGCGCGGTGCGCTGACCGTCACCGCCGGGAAAGAAGCGCACCAGGTGACGCTGGCCGCTGGCGGTGGTGGCCCCGGACCACCAGCCCTGGGCATCGGCCTCGATCAGCAGCCACTCGGTGTCGGCCAGTTCCGAGCCACCTCGGGGCAGGCGCGCCGCGACCGCCACCTGACGACTCAGGCGCTGGCGCCGTGCCCCGCCGAGCCGGGCGACGCAACTGGCCTTGCCGGTGGCATCCACCACGAAACGTGCCCGCCCGCGCCAGGGGTGTTCACCTCGCCGACCGCCCAGGGTGATGCCGTCATCGGCAAAATCGGCATGGGTCACCCGCACGTCGTCTTCACGGGTGATCCCAAGCGCCGCCGCCCTTTCCCGCAGCCGGGCGTCGAACACCCGTCGTTCCAGGAACGCGCCATGGGCGGCGCGCTCGCAGAAGTAGTCGCGAAATACCGGCTCGCTGGTCAGCCAGATCGACTGCACGCCGCAGCAGCGTCGCGCCACGGTGCTGTCGTCGAGCAGGTCGGCGTGCCCCAGTGCGGCAAGTGCAGGCAACGCCTCGGGGGACAGGCACTCGCCGGGGCGCAGCGCCGCCTCGGGTTCACACTCCACCAGCCCCACCTGCAACCCGGCCTGCGCCAGGCGGATGGCCAGCGCCGTGCCGGCCGGCCCGGCGCCCACCACCAGCACGTCGTGCACGGGGTTCAAATCTCGTCCCTGCGCAGCCGACGACGTGGCGGTACCTTCTGCCTGGGCGGCTCCAGTTCGGTCTCGCCCAGCAACGGTGACGGCGAATCCAGGGCCTCGATCACCGCCAGCAGGTCGAGCTTGGCATTGGAGCCGGTGACCCGCTCGGGCCGCCCGCTTTCGATCCAGGCCCGCGCCGGCAACCCCAGTGCGGTCGCCTCGGGGGTGGCGTCGTGGGCCAGCAGAATGCCCAACTCCCACCAGTGGCTCACCATCAGGTTGATGCGCGTGAAGTAGCTGCCCTTCAGGTCGCGCAGCCAGTCCTCGCGGTAGGAAAAGTGCTTGAGCTGCTGCGCCGGCGTGGTGCGTCTTGCGCCCACACGCTCCCAGGCCTCGCTGCTCAGTACCTGGTTGGGCACGCGGGCCCCCCAGTAGCTGGGGAACGACAGGTAGGTACTGGGCTCGTACTCGGCATCCGACAGGCACGAGGCCTCGTCGGTCTGCCACGGCACGCCCAGCGCGCGGGTCAGCGAACCCGGGCCCACGCCGTCCAGCGGGCCCTGGGGTGCCAGGCACACCTGTGGCGTGAGTTCGTCACCGAAATCCTGGCGCACTGCCTGCCCCTGGGGCAGTACCGCCAGGCGATAAGGGCTGCGCCACACGCTGGGCACACGCATGAACCAGGTCAGTTCGATGCCCGGGTGGAACGGGCCGCCCAGGCATTCATGCAGGCCGGCGCGGTCCAGCGCCTGGGCCTGGGCGCGCGGTTCGAGCGTATCGAAGTCTGCCGGTACCGGCGCGCCCTGCCAGTCGGCGACGAATTCGCCTTGCGCCCACTGGCTCAAGGCCTGGTACATCAGCGGGGTGACCGCGAGCCCGACCGCGGATGGCGGCTGGGGGTCGAGGTCATAGTCGCCGTAATAATCGCCGTACAGGGGCAACAGCGCCGGGGCGAACGCGGCGGTGCTGGCGGGGTCGCGAAACAGCGCGAAGACCTTGCGCCGAAAGTCCGCACTGGCCTCACCGGGGTCGGCCAGCCGGGCCACCACGTCGGGGTTCTGGGTATCGAGTGGCGAACCGTGGCCGCTGAGCATGAACAGGCCCTGGTTGGTCCACTGCATGTGGGTCATGCGCTCGAAGATCGGCCAGATATCGCGGGTGAACGAACAGCCCGGTTCGGCCGGCAGCTGACCCTGGCGCACGAACAGGTCACGCACCACCTCTTCCATGGTGACCACGCCAAACAGCCCTGGCGCGTAGTTGGGGGGCGTCACCACCAGGTAGCCGGGCTCGGCATCTAGGCGCTGGCCGTTGTTGAACGTCACCCGTGCGTACACCGGGCCGTCCGACACGTCGTCGTGCCAGTCGTCGTTGTTGGCGAAGGTTGTCGGTGGGGTCTTGTCCACCCGCGGTGCGCTGTGGCCGTGCCCGCCGAGGGCGATCAGGCGCCCGGCCTCGTCGGTGCGCAGTTCGCCCAGGTACACGGGTTTGCCGTGGAAGGTGCCGGTGTCGAAATGGAAGGGCTTGCCTTGCTGGCGGCGGCCGCTGATGGTCCTGGGGCCGGGGCGGATGTCCAGGGCCTGGCGCTGCGCGCCGGTCACGTGCGGGTTGCGCCGTTTTTCGGCGATGGCGTACTGGCCGGGCAGGTCCATGGCGTTTTCGAAGGCGTACCAGCCGGCCTTGAGGTTGGCGACTTCCACGGTCCATTCGATCTGCACGCCGTCGTCCAGGCTCAGTTCCTGTACGGTGCCGTCGTGCAGTTCGGCATAGAGGCGAAAGCGCACGGCCTGGCGCCGCACCTGGCCCCTGGCATCGCGAAATTGCCCGTCGGCGCTGCTGGCCAGTGCCCCTGGCACTTGCGCGGCGAGTACGTACTCCTCATCGCCATCGGCGTTGCCGACACGGGCAACGCCGAGCCCTGGGTGCACACGAATGGATTTGATCGATGCCGGGCTGATCATGGCCGTCTAGCCTCCTTGCCAGTGGGGTCTGCGCGAATGCGCAATTTCGCGCTCAACGCTAGATGGCGAATGGAGGGGTGTCAAATGGCCATGTCAGCCAGCAATCCGAAGCTCAATTTGCGCCGTTGAGTCAGCCGTTGCGAGAGGCCGCGTTGTTGTTGATCGCCTTGGGCCCCGCCACGCCCCACACGATCAGGCCGACCAGCGGCACGAACACCACCAGCACGATCCACAACATCTTGCGGTCGGCCTTGCTCTTGCTGCCGATGATGCTCTTGATGGCCCACAGTTCCACCAGGGCCAGGATTACCGCCAATGTGATCCAGATATAACCGTTGTTTTGCATGCGTCATCTCCCGAATGGTATTGCGTTAGGTCAGGCGACGCCGCGATGGTTCAGTGAATCTGCGCCCAAAGGCGCCAGGCAGACACCTCACTGCACCGGCAGAAAGTTCATCAGCAACAGGCTCTGCGCATAGTTCAGGCCGATGCGCCGGTAGCGCTCGTCGAGCATCTGGGTCAGCAGGTCCAGGCGCGCGACGATCTTGCCGAACTCCACGGCAAAGCTCAGGTTGCTGCCCGCCTCGGAGATTTCGTTGGAGAACAGCAACAGCACGCCATTGGCATCCTGGCGCTGGCTCAGCAGCCAGGTGGCCTTCTCGATGTTGCGCGCTGCGTTGCTGACGAACTGCGGGTCGATGGTGTCGGTGATGAAGAATTCGGTACGCCCGCCATGGGCGGTCACCAGCATGCTGCCGATGGCGTAGATGAACGCGCCAACGCGGTCGCCCCTGAACTCCGGGCTCAGGGCATAGCTCAGTGCCGCCAGGTCGCGGCGCTCGCCCAGCTGCGGCAAGGCCTGGCGCTGCTCGATGGCCTGGCGGATCTGCCGCTCGGCACTGGCAGCATCGAGAAAGCCCGATTCGCGCCACTGGTTGGGGTTGCGCAGGTACAGCTTGCTCATCAACAGGTACAGGCTCTGCAGGTTGTCCTGCATCGACAGCGTGGCCATGCGATCGACGCTGGTCTGGAACAGTTCCTGGGGCCGGCCGTTGCCCAGCTGGGTGGCGATATCGCGCCCCTGCTGCTGGGTACAGCCAGCGGCGCAGGCCATCAGCGTGCCCGCCAGCAACAGCCGGCGCAGCACGCGCTGGGGTGGAACGCAAAGCGGATAAACCATCGGCACCGGGGTCTGGATTCACGGGCCGCGTCGGGGATCGACGCGGCCTGGCGATGAATAGAGCCGAAAAAACGCAAAAAGTGCGATAACCGCCAGACCGCAGTGGCGCCACGCCGCACTATTGGAGCACCGCGCCCCGCTCCTCCAGCAGTTTCACGAACATCGCCAGGCTGCGCGATACCGTGCCGCTGCGCCATACCAGCCAGGTGCGCAGGTAGCGAAAACGTTGCGACATCGGCCACACGCTGACCGTGGCGCACCCCGGCATGCTCTCGAGCATGCTGCGTGGCATCAGCGCCAGCCCCGCCCCTGCGCTCACGCAGGCGAGCATGCCGTGGTAGCTCTCCAGTTCGAAGATCTTGCCCGGCACGGCGGCATCCTGGGTGAACCAGCGCTCGAAATGATGGCGGTACGAACAGTTGGCCCGGAACGCATAGATGCTCTGCCCGTTGACGTCCTGGCCACGGTGGATCGGCGCATGGTTGAGCGGCGCGATGATGACCATCTCCTCCTCGAACACCGGCACGCCCTCCAGCGAGGGGTGCAGCACCGGGCCGTCGACGAAGGCCGCCGCCAGGCGTCCCGACAGCACGCCCTCGATCATGGTGCCCGACGGCCCGGTGGAGAGGTCCAGCTCGACCTTGGCGTACTGCTGGTTGTAGGCCGCCAGCAACGCGGGGATGCGCACCGCTGCGGTACTTTCCAGCGAGCCCAGCGAGAACGCCCCCTGGGGTTCCTCTCCCGCCACGGTCAGGCGGGCCTCCTCCACCAAGGCCAGGATGCGCTTGGCGTACTCCAGGAAGGTCCAGCCGGCCGGCGAGAGGCGCAGGCGCAGCTTTTCACGAATGAACAGCTCCACCCCCAGGTCGGCCTCCAGCTGCTTGATCCGCGTGGTCAGGTTCGACGGCACGCGGTGGATGTGCTGGGCGGCTGCGCTGATGCTGCCGTGCTCGGCCACGGCGGTGAAGATCTCAAGCTGTACCAGGTCCAAAAACATTCTCCAAACGTGAAAGAAACCGTTTTTATTATTCAGTTTTCGAAAGATTAGCACGGCATTACGCTGGGCCCCTGTTTCCCTTCTGACAGGAACGCCCGCCATGACCGACATAACCAGCCACACCCATGCCTTCTCGATCAACCCGGCCACCGGTGAACGCATCGGCCACTACGCCTATGAAACCGACGCACTGATTGACGCCGCCCTGGGCCGCGCCGCTGCCGGTTTTGCCGGCTGGCGGCGTACCCCGCTGGCCACCCGCTCGGCCCTGCTGGTGAAACTGGCCGGCGTGCTGCGCGACAACGCCCAGGCCATGGCGCGGATGATTACCCTGGAAATGGGCAAGCCTGCGGCCCAGGCCCGCGGCGAAGTGGAAAAGTGCGCCCAGCTGTGCGAGTGGTACGCCGAGAACGGGCCGGCCATGCTGGCCCCCGAGCCAACCCAGGTACCCGACGCCAAGGCCCACATCGAATACCGCCCACTGGGCCCGATCCTCGCGGTGATGCCGTGGAACTTCCCGCTGTGGCAAGTGCTGCGCGGTGCGGTACCCGCGCTGATCGCCGGCAACACCTACGTGCTCAAACACGCGCCCAATGTGATGGGCTCGGCCTACCTGCTGCGCGATGCGTTCCAGCAGGCCGAATTCCCCGAAGGCGTGTTCGAGGTGCTCAACGTGACGCCTGAGGGCGTATCCAGGGCCATCGTCGACCCGCGCATCGTCGCCGTGACCCTTACCGGCAGCGTGCGTGCCGGTGCCGCCATCGGTGCCCAGGCCGGTGCCGCGCTGAAAAAATGCGTACTGGAACTGGGCGGCTCCGACCCGTTCATCGTGTTGAACGATGCCGACCTGGATGCCGCCGTGCAGGCTGCCGTGATCGGCCGCTACCAGAACACCGGCCAGGTGTGCGCGGCAGCCAAGCGGCTGATCGTCGAAGCCGGCGTGGTCGAGGCATTCACCCGCAAATTCGTCGAGAAAACCCGCTCGCTGGTGATGGGCGACCCGTTGCTGGCCGACACCTACCTGGGGCCGATGGCGCGTCATGACCTGCGCGACGAGCTCGACCAGCAGGTCCAGGCCACCCTGGCCGAAGGCGCCACGCTGCTGCTGGGCGGGCACAAGGTCGAAGGCCCGGGCAACTACTACGCGCCCACGGTACTGGCCGACGTCACCGACCAGATGACCTCGTTCCGCCAGGAGCTGTTCGGCCCGGTGGCCTCGATCATCACTGCCCGGGATGCGCGCCACGCCCTGCAGCTGGCCAACGACAGCGAATTCGGCCTGACCTCGACCGTGTACACCCGCGATGCGGCACTGGCCCGACAACTGGCCGACGAACTGGAGTGCGGCGGCGTGTTCATCAACGGCTACAGCGCCAGTGATCCTCGCGTGACCTTCGGTGGCGTGAAGAAGAGCGGCTTTGGCCGCGAACTCTCGCACTTCGGCGTTCGCGAGTTCTGCAACGCGCAGACCGTATGGTTCGATCGCCACTAAAGTACGAAGCACCTTCCTATAAAGCGCAGGATAAAAAAATAGGCTTATCCTGCGTTTAATAGATACCCATGGCAGCGCTTATCCATTAGCCTCAACTCACTCTCAAACACAGCAGGCACCTTGCCACTATAAAAATCAGCACCTTTCATCTATTTTGCGCCCGCTTGCAACTGCCAAACATAACTCGAAATAACAGTCTTGATTGGAGCGTTCGAATGTCGAAAAAACTCTTCACCCTCACCGTGCTCGGTGGCCTGATGCTGGCCAACAGTGCCTTTGCCGACAAGCTCACGGTGATCTCCTATGGTGGCGCGAGCAAGGCCGCGCAGGTCACCGCGTTCTACAAGCCCTACGAAGAAAAGACCAAGACCCAGGTGATCGCTGGCGAGTGGAACGGTGAAATCTCCAAGCTCATCGCCATGAACGACACCAAGACCGTGACCTGGGACGTGCTCGATACCGAAGACACCGACCGTGCCCGTGGCTGTGAAGAAGGTCTGTTCGAAAAACTCGACTACGAACGCCTCGGCACGCCGGGCGACTGGATCGAAGGCACCAAGAGTGACGACGGCTGTGGCGTCGGTATCTTCGTGTGGTCCAATGTGCTGGCCTACAACGCCGACAAACTGAAGGTCGCCCCTACCGGCTGGGCCGACTTCTGGGACGTGAAGAAATTCCCGGGCAAGCGCAGCCTGCGCAAGTCTGCCCGCGGCTCGCTGGAATTCGCCCTGATGGCCGACGGCGTGCCGCCTGCCGAAGTCTACAAGCTGCTCAGCACCAAAGAAGGTGTGGACCGCGCCTTCAAGAAGCTGGACGAGATCAAGCCGTACATCCAGTGGTGGGAAGCCGGTGCACAGCCGCCGCAGTACCTGGTGGCTGGCGATGTGGTGATGGCGTCCTCGTACAACGGCCGCATCCACGCCGCACAGCAGAGCGGCAGCAACCTGAAGATCGTCTGGAACCAGAACCTGTACCAGTTCGACGAGTGGGCCATCCCGCGCGGCACCAAGAACCTGGACAAGGCCTACGACTTCATCAAGTTCGCCATGCAGCCTGAGCAGCAGAAGCTCTACACCGAGCAGATGGCCTACGGCCCGTCCAACACCAAGGCCGCCGAAATGCTCGACAAGTCGCTGGCTGACGACCTGCCCACCGCGGCAGAGAACCAGAAGAATGCACTGCGGGTAAACGTCGAGTTCTGGCTCGAGAACGCAGAAACGCTTGAACAGAAGTTCAACGCCTGGGCTAGCAAGTCCTGATTTCCCCTCCCTGTGCGCCTCATGGATGATCAGCGCACAGGTTCTATTCTCCTGTCCAGGGCCCTCCCCGCAGCCATGTCCAGTCCGCTAGACTGCGATCCTCTATCGTGTCTGGATCGTGGATTGCACATGAAACTCGCCACAGCCCTGGAACAGACCTCCCTCAGCCAGGCCACCGTGGTCGCGGGCAGGCAATGCCTGGACCGCGACCTGGCGTGGGTGCATATCGTCGATCACCCCGACATCTTCAACTGGCTGAAAAAGGGCGACCTGCTGCTGACCACCGGCTACAACTGGCCGCAGGACCCGCAAAAATGCCGCGACATGGTTCGCCGGCTGGCCGAGCTGGGCCTGGCCGGGGTCGTGATGGCAGTCCCGCACTTTCACGAACACTTCCCCCAGGCGGCCATCGAAGAGGCCGACCGCTGCTGTTTCCCTTTGCTGGAACTGCCCTGGGAAGTCGCCTTCAGCGACATCACCCAGCAGGTTCTCGAACAGATCATCAACTTCCAGACCCGCATCATCCGTCGCTCCGACCTTATCCACCGCATGCTCACCCGCGCTGCCATCGAGGCCGACAACCTGCAGAGCCTGGCCAGCGCCCTCACCAGCGCCCTGGAACTGCCGGCGCTGATCGTGGCCAGCTCCGGCAGTGTGCTGGGGGCCAGCGAGCCGGCCAATGACGCCGTGGAGCTTGCCGTGATGCGCCACCTGAACGAGCAGGCCAACCTGCTGCAGGGGGTCGAGCCGCAGGTGCTGGAGCTGGACGCCGATGCCGGCGCGTTTCGCCTGGGCTGCCCCATCCGCCTGCAGGGCGAGCGGGTCGGGGTGGTGTGGCTCAAGGGCCAGCGGGACAGCTTCGAGGAGCTGCACTGCCGCGCAGTGGAACATGCTGCGCTGATCGCCGCCCTGCAGCTGTCCCATCAACGCGAATTGCTGGACCAGGAAAACCGCCTGGGCCATGCCCTGGTGGCAGGGCTGCTGGAAGGCAAGTTCCCCGAAACGCCACGCGCCATCGAACGTGCGCTGGTGTCCGGCTGGTGTCATACCCGCGACTACCGCGTGTGCCTGGTGTTGCTGGACGAGCCGATTCCCCTCAGCCGCGAGGGCTTCCAGCGGCGCAAGGAGCAGGCCGAGCGCATCACCGAGATCATGCAGGGGTTGGGAATCGCGCCCCTGCTGTCGGTGTCGTTGAACCAGATCAGCCTGATCGTGCCGGCCGATGTGGTGCCCGAGTCGATCTGGAAGCATATTCGACTGGACGGCGGCGCCATGGCCGCCAGCCGCGTGCACCGGGGCGTGGCAGGCATGGCCCAGGGCGCCGGAGATGTGGCCACCCTGCTGCCGCTGCTGCGCCCGGGCAAGCTGCATGGGTTTGACGAAGTGCTGTTTCCGCGGGCGCTGATGGGCGACGACGATGCACGGCGCATGCTGCTGGAGCGCCTGGTGACCCCGCTGACCCGGCACAAGAACGGCGCCATGCTCATGGAAACCCTTTGCACCCTGGCCAGCGAAGGCTTTCAGCTGGCCAGCAGCGCCCGCTGCCTGGACATCCACATCAGCACATTACGCTACCGCGTGGAGCGCATCGAAGAGCTGCTGCAGCTGTCGATGGAGAACCCGCAGGCGCGCTTTCAGCTGCAGGTGGCAACCGAGATGTACCGCCTGCAGAACGACGCCTGACAAACAATCTGCTGCCTGTACCGCCCGGTGGCGGGCCAGGCCCGCTCCAGCAGGCCGTCAGTGGCCTTGCGGGAGCGGGCTTGACCGGCGCTGGAGACACCTCGACCACCCCCGCAGCATAGTGTGCTGCCAACCTCCTCAATACGGCATTTATGCCTGGCCCGAGCGGCCATCTCGGCATCGGTCACTGCGTGCCTGTTCTTACAATCGTGCCATTCACCGGACCCGTAGAAGGCACCCTCTCCATGTTGAAAAGCACACTGCGTGACCCCTCGCTGCTTGTCGAACGCGCTTACGTCAATGGCAGCTGGATCGATGCCGACAACGGCGAAACGATTGCCGTGATCAACCCCGCCGACGGCAGCGAAATCGCCCGGGTCCCGGCCCTCGGCGCCGCCGAGACGCGACGCGCCATCGAGGCCGCCCAGGCCCGTTTCGAAAGCTGGCGCGAAGTCCCCGCCGCCACCCGCGCACGTCACCTGGAAGCCTGGTACAGCCTGATCCTGGAAAACCAGGAAGACCTGGCGCTGATCATGACCGCCGAACAAGGCAAGCCCCTGAGCGAGTCGCGCGGCGAAATCGGCTATGGCGCCAGCTTCGTCAAATGGTTTGCCGAAGAGGCCCGTCGCATCTACGGCGACACCATCCCCGCGCCCACCAACGACCGCCGCATCCTGGTGCTCAAGCAGCCGATCGGCGTGGTGGCGGCCATCACCCCGTGGAACTTCCCCAACGCGATGATCACGCGCAAATGCGCGCCGGCCCTGGCCGCCGGCTGCACCGTGCTGGTCAAGCCGTCCGAGATGACCCCGCTGTCGGCCCTGGCCCTGGCGGTACTGGCAGATCGTGCCGGCATCCCGGCCGGGGTGTTCAACGTGCTCACCGGCCTGCCTGCCGGCATCGGCAGCGAAGTGACCGCCAACCAGGCCGTGCGCAAGTTGTCGTTCACCGGCTCCACGCGCATCGGCAAGCTGCTGATGAGCCAGTGCGCCGACACCCTCAAGCGCCTGAGCCTGGAGCTGGGTGGCAACGCGCCGTTCATCGTGTTCGACGACGCCGACCTCGACCTGGCGATTGCCGGGGTGATGCTGAGCAAGTTCCGCAACGCCGGGCAGACCTGCGTGTGCGCCAACCGCATTCTGGTGCAGGACGGCATCTACGACCGCTTCGCCGAGCGCCTGCGGGCTGCGGTGGCCGAGCTGAAGGTGGGTGATGGCCTGGGCGAGAACGTGACCATCGGCCCGCTGATCAACGCCGCCGCCGTCGCAAAAGTCGCCAGCCACATCGGCGATGCGGTGGAAAAAGGCGCCAGCATCTCGATTGGCGGCATGCCCGACGACACCGGCCTGTTCGTGCAGCCGACCGTGCTGCTGGACGCCACCACCGACATGCTGCTGGCCACCGAAGAGACCTTCGGCCCGGTTGCCCCGCTGTTCCGTTTCAAGGACGAAGCCGAGGCCCTGGCCATCGCCAACGCTACCCCGTTCGGCCTGGGCGCCTACTACTTCACCCAGGACATGCGCCGCGCCTGGCGTGTGGGCGAGCGCCTGGAGTTCGGCATGGTCGGCCTGAACACCGGGATCATCTCCATGGAAGTGGCCCCGTTCGGCGGCATGAAACAGTCCGGTACCGGCCGTGAAGGCTCCAAGTACGGCCTGGACGAGTTCCTCGAAATCAAGGCCTGGCACATGGGCGGCCTCGACTGAATACCTGCGTTCCCGAACCCCTGACACCATCGTTAGTTAATGGAGCTGCACCATGAATTCTGCACTGACTGAAAATCAACGCCTGCTGGCCCTGCGCGAGCAGCACGTACCCCGCGGCATCGCCACCGCCCACCCGATCGTGGTCAGCCACGCCCAGGGTTCGGAGCTGTGGGACGTGGACGGCAAGCGCTACCTGGACTTCGTCGGCGGCATCGGCGTGCTCAACGTCGGCCACAACCACCCGCGCGTGGTCGAGGCCGTGCGCCGCCAGGTGGGCGAGATCTCCCATGCCAGCTTCCAGGTGGTGGCCTATGCGTCGTACATCGACGTGGCAGCGCGCCTGAACGCCATGGTCGGTGGCGGCGAAGCCTACAAGAGCGTGCTGTTCACCTCCGGCGCCGAAGCGGTGGAGAACGCCATCAAGATCGCCCGTGGTTACACCAACCGCCCGGCGGTGATCTCGTTCCGCGGCGGCTTCCACGGGCGCACCCTGCTGGGCGTCACCCTGACCGGCATGAGCCAGCCGTACAAGCAGAACTTCGGCCCGTTCCCGGCCGAGATCTACCACGCCACCTACCCCAACGAATACCGCGGCGTGAGCAGTGACGACGCCCTGGCCGAACTCGACCACCTGTTCGCCACCGACGTGGCCCCCGACCGCGTGGCGGCCATCCTGATCGAGCCGGTGCAAGGCGATGGCGGCTTCCTGCGCGCCCCCGATGCCTTCCTGCGTGCCCTGCGCGAACGCTGCACGCGCCACGGCATCGTGCTGATCCTGGACGAGATCCAGGCAGGCTTCGGGCGTACCGGCAAGCCGTTCGGCTTCCAGCACTCGGGCATCCAGCCTGACCTGGTGACCGTGGCCAAGAGCCTGGCCGGCGGCATGCCGCTGTCGGGCGTGGTGGGGCGTGCCGAGATCATGGACGCGCCGACCCCGGGCGGCCTGGGCGGCACCTACGGCGGCAACGCCGTGGCCTGCGCGGCTGCACTGGCGGTGATGGACCTGTTCGAGGAAGAAGACCTGCTGGCCCAGGGCGAGCAGCGTGCGGTGCAACTGCGTGAAGGCCTGCTGGCCCTGCAGAACCGCTACCCGTGCATCGGCGACGTGCGTGGCCTGGGCTTCATGCAGGCCATCGAGATCGTGGCCGACGACGCCGCGCAGACCCCGGACGCGAACCTGGCCCAGGCCATCATCGACCAGGCCCGTGAAGCCGGCCTGCTGGTGATCAAGTGCGGCGTGTACCGCAACGTGGTGCGCTTCCTGGCACCGCTGGTGACCACCGAGGCGCAGATTTCCGAAGCGCTGCGCATGCTCGACCAGGCGTTGACCCGCGCTACGGCGTAATCCGCCCCTCTGCGGCGCCACCTTCGCTGGCAATGCCGGCTCCCACCGGGAGCGGCCTTGCCAGCGAAGGCCCCGTGGGTGAAAGTGTGTTTTTTTGTCATCCCGCATTTCAGGAGTCAGGAATGGAAGCGGCAACCAAGCTCGATCGGATCGATATCAACATTCTGGTCCAGTTGCAGAAAGACGGCCGCATGACCAACGTCAGCCTGGCCGAAGCCGTGGGGCTGTCGCCCAGCCCGTGCCTGCAACGGGTCAAGCGACTCGAGGCGGCAGGCTATATCAGCGGCTACGAAGCCCACCTGAACCTGGCCAAGTTCGCCAACTCGGTAACCATCTTCACCGAAGTCACACTGAGCGACCACAAACGCTCCGACTTTCAGAAATTCGAATCGAGCATTCGCAACATCGACGAAGTGCTCGAATGCCACCTGATCAGCGGTGGCTATGACTACCTGGTGCGCTTTCTGACCAGCAGCATCCAGCATTACCAGGAGCTGATGGAAACCATCCTCGACCAGAACATCGGCATCGAGAAGTACTTCAGCTACATCGTGATCAAGTCGCCGGTGATGAAGAACAAGGTGCCCCTGCGCAGCCTGCTCGCCGCCGTCTAGCGCCTGGCCTCGGCCTGCTGCTCATGCAGGCTGTCGAACAACGCCTGGGCCGCAGCCGACAGTTCGTGGCCCGGCTTGCTCAGCACCCCGATGGCACGTTCCACCGGGTCGCGCAGAGTGATGCAGCGCGCGCCCAGCTCGTGCATCTGGCCGGCGCACAGGGCCGGCACCGCGCTGACCCCAAGCCCGCTGGCCACCATGCGACCCACTGTCACCAGTTGATGGCTCTCGAACTCCACCGCCAGCTTCATGCCGCGCGCCTTGAGGTGCTCTTCGAGCATCACGCGCACGTTCGAGGGCCGTTGCAAGGTGATGAACGGCTGCTGCAGCAAGGTCTGCCAGTCGATTTCATCCAGCGCGGCCAGGGGCGAATCCAGCGGCACCACGGCAGTGAACCGGTCGACGTACAGGGGCGAGAACACCAGCGACGAGCCTTCGAACGGTTCGAACGCCACCCCCAGTTCCACCTGGCGGTCACGCACCATCTCCAGCACCTGTTCGTTGATCACGTCGTTCACCGTGACCCCGATGTTCGGGTAGCGGGTGCGAAAGTTCTTCAGGATGGGCGGCAGCAGGTTGCCGGCGAACGACGGCATCGCCGCAATGGTCACGCGCCCGCGCTGCAGGGTGAAGCGCTGGCGGATCTCGTCCTCGGCGTTGTCCCAGTCGGCAAGCAGGCGGCGCGCCAGGGGCAGCAGCGATTCGCCTTCCGGGGTCAGCGTGACGTTGCGCGTGGTGCGCGTGAACAGCCGCCCGCCCAGGCCCTCCTCCAGCGACTTGATGGTCAGGCTCAGTGCCGACTGCGACAGGTGCAGACGCTCGCAAGCCACCGCAAAACTCAGGCTCTGGGCCACTGCCCAGAAGGCACGCAGCTGCTTGACGGTCATGCTGACTCCGGCAAAACGGGGAATTGTTGAGGTTTATCGATCAATCCATCTCAAAAATCAACTTAACAAATATATGTAATGGCGCAACACTCACGCCACTGGACCACTAACAAGGAGAATATTCCATGCAAGACGTCGTCATTGTCGCGGCCACTCGTACCGCCATCGGCAGTTTCCAGGGTTCGCTGGCCGCCATCCCGGCCCCGGAGCTGGGCGCAGCGGTGATCCGCCGCCTGCTGGAGCAGACCGGGCTGGCCGGCAGCGAAGTGGATGAGGTGATTCTGGGCCAGGTGCTCACCGCCGGCAGCGGCCAGAACCCGGCGCGCCAGGCCGCGATCAAGGCCGGCCTGCCCCATGCGGTACCGGCCCTGACCCTGAACAAGGTCTGCGGCTCGGGCCTCAAGGCCCTGCACCTGGGCGCCCAGGCAATCCGCTGTGGCGACGCCGAGGTGATCATCGCCGGCGGCATGGAGAACATGAGCCTGGCCCCCTACGTGCTGCCTGCCGCGCGCACCGGCCTGCGCATGGGCCATGCCAGCATGATCGACAGCATGATCAGCGACGGCCTGTGGGATGCCTTCAACGACTACCACATGGGCATCACCGCCGAGAACCTAGTGGACAAGTACGCCATCACCCGTGAGGCCCAGGACGCCTTTGCCGCCGCCTCGCAGCAAAAGGCCTGCGCGGCCATCGAGGCCGGCCGCTTTGCCGACGAGATCACCCCGATCCAGATCCCGCAGCGCAAGGGTGAGCCGCTGGTGTTCGCCACCGACGAACAGCCCCGCGCCGGCACCACCGCCGAGTCGCTGGCCAAGCTCAAGCCGGCGTTCAAGAAGGACGGCAGCGTGACGGCGGGCAACGCCTCGAGCCTCAACGACGGCGCAGCGGCGGTGCTGCTGATGAGCGCGGCCAAGGCCAAGGCCCTGGGCCTGCCGGTACTGGCGCGCATTGCGGCCTATGCCAATGCGGGCGTGGACCCGGCGATCATGGGTATCGGCCCGGTCAGCGCGACCCGTCGCTGCCTGCAGAAGGCCGACTGGTCGCTGGATCAGCTGGACCTGATCGAAGCCAACGAAGCCTTCGCGGCCCAGGCGTTGTCGGTGGGCCAGGAGCTGGGCTGGGACGCGAGCAAGGTCAACGTCAACGGCGGCGCGATTGCCCTGGGCCACCCGATCGGTGCCTCGGGTTGCCGGGTGCTGGTGTCGTTGCTGCACGAGATGATCAAGCGTGATGCGAAGAAGGGCCTGGCAACCCTGTGCATCGGTGGTGGGCAGGGTGTGGCGTTGGCCATCGAGCGCGCCTGACCCTCGATCTGCAGCGCCTCGTCGCGGGTCAAGCCCGCTCCCACAGGATTGCCGTGGCCCCTGTGGGAGCGGGCTTGACCCGCGATGGCGTCGACACCTTGCATCGCCTGGCTACTGCACCTGCACCATCAGTTCCACCTGCACCTTGGCCAGCATGTGCTCCATCCCCCCGCCCCGGCGCATTCCGCGCACCGGGCACGCATCCAGGTAATCCAGCCCCACCGCCAGCTTCAGGTGGCGCTCGGGCCTGGCCAGCCGATTGGTGATATCGAAACTGTACCAGCCCTCCCCCAGCCAGGCTTCGGCCCAGGCATGGCTGGCCAGGTGCGTGGCGTCCTCGGTGCACAGGTAGCCCGACACATAGCGCGCCGGGATACCCAGGCTGCGCACACAGGCCAGAAACGCATGGGTATGGTCCTGGCAAACCCCCGCCTGCCTGGCGAACGACTCGGCCGCGGTAGTGCCCACCTCGGTCGCGCCGGGGCTGTAGGGCATGTGCTCGGCCAGCGCATTCATCAGCTCGATCAGCGCCGCCCTGTCGCGCCGCTCGCCGCAATGCTGCGCGGCAAACGCCAGCAGCGCCTCGTCGGCGGCGGTCAGCGGGCTGCTGCGCAGAAACGGCAGCGGCGACTGCAGGTCCGGCTCCACCTCGCGGGTGGGGTCGATCTCCACCTGGCCGTGGGCGCACAGCACGATCTCGCCGTGGGGCTCGTCCAGGGTCAGTACATGCAGCACGTTGCCATAGGGGTCGAGCTGGCTGCGCACCTTGCGCGGCATGTCCACCTGCCAGTCGATGACCCGCTGGCGCTCGCTGTCCTGGGGCGTGAGGCGCAGGAACTGGATGCTGGTGCACACCTCGTTGGCATAGCTGTAGGTGGTGTCGTGGCGAATGGACAGTTTCATACCACCTCCAGGTAGGCGTCGTGAATGGCCTGGCCCAGGTCGCGGACCTGATCGATGAACTCGATCAGCCAGGCGTGCAGGCCTGCATCGAGGATCTCGTCGATGCCGGTGTAGCGCAGGCGAGCGTTGAGGCCGGCGGCCAGGCGCTGCGCCGGGCGGCCGTTGATGCCGGGCAGGTTGGACAGTTCAAGGTCCAGCTCCTGGATGCAGGCATGCAGCGAGCGCGGCACCTCGGCGCGCAACAGCAGCATTTCCGAAACCTGCTCGGCGTTCGGTGCGTTGCGGTAGATCTCGTTGAAAGCCTCGAACGACGACAGGGCGCGCAGCAAGGCGCTCCACTGGTAGTAGCCACGGGCCGACTTGTCGCTGACCTCCTCCGACTCCTCGCCAAACATCTCGTAGCGCGCATCCAGCAGGCGCAAGGTGTTGTCGGCACGTTCGATGAAGGTGCCCAGGCGAATGAAACCATAGGCCTCGTTGCGCATGATGGTGCCCGAGGTGGCCCCGCGAAACAGGTGCGAACGCTCCCGCACCCATTCGCAGAACTGGCTGATGCCGTAGCGGCCCAGGCCGTTGCCGGCAATGGCGCGCATCTCCAGCCAGGTGGCATTGATGTTCTCCCACATGTCGGCGGTGATGCGCCCGCGCACGGCGTGGGCATTGCTGCGCGCCGCACGCAGGCAACAGTAGATGCTGCCGGGGTTGGCCTCGTCCAGGGCAAAGAAGTGCAGCATGTGCTCGGTGTCGAGCGCGCCGTGGCGGGCCTTGTAGTCTTCCAGCGTGCCGGCCGCCAGCAGCGACATGGCCAGCTCCGCGTGGCCGTCGCTGCGCCCGGCCTGGGGCATCAGCGACAGCGAGTAGCTCACTTCGAGCATGCGCGCGAGGTTTTCCGCGCGCTCCAGGTAACGCGACATCCAGTAGAGGTCTGCAGCGGTTCTTGAAAGCATGGTTCAGTCCTCCACCACCCAGGTGTCCTTGGTACCGCCGCCCTGCGACGAGTTGACCACCAGCGAGCCTTCGCGCAGCGCCACCCGCGTGAGGCCGCCGGGCACCAGGCGGGTCTGGCTGCCCGACAGCACGAACGGGCGCAGGTCGATATGGCGCGGGGCGATGCCGCTTTCGACAAAGGTCGGGCAGGTGGACAGGCACAAGGTGGGCTGGGCGATGTAGTCCTGCGGGCGAGCCTTGAGGCGCAGGCGGAACGCTTCGATCTGCGCTGCCGTCGACGCCGGCCCCACCAGCATGCCGTAGCCGCCCGAACCCTGGGTTTCCTTGACCACCAGGTGCTCCAGGTTGGCCAGCACATGGGACAGCTCGGCCGGCTTGCGGCACTGCCAGGTGGGCACGTTCTTCAGGATCGGCGCTTCGTCCAGGTAGAAGCGGATCATCTCGCCCACGTAGGGGTAGATCGACTTGTCGTCCGCCACCCCGGTGCCGACCGCATTGGCCAGCACCACGTTGCCCAGGCGGTAGGCGGCAATCAGGCCGGGCACCCCGAGCATCGACTCAGGGTTGAAGGTCAACGGGTCGAGGAAGGCGTCATCCAGCCGGCGGTAGATCACGTCCACCGGCTGGGGGCCGCAGGTGGTGCGCATGAACACGCGGTCGTCACGCACGAACAGGTCGGCGCCTTCCACCAGTTCCACCCCCATTTCGCGGGCCAGGAACGCATGCTCGAAGTACGCGCTGTTGAAGCGCCCCGGGGTCAGCACCACCACCGTGGGGTTGTCCAGCGGGCTGGCGCTCCTGAGCGTGTCGAGCAGCAGGTTGGGGTAATGGTCGATGGGCGCGATGCGCTGGGCGGCGAACAGCTCGGGGAACAGGCGCATCATCATCTTGCGGTCTTCGAGCATGTAGCTCACGCCGCTGGGGGTGCGCAGGTTGTCCTCGAGCACGTAGTAGCTGCCGTCGCCATCGCGCACCAGATCCACCCCCGCGATATGCGCATAGAGGCCCCGGTGCAGCCCCAGGCCACGCATGGCCACCTGGTAGCCCTCGTTGGCCAGCACCTGCTCGGCCGGGATGATGCCGGCCTTGAGGATGCGCTGTTCATGGTAGATATCGGCCAGGAACATGTTCAGTGCCTGCACCCGCTGGATGCAGCCACGCTCGATGACCTGCCATTCGCTGGCCTTGATGCTGCGCGGAATGATGTCGAACGGGATCAGGCGTTCGGTGCCCTGCTCGTCACCGTAGAGCGTGAAGGTGATGCCTGCGCGGTGGAACAGCAGGTCGGCTTCGCGGCGGCGTTGCGCCAGCAGTTCCAGCGGCGTGTCCGCCAGCCAGCGGGCAAACTCGCGGTAATGCGGGCGACACTGGCCCCCTGCGGCATACATTTCGTCAAAAAAAGCTCCGGACATACCCCACTCCTCGCCGTGTTCGTAACGGCTTCTTCTAATTGGCTGCTGTCTTCCAGTACCCGGGCCTTTCAACAGACTTTAGCAAGGGCTGTGCCCAACGCCCGGGAATCGCTCTGCCACGCCCCTTGAGCGCGGCGGGCGACCCGAGCGGTGCATGCATTTGCCCCATAACGGTGCGCGCAACCTGCCCGGTGCACGCTGCGCACCTTTTCGTAAAGACTTGTATCTACGGGGCCTCCCCAGCAGCACATGGCGATCTGGTGGCCTAGAATGCCGACACCTCTTTTCTGCGAGTTGCTGCCATGACCGCTTCGCCATTGCTGACCGCCTTCCTGCCCGTTGCGCTGGGCATCATCATGTTCGGCCTGGGGCTTTCGCTGACCCTGGCCGACTTCGCCCGGGTGGTGAAATACCCCAAGCCGGTGTTCATCGGCCTGGTGTGCCAGATCCTGCTGCTGCCCTTCATCTGCTTTCTGATTGCCAACGGTTTTGGCCTGGCACCGGCCCTGGCGGTCGGCCTGATGCTGCTGGCGGCCTCGCCCGGCGGCACCACCGCCAACCTGTTCAGCCACCTGGCGCACGGTGACGTGGCGCTCAACATCACGCTGACGGCGGTGAACTCGCTGATCGCGATCCTGACCATGCCGCTGCTGGTCAACCTGTCGCTGAGCTACTTCATGAGCGCCGACCAGGCCATCCCGCTGCAGTTCGCCAAGGTGCTGCAGGTGTTTGCCATCGTGCTGGTGCCGGTGGCGCTGGGCATGCTGGTGCGGCGCCTGACCCCGGCCTTCGCGGCGCGCATGGAGAAACCGATGAAGCTGGTGGCGGCGCTGTTTCTGGCCGGCACGGTGATGCTGGCGCTGATGAAAGACTGGGCCACCGTGGTCGAGTACGCGCCCCTGGTAGGCGCAGCCGCGCTGTTGTTCAACCTGGTGAGCCTGGGGCTGGGCTACTATGTGCCGCGGATGCTGAAGATTCCGAAGCGCCAGGCAATCGCCATCGGCATGGAGATCGGCATCCACAACGGTACGCTGGCGATTGCACTGGCGCTGAGCCCGACCCTGCTCAACAACTCGACCATGGCCATTCCGGCGGCGCTGTACAGCCTGATCATGTTCTTTACCGCCGCCGGGTTTGGCTGGTGGGTGAGCCGCAACCCGGAACCGGTGGCAGTGCTCGACTGACTGCACGGCAAGGCCGGCTGCTACGGGGTTCTGTGAACGGCGCAACCCCCTGTAGGAGCCGGCCTTGCCGGCGAAGCAAGCCAACACCGTTCAATTGCGTTGCTCCAATCGCCGCTGCCGTCTGCCCAGCCAGCCCCCGGTCGCCGCCCACCCCAGCGCAATCCCCGCCCCGATCAGCATCGCCAGTTGCGGGTGCTCACCCAGCACATCCAGCCCGCGCTTGACCCAGCCACTGAGCGCATCGCCACCGCGATAGACCACCGTGTCGATGAAGTTCTTGGCGCGGTACTTCTGCTCGGCCGGCAACACGGTGTACAGCATCTCGCGCCCCGGCCGTACCAGCGCATACTCCCCCGCACGGCGCACCACCATCACTACCACGAACACCGCAAACACCGGGGCCAGGGCCAGCCACAGGAAGCCGGCCACCATCACCAGCGGCACCGCCACCAGCAACACGCCCACCCCCATGCGCCGCGCGATGCGCCCTGTGAAAAACAACTGGGTGAGGATCGCCAGCGCCTGCACCACGGTGTCGATCAGGCCGAACACCTGGGTCTGGCGGGTGCGGTCGGTAAAGGTCTGTGCCACCAGCCGCGCCTGCTCGAAGTACAGGAAGGTACTGATGCTGGCCAGCAGCACCACGAACAGCGCCAGCATCAAGAGGTAGGGCGAGCGAAGCACCTCGCCGGCCCCGGCGAACGGGTTGCCGCCCAGCGGCCGGGAGCGCGGGTGTTCGGCCTCCGCCGGCAAGGGCGCACGGTCGCGCCAGCGCTGCAGGTAGGTTGCCGCGCCGATGCTGCCCAGCAGAAACAGCGTGGCCAGCAGCACCAGCCCGGCATGCCCGACCACGCCCACCAGCAGGGTACCCAGTATCGGCCCCACCAGCCCGCCCAGGCTCGCACCGGCTGCCAGCAACCCGAACAGGCGCTTGGCCTGCTCGTTGCTGAACAGGTCGGCCAGTACGCTCCAGGCCAGCGAGATGCTCAGCAGGTTGAACACCGACAGCCAGATGTAGAACGCCCGGGCCACCCACAGGTTGTCGGGCTGCACCGCGAACACCAGGGCGAAGGCCAGCAGGTTGCTTGCCAGAAAGCCGTAGGTCCAGGGCAAGATCCTGCGCCGCCGGGCCCGCGCCACCACCCAGCCGAACAGCGGCAATGCCAGCAAGGTGACGATGAAGGTGCCGGTGAACAGCCATTGAAGGTTGTCGACGCCGCCGGCCACCCCCATGGTCTCGCGTACCGGTCGCAGCATGAAATAGCCGGCGAACAGCAGGAAGAACAGCGCAAGGCCGCCCACCACCGCCGGGGTTTCGTCGTCGTGAAAGGTGAACAGCCGGCCCAGCAGGCGCATCAGCCGAACATCTTGATCAGCGCCTGCTGCCGGGCCGTGTCGAGCAACGCGCCACTGCCGGCCTTGAGCTGGTCGCGTTGACGGTCCGGGCGGCTGGTGGCCGGGATCACGGTCGTCACTGCCGGGTGACTGAGGGCAAATTTGAGAAACAGCTGCGCCCAGCTGCCAATGCCGGCTTCGCCGGCCCAGCCCGGCAACGGCTGGCCCTTGACCCTGGCAAACAGCCTGCCGTCGTCGAAGGCGCGGTTGATCAGTACCGCCACGCCCTTGTCCTGTGCCAGCGGCAGCACCGTGCGCGCGGCGCCAGGTGCATTCACCGAATAGTGGATCTGGATGAAGTCCAGCGGCTCGCGGCGCAGGATGCGCTCCAGTTCGTCCAGCCCGCCATCGGTGTAATGGGTAACGCCCACGTAACGGGTCTTGCCCTGGGCCTTGAGTTCACGGGCGTAGGGCAGTTGGCGCTGCCAGTCGCGCAGGTTGTGCACCTGCAGCAGATCGACCTTGTCGGTGCGCAGGCTGCGCAGCGTCTGGGCCCATTGCGCCTGCGCCGCAGCCTGGCTGTCGGCGGCGATCTTGGTGGCCAGGAAGGTGCGCTCGCGCCAACCGCCCTCCTCCAGCAACTGGCCCAGTATCGCGTCGGCGCCGCCATAGTTGGGCGAGGTATCGATGACCCGGCCGCCACCGTCGAAGAACACCTGCAGCACCGCTTTGAGCTGCTGGTACTCGGGGGAACCTGCCGTCACCTCGAAACTGCCCGAGGTGCCGGCGCCGATCACCGGCAAGGCCTCGCCGGTGGACGGCACCTTGCGCTCGAGCAGCGCCGTGTGGGGCTGCGCCAGGGCGTGCGGGCGGCTCAGCAGCAGCCCCAGGCCAGCGGCCAGGGCAGCACTGGTGGCGAGAAAACGGCGACGCGTAGGCATGCGCAGGCCTCCTGCAAAGCGGCGTTGGAAGGGGTCAAAGGGTCAAGCATAGACCATGGCCCAACGGCGCCGATTTGCTCAATTGCCATGCGCTTCTATATTGAGCTAGTCCCTGTTGCGAGTGCCAAGCGTGGCCAGCACCGATCGGTTGATCATCTGCGAACACTGCGACTGCGTGTATGAACGGGTCGAGCTCGCCAAACACCAGAAAGCGCTATGCCTGCGTTGCGGCGCCGTGCTGCAGCGCCATAACGGCCTGGATGTACAGCAGCGCCTGGCGCTGAGCCTCACTGCAGCGATCCTGTGGATGTTCGCCAACTTCTACCCGGTGATGAGCATCAGCCTGCAAGGCCTGCACAACAGCGCCACGTTATGGGACTCGGTGCGCGCCCTGGCCACCGGGCCGATCACCTTCATCGCCCTGGTGGCCGCCATCGCGATCATCATCGCGCCGATGTTCCAGCTGTTGCTGCTGCTGTGGGTGCTGGTGCATGCCCTGGGCCGACGCCGCTCGCCGGCCTTCAGCCTGTGCATGCGCTGGCTGGAAACCCTGCGCCCGTGGAGCATGCTGGAGGTGTGCCTGCTGGGGTCAATGGTGGCGGTGTTCAAGCTGGCCGGGCTGCTCGATGTGCTGCCAGGCCTGGGGTTGATCGCCCTGGCCGCCCTGAGCCTGCTGATGATCCGCCTGGCCGGGCGCGATATCCGCGACCTGTGGGTGTACCTGTCTTGAACGCGCCGCCGCTGGCCAGCGAGCTGGGCCTGGTGCTGTGCCATGCCTGCGGGCTGGCCTGCGACAACCGCGACCACCCCACCCAGTGCCCTCGCTGCGCAGCGCCGCTGCATGAGCGCAAGCCCGAGTCGCTGACCCGAACCTGGGCGTACCTGATCGCCGCCCTGGTGTTCTACATCCCGGCCAACCTGCTGCCGGTGATGAACACCAAGCTGTTCGGTGCCGGCGACGACAGCACCATCATGAGCGGCGTGCTCGAGTTCTGGGCCCATGGCTCATGGGACATCGCACTGATCATCTTCATCGCCAGCATCGCGGTGCCGGCCACCAAGTTCGTGGCCCTGGGCCTGCTGCTGGTGACGGTGCAGCGCGGCAGTACCTGGGCCCAGCGCCAGCGTTCGAAGCTGTTCCGCTTCGTCGAGCTGATCGGCTACTGGTCGATGCTCGATGTGATCGTGGTGGCGCTGGTTGCCGCACTGGTCAAGTTCCAGGCCCTGGGCGACATCGAGCCGCGCCTGGGCATTCTGTTTTTCGGCATGGTGGTGGTGTTCACCATGCTCGCGGCCATGAGCTTCGACCCCCGCCTGATCTGGCAACCGCCCAACGGCAAGGAACCCGCGCATGAGTGAAGACAGCAACCACAGCGCGGCACAACCGGCTCGCCCGGCGGTGCAGACCCGGCGCTTCAGCGTGTCGCTGGTGTGGATCGTGCCGATCGTGGCAGTGCTGGTGGGCATCTCGCTGGTGGTGCACAACTGGCTGCAGGAGGGCCCCAGTATCCAGGTCACCTTCAAGACCGGCCAGGGGCTGGAGGCCAACAAGACAGCAGTGAAGTACCGCAACGTGGTGATCGGCCAGGTCAGCGAAGTGGAACTCAGCCAGGACCAGAAGAGCGTCACCGCCACCATCAAGCTGGTCAAGCAGGCCGAGAACTTCACCCGCCAGGACTCGCTGTTCTGGGTGGTGCGCCCGCGCATCGGTGCGGGCGGCGTAACGGGTATCGACACGCTGTTCTCCGGTGACTTCATCGGCGCCGATGCCGGGCAGTCGGACACCCGCGCCAAGACCTTCACCGGCCTGGAGACACCACCGCCAATCACCTACGGCGAACCCGGCAAGCGCTTCAACCTGCATGCCTCCGACCTCGGCTCGCTGGGCGTCGGCTCGCCGGTGTACTACCGCAAGATCCAGGTCGGCCAGGTGGTGTCGTACGCGCTGGACGCCAACGGCAAAGGGGTCAATGTCGAAGTGTTCGTGCACGCCCCCAACGATGCCTTCGTCACCGACAACACGCGGTTCTGGAACGCCAGCGGCGTGGATGTCGAGGTGGGTGCCAACGGCTTTGCCCTGCGCACCGAGTCGCTGTCATCGCTGATGGTCGGCGGCGTGGCCTTCAGGGCCCCGGACTACAGCCCCGACGACCAGCCGGCAGCCGAGGACAAGACCTTCGAGCTGTTCGACGACCGCCCCGCCGCCCTCGCCCCGCCGGCGGGCAAGGCGCAGTACCTGGCGCTGCGCTTCGACCAGTCGCTGCGCGGGCTCAAGGTGGGCGCACCGGTGGAGTTCCTGGGCATGGAATTCGGCCGGGTAGTCGCCATCAACCTCGACTTCGACGCCAAGACCCGCACTTTTCCGGTGAATGTGGGCATCGTGATCTACCCGCAACGCCTGGGCCAGGCGCATACCAAGATGCTCAAGGTGCTCAATCACAACCCTGACGATGAACAGGCCGGCGTCCGCCTGATGGGCACCTTCATCGACAACGGCCTGCGCGCCCAGGCCCGCAGCGGCAACCTGTTGACCGGGCAGTTGTACATCGCCCTGGATTTCTACCCCAAGGCGCCCAAGGTGACCTTCGACCCGAGCGCGCGCCCCATCACCATCCCGACCATCCCCAGCAGCCTGGAGCAACTGCAGGAGCAGTTCCAGGCCATGGTCGAGAAGATCAACAAGCTGCCCATCGAACGCATCGCCGGCAACCTGGACGCCAACCTGGTGGAGCTGCGCAAGGCGCTCAAGCAGTTCAACGGCAAGACCTTGCCCGGCATCGAGGGCACCCTGCAGGACATGAGCACCACGCTCAAGAGTGCCAATGCGACCCTGGCCGACGACTCGCCACAGCGCGAGCAGCTGTCGCAGACCCTGGACGACCTGGGCCGCATGACGCGCTCGATGCGCGAGCTGGCCGACTACCTCAAGCGCAACCCCGAGTCGCTGCTGCGCGGGCGGCCCGACAATGCCCCTGCCGATGCCTTGCAACCTTCCTCGCGCCAATGAGCACTGGAGCCCGCCCCATGACCTATCTGCTCAAACCTTCGCTGCTTGGCATCGCGCTGTTGCTGGCGGCCTGTCGCAGCGAGCCGGTGCACTACCACACCCTGGTGCCTGCGCAGCTGCAGGCCGGGGCGACCCGTGCGGTAGACGTACGCATAGAGTCCATCAGCGTGCCGCCCCAGGTCGACCGCGAGCAGATCGTCGTGCGTCAGGGCGACAGCGGCCTGGCGGTGCTCGACAGTGAATGGTGGGGCGCCAGCCTGGTGGATGAACTGCGCAGCGCCTTGAGCGGCCAGCTCAACAGCAATGCACCGCGCACCCTGGGCCTGCGCCTGGAGGTGCAGCGCTTCGACTCGGTACCCGGGCAATACGCCCTGCTTGAGGCGCGCTGGCGCCTGCGTACGCTGGGCGGCGATGCCAACCGCCCCGCCCTGCGCTGCCACAGCCTGGTACGCAGTGCGGCGGGCACCGGGATCGCCGAGCTGGTAGCAGCCCAGCAACGCAACGTGGCGCGCCTTGCAGGGCTCATAGCCCAGGCGGCCGATGACACCCGGGCCGGGTGCCCGGCCTCCGGTTCCTGAGGCATCGGCCCGGTCAGCTCACTGGGCCGTGCCCACCGGCATGCCCTGCGGCCCCGGTGTGACCACCACGTCCAGGTCGATATGCTTGAACTCGGGCTTGGCACCAAGGCGTGCATTGAAGCGGTAGTTGAAACTGAACGGATCGTTGGTCGGCACGTTGAGCGCGTGTCCGTAGATCGGCTCGACCGCCGCGGCGTCATACCCCAGCAACTGCAGCAGCGTGGGAAAGATGTTGTAGTGGCTGGAGCGGTCCTTGTTGGTCGCCAGTTGCGCCTGCCAGTCCAGGGTCTTCAGGCCCTGGCCCTGGATCACCACCAGCGGCACCAGGCCCTCTTCCTCCACCGGGTTCTCGCCACAGTGGGTGTTGAGCCCCGGGTTGCCGCGTTCATGCAGGTCCTGGCCATGGTCGGAGGTGTAGATGATCACCGCCTGGCTCAGGTCGGCCTGGGCAAACAGGCGCTTGAAGAATTCGCCCACGCTCCACAGCACGCTGTTCTTGTACGAGTTGCGGTACAGCACCCAGTCCTGCGGGGTACCACTGAACCCGTCGCGCTGACCGGTATCGGCGATGTCGGCATAGTGGCCCCGCGGCAACGCCGGCGTGTAGGTCATGAACGCATCCGGGTACTTGTCGTGCACCGGAAAATGCACCCCCACCTTGTTGATCACGATCAGTTGCGGCTTGCCGTCGCCCAGCAGCTCCACGAGCTTTTGCAGTGCGGCCATGTCGCGGTCGCGCACCGGGGTGGTATCGAACTGGATGAACTGGTCGATGTCGCGCTTTTCGGTGGCATCCATCAGGTTCTGCAGGTTGCCGCCGGTGCGCTGGCTGTCGATGTAGACGGTGCCAAGCCCGGCCTGTTTGGCGTACTGCCAGATCGACGGCAGGGTCGAGTTGATGCGCAGGTAATCGCTGCGGGTGCCGCCGTAGCGCAGCGTGACGTTGGTGTCGGCGCTGCAATTGGCGATGGAGGCGGCATAGCCGTAGTTGAAGATGCTGGCCCCCGGCTGGGGGTGGGTGAGGTTGCTGGTGACCCCGTTGGGGGTATTGAGGTCCAGGTAGTTGCCCGAAACGCTCTCGTCGATGATCAGCACGATATCGCGCGCCAATGGCGGGCCGCTGCGCGCCAGTGTCACTGGCTGGCGCGGGCCCACGCTGTCGTGCAGCGATTCGTAGAGGAACAGGTTCAGGTAGGCCAGCGGCGTGTACATCACCGGCAGGCCGCGTGCGCCCTCGCCGGCACGCACGAACAGGATGCCGGTCAACAGCGCCAGGCCCAGCAGCGGTGCGGCCCACGCCAGGGTGCCGGGCAGCCGCTGCACCGGGTCCGGGCGCAGGCCCAGCCCCAGCAGCAACAGCAGCCCCTTGGCCGCGACCCCCAGGATCACGCTGTGGTACTGCTCAAGCGCCTCGCCGATGAACCCACCCGAATACACCATCGAAACGAAGGCGCTGTAGGTGAGGTACTCGGCGGTTATGCGCGTATAGGCGTCGAAAAACACCGCGCTGGCACAGAACCCCACTGCAAACAGCCAGCGCACCAGGCCCTGGCGTATGTTCGCGCACAGCCACAGGGCAGCCACCAGCAGCACGAACACACCGGCATACAACACCAGTGCCACCCCCAGCCCGATCGCCTCGAGACGCTCGAGGTAGTACGCATGGAAACTCAGAAGGTAGACCAGCAGCAACAGTCCCTTGATGTAAACGCGCATGACTTCCCCGCCAGAAATGTTTCCCCCCAGCCCACTGAGGTTTCCCACACGGTAGCAGGATGCCGACAAAGCGCAAACCACAGTTTGTCAAAAAAATGACGAAATGCAGGGCGCCGATTATGACGTTTTTCAAGCGGGAATCTGATGCATTCGCGAAACAACCCACATTCCACGAGCCACGTTTTACGCGGGCTACGACCGTTCATCGCATTGACAACCGGCCAAGTGCCAGCCCATTTCGACGCTAAGGTACGGATTGGAAAAGGGTTGATGGCAAAACAGTGGAACTCCTACCACCTGTAACTCTACAGATACATGCCATAGGTTTGACACAAACCGGCTCAGCTGGTCTATACCGAATTCACACCCGCTGTTTCACTTTCATTACTCCATACGAGGCACGCCAGCATGGATGTGAGCGTATTTGGCACCGGTTATGTCGGACTTGTGCAAGCTGCCGCTTTGGCTGACGTAGGTCACCGGGTACTTTGTGTCGATGTAGACGCCCATAAAATCAGTCAGTTGCGACAAGGTGTTCCACCTATTCATGAGCCTGGCCTGTCGGGCATGCTCGAGGAAAACATCAAGGAAGGTCGGCTGTCGTTCAGTACCCAGGCCAGCGATGCCGTCGCCCACGCCGAGCTGATCTTCATTGCAGTCGGCACCCCACCGGACGAAGACGGCTCGGCCGACCTTTCCCACGTGCTGGGCGTCACCCGGCAGATCGCCGGCCTGATGGCGGCGCACCGCACCCTGATCATCAAGTCCACCGTGCCGGTGGGCACCGCCGACAAGGTGGCCGCGCTCGCCCGCGAGGAGCTCGACCGGCTGGGCAAGCATCAACTGCAGGTGCGGGTGGTCTCCAACCCCGAGTTTCTCAAGGAAGGCAGCGCCCTGGCCGACTGCATGCGCCCGGATCGGATCATCGTCGGTACCGCCGATGACCAGGCCCAGCAGCAGTTGTCCGAGCTGTACGCGCCGTTCTGCCGCAATCATGAAAAGCTCATGTTCATGGACAACCGCAGCGCCGAGCTGACCAAGTACGCAGCCAACGCCATGCTCGCCACGCGCATCAGCTTCATGAACGAACTGGCCAACCTCAGCGAGTTCCTCGGTGCCGACATCGAATCGGTGCGCAAGGGCATCGGCTCGGACCCACGCATCGGCTACCACTTCATCTACCCGGGCTGTGGCTTTGGCGGGTCGTGCTTCCCCAAGGACCTGCGTGCGCTGCTGCATACCGCCGAACACAGCGGCATGCCGCTGCGCCTGCTGCAGAGCGTGAGCGAAATCAACGACAGCCAGCGCCAGATCCTGTTCAGCAAGCTCAAGCGCGGCTTCCCCGGCAGCCTGAAGGGCAAATCCATCGCCCTGTGGGGCCTGGCCTTCAAACCCAATACCGACGACATGCGCGAAGCCCCCAGCCGCTACCTGATGGAGGCGCTGTGGGCCGAGGGCGCCACGGTGCGCGCCTTCGACCCCGAAGCCATGGCCGAATGCCGGCGCCTGTATGGCTACCGCGATGACCTGCAACTGTGCGCCACCCGTGACGACACCCTGGAAGATGCCGATGCGCTGGTGATCTGCACCGAGTGGAAGACCTTCCGGGTGGTGGATTTCAACCTGCTGGCGCAAAAGCTGCGCCAACGCCTGATCATCGACGGACGCAACCTCTACAGCCCCGAACAGGTGGCAACCTTCGGCCTGACCTACAGCGGCATCGGCCTGCGCCAGGTACAACCGCAGGTATCGGCGCCATGAGAATACTGGTCACCGGTGCGGCCGGCTTCGTCGGCGCACACTGCACACTGCGCCTGTTGCGCGACGGCCATCAGGTCGTGGGCCTGGACAACTTCAACGACTACTACGACCCCGCGCTCAAGCAAGACCGCGTGCGCTGGGTCCAGGCCCAGGCCGGCGATTTCGACCTGCGCCGCCTGGACCTGGCCGACGGCCCAGGCATCGAGGCGCTGTTCGCCGAATTCGCCCCCGAGGTGGTGATCCACCTGGCCGCCCAGGCCGGGGTGCGCTATTCGCTGGACAACCCGCGCGCCTACGTGGACAGCAACCTGGTGGGTTTCCTCAACATGCTCGAGGCCTGCCGCCGCCATCCGGTGCAGCACCTGCTGTATGCCTCCTCAAGCTCGGTGTACGGCAGCAACCAGCGCACACCCTATGCCGTGCAGGACGCAGTGGACCATCCGCTGTCGCTGTACGCCGCGAGCAAGAAGGCCAACGAACTGATGGCCCACAGCTACAGCCACCTGTTCGCCATCCCCACCACTGGGCTGCGCTTTTTCACGGTGTACGGCCCGTGGGGGCGCCCGGACATGTCGCCCATCCAGTTCGCCCAGGCCATCAGCCAGGGCCACCCGCTCAAGCTGTTCAACTACGGCCAGCACCAGCGCGACTTCACCTACATCGACGACATCGTCGAAAGCCTGGTGCGCCTGGTCCCGCTGGCCCCGGTCAGCGACCCGGCCTGGGACCGCCTGGCCAGCGACCCGGCCAGCAGCCATGCGCCCTGGCGCATCTACAACATCGGCGGGCAACGCCCGGTGGCCCTGACCGACTACGTGGCGCTGCTGGAAAAACACCTGCAGCGCACCGCCCAGGTCGAGTTGCTGCCCCTGCAGCCCGGTGACGTGCTGGACACCTGCGCCGATGCCAGTGCCCTGGCCCAGGCCACCGGCTTCACCCCGTGCATCTCGCTGGACGAAGGGCTGCGCCGCTTCGTCGCCTGGTTCGTCGATTATTACGCGCACACGCCCGACGACGCTGTGCGGTCCATCGGGCAAACGCCGGTTGCCGCGCCCGAGCATCAACGGAGGGTGGTATGACAGGCCAACAGAAAAGTGCTGAAACCCAGGCCCTGCGCCAGGACAAACGCATGGACCCCAATCACCGCATGCGCATCGATGCGGCGATTCACATGCAGGGCCGTGGCTGGATGACCGGGCGCGCCGGCGGGCGGCCGTGGACGCTGTCGCGCACCAACCGCGTACTGTCGTTCATCGGTGCGCTGATGATCGTGCTGTTGATTTCACCGCTGCTGCTGGTGCTGGCCGTGCTGGTCAAGCTGAGCAGCCCCGGCCCGGTGTTCTTCGTGCAGCAGCGCACCGGCTACCGCGGGCGCAGCTTCGGCATGTACAAGTTCCGCACCATGGTCGCCAACGCCGAGGACCTCAAGGAGTCGGTGCGCCACCTGAACAAGCACGGCGCCGACGCCATCGACTTCAAGATCGACAAGGACCCGCGCGTAACCCGCATCGGCAGCTTCCTGCGGCGCAGCAGCCTGGACGAGCTGCCCAACCTGTTCAACGTGATCCGCGGCGAAATGCGCCTGGTGGGCCCTCGCCCGACCTCCTTCAACGCCTATCGCTACAAGGACAGCCACCTGGCGCGCCTGAGCATCTACCCCGGCATGACCGGCCTGTGGCAGATCTCGGGGCGCAGCAACATCGACTTCGACCAGCGGGTCGAGCTTGACCTGAGTTACATCGCCGAACAGAGCTTGAGCCTGGACCTGAAGATCCTGCTCAAGACCCCCTTCAAAGTCTTCAGCGGCCACGGAGCAAGTTGAATGGACGGTTCTACTTCGAGAAGTCTGACCATCGCCACCCCCAGCGAAACCAACCTGACGTCCACCGTGCTGGACCAGGAGCAGCGCGTGCTGCTGCTGACCGCGGCCAATACCGGCAGCGGTACCAGCACCAGTGCGCTGGCCTTCGCCAAGCAGCTGACGCTGATGAGCGGCGGACCGGTACTGCTGGTGGACAGCAGCCCTACCAGCAACAGCCTGACCCAGCAGATGGGCCTGCAGAAGCTGTCCGGCTTTCGCGACCTGCTGTTCGAGCAGGACACCCCGCCCGTGCTGCAGGACTGCCTGGTGCGGGTGTCAGACCAGCCTTTCGACATGTTGCCGTGCGGCCAGTACCGGCGTGGCAACGAACGCCTCAACCCGGACCGCCTGCGTGCCCTGCTGAGCCAGCTCAGCGCGCACTACCGCTTCGTGGTCATCGACGGCGAGGCGGTGTACTCCAGCGTCGACAGCCTGGTGATCGGCACCCTGGTCGATGGCGTGATCCTGGTGGTCACCGCCGAGGACACCCGCTGGGAGGTCGCCCAGGCCGCCGCCCAGCGCCTGACCCAGGCCGGCGCCAAACTGATCGGCAGCGTGTTCAACCGACGCCGCTACTACATGCCCAAATGGCTTTACAACAATCTCTGAGCAGCCAGGCTAAGGATGACGCTATGAATGTGAAACTGTTCGCCCTGCTGGCGCTGCTGCCTCTGGCAGCCTGCACCAGCCAGGAGCCACGCCAGATGCCGGTGCAGATCATGACTGCCAACGCGGCCAACGCCCAGGACACCGAGCTGCCACGCGGCGAGCAGGCGCTGCGCCCGGGGGACGTGCTCGATGTGATCTTCCATATCAGCACCAGCGGCTCGCAGGCCTATCGCATCCAGCCCGGTGACACCGTCGGCCTGGGCTTCCTTGCGGCCAGCTCGCTCAACGGCAACCAGCTGGTGCTGCCCGATGGCACCATCGAACTGCCACGGGCCAACACCTCGGTGAACGTCGCCGGGATGACCCCGGACGAAGCGCGCCAGGCCATCCAGCAGGCCTACCGCAACAAGCGCCTGTTCCAGCCCAACCGCGACCAGATGACCGTGCAGGTGATCAGCCCGCTGACCAACGAACAGAACCTCAAGAGCGCACTCAACCACCCCGCCACCGGCATGAGCCGCGAGATCACCGTGGGCACCGACGGCCAGGCCAGCTTTCCGGAGGTGGGCGCGGTGCCGCTGCAGGGCATGACCGTCACCCAGCTGCAGACCTTCCTCAACAAGCGCTACGCCGACCTGCCCGGGCGCATGACGGTGGACGTGATGCTCAAGTCCACTGCGGTCAACGAGATCTATGTGCTCGGTGAGGTGGCCCAGCCCGGCGCCTATCCGATCCGGCGCCCGGTATCGGTGCTCGAAGCCCTGACCCTGGCCCGCGGGCCCAGCCTCAAGGCCCGGCTCGACTCGGTGGTGATCATGCGGCGCAACGGCAACCAGGTGCAGGCCGTGCCCTACAACGTCGACAAGGCCCTGGACGCCAGCGCCGCGCAGGTGGCCTACCTGCAGCCCGACGACATGCTCTACGTGCCCAAGACCAAGCTGGCCAGCGCCGGCGAACTGGCCCGGCAACTGGCCGACGTGGTGCTGTTCCAGGGGGTGGGCTTCAGCTTCTCCTACCGCGTCGACAACAAAGACAGCGATAACTAAACCCAGGCAGGTGCACGCGCATGACTACCAAAGAAAACTACCTGCATGAATTCTTCAGGATCCTCTTCGCCAACCGTCAGTTGGTGAAGCGGGTATTCCTGGTGTTCGCAGTGATTGCTCTGTTGCTGCCGCTGGTGCTCAAGCAGAGCTTCGACATCACGGCCGAAGTGATCGTGCAGTCGAAAAAGCTCTCCCAGAGCGATACCAACACCGCCCTGGCCCAGGAGACAGACAAGTTCATTCCGCCTTCGCTGGCCGACATGGAGACCGAGAGCAATATCCTGCGTTCACCCACGCTGATCCGCCAGACCATCACCCAGCTGCGCGACGAGGGCCTGTATGACGTGCCCCCCGGCCTGCTGCAGCGCCTGGTGTTCGGGCCGATCCGCAGCCTGATCGTCAACCCGCTGCGCGAGTATGTGGTCAACCCGGTGCGCAGCCTGTTCGGGCTGGAGGTCGACCCGGTACGCGATACCCAGCTCGACACCCTGACCGACGACGCGATCAAGGACCTGAAGATCGAGACCCTGCCCGGCTCCAACGTGGTGTCCATCACCTACAGCTTCCCCGACCCCAAGGTCGGTACGCTGTTTGTCAGCCGTCTGCTCGACAACTACCTGCGCAACCGCCAGAACCTGCAGTCCAACGAACTGCCGCAGGAGTTCTACGAGCAGAAGAAGATGCAGTACCAGGTGCGCATGGATGACCTGGAAAGCAAGCGCCTGGGCATGCTCGAAGGCATCGGCTCGTCCGACCCCAAGGAAGAGATCACCTTCCGCCTCAATGCCATCAACACCGAGGAACAGGCACTCAACCAGTACCGCGATCGCCTGCTGCAGAGCCAGCAGTGGCTGGAATACCTCAAGACCAGCCTGGCTGCGGCCAGCAACGCCAACATGCGCGACTTCGCCTTCCCCTTCACCTTCACCCAGACCGTCGACAACGTGGCCTTCGAGGACCGCGAGATCAAGCAACTGGGCGAGCAGCTGACCACCCAGGTACTGACCTACGTCAGCGACCTGGCAGTGTTCCAGCCCGGCAGCGAGCAGATGCTGCTGCAGCGCGAGCAGATCGCCAAGACGCGCCAGCAGTTTCTCAAGATCGTCGCCAACCGTATCCAGGAGCGCGAGAAGGACCTGGCCGTGGTGCAGAACGTGATCGCGCAGAAAACCCAGCGCATCGCCGACTACAAGAGCCGCGTGCACCAGTTGCAGGAAACCCAGAGCAAGGCGCGTCAGCTGGACACCGAGATCGATGCCCTGCACAAGGCGTTCTTCACCTACACCCAGCGCTACGAGGAAGCCCGTGGCGAGCGCCTGCTGTCGGGTGACGTGTCCAACGCACGGATTCTCAGTGCGCCCTATGAGCCCGCCGAGCCGGCCTTTCCCAAGCCGATGCTGATCATTCCGTTCGGCATGCTCACCGGCCTGCTGCTGGGCATCGCCCTGGTGTACGTGCGCGAGTTCTTCGACCATCGCTTCAAGCACCCGGCGCAGATCACCCAGCAGCTGGGCTTGCCGGTACTGCTGGTGATCAACGACCAGACCCCGGAAACGCACAACCCGCACAAGGGCTGGTCGCTGCCACGGCTGGTGCACTGGGTGCGCAATTGAACGCAGCCATGAGCCCGCAGCGGCCGATCATCCACCTGCTGGGCAGTGGCGGCTTCTATGGCGCCGAACGGATGTTGCTGGACCACTGCCAGGCCACCCCGGGACAGCACGTGGTGCTGTTTCTGGGCGCGCCGCAGACGCTGGTGGCGCGTTTTGCCGCCGCCGGCGTGGACTGTCGCACCTGCAACGGGCTGGGCGAGGTGCTGCGGGCGCTGGACCAGTACCGCAGCCAGCAGCCGCTGATCAACAGCCACAACTTCAAGGGCCTGCTGTTCGGCTGGGTGGGCGCCACCCTGTGGCGCCTGCCGATGGTCGCCACCCAGCACGGCTTCACCCCCAGCAGCCGCAAGCAGCGGCTGTACACCTGGCTGAGCCTGCAACTGTGCCGCACCGCCACCATCGGCAAGGTGGTGTGCGTGGCCGAGAGCATCCGCCGGATCCACCTGCGTGCCGGCGTGGCGCAGCGCAAGCTCGATGTCATCCCCAACGGCCTGCCGGATGCTGGCGCCCTGCCCGCCCATGCCCACGGCCACGAACGCTGGCTGGCCGGCTACGTGGGGCGCCTGAGCAGCGAAAAGGGCCCTGACCTGTTCCTCGATACGCTGATCCCGCTGTGCCAGCGCCACCCGCATCTGGACGCGGTGATGCTCGGCGACGGCCCGGAACGCGAAGCCCTGCAGGCCCGCGTCGATGCCGCCGGGCTGCACGAGCGCATCCGCCTGCCAGGCTTTCAGGAAGACATGCGCCAATGGATGGCGCGCCTGGATGCGCTGGTGATCAGCTCGCGCACCGAAGGCACCCCGATGATCCTGCTCGAAGCCATGCAGGATGGCGTGCCGGTGGTGGCCTTTGGTGTCGGCGGCATCCCCGACGTGATCGAGCACGGGCGCAGCGGGCTGCTGGCACCACCCCTGGCGGTGGACGAACTGGCCGCCCAGCTCGAAGCGCTGATGCTCGACCCGGCCCAGGCCGGCGAGCTGATCGCCCAGGCACGACGCACCCAACGTGAACGTTATCACCTGCCGACGCTGGCGCAACGCTGGGCCCAGGTCTATCGCGGCACGGCAGGTGCGGCCAAGGAGACCTGCGCATGATCATTCCCCTGTCTCTGATCGGCCTGCTGGCGATCGTCAGCGTGGTACTGCTGGCCAGCCCCTACCCGTTCCTGGCCCCCGGCGCGGTGATCGGCCTGGCCGGCGTGCTGGTGCTGTACCGCCGCCCGGCGTGGGGCCTGCTGGCCATCATCACCCTGGTGCCGCTGGAGGGCCTGTTCAAGGACAGCGAGCTGACCGCCTCGAAATTCATCGGCGCCGCGCTGGCCATGGTGCTGCTGCTGCAACTGGCCGTGGGGCAGCTGCCGGGCGAACGCCTGCGCAGCTCCATGTGGCGCCTGCTGCTGGCCTTTATGGCGCTGTACCTGCTGAGCTTTCTGGCCAGTGAAAGCAGCGAGATGTCCATGGGGCACTTTCGCGAACTGGCGGTGGGCCTGGTGCTGTTCGTGCTCACCCTGCTGATCGGGCGCGAACTCAACCTGCCGATGATGTACCGCCTGGTGACCCTGAGCGTGGGCGTCACCTGTGCCATGGCGATGTTCTCGGCCAAGTACCAGGACGAAGGCCGCGCCTCGGGCCTGCTCGAAGACCCCAACGTGTTCGCCATGCTCATCGCCATCGCGGTGCCCATGGCCCTGTGGCTGGTGTTCAGCAGCCCCAACCGCCTGCAGCGGCTGTTCTGGCTGGCCTGCGTGGTGCTGTTGCTGGCCGGCATGACCAAGACCAACTCACGCTCCGGGCTGGTGGTGCTGGCCATCAGCCTGGTGATCGGCCTGGTGCACTACCGCGAAAAACTCACGCACCTGCGCCCGCGCCACCTGGGCTTCGCCATGCTCGGCCTGGCCATCGTGCTGCCTGTGGCGGTCGCGGTGATGCCGGCCAGCTACATCGAGCGTATCCAGTCGCTGGCCTTGCTCAAGTCCGGGGTCAATGCCTACAAGGACGACTCCCTGGGCCGGCGTTCGTCCTACATCGTGGTGGGCAGCAAGATGATCCGCGAACATCCGCTGCTGGGCACCGGCCCCGGCACCTTCCCGCTGGAATACGCCACCACCGGCTACGCCAAGGCGTTCTCGGCCAACCGCAAGGTCGGCGACCTGTACCGCCGTGCCCACAACACCTACCTGGAAATCTTCAGCGAAGTCGGCGTACCGGCGGGCCTGGCATTTGTCGGCATGGTCATGCTGGCCCTGTACAACCTCTGGCATGCACGGCGCCTGTGGCTGCAAAAGGGTGATCAGGGGCAGGCCGACATGCTCACGCACCTGTCCACCAGCATGCTTGCCATCGGCCTGTTCCTGATGTTCCTCAGTGCGCCGAACCACAAGTACCTGTGGATTCTGCTGGCGCTTTCCAGCGTGCTGCGCCTCAAGGCCGAACAGGCGCGCCCCGTGCAGGTGGCCGGATGAAGATCAGTATCGTGATGCCGATGTTCAACGAGGCACGCCATATTGCCCGCACCCTCCACTCGGCGCGTCGGGCCGCCGACCTTGCCGGCCTGGACTGCGAGCTGATCGTGGTGGACAACGGCTCCTCCGACGATGGCCCGCAGATTGCCCGTAACCTCAGCGCCAAGGTGCTCGACCTGCCGGGGCTGACCATCGGCGCCTTGCGCAACCGGGGCGTGCAGGCCAGCTCCGGGGAATGGGTGGCGTTTCTGGATGCCGACATCGAGGTGCCGGAGCAGTGGCTGAGCCTGCTGCTGGACCTGCACGCCCAGGGCCGTGGCGATGTATTCGCGCTGGACTGCGACACCCCGCGCCAGGCGCCCTGGTTCGCCCGCGCCTGGCAGCGACGCACACTGCGCGCCGGCCGGCCGGCGCTGCACAGCATGCAATGGCTGCCCACCCCCAACCTGCTGATGCGCCGCGACTGGTTCGACCGGGTGGGCGGTTTCAACGAAACCCTGCGCACCGGCGAAGACAAGGACTTCACCTGGCGCCTGGCCCAGGCCGGTGCCCGCCTGCTGGCCCTGCGCGCACCGGTGGTGCTGCACTGGGGCTACGAGGGCAGCTGGAGCGAATGGCTGGGCAAGGAGCTGTGGCGCCAGGGCAGCAACCTGCAACTGCTGCGCAGCAATGGCGCGAGCCTGCGCCTGCTGCGCTTCCCGTTGCTGTCCCTCGGGGCCTGGGTGCTCGATGCGCTGGCATTGTCCGCGCTGCTCGACGGCTTTCCGCATCTGGCAATGCTGCTGCTGTTCTTCACCAGCCTGCCGGCGCTGGCGCTGAGCCTGCGCCAGAGTCTCAAACACCGCGACCCGGTGTTCACCCTGCAACTGTGGGGCCTGCACTGGGTTCGCCTGCACCTGGCTGGAGCGGCCTTCGTGCTCAGCCTGTTCAACTGGAACGCAAGGAGGCCCGCACGTGGCTGAGTTCATTTTCTGGCTTTGCCTGCTGTTGCCTTTCTATGCCTGGCTGGGCTACCCGCTGCTGCTCACACTGGTGGGGCCGTTGTTCCCGCGGCACACCCCGCCGCCGCTGCCGCCGCAACGGGTCAGCGTGGTGGTTGCGGCGCACAACGAGGCGCGCAACATCGAGAACAAGCTGCGCAACCTGCTGGAGCAGGACTGTCCGCTCGCCAGCCTGCAGATCGTGGTGGCCAGCGACGGCTCCAGTGACCAGACCGTGGCCCTGGCGCGCACCTTCGACGACCCGCGCATCCTGGTGCTGGACCTGCCACGGATGGGCAAGAACCGCGTGCTCAATGCCGCCGTCGAGCACTGCAGCGGCGACATTCTGGTGTTCACCGATGCCGACGTGCACTGGGTGGAGGGCACCTTCGCCGCACTGCTCGCGCCCTTTGCCGACCCCGAGGTGGGCGGCACCGTGGGCAACATGACCATCCCGGTGGCGGGCAAGGGCCTGAGCCTGGGCGAGAGCCTGTACCGCCACTACGAAGCCTGGCTGCGCCGGGTCGAAAGCCGCACCGGCTGCATGGTGTCGGCCGACGGTGCGCTGCAGGCCCTGCGCCGCGAGCTGTACCAGCCGATCCCGGACCGGGTCAACGACGACTTCTTCATCAATACCTGCGCCCCGGTGGCACACAAGCGCGTGGTCTACGTCGACCAGGCCAGGGTGCTGGACTACGGCGTGGACGAGGCCGAGCGCCAGTTCAGTCGCCGCCAGCGCGTCACCGTCGGCGGGCTGATCAGCCTGGCGGCCCGGCGCGAACTGCTCAACCCGCTGCGCCACGGGCTCTACGCCATCGCCCTGATCAGCCACAAGCTGGTACGCCGCCTGGCCCCCGTGCTGCTGGTGCCCCTGCTGCTGGCCAACCTGTGGCTGCTCGACGGCCACGGTTTCTATCGCCTGACCCTGGCCGCCCAGCTGCTGGGTTATGCCATCGCCGTGGTCGGCCTGCTGGACAAGGGCCACCGCCTGCCCAAGCCGTTTCGCCTGGCCGCCTTCGTGCTGGTGACCCTGGCCGGCATGAGCGTGGGCCTGTGGCAGTTCCTGCGCGGGCACAGCTACAACCAATGGAACCCCGACCAGACCCGATGAGTGCCTTCATGCCGATCAAGACCAGTCTCAAGCGCGCCAGCGGTTGGTTGTACCTGCACTCCCCGAAGGGCCGCAGCCAGCTGCGCGGCGCCGGGGTCATCCTGATGCTGCACCGGGTGCTGGCCGACGACGCCAGCGCGGCCCTGCCCCATCGCAACGAACTGTGCGTGGGCCCGCAGGCCTTCGAGCGCCTGCTGCGCTGGCTACGCCAGCACTTCGATTGCGTGCACCTGATGGACTTGCTCAAGGACCATCAGCAGCCCAGGGGCGACAGCCGCCCCAAGGTTGCCCTGACCTTCGACGACGGCTGGCGCGACAACGCGCTCAATGCGTTCCCGTTGCTGCAGCAGTACCAGGTACCGGCCAGCATCTTCCTGTCCACCGACTACATCGGCAGCCGCCAGCGCTTCTGGTGGGAGAGCCTGGGCGAAACCCTGTGGGGCAGCCATGGCGAAGGCCCGCGCCACACCCTGATCGAGGCGTTGCGCAAGATCGGCCGGCCGCTGCCGGCTGCCTACTTCATGAACCAGCGGCCCAACGCCCGCAGCCAGGCGCTGGCCGGCTACCTGCAAAGCCTCAAGACCCTGAGCCCGGCCGCCCTGCATCAATTGACAGACGCCTGCCCGGCCGAATCCCTGCCCCAGGCCCTGGACTGGCAGCAGGTGCGCGAACTGGAAGGCTCCGGGCTGATCAGCTTCGGCCCGCACGGGGCCAGTCACGCGCTGCTGCCGGGGCTGGACAACCAGCGCCTGGATGAAGAACTCAGCCGCAGCCACCACGCCTTGCAGCAAGGCTGCCAGCAGCCGCTGCCGGTGTACTGCTACCCCAACGGCGACCATGACGCCCGGGTACGCGCGCGCCTGGCCGCCCATCGCTACCCCTTCGCCCTGAGCACCCGCGCCGGGATCTGCCAGGGTCATGACGACCCACTGGCCTTGCCGCGCATCGGCGTGAGCCAGCGCAACGCCAGCCGCCCCTCGCTGCTGGCCTGGCGCATCAGCCGCGGAGGCCGCTCATGAGTCGAGGCAACTACCTGCGCCACCTGCTGCTGAGCATGGGCACACGCCTGGCGATGATCGCCCTGCGCCTGGCGCGCAACGTGCTGCTGGCGCGCATTCTGGGGCCCAGCGAGCGCGGCCTGTTCGCCCTGCTCAGCACCCTGCCCGACCTGATCAGTGCCGCCACCAGCGGCGGGCTGAACACCGCGGTGGGCTATCAGGCGGCGCAGCAACGCTCGATGGGCCTGCTGCTGAGCCAGGTGCTGATCTACGGGTGCCTGCTGGCCGGGGTGCTGACCCTGATCTGCGTGGCGCTGATGCGCGAATTCGGCACTGAACTGGAAGTGACCCTGCAACTGGGCCTGCTGGCCTGGCTGTTGCTGCTGGCGGTGCCGCTGACCGTGCTCAAGAGCGGCCTGCTCACCCTGCACAACGCCACCGGCGGGGTGGGCGCATTCAACGCACTGCGCCTGACCGAATCGCTGGTGCCGCTGCTGCTGTTCGTGGGCATGTTCTGGATGTGGCAGCACGCCGCGCTGGAGGCCGCGCTGATCAGCTGGCTGCTGGGCCTGGGGCTGGTCGCGCTGCTGGGCCTGGTGTGGCTGGGCCGCCAGCACGACATCACGCTGTGCTGGAACCGCGGCGGGCAGCGCGAGCTGCTGGCCTACAGTGCGCGCAGCCACCCGGACGTGCTGTTCCAGCAGGTCATCCTGCGCTCGGACTACCTGTTCATCAGTGCCTTCCTGGGCAGCGCCGCCCTGGGGCACTACGCCATGGCCAGCGCCGCCGCCGAACTGCTGCTGATCATCCCCGAGGCCGTCACCACCCCGCTGATGAAGCGCCTGCTGCAGCAGGATGCCGGCATGGACAAGCTCACCCCGCTGGCCCTGCGCCTGACTGCCACCGTGATGCTGGGGGCCTGCCTGAGCATGGCCCTGGTGGGCGAATGGCTGATCGTCACCCTGTTCGGCGCGGCCTACCAGCCGGCCTACCCGGCCCTGCTGGCACTGCTTCCCGGCTTGTTCGGCCTGTGCTACGCAAGCATCCTGCGCCTGGACCTGCTGGGCAAGAATCGCCCCGGCGCGGTCTCGCTGATGATGGGGGTGGGCGCGGCGGCAAACCTGATTCTCAACGTGGTCCTGATTCCCCGTTTTGGCATCGCGGGTGCGGCCCTGGCCTCCTC
Organism: Pseudomonas sp. S12(2018); assembly: GCF_024355235.1. NCBI lineage: Bacteria > Pseudomonadati > Pseudomonadota > Gammaproteobacteria > Pseudomonadales > Pseudomonadaceae > Pseudomonas > Pseudomonas sp. S12(2018). The sequence continues at coordinate 57,416 of NZ_QLAD01000004.1, forward strand.
CATCGCCTACCTTGGGGTGACGGTGGCCATGCTCGTGCTGTACTGCAGGCTGAGCGGCGTACCGTTGCTGCGGACCTTGTTTGTGTTGCCTAGCGATCTGTTGCCTTTGCGCCAGATGCTGCAACGGAGAACGGTATGAAACGTACATGGATGTTGTTACCCGGCCTGCTGCTGGCCGCCACTGCCCACGCCGCCACCCTGCACTGGCCGGACATTCGCGACGGCAGCCTGTACCTGGCGCCGCAGCGCAGCGCCCCGCTGCAACTGAGCTGGGTGCCGGCCTGGCAGGCCGATGCCAACCAGGAACAGGTGTACCTGCTCGACGCCACCGGCAAGCTCGATGCGCAACGCATCATTGCCCCCCATGAAGGCCGCGGCCAGCTGAGCTGGCCACTTACCGCCGGCACCGGCACCTACCAGGTGGCCATCCCCGGCTACAGTTTCAGGCGCTACCGCCTCGAATACGACGATACCACCGGCGCCCAGTTCGCCCCCGCCAAGGTGCACTTCAGCCTCGAAACGGACCGCGCCACCACCCTGTACTTTCGCGTGAAAGCCGGTGAAACGGCGGTGCTTGCCGGCAAGTATCACGACGGCGTGCGCAACCTGACCCTGGAGCGCGTGGACGATGGCAAGCGCCTCAGGCTGGCGCTGCTCGAACACCGGGCCTATTGGCAGTTCGATCAGGTGAATCTGCCCGCCAGCGCCCAGGACCAGACATGGCGCCTGAACTTCGAAGGCACCGGCAAGGTGGCCTTCTGGCTGGACGGCAGCGCCAACCTGTTCGCCCTGCGCCCCCAGGACCTCGCCCCACTGGTGCACCGCGACGGCCAGGTAAGCCTGCGCAGCAGTGCCAAGATACTGGGCCCCACGCCCAGGCTGGGCAACAACCTGCCCTACGTGATGCCGCCACCGTCCAGCCATGCGGTGATCGATGCGCTGCAACTGCAGGCCGCCGGCTACTACACCTTTGCCGACGTGCTGGCACGCAAGCCGCGCTACGAACTGCCGTTTCGCCAGCTGTACCAGGAACGCTTCGGCATTCACCACGACATCACCCTGATGGCCGCCACCGGGCGCAAGTCCGACCTGATGCGCAGCCGCGCCAACGATGGCGCGCTGGACGACTGGCTGGCCACCAGCGTCGCCCTGGGCGGCAAGGGCCTGCATTACATCGCCTTTGCCGACGAACCCAACCTCAACTACGCCGACTACGCCACCTACCGCACCTTCTTCGCGGCCATGGCCCAGCGTGTGCGCGCCTACCCCGGCGCCCATGAAGCCGGCGTGCGCATCGCCATGCCGGCCAGCTCGCGGCTGGTCAACGGCCCGTTGCGCGGCGATGCGGCGCAGCGCGTCGGCCTGGACTGGGCACGGCGCCTGCTCAAGGAATTCGAACCGCAGATCGACGCCATGGCCTGGCACGAGTGGATGGTCCGCGACCTGCTCGCCACCCGCACCTACCGCGACTCGGTACGCCGCGCCGCCGAACTGGTGGGGCTGGACGCCAACGGTCGCCCGCGCAAGGCGTTGCTGCTCGACCAGACCAACCTGTCCAGTGGCTCGACCCTGAGCCTGTACGAGCAGAACACCCACTATGCCGGCGTATGGTGGGCCTCGGTGGTCATCAATGCCTCCCAGGACGGCCTGCTGGACATGCTCAACTGGTTCCACATCGCCGACGAGCCCGAGTGGCCCAAAGGCATGGTCAAGGTGCTGGGCAACAACCGCTTCGAGCTCAAGCCGGTGGGCCTGGCCCAGCAGTTCATCGCCCAGCACTGGCTCGACCAGGTGCTGCACCTGGACAACGACGCCTTCGAGGTCGATGCACTGGCCATGGCACGCGGCGCACAGCGCAGCCTGCTGGGCGTCAACAAGGGCGAACGCCTGCAACACGTCAGCTTCGCCACCCCGGCCAGCCGATGCCCACAGGCCGCTGCCACGCTCACCCTGTTCGGGCCGGACAACCAGCCGCGCGCCGCGGCACTGGATTGCCAGCACGGCCAGGTACGTTTCGAACTGCCCGGGCAGACCCTGTTTGCCCTGCGATGGAGCGCCTCATGAACACAGTGCCGAAGATCTCTTCCCCTGCCGGATACGGGAGCCACCATGAATATCGTCAGCAAGTTCAGCCAGCGCGTACACCAGAAAGGCCTGCGCGCCACCCTTCGCAGCGCGTACAAGCGCTACGTGTTCTTTCACTGGGAGCTGCTGTGGATGGAGCGCGACCTGGTCAGCCCGGTGCCGCCGCATACCCTCAAGCCCTATGCGCCGCTACGCGTGGAGCGCATCACGGTGCACAACGTGCAAGGCTTTGCCAAGCACTTCGGCGACCGTGTCGAAACCATGCGTGAACTGGCGGCCGAAGGGCATACCGGGCTGATGTTCCTGGACGAAGACAGCCACGTGGTGGCGTTCATCTGGGGCAGCCCGCGTCACTACCACGACCGTCATTACTATGGCTGCTGGTTCCCGGTCGAGCCGGGCGAGTTCTTCGAGTTCGGCGGTGAACTGGCGCGCCAGTACTGGGGTACGTCGCTGTCGGTCGACCTGCAACTGGCCCTGTGGCGCGCCATGGCCGAACAGGGCTGCGACAAGGTGGTCGACGTGTGCGAGACCCACAACATTCCGGCGCTCAAGCTGCACCTGCGCATGGGCTACGTCGAGCAGGGCCGTGTGATGCACGTGTACTGCCTGTTCGGTCGCTGGAAATTCTTCCGCGAAACGCGCTACAGCGGCTCGCGCCTGGATGCCTTGCGCAAACCGGCGCCGCGCAGCACTACTGCCACGGTGTCCTGAACCGATGACCCTGACCTTTACCTGGCACGCCTCGTTGCGTGCCGACGACTTCCCCGCCGACGCCTACGAGCAGTTGCGCGAGCGGCTGCCCGATGCCACCCCCTTCAACAGCCTGGCCTGGCTGCGCGCCGCCGAGGCTGCCTTGCCGGCCAGCCAGCACCTGCAGGTACTGCTGGGGCACGCACAAGGACGCCTGGTGCTGTGCCTGCCGTTGGTCCGCACCCTTGAGCGCCACGGGCCGCTGGACTTTGCCGTGGTGCACCACCTGGGCTACCCCATGAGCGACCGCATCGGCCTGCTCATCGACCTGCCGACCAGTGCCGCCGGCCAGGTACTGGCAGCCATTCGCACGCGCCTGCCCCATGCCCTGCTGCAACTCAACGAGGTAACGGGCGATTCGCCCTGGCTGCAGCAGTGGGCACGCCGCAGTTCCACCCACGAACAGCGCACCGCCTGCCGTGCGCCGGTGCACCAGATAAGCGAAGCCGACCGCCAGGAAGTCAGTGGCGACCCGCGCTACAAGTTGCGCCGCGCGCGCAAGCGCATCGCCGCCTGCGGGGCACAGGTGCGCCGAGTAACCCCCAATACCGCCAACGCAGCTTCCTGGCTGGAAGCCGTCAGCGCGGTCGAGGCCGTGAGCTGGAAAGGCGACGACGGGGTCGGCATCTTCTCGGTGCCCGCGCAGCGCCAATGGATGTTCCAGGCCTTCACCGCGCTGGCGGCCGATGGCCGTCTGCGCCTGGTGGTGCTGGAACTGGACGGGCGCTGCATCAGCTACCGCCTGGGCCTGCTCGAACGGGGCCGCCTGTACGACTACAACCTCGCCTTCGTGCCGCAGTATGCCGACCTTGGCAGCGGCCGGGTGCTGCTGCAGGAATGGATCGACTGGGGGCTGGACGAAGGCTGGACGTGGATCGACGCTTCAAGGGTGAGCCTGGAGAACTCCAGCCACCAGCTGCATGAGCGCATGACCGGCCAGGTCGAGCACCTGCGCCACAGTTTCTACAGCTGGCGCCCGTCGGGCCTGTGCCTGGGCATGGCGCTGCGCCTGTGGCAACGCATCAAGCCCTGGATCAAACGCCGCCAACAACAGCCCGTGCCGGCACCTGCCACTTCCCCCACTGCCACACCGACAGCACAGGAGCGCCCGGATGCCGTCCCAAGTCATAGTCAACGCTGACGATTTTGGCCTCAACGAACACACCAACGCGGTGATCCTGCGCGCGTTCCAGTGCGGCCTGATCAGCTCTGCCACCGCCATGGCCAGCATGCCGGCATTCAAGGCCGCCTGCGCGCTGGCCCAGCAACCGGCCCTGCGCGGGCGCGTGGGCCTGCATTTCAACCTGACCTACGGGCGCCCGCTGAGCGAGCCGATCCGCGCGCTGGCGCAGTTCTGCAATGCCGAGGGCGAGTTCGACCTGGGCCTGTCGCGCAAGCGCCTGTGGCTGGGGCGCGCGGCCCGCCAGGCGGTGCACGAGGAACTGGCCGCGCAATGGCAGCGCTGCCTGGACCATGGGCTGACCCCCAGCCACCTGGACTCCCACCAGCACGTGCACAACCTGTGGCCCATCGGCGAAATCGTCGCCCGCTTCGCCGCCCGCGAAGGGGTGCCGATACGCCTGGCCCGCAATGTGGGGCACAACATCGGCCCGGCAAAACGCCTGTTCAAGACGTTGCTCAACCAGCGCCTGCGCCAGTTGGCCAGGCTGACCGCCGACCATGTGTGTACCCCGGTCGACCTGCGTGACGGCCTGGCCCCACGCCATGGCGTGCTCGAAGTGGTGGCGCACCCCAGTGCCCTGGGCAGCCACGACTTCGGCGATGCCTACCTGGGCAGTGGCGAGTCCTTGCAGGCCTTGCTTGACCAGCGCCTGGCGGGCGTGCCCAGGGTCGGCTACGCGTCGCTGCGCGAGGCGCGCCAGAGCACCCTGGACACTGCCTCCAACAGATAACTACCACCGCTTCGCCCGGCTGATCGGTTGTGCTGTCGGTCCACGGACCGGAGCACGACCATGCCTACCTCCCCTTCACGCATTCCCCACTCACCGTTCATCGTCCAGCGCCTGCCCACCTGGCTGAAACACACCAGCGCCCAGGACGCCGAAGACCTTCGGCGCCATCTGGCCCTGACCCATGTCATCCCCGATGCCGAACCGGACTGGCTGGCCAACGGCCTGCCCGATCAGCGTGACGCCGTGCGTGCAGCCAGGCGTCGCTATCGGCGGGCCAGCCAGACACTGGCAGGCACCCTCAAGGCCTTCCAGGGGTTGCTGGCATTTGCCGAGCCGCTGCTGCAGGCGCGCCTTGACGCCGAACTTGGCGAAACCCTGAACCTGCACACCACCGACCTGGTGCAGTTTCACGAAGAGGCCGACCTCTGGCAGCTCGCCACACGTACCACCTACCAGAAGCAGAGCCTGCTGCAGGCAGCGCTGCAGAACTTCGGTGACGACGTGACTTTCCTCGGCAAGAGTGCGATCACCCTGCAAGGCCATTTCCACCTCGACCTGACCGACGCCGGCCTTGCCTACCGCTATACCCGCCATCGCCTGTCACCGGCCGTGTTCGCCCGCCTGTGCCGCGAACTGGACCTGGGCGCCCGCTACCAGCAGCACCTGCAGGCAGTCTTCGAAACACCTGCCACGCAAGACAGGGTGCGTCGCGACTCGATCGATGCCAATCGCCAGTTGCTGCGCCTGGAGGTCACCGTGGCGAAAGCGCGCCAGCGCATCGGGCCAACCGCCAGCCGCCGGTTGCTGGCGCTGCTGGACGCGCCCGCCGCAGCAGGCGCCGAGGCCCCGCCAGTGCAGGCCAGCCTGCTGAGCATGAGCGGCGTACCGTTGCACGACATCCTGCTGTTTGCCCTGGCATCTGAGCAGCAGGCAGACAGCCTGCTGCTGTACCTGCCCGGCGACCCGGACGATGCCCTCACCGAGCATGCGTCGATGCCGGCGCTGGAGCGCTACCTCAAAGGGCGCCTCAACCACCCCGGGTTTCGCAGACTGTTTCAGCGCTACGTACCGCTGCAACAGCAGCAACACCTGTTCGATGTGCTCGGACACAACCTGGCCCGGCAGGTGGTCGACAAGGACGGACCGTGGCACTCGCAGGAGCAGGACAGCCTGTACCTGAGCCTTGCCCCGGTTGCCGGCGAGCTGTTCGGCGTGCTGCAGGACCGCCACCTGCAACGCCTGAAGGATGAAGCACGGGTACTGATGGTGCCCACCGCTGAAGCCGACGAGAAAGCGCGCAAGGACCGCCTGGAACAATGGGAGACAGGCGCGCTGAACGTGCTCAATGCCGCGGCGATGTTCGTGCCGGCGCTGGGCCCGGTCATGCTGGCGGTCACTGCGGTACAGCTGATCAAGGAGGTGTATGAAGGCGTGGAGGACTGGCAGGACGGCGACGTCGAGGGCGCCATGGCGCACCTGCAGTCGGTGGCGATCACTGCCGGCATGCTGGCCGGTTCGGTGCTGGCGATCAAGACAGCACCAGCGCTGGTCGATGCGTTGATCGAAGTGCCGCTGCCCGATGGCAGTACGCGCCTGTACCTGCCCGACCTGGCACCCTACCGGCTGGACACGTCGCTGCCCGCCGAGGTGACAGCCAACGACCAGGGCCAGTACCGGCACGCGGAGCGGCACTACATCAGGCTCGGCGCCGACCTGTACGAGCAGCAGTTCGATGCGCACCAGCAACAATGGCAACTGCGCCACCCCGAGCGTGAAGACGCCTATCGCCCCGCGCTGGAGCACAACGGCCAGGGTGCCTGGCGCAGCGTGCATGAACAGCCGCTGAGCTGGTCGCGAGCCACCCTGCTGCGCCGTCTGGGCCCGCTTGCGCAAGGCCTGAGCGATGCAGAACTCGAACAGGCCTGCCAGGTCAGCGGCACCCGCGAAGACGCGCTGCGTCGGTTGCACGCCGCCAATCTGGGCCTGCCACCCTTGCTGGCCGATACGCTGCAACGGCTCAGGATCGTCCGGCAACTGCGCGCCGAAAACGTCACGGGCAGCGTCGGCAAGGCCCTGTTCGAGCAGCGTTACCTGGCCCTGGTGCCCCCGCAGCCGCACATCACGGCCCTGTGCGCACGCTTGCCCGGGTTGAGCCCGGTGCTCGCCCGCAGCCTGCTGGACACAGTCGGCCCGGCCCGACTGGCACGCTGGGTGCCACCGGCAGCCATCCCCACCAAATTGCTGGAAGAGGCCGCCACGCTGGCCGCCCGTGTTCCCCTGGTACGCGCGACCGAAGGCCTGTATTGGCCAGCCCTGGCAACGCCGCAAAGCACGCGCCTGGCGCTGTTGTGCCTGGAGCACGCCCCCGGCTGGGATGCCTCGGTGGTGCTGGAAGCACGCACGGGTGGCCCGCGCGGCCCTCTGCTGCAGCGCGTGGGTCGTGCCACCCAGGCGCAGCGCAGGGTTCTGGTGCACGGTGCAGAAGGCTACCAGGCCTTCAAGGACGACCTCCCGCTGCACGCGCCCGGCGACGACCTGTTCGCGGCCCTGCATGACAGCATCGCTCCCCGCTATCGCCAGGTGCTGGGCCTGGACACCAGGGCGGCGCTGCAGCAACGCGTGCTGTCGATGCTCGAACGCCCCCGCGGCGAACTTGCCACCTGGCTGTGGTCCGGCGAGGTCCGCGGCTGGGCCAGCGAAGCACGCCTGCTGGGCGGCAGTGACCGCCCCGGCTACCCGCCGGTGTCGGCTGCCAGCTCTTCACAGGAGGCCCGCTACCGCACGCTCTATCCGCATGCCAGCGGCGAAGAGGCGCGTGCCACACTGGCGGCCTGGGAGGCCAGCGAGATTCCGGCACAGGCGCGGTTGCGCACGCTCGAACAAACCCTGCAACGCCTGAAAAGCGCGTTGACCCTGTGGGCCCTGCCCAGTACAGCACGGCAATCGGCGCGGGAGGAAATCATCGCCGCCTGGCAGCGCCTGTCGGTGCGCGAGGTCGCCGACGGCGAAGCCATCATTCAACTGAACCTGGACTTTCTAGACCTGACCGACGGCGACCTGGAAAGCTTCCCTGCGCTGGAGGCCAACTTCGATCACGTGAATGAGCTGTCACTGGAGCAGAACTCCCTGACCCGGCTGCCTGACGCCTTTCTGCGCCACTTCACCCAGCTGCATCGCGTCAGCCTGAACGGCTGCGAACTCACCAGCCTGCCCACCGGGCTGGGTGATCGGCTCAGCGTGCTGGACCTGGCCAACAACCGCCTGGTCTGGGACGAGCACCTGCAGCACGCCCTCGAAGGTTACCCGCAGCTGCACAGCCTGAGCCTGGCGAACAACCCGCTGGCAACCCCGCCCGACTTCGCCCGCCTGAACCGGCTGCAGGGCGTGGACCTGTACAACTGCAGCCTGGCGACCTATCCGGCAGGGCTTGATCAGCTGGACGCGCCGAACCTGGTGGACCTGTCCGGCAACCAGCTGCAGGAGCTGCCACCGACCGCCATCCTCTCACCTCCGCTGGCCCGGGCGCTGCGCCTGGAACACAATCCGCTGAGCGATGCTGCCTTGCAGGCGGCCGATGCCTACTACACCACCCACCGTATCGACCTGCTGGTGGCCGAGATCGATTACAACGAACTGCTCGACGACGCCACGCCACAACAGCGGGCCAGCTGGCAACGACTGCAGCAGAGCCTGCCGTCGGGGTTCTTCCGGGACCTGCGTGCCATGTTCGACAGCCCGCCCTACATCGTCGCCCCCCTGACCTACCGGCGCCGCCTGTGGCGCCTGCTGACCTGGATGGACGCCAATGCGCCCCTGCGTGAGCAGATTCTCGCCCGCACAGGCGGCACCCTGCTCGACCTCGAACAGTTGGGCGAGGTGTCACAGGCCCTGGCCATCCCGGACCTGGCAACCCGCTCGCGCACCTTGCTGGCGACCATCGTCAACCACGTGCGTCTCAGAAAGCTCGGCTTCGGCGTGCTGAGCCTTTCGTTCAACATGTCCGAAGACAGCTACGCGACGCTCTACCAGTGGGCGCTCAAACGTATCACCCGCCTGCCGGGCCTGGACCTGGCCCAGGCGGCGCGTGCCGACGAGCCGGTGATCATCGACGCACTGATCGATGTGATGCCGCTGCCGGGCGAAGCCTGGATAGAACAGCAGCGCAACCTGCTGCTGGCGGTCGACCCGACCACCTCCCACGGCCTGGACGAAGTACTGGCCATGAACCATGAAGAGGAACCGGTCTACCCTGCATGGGAGCACCACTTGCGCGAACGCTTCGCCGCACAGTTCGCCGCCTCGCGGGCAGCGCTGGACGACAGCCTGGAGCAGGCAGCCGAAACGCTGAGCGAAGGTGAACTGCTGGTGGAGGCGCAGCGCTTGCGGCAGGTGTACGAACAACGCCTAGTCGACCTGCGCAGAACCCTGACCGAGGGAGTGGCGCGAGGCACCATCGACTGACAGGCGGGCGCCGGCCCGGAGCGTACCCGGGCCAGGCTGGCTTTTGTGCCGGGGCCGGCGTTATGCTCGGCTGAACCGTTTCATTCACCATGGAAAAGAGGTATTGCGTCATGGATCGTCTGGACTCGCTGTTTCCCGCTGCCACGGATATTCCCGAGGCCTATCGCCTGGGCGACCCGCTCGAGCAGCGCGACTACCTGGTGGATGGGCAGCTGCACCGCTGGGAAGGCCCGCTGGCCACGGTGCGCAGCCCGGTGTGGCTCAAGACCGACGACGGTGAGCAGCAGGTGATACTCGGCAGCGCCCCGCTGCTGGACGCCGATACCGCCCTCACCGCCCTGGACGCCGCCGTGCGTGCCTACGACAAGGGCCGCGGCGTGTGGCCGAACATGCGCGTGGCCGAGCGCATCCAGCATGTGGAGGCGTTCCTGGCCCGCATGCGCGAGCAGCGCGCGGTGGTGGTCAAGTGGCTGATGTGGGAAATCGGCAAGAACCTCAAGGACTCCGAGAAGGAGTTCGACCGCACCTGCGACTACATCGTCGAGACCATCGGCGCCCTCAAGGAACTCGACCGGCGCTCCAGTCGCTTCGAACTGGAGCAGGACACCCTCGGCCAGATCCGTCGCGCGCCCCTGGGCGTGGCGCTGTGCATGGGCCCCTACAACTACCCGCTCAACGAGACCTTCACCACCTTGATCCCGGCGCTGATCATGGGCAACACCGTGGTGTTCAAGCCGGCCAAGTTCGGCGTGCTGCTGATTCGCCCGTTGCTGGAGGCGTTTCGCGACAGCTTCCCGGCCGGGGTGATCAATGTCATCTACGGGCGTGGCCGCGAGACCGTCAGCGCGCTGATGGCCAGCGGCAAGGTCGACGTGTTCGCCTTCATCGGCACCAACAAGGCCGCCAGCGACCTGAAGAAGCTTCACCCGCGCCCGCACCGCCTGCGCGCCGCGCTGGGGCTGGACGCCAAGAACCCGGGCATCGTGCTGCCCGAGGTCGACCTGGACAACGCGGTCAACGAGGCGGTCACCGGCGCCCTCTCGTTCAACGGCCAGCGCTGCACGGCGCTGAAGATCCTGTTCGTGCACGAGCAGGTGGTGGACGCCTTTCTCGACAAGTTCCAGCGCAAGCTGGCCGACCTCAAGCCCGGCATGCCATGGGACCCGGGCGTCAGCCTGACCCCGTTGCCCGAAGCAGGCAAGGTCGACTACCTGGGCGGCCTAGTAACCGATGCAGTAGCCCACGGTGCCAAGGTGATCAACCAGGGCGGCGGCCAGAGCCGCGGTTCGTTCTTCTACCCGGCGCTGCTGTACCCGGTGAACCCACAGATGCGCGTGTACCACGAAGAGCAGTTCGGGCCGGTGATCCCGGTGGTGCCCTACCGCGACCTGCAGACAGTGATCGACTACGTGCTGGATTCGGATTTCGGTCAGCAGTTGAGCATTTTCGGCACCGATTCGGCCACCGTGGGCCGGCTGGTCGACACCTTCGCCAACCAGGTCGGGCGCATCAACCTCAACGCCCAGTGCCAGCGCGGGCCGGACACCTACCCCTTCAACGGGCGCAAGAACTCGGCCGAAGGCACCCTGTCGGTGCATGACGCACTGCGCGTGTTCTCGATCCGCACCCTGGTGGCCACCAAGTTCCAGGAGGCCAACAAACAGCTGATCAGCCAGATCATCCGCAACCGCGAGTCGAGTTTCCTGACGACTGACTACATCTTCTGATTGCGTGGTGGGCAAAACGGTACAAGCATAGGCTTGGATCGCGGCGCACCTATCGCGGGTCAAGCCCGCTCCCACAAAGGCAGTGATGAACACGTGGGAGCGGGCTTGACCCGCGATAGGGCCCGTGTAGGCAACACACTTTTTGCGTACCAATGGAGGAAAAAATGGCCACCCAACCCATCCCCGACGGTCAGCACAGCATCACCCCCTACCTGGGCATCAAGGACGCTGCCAGGGCCATCGACTTCTACAAGGCCGCCTTCGGCGCCACCGAAATGTTCCGCCTCGACGCCCCCGATGGCCGTATCGGCCATGCCGAGCTGAAAATCGGCGATTCCTCGCTGATGCTGGCCGACCCCTGCGACCAGGCCGGCGGGCTCACCAGCAGCCAATCCCTGCAGGGCAGCGCCATCGGCCTGCACCTGTACGTCAAAGATGTCGACGCTACCTTCGCCCAGGCGCTGAAGGCCGGCGCCACCCAGGTCAACGCCGTGCAGAACCAGTTCTACGGCGACCGCAGCGGCACCCTCAAGGACCCTTTCGGCAACCTCTGGTTCGTCGCCACCCACGTCGAAGACGTGTCGGTCGAGGAAATCCGCGCCCGCGCGGCAAAAATGTTCAGCCCGCAATGAACGCCACCTGCACGCGGCGATGGTCGCGTGCAGGGCTTTGAATTAAGGTGGCAGGCACAGGAAGGCTGGCCAGGATCGTCCATGCGAATCATCGAGAAAAACGCCGCGCTGGTGCGCACCCTTACCCCCGCCGAAGAGGAACTGCTGCGCGGGTTCGTGCTGGGCGCCCTGGAGGGCCCACGGCTGCTGCAGGCCAACCAGTTGCTGATGAAGGTACGCGCCGCCGGGCAGTGGCTGGCCTGCGAATGCCAGCCCAAAAGCATGCCGGTACTCAACGTCAACCTCAACGGCAGCACCGGCACGCTGTTTCTCAAGAACAACCCCGGCACCGCCGAACATGCGCCGGGCTGTGCCTTCACCAAGGACGAACGCGACACCGACGCCAGCCATAACGAGGCCGACACCCCGCCGGCGGCCTGGCTGGCACCGGACGCGCCGTTGCGCCTGATCGGTGATTTCCAGCGTGCCGCTGCCGGCAGCGGCGAAGGCAACGGCAGCGGCGACAGGCGCGAACAGCATCGCCTGCTCTCGCTGCTGCTGACCCTGATCGAAGCCAGCGGCCTGAACGTCTATGCCACCCACCTCAAAAAGGACCTGACCGCCCAGTTCGCCGAGCTGCGCAGCGTCGCCACCCGCTACCCGCTGATCGACCGCGTGCCCGCCAGCAACTACCTGGAAACCCGCCTGGACATGAAGCACATGATGATGCTCAAGGCACGTCTGCGCGACGCCACGGTGTTCGGCACACATCGGCGCCATGGCCTGCTGCTGGACTGCGTCAGCCAGATCAAGGCGCGCAAGGTGCTCACCGAACGCAGCGAAGACGGGTTCGACTTCCAGGGCCACCACCTGCTGTGGGGCGGTAGCCGCACCCCCGGCCCGCTGCTGGCGCTGGCCATCTATTCCCCCGCCACCGCCGGCAGCCACTTCTACGAACTGATCCATGTGGCCAGCGTGCCGGTGCTGTCACGCGCTCACCTGTTCCCGGTGTACCGCGACGAAGAGCGCGAACCGCTGAAGATGCTCGTCTCGCTGATCGACTGGATGGCCGGCAAGGGTGTGAAGGTGGTGATGCGCCGGCCGGTGATCGGCGGTCGGGTGATGGACGAACTGGTGCTCAGCTCCGACCAGGACCGGGTGCTGTCCGTGTCGCTGACCGAACAGCCGCTGGGCCCGGAGCCCGAAACGGAAAACTTCAGGCGCTTTGCCGATTTCAAAGGCCTGGACACCTTCCGCAAGTACGTGGCGGGCTTCTTCATGCGGGGTCGCGACTAGACCGTCCGTCGCTCACGCCGCACCCTCGGCGCATGACGACGGACCAATGTCAGGTAGCCCACATGAAAGGAGTTCGACCATGACCCGCACCCCGATCACCGCTCTGCTGTTCGCCGCGCTGCTGGGCGCCCAGGCCACCGTGGCCCTGGCCGCAGGTACCGGCCCGACCAACCCTGCCCCCGGCAACGGCGTGCCCAACTCCACCCTTCCTGGGGCCGGGGTGGATGTACCGGCCCCGTCCAACGAGCCGTCCATGCCCAACGGCACCGACCCACGTACCCAGGGCAACGACGACGGCCGCCAGGGCGGCATGAACACCGATGACACCCGTGGGCAGATGCCCGAGGGCACCGGTTCCGAGAGAAATGGCCACGAAGGCTCCGAAAGCAACAACAGCGGCGGTGTCAGCGGCCCGGCTGGCAGCTGACCGCTGCGCCCGCAAGCTGGCTCCTACCGGCAATACACACCCTGTAGGAGCCGGCCTTGCCGGCGAAGGCCCAAGCACTGCAACCGCTTGAGTGCCGCCCCTGCTGCCCCTATCATCCCCAGCCTCTTCCACCTGGGGCTCCCCGTGTCTGACCCTCGCCTGAAACGCCTTGGCGCTTGCCTGTTGGCAATCCTTGGCAGCGCCTACCTGGCGCAGAACATCGTGCCATGGCGCCAATTGATGGCCGATGAACGCACCGGGCCGGCCCAGACACGCCTGCTGCAATTGAGCGATGGCAGCCAGCTTGCGCTCAACCACGCCACCCATGTGGACATCCGCTTCACCGCGCAGCAACGACGCCTGGTGCTGCACGACGGCGAAGTGCTGGTGCAGGCCAGCAGCGACCCGCGCCCGCTGATCGTCGAAACCCCGAGCGGTGAAGTCCGCGCACACTCCGGGACGTTCAGTGTCGATCATCTGCACAGGGGCTCCCAGGTCAACGCCTACGCGGCTGACGTACAGGTCCTGCCACGGCTGGGCACCCCCAGCCTGCTGCCCAGCGGCAGCGGGCTATGGTTGCGCCGTGCCGGCAGCAGCTGGCAATGGCCAGCCCGGCCCAGCCGAATCAACACCCGGGCCTGGCCCGCCGGTAGCTAGCAGTCGAAGCGGTCCACCGCGCGGCGCCGCTCGTTGTCGTCGCGCATGTCGTAGTTGGCCGTGGTCTGGATGTTGCTGTGGTGCGCCAGCTTCTGCGCGATCGACAGGTCGTGCTCCTCGATCACCCGGGTGATGAACGAACGGCGAAAATCGTGGGGCATGATCTTTACGCCCACCTGGGTTCCGCGTTGGCGGGCGATGTAGTAGATCGCGTGCTTGGTGATGCGCTCGCGGGTGATATGGCTGCCGCGGCGGATACGGTTGAACAGGAAGGTATCGTCGGCCTGGCCCTCGGGCAGCTGCGAGCGGCGAAACTCCAGCCAGGCATTGAGCTTGTCGAAGGCCCACACCGGGGCGTACTTGATCAGCTGCTTGTTGCCCTTGCCCAGCACCTGCAGGCTGCGCTCGGCAAAGTCGATCTGCTTGAGGTCGAGGTTGACCGACTCGCTCTTGCGCATGCCGGTGCCGTACAGCAAGGCGATCACCGCCGCGTCGCGCAGCCCCTGCGGGCGCGGGTCGGCAGCGCAGGCCTCCATCAGTTCGCGGATCAGCGTGCGCTTGAGGTTGCGCCCCACCGGCAGGCGCGTGCCCTGGGCGGCCTTGACCGTGCGCATGCGCAGCAGCTGGTCCTGGCTGATCAGGCCCAGGCGCCAGGCCTCGTTCATCACCCCGCGAATCGCGTTGACGTACAGCGACGTGGTGTTCGGCGCATAGCCGTCGGCGCGCAACGCCGCCACCAGCGCAGTGACATGCCCCGGTTCGAGCAAGTGCCAGGGCACCTCCTTGATGTCGATGTCCTCGAAGTCCAGACGGTCGGCGGCGTCCTGCAGGATGTACTTCATGGTCAACTGGCTCGACGGGGCCAGTCGGGCGAGGTATTGCAGCAGGGGGTTGTGGAGCGATGCGTGCAGTGAATCAGGCAAACCGTGGGGTTCCTCTAGCGCAGTAGGGCAAATTCAGCCGGGGATGATACCCCTAGTCCACCAGGTAAAGCTTGATGGTTTCCCGGGTCAGCGAGATCACCTCGTGGGTGTAGCCCTCGGCATCGCTGGTGCCGTATTCCAGATACCCGTCCTTGCGCTGGATCACGTAGGCCACGCGTGGCAGCGGCCTGCCGGTTTCGCTGTCGGTGATGGGCAGGCGTGCACTGTAGAGCGGCGCCTCGACCTGCCTGGCGAAGGGTGCCAGCGGCGTGGCGTCGTCCAGCGTCGGCGCGGCCCACACAAAAGGTGGTATGTACGGGCTGTAGTCGTGCTTGTTCACTTCGGCCAGCAGCACCGAAACCGGGATGCGCATCACCAGTGAAAAGTACGCGTGATACGGGAACGCGGTGATGTACAGCTTGCACGGGATTGTGGTTCTGTTCTCGAGCAGGCGCTGGATGGTTTCGCGGGTCAGTTCAGTGCTGCTGGAGCGGCTCGGCAGGGTCTTGTCGAAGCTCATCTGCGCCAGGTAGTTGAAACTGCCATCGGGCGCGCGGCTTTCGAACTCGGGCGAGCCGGACAGGTTGTAGGTGATGACGTGCTCGAGGTCGAAGTTCTCGTCGCCGTCCAGCGCGCACACCAGCCGCTCGCTGATCTGGCCATTGCCGGTGTGGCGTTCGAACAGGCTGAGCAGGTCTTCGTCGGCCTGAAAACGCAGGTCGTAGCGATACGGGTTGTCGCTGAACGACACAAAGCGCAGGGGCAACGGGTCGATGCCGTGGTCCTTGACGCAGCCACTGCTCAACAGTGCACCGGCGGCCAGCGTGAAGCCGAGGGCGAAGCGGTGAAACACAGGCATGCGCCCTTCTTCCATGAGTGTGGCGGGCGCGCAGGATGCCCTAGCAGGCACTCTGCGGCAAGTGTCACGGCGCTTTGTGCGATGCCTCGTGAACCGCTGGCGCAGCGTGACCAACTGGTGTATCAAGGCGCCCTCCCGCCCCCATGGATGACACATGCGCCTGCTTCCACTGATCGTACTTGGCCTGCTGGCTGCCCAGCTCAGTGCCTGTTCACTGTTCATCCCGCGCGCCAAGGCCACGGTCGAACCGATTTCCCTGCAAAAGCAACTCGACAGCAACCACAGTGTGTACACCCTGACCTTCGCGGCAGATGTGGATGTGCTCGACGCCTTCCGGGGCAAGACCAGCCAGTTGGGCACGCGCATCGAATGCTCGATCACCGAGGATGAGAACCTCGCCTATGACCACCGCATGACGTATTCGCTGATCGGTGAGATCGAACGCGATGACCGACCGCCCCGTGATGGCCTGTTCACCTCGAAACTGAGCTTTCAGAAAAAAGACCAGTACCGCGACCTGAGCGACGCAGCGGCCCTCGACATGCTGGCAAGAAAGCCGGTACTGCCATGCACCATGAAGGCGTCCGGCTTCTTTGTGGGCTACTACTATTCGAAGCCGTTCACCTTGCAGGCCAGCGACCTGATCCGACTGATCAAGGGGCCGGTGCCTTCGCAGCGCCTATTTCTCAAACACTACTGAAGAACGTGCGGCGCCCTTGAAAACAGGTGCTTGACCTCAACCTAACTTGAGGTTTTACCCTTGCGCCTCCCTTGAGTGGAGTCGCCCCATGAGCACCAGCCAACCCGCTGTATTTGTGTTGTCCAACCCCGAAGGCCTGTACGACCCCAGCGCCAATGCCTATTCACACGTGGCCGAGGTCAGCACCGCCGCCAAGCTGCTGTACATCGCCGGCCAGGGGGGTGAAGACCCTGCCGGTACGCTGTCGCCCGACTTTGCCGAACAGGCGAGCCAGGCACTGCTCAACCTGCGCACCGCGCTGGAATCAAAAGGTGCGAGCCTGGCCGATGTATTCAAGCTGACCCTGCTGATCGTGGACCATAGCGAAGCCAGGCTGGCGCTGTGGGTGGCGGCTGCGAACGCCGCCTGGGGCCAGCTCAGCAAACCGACCTGCACCCTGATACCCGTGCCGCGCCTGGCACTGGACGGCATGCAGATCGAAGTCGATGCCGTGGCGGCCCTGCCCGCTACGAGCTGATGGCCCCTAGCGCAGCGTGCACTGCGTCTGCACGATCGAGCGGTTGATGCGGTCCAGCTCGCTCTCGGCAACAACCCTGTTGTGGACGTTGAAGGCCATTTCATAGGCCTGGTTGGCAAACGCGGTGCAGTTGGGCCGCTCGAGAATCACCGCATCCATGCGCAACGCGTAGATGACCAGGGCGTCCGCCGACTGACCGGCGCGTTCGCGGTAGGCATAGCGTTGCTGGCGGGCCTGCTCGAAGTTGGCCTGCACTGCCTTTTCATAGTTGGCCTTTTGCGTGCGCTGCACAGTGGCCACCGGCACAGTGAGCAATTGATACACCGCCTGCTCGTAGGTCTTGGGGAAGCGGACTTCGTTGGTTTCGTGCAGCAACGTCTGGTTCATCACGTACAAGGTGGTGGTCGGACAGTAGTCGAAGCGCCCGCAGGCCTTGCTTGCCTTGGCTTGCAGGGCATCTGGCTGAAACCGCTGCGCCGACCAGCCCAGGGCCAGGTTGTACTGCTTGAGCGCCGTGTAATCGGCCTTCAACGCCTTGTTGAACGCCGCGAAGCACGCCGTGGTCTGCGCCGTCTGCGCATCGCCACAGCCTTTCACGCCAGAGATGTCGTCCAGCGAGTCGCCGCTGTAGTCGAGGGTCAGCGCTGGCCGTGCAGGCGTTGTCGACACCGCCACACCCTGGGTCTTGAGTGCACTGTAGCGGGCCGTCATTGCTTGCAACCTGGCACCGTCGGCTTTCTGCACGGCGGCGATTTCCAGCAGTTGCTTGACTGCGTCGAGGTCCTGGGGCTTGAGGTCCTTGTTGCCGGTCAGTGCCTCCAGCAGGTCCAGCGTGGCATTGGCATCACCGGCTTCGGAGTCCATGCGCAGCGCGCTCAAGGTCGACGCATAGCGGCTCTGTTGCACGAACTCGCCAAGGTTCATTTCTTCAAGGCTTGCGTACTTGAGCGGCTGTGCAATCTGCTGGCTCATGTCCTGGGCACACGCCAGCGAGGCGTACAGCAGGGTGATGGCAAGGGTAAGGCTGGTCTTCATGGACGTCCTGACAAGGCAACGCCACCGCAATGGTCGCGGTGGCCCACACCTGCATCGGCACGGCTGGCGCTTCCTTTAACTCAGTACACGGCCCCCACCGGGTACACGAATGCATTCACGTCATAGAAGGGCGTGCGCTGGTAAAACCAGTGCAGGCGCGCACTCGGGCTGTCGGCGAACGCCTTGTCGTCCTTGAGGCGGGCCTCGAACTCGGCCTTGAGTGCCGGGCTCGCGGCCAGCATCTTGCGCGCCATCGGCTCCATCACGTATTCCTCTGGCTCCTCCGCCGCCACCAGGGTCGCGTTGAAGAAACCCCAGGCCCAGAACGAGTCGGGGCTTTGCGGGTGCAACAGGTTGATCGCCAGCACGCCCAGCGGCTGGTCGATGTCGATCAGCACCGAACCCGCCGCAAAGGTCTGCATACGCTCCAGCGGGTTGGCCACGCCACTGACCAGCAGATGCCCTTCATAGCCCGGAATCTCGTTGGCTGCCGCACGGTCCGGCTCGAAGCCACCGGCCACCTTCACCTCATCCATGCGGTACAGCGTCACCGCCATCGCCGTGGGCTGCTCGAGGGTGCGCATGCGGATGCCATGCGCCTTGAGCCGCGCGATCACCTCGGCCCACTGCGCCGGCACCACGTACTGGCGTGGGCGCTTGACCACCAGGTCGGGCTCGGTGTTGCCAGTGACCGGCACCGTCAGCGGCTTGGGCACGTTGCCCCACACGATCGTCCTGGCACCGGTGATCGGCGACTGTTCGTAGCGGTAGTCGCCCACCTTGAAATCCACCTGCTCCTCCTTGCCCGGCTTCCAGGTCAGCACCACCTCGCGCTGGGCCGCGAGCCGGGCACGGTCACTGGCAATGGCCTGCTGCAGCGAAGATGCCTGCTCGCCGATCACCTGGAACATCGTCTTGAGCATCACGTAGTTGCCCAGCACCTGGGTCTGGTACGGGTGCAGTGCATGCTGCTCGATCAGAATCGACGGCACGTTGCGGATATCGCCGTACTGGTTGGAGAAGCGCGCCAGGTCGGTGCGGTACGGGTAGTAGCCCTGAGTCGGGTCCTGGTTGTCGTTCATGCTGATGCACTCGTGCACCACATGCCCCTCGCCCTCCAGCGCCTGGTACACCGGCGCACGCATCACCGTGTCCATCCACGCGCTGCTGGCCGGCGACCAGCCATTGCCGTTATGGCAATACGAGCTGTCGTAGGGGTACATCGCGCCATCGGTGGAGTGGGTGTCGGCGAAGAAGCTCAGCTCGTAGGTGTTGAACACCCAGGCCACGTTGCGGATCTCGGCGCTGTCGAGCTTGGTGAAATCGCGGTTCAGGTTGAGGTTGCGCCCGTTCACGCGCCAGCCACTCTGGCGGGGGCCGTTCTGGTTGATTCGGCCATAGGCGCTGCGACGGATATCGCCGTCCACGTTGACACTGGGGATGAACAGGATGTTGACCTTCTGCAGCAGGCCGGCCAGCGGCTTGCTGCCGGTGGTCATGTCGCGCAGCAGCATGAACATCGCGTCCTTGCCGTTGGACTCGCCGGGGTGGATACCGGCCTCGATAAAGAGCGTCGGCTTGCCCGAACGCTTGAGCGCGGCGGGTGACTTGTCGGCCTCCAGCGAGGCCACCACCAGCAGCATCGGGTGGCCCTCGGCGCTTTTCTCCGGCAGCTCGCTGAGCACGATGGCGCCATTGGCGGCGGATACCAGTTGCTGAAGGTAATCGCGGGTTTGCGCGTAGGTGCTGGTGTCGGCAAAGCCGGTGGCTTCGGCGACGGTGATCAGGGGGTTGCCGGCGGGCGCGATATAGCGGGTACTGGTGAGGGTCTGCTCGAACATTGCCGGCAGAATGCGTTGCTTGGCGGCCTCGGGGTAGCCGCTGTCATCGATATAGGCCGGGGCGCCGGGCAAGGCCGCAAGGGCGGGCAGGCTGCCGAGCAGCAGCAAGGTGGCCAGCAGGGGCTGCGGGTGCAGGTCGTTCATGATGGGTCCTTATCATGCGTAAGCAGGCAACCTTAGCTGATAAGGGGCAATGTCACCGCGACGGGATGCCGGCGAAGCGCCGCGCGAGCGGCGCTCGGTGCCGGGAGCGCCGTTGCGCCACGCCGTTCTACCGCGCCGCCAACCCCATCTGCCAGAAATCCGCCTCCAGCCGCGACGCCTGGGCAAAGATCGCCACCAGCTCGGTGAAGCGCTGCTCGGTCATGCTGCGCGCCGCCAGTTCGTCCAGGTGCAGGCGCGCTGCAGCAGCCACGCCCTGATACCCCTCCCCGGCATACTCGCCAATCCACTCGCGGTACGGATGATCACCCAGCGCCGCCACCCCGTCGGGGCTCAGCGCCCGGCCGATCTCGGCGTAGCCGATCACACAGGGCGACAGCGCCACATGCAGGTCCAGCAAGTCGCCCGCCGCGCCGCAATCGAGCACGAAGCGCGTATAGGCCACGGTGGCCTGGTGCTCCGGCGCGGCCTCGATGTCAGCCTTGGACAAGCCCCAGCGCGCGCACAGGCGTACATGCAGGTCGGTCTCGTCCAGAATCGCCGCAAGCCCCGCCTGGGCGGCACGGATGTCCGAAGGCCGGCGGCTCTTGTACGCGGCCAGCGCCCAGGCCCGCGCGAACTGGATCAGGAACAGGTAATCCTGCACCAGGTAGGTACGAAACGCCGTTTCGGGCAAGCTGCCCTGGCCCATCTGGCGCACGAAGCTGTGGTCCACGTAACTGGCCCACTCGGTCGGTGCAGCAGCTTTCAAACGGTCGAAAATATCCATCCTTCACTCCCCCTGTGGGTACACGGCATCGAAAAACTCAAGCTCCAGCGCCACGGCACGCAAGAAGAAATCGGTGCTCAGCGCCTCTTCCTGCGGGCCCACGCGGTCGAGTTCGGCGCCCAGGAACGCGACGAAGTCGGCGAAGGCCGGGTTGTCGTGCAAGGTGATCCACTCGGCGTGCACGAAGTTGTCCGGCAGCGGCCTGGGCGCCTTGAGCGCCCAGTCCAGGTACAGGCCCTCGGCCACGTTGAGCACCGCCAGCACTGCCGCATAGGATCGGGTGGCCGCCGCCTGGCGCATGATCGCCTTGAAGCCGGCCGTGGGCTGTGTGTCGGCCGGCGCGGTACGTTGCGCCTCGCTCACGCCCAGTGCCTCAAAGGCGCGCAGGAAATAGGTGTTTTCATCGCTGGCGATCATGCCGGCGAAACGCGCCAGGCGCAGGCGCGCATCGAAGGTGTCGGCGGTGGCAATGGCCGCGCCGAGCAGGGTCAGGAAGCTGTCGATGAAGCGATGGTCCTGCACCAGGTAACGCACCATCACCGGGTCCGGCAGGCTGCCGTCGCACAGCTGGGTGACGAAACGGTGGCCGACGGCGGCCGACCAGGTGGGTTCGCTTTGTTTGCGCAGGTGTTCGGTGAAACGTGGGGCAGTCATGGAGCGGCCTCGCAGTGAGACCGGCAAAGAAGGCAGGCGCTAGATCCCATCCCTTCGCCGGCATGATCCGGATCAGGTTCGAAGGGTCACCGCGCTGCAGATGCCAGCGGTTTCTCAGCCCGTTGCCGGGGCTCCCCTTGGTGCGCACACTGTATACAGCGATGTGGGCAATGTGCAATGCGCAGGCACCGCATCGATGCCATCGCGGGTCAAGCCCGCTCCCACAGGAGCTGGCGCCGTCCTTGTGGGAGCGGGCTTGACCCGCGATAGGCATTCACACCGAAACCGGTTTCAACATCCCCCGCTCGACAATGAACCCGATCACCGCCTGCAAACCCTGCCCCGTCTTCAGGTTGCTGAACGTCCACGGCCGCTCGGGCCGCATGCGCCGGGTGTCCTTTTCCATGACCTCCAGCGACGCACCCACATAGGGCGCCAGGTCGATCTTGTTGATCACCAGAAAATCCGACTTGGTGATCCCCGGCCCGCCCTTGCGCGGGATCTTCTCGCCCTCGGCCACGTCGATCACGTAGATCGTCAGGTCGGCCAGCTCCGGGCTGAAGGTGGCACTCAGGTTGTCACCGCCACTCTCGACGAAGATCACTTCCAGGTTGCCGAACTTGCGCGCCAGATCCTCCACCGCCGCCAGGTTCATCGAGGCATCTTCACGGATCGCGGTATGCGGGCAGCCGCCGGTCTCCACGCCGACGATACGCTCGGGTTCGAGCGCGCCGGCTTCGGTAAGGATGCGCTGGTCTTCCTTGGTGTAGATGTCGTTGGTGACCACGGCGATCTGGTAGTCATCGCGCATGGCCTTGCACAGCGCTTCGAGCAGCGCGGTCTTGCCGGAGCCGACCGGGCCGCCGACACCGAC
Source organism: Pseudomonas sp. S12(2018) (assembly GCF_024355235.1). Classification (NCBI taxonomy): domain Bacteria; kingdom Pseudomonadati; phylum Pseudomonadota; class Gammaproteobacteria; order Pseudomonadales; family Pseudomonadaceae; genus Pseudomonas; species Pseudomonas sp. S12(2018). Next base: position 79,680 of record NZ_QLAD01000004.1, read on the forward strand.
GCGCAGGGGTTGCTGGTAGCTTTGCATGGCAGTTTCCTCAGGATCGGAACAATCGAGTGTATTGGGTTTCATGGCGGGCAGAGGCAATCGCTAGCAACGGCAGGCCGCCGCCCAGGTGTTCATCAGGTACGTCCAGCGCCCACTCCAGTACCGCAGGCAGCTCCTCGCACAACTCGCGCAGCAGGGTCTGGGCTGCCTGCTGACCGAACGGCACCAGCTTGACCCCGGCCATCACCGCCCCTTCCAGCCAGGCAAAACCATGCCCCAAGGCCAGCTCACGCAGCGGGATCTGCCAGTGCACGGCCAGCCAGGCCATGCCGCCCAGCTGGCTCAGTTCGACGCTGCTGCGCCAGGCCGACGCCTGACACAGCTGCCAGCCATCGAGCAGGCGCGCCAGGGCCTTGCCACGCTGGCGTTCCTCCAGGCGCAGCTCGGCGGTTTCGCGGTTGGCCAGCAAAAAGCTGCTCCAGTGGGCGAACGCATCGGCATCTTGCGCGCGGCACGCGCTGTACAGCCGTTGCAGCAGCGGCCAGTCGAGGTGGCCGAGGGTGTCGTGCAACTGCTCGCGCTGCCAGGCGCCAAAGCCGTCGGCCCCCGTCACCCAGCCCGCCTCCACCGCCCACTCCAACCCCTGGGAATAGGTGAAGCCCCCCACCGGCAGGTTGGCGCTGACCAGTTGCAGCAGGCGCAGCAACTGCAGGTTGGCGCTCATCAGCCGGCCAGCACCAGGGCGGCACCGGCCAGCAGGCCGCCGCCACAGGCCTTCTGCAGCCCGGGGTGACGGCGCAACAGGCGCCCGGCGCCATAGCCTGCCAGCAGCAACAGGCCGCTGACCGCGACAAAGCCTGCGCTGAACACCCAGAACGCGCCCGGGCTGGCTTCGACGCCGTGGGCCCAGCCGTGAAACAGCGCGAACACCGGCATGACCAGCGCCAGCAGCACCTGGCGGCTGGGCAGCAGCAGCGCCGCGGCGGCCACCAGCAGCGAGCCGATGATCATGCTCTCCATGCCGATCACGCCCCCGAACAGATGGCCCATCAGCGCGCCGCCGAACATCGCCGCCAGCGTGGCCAGCGGCAGCGCCAGGGTGCGCCCGGTCAGGGCGGCCAGCACCCCGGTGCCCAGCAGCATCAGCAGGTGGTCAAGCCCGGTGAGCGGGTGCAGCAACCCGTCCTGCAGGGGGTTGCTGTCGTGGCCGGGGTGGGCGAACGCAGGGACGGCGATCAGCAGCAAGGCAAACGCGAGGGTCTTTTTCATCGTGCAACTCCATGTCGAAATCAGTGGGCGTGGCCAGGCACGCGAACAAAGGGGTGATCGTTGTGGCTATGGCTGTGCGGCGCGCTCTGGTAGGCGCCGGCCTCGGGCTCGAACGGCGCCTGCTCCACCGCCACCTCAAGGCCGAAGCCACGCACCATGTCGTCCAGCACATGGTCGTGCTGGTACCGCACGAAATCGCGCTCGATCTGCAACGGCACATGCCGATTGCCCAGGTGATAGGCGGCGCGGGCCAGCGCCAGCGGGTCGGCGCAGCGCACCGTCGAGACCTGCTCCGGCGCCGCCAGCACGCGAATCACCTCACGCCCCTGGGCGTCGGCCAGCAGCTCGCCGCCGCGAATCAGCTGGCCGCGTTCGAGCATCAGCCCGGCCTCGCGCCCGTCATCCAGGGTGATGCGCACGCGGCTCTTGATGCGCGTATCCAGGCTCAGGGTGGCAGTGGCGCCGATGTGTGCGGCCTGGTTCAGGCGTTGCGTCAACAGGATCATGCTCGCTCCTCAAAACAGAAAATAACGCTGCGCCATCGGCAGCACGCTGGCCGGCTCGCACACCAGCAGCTCGCCGTCGGCGCGTACCTCATAGGTTTGTGAATCCACTTCGATGGTGGGCATCAGCCCGTTGTGCAGCATGTCGGCCTTGCGCACCGTGCGACAGCCCCGGGCCACGCCGATCAGGCTGCGCAGGCGCAGTTCATGGTGAACGCCACGCTCCACCGCGGCCTGGGACAGGAACGTCATGCGCGTGGCGTTGCGCGCCTGGCCCAGGGCGCCGAACATCGGCCGGTAGTGCACCGGCTGCGGCGTGGGGATCGAGCCGTTGATGTCGCCCATCGGCGCCATCACGATCATCCCGCCCTTGAGCACCAGTGCGGGCTTGACCCCGAAGAACGCCGGCGACCACAGCACCAGGTCGGCCAGCTTGCCGGCCTCCAGCGAACCGACTTCATGGGCGATGCCATGGGTCAGCGCCGGGTTGATGGTGTACTTGGCGATGTAGCGCTTGACCCGGAAGTTGTCGCTGCGCGCGGTGTCAGGCGCCAATGGGCCGCGGCGCAGTTTCATCTGGTGCGCCACCTGCCAGGTGCGCAGCACCACCTCGCCCACCCGGCCCATGGCCTGGGAGTCTGACGAGGTCATCGAGAACGCGCCGATGTCGTGCAGGATGTCTTCGGCGGCAATCGTCTCGCGGCGGATGCGCGACTCGGCGAAGGCCACGTCCTCGGGGATGCTGGTGTCCAGGTGGTGGCACACCATCAGCATGTCCAGGTGCTCGTCCACGGTGTTGACGGTGTACGGCAGGGTCGGGTTGGTGGAGGACGGCAGCACGTTGGCGTAGCCCGCCGCACGGATGATGTCCGGCGCATGCCCGCCGCCCGCGCCCTCGGTATGGAAGGTGTGAATGGTGCGGTCGCCGATGGCGGCCAGGGTGTCTTCGATGCAGCCGCTTTCGTTGAGGGTGTCGCTGTGCAGCGCCACCTGCACGTCCATCGCCTCGGCCACGGCCAGGCAACAGTCGATGGCCGCCGGGGTGGAGCCCCAGTCTTCGTGCAGCTTGAGCCCCACCGCCCCGGCCTCGATCTGCTCGCGCAGGGCCTGGGGTTGCGAGGCATTGCCCTTGCCCAGCAGGCCGATGTTGATCGGCAGTTCGTCGGCGGCCTGGAGCATGCGCGCCAGGTACCAGGTGCCCGAAGTACAGGTGGTGGCGTTGGTGCCGGTGGCCGGCCCGGTGCCGCCGCCGATGAAGGTGGTGATGCCCGACACCAGCGCCTCGTCGACCTGCTGCGGGCAGATGAAATGAATGTGCGAGTCGATGCCGCCGGCGGTGACGATCTTGCCCTCGGCGGCGATCACCTCGGTGCCAGGCCCCACCGCCAGGGTCACGCCGGGCTGCACGTCGGGGTTGCCGGCCTTGCCGATGCCGAAGATGCGCCCGTTCTTCACGCCGATATCGGCCTTGACGATGCCCCAGTGGTCGATGATCAGGGCGTTGGTCAGCACCAGGTCCATGGCCTCGGCGGCCAGCATCTGGCCCTGGCCCATGCCGTCGCGGATCACCTTGCCGCCGCCGAACTTGACCTCTTCACCGTAGACCGTGAAGTCCTGCTCGACCTCCACCCACAGCTCGGTGTCGGCCAGGCGCACGCGGTCGCCCACGGTGGGGCCGAACATGTCGGCATAGGCACGCCGGGAAATACGGCTCATGCCACGGCCTCCAGCTTGCCCATCACCCGGCCCTGGAAGCCATACACCTCGCGCTTGCCGGCATAGGCCACCAGGTTGACGGTGCGCGCCTGGCCCGGTTCGAAGCGCACGGCAGTGCCGGCGGCGATGTCCAGGCGAAAGCCGCGGGTGGCCTCGCGCTCGAACACCAGAAAGGCGTTGACCTCGTAGAAGTGATAGTGCGAGCCGACCTGGATCGGCCGGTCGCCATGGTTGGCCACGCTGACGCTGATCGTGGCGCGACCGGCGTTGAGTTCGATGTCGCCGTCGGCGACCTGGATTTCTCCGGGAATCATGGGCTGCTCCTGGGCAGGTCAGACGATAGGGTCGTGGACGGTGACCAGCTTGGTCCCGTCGGGAAAGGTCGCTTCCACCTGCACGTCGTGGATCATCTCGCTGACACCTTCCATCACCTGGTCACGCCCGAGCACTTCGCGGCCCAGGCTCATCAGCTCGGCCACCGTGCGCCCGTCGCGGGCACCTTCCATCACGCTGGCACTGATCAGCGCCACCGCCTCGGGGTAGTTGAGCTTCAGCCCACGGGCCAGGCGGCGCTCGGCGAGCAACGCGGCGGTGAACAGCAGCAGTTTGTCTTTCTCTCTCGGGGTCAGCTCCATGGTGCGGTCTCTCAAGTGGCCCAGATGCGCGGCGGGCATGGCGGCAAGCCGACGACGGTCGGTCGCAGGGCGCGCCACAGCCGCTGCAGGGTGGATTGCAGGCGTTGGTTGTCGTGGTCGAGCAGGCGCACCACCAGCAGCTGGCCAAGCAGCGTGGCGCCGGCGGGCACCGGCAGCGGGTGGATCAGTTCGCGCACCTGTTCAAGCAGTTGCTCGTTGGCCGGGGCGGCGCAGAAGGTGGCCAGCAGCGGGTGGCCGCCCAGCTTGTGCAGGTGCCCACCCTGCAGGCGCAGGCGCTCGTGCAGGCCGGGATCGTCGGGCATGTCCACCTGCAGCCGGCTGTCCACGGCGCCATGGCTGAAGGCCTCGCCCATTACCGGGCGGCCCAGGCACAGGGTTTCCCAGGCCAGCAGGCGCGCGCCGGGGGCCAGGCTGAAATGGCTGTGCAGCGATACCCGCGCGCCGGGGAAGCAGATGCTGTCCTGGGGCAGCCACTCCAGGGTGCTGCCCTCGGCCAGGTGAAAGCGCTGGCGCAGCACCGAGGTGGGCCCGGCGCTGCGGTAGAACTTGGTGGCACCGGGCATGGTCAGCAGCGCATGGCTGCCCGGCTCCAGGTGCAGGTTCAGGGCCAGGCGATCCCCCCCCACCACCCCGCCCGGGGGGTGCAGCACATACACATGGCAGGGGTCGCCTTCGGGGTAGAACGGGCGCTGCACCAGAAGTGGGCCGAAATGCTGGCGTGCACCAATTCGGGTCCGCCCCTGACCTGCGACGAAGCGCAGGTTCAGTTCGGCGTTCCAGCCGGCCGGATCAACCGGCGCGGGGATAAATCGTTGAGCTAGCGTCATGCACGGCGGCCCTGGGCAATGGAGTGGCGACACGGCAAGGCCGGTGTCTGACCAATCGATCAGCTATCGATGCCTGGGGCAATGCAGGTTGCGAGCCAATGTTGTGCATTGGCGTGGTCACGGCGTAGGAAACGCCCTGCGATGGTTACTGCTGGCCAAACAGGTCATGGGCGTCGAGCAGCCGGTAGGCGATCTCGGGACGTTTTTCGAGGGCGCGGCGGATGGCCGCCGGTATGCTCTGGCGGGTCTTGCGGCACAACCCTGGCGGGCCTTCGACCTCGATACGGATACCGCGCATGGTGCGCACTTCATTGGGGCCGGGGGCGATGTGCACCTGGATGCCGAGCTGATCGAACAGGCGGCGCTGCAGGTGTTCGAGGTCGGGCAGGCTCTGCAGGTTTTCCAGGCGTTGGAGCAGGCGGTTTTCTTCCTGGCGGGTCAGGCGCAGAATGCGCAGGTCGGCGCCCGGCGTTTCGAGCAGGCGTTCGCGCTCGCAGATGCAGGCACCGGGTGGGCAGGGTTGGCGCAGCGGTATGATGGGCTCCATGAGGCCCAAGCATAGTCACCGGTCCCTTCGCCGGCAACGCCCGCTCCTGCCCGGTTTGCGTCGCCTGCAGGCGCTGGCGTTGCCGGCGAAGGCGTCACTGGAGATCCTTGCATGAAACAACCCGAACTCGACCTGTTCGGCCCACCCGCCCTCGGCGCCCCCGAATGGATCGGCAAGCAGACGCTGCTGCTGCCAGGCTTTGCCCTGGACCTCGTCGAGCCCCTGCTGCCGGCCCTGCGCACGGTGCTGCGCGCCGCACCGTTTCGCAACCAGCTCACCCCCGGCGGGCGCACCATCGAGGTGGCGGTCACCAATTGCGGGCCACTGGGCTGGGTCAGCGACCGCCTGGGCTACCGCTACAGCCCCTTCGACCCGCTCACCGGCAAGCCCTGGCCTGCCCTGCCCACGCTGCTCGCCGAGCTGGCCGCTGCCGCCGCAGAGGCCGCCGGCTTCGCCCATTTCAGGCCCGACGCCTGCCTGATCAACCACTACCAGCCCGGCAACCGCCTGACCCTGCACCAGGACCGCAACGAACGCGACTTCAGCCAGCCCATCGTGTCGATCTCGCTGGGCCTGCCGGCGGTGTTCCTGTTCGGCGGGCACACCCGCAGCGAGCCCACCCGCAAGGTCGGCCTGCAGCACGGCGACGTGATGGTCTGGGGCGGCGAGGATCGCCTGCGCTTTCACGGGGTCAACCCGCTCAAGGACGGCGAGCACCCACTGCTGGGCGCCCGCCGCATCAACCTGACCCTGCGCAAGGCCGGTCAACCCGATTGAACTCCCGCCGGTCTGCGCCCCTCCCACTTCATAGGGTTTGTATGAACGATGGAGCACGGCAATGGCCAAGCCACTGCAGGAATACCAGCGCAAGCGCAACTTCGACGCCACCCCGGAGCCGGCCGGCAAGGCCCGCCGCGGTGCGCGCGCGCAGGCATTGCAGTTCTGCATCCAGAAGCACGACGCCAGCCACCTGCATTACGACTTTCGCCTGGAGCTGAACGGCACCCTCAAGAGCTGGGCCATCCCCAAGGGCCCGTCACTGGACCCCAAGGTCAAGCGCCTGGCCGTCCACGTCGAAGACCACCCGCTGGACTACGCCAGCTTCGAGGGCAGCATCCCCGCAGGCCATTACGGTGCGGGCGAAGTGATCGTGTGGGACCGCGGCGTGTGGCTGCCCGAGGGCGACCCGGCCCAGGCCTATGCCAGCGGCAAGCTGCGCTTTCGCCTGCAGGGCGAAAAGCTGAACGGCACCTGGCATCTGTTTCGCACCCGCCTTGGCGGCAAGAAGGAACAGTGGATGCTGGTCAAGTCCGACGACGAGGCTGCCCGCGCCGAGGCCGACTACGACGTGCTGCAGGCCCAACCCGACAGCGTGCTCAGCGAGCGCAGCCTGATCCCCCGCACCAAGGGCAAGGACAAGGACAAGCCCAAGGCCGCACCCCCGCCTCGCCGCCCAGCCAGGGCCGGCACACTGAGTGCGGCCAGGAAGGCCACCCTGCCCGCCGCCCTCACGCCGCAACTGGCCACCCTGGTGGAAACCCCGCCGCAAGGCGACTGGCGCTACGAGGTCAAGTTCGACGGCTACCGCATCCTGGCGCGCATCGACGGCGACGACGTGCGCCTGTTCACCCGCAACGGCCACGACTGGACCACGCGCATGCCGCTGCAGGCCAAGGCCCTGGCCGGCCTGGGGCTGAGCTCGGCCTGGCTGGATGGCGAAGTGGTGGTGGCCAACGCCGAGGGTATCGCCGACTTCCAGGCCCTGCAGAACGCCTTCGACAGCGACACCGATGCCAATATCGTCTACTACCTGTTCGACCTGCCCTACCTCAATGGCATGGACCTGCGCCAATGCCCGTTGCAGGAGCGGCGCGCCGCCCTGGCGGCCGTGCTTGAACCGGCCGACGAACAACGCCTGCGTTTGAGTGCCGACTTCGACGAAGCCCCCGAGTCCCTGCTGGCCAGCGCCTGCCAGATGCAGATGGAGGGCCTGATCGGCAAACGTGCCGACAGCCTCTATGTATCGCGGCGCAGTCACGACTGGATCAAGCTCAAGTGCAAGCAGCGCCAGGAATTCGTGATCGTCGGCTTCACCGAACCCAAGGGCAGCCGCGCCGCGTTCGGCGCCCTGCTGCTGGGGGTGCACGACGCCGACAGCGGCCAGCTGCGCTACGCCGGCAAGGTCGGCACCGGCTTCAATACCGCCACCCTGCAGAGCCTGCTCCAGCGCCTCACCCCGCTCGAGGTGAAAAAGCCCGCGGTCGCCAACCCACCCACCGGCGCCGAAGCCCGCGGCGTGCACTGGCTCAGGCCACAGCTGCTGGCCGAGGTGGCCTACGCCCAGATGACCCGCGAAGGGGTGGTACGCCATTCGGTGTTCCATGGCCTGCGCGAAGACAAGCCGGCCCGCGCCATCGGCCTGGAGAAACCCGTGAAAGCGCCTACCCGCAAAGCCTCCGACAACACCCTGCGCATCACCCACCCCGACCGGGTGATCGATGCCAGCAGCGGCACCGACAAACGCCAGGTGGCCGAGTACTACGCCCAGGTCGCCGAATGGATCCTGCCGCACCTCAAGCGTCGCCCCGTGGCGCTGGTGCGCGCACCGGAGGGCCTGAGCGGTGAGCTGTTCTTCCAGAAGAACGCCGCCCAGCTGAACATCCCGGGCCTGGAGAGTCACGACAAGGCCGAGGCCGGCCAGGCAGTGATGATCATCGACCGCGCCGACACCCTGCTGGGCGCGGTACAGATGAACACCCTGGAACTGCACACCTGGAACGCCACCGCCAGGGACTTCGACAAACCCGACCGTTTCGTGCTCGACCTCGACCCCGACCCGGCATTGCCCTGGAAGGCCATGGTCGAAGCGACCCAGCTGACCCTGGCGCTGCTCGACGAACTGGGCCTGCAGGCGTTTCTGAAAACCAGTGGCGGCAAGGGCATGCACGTGGTGGTGCCGCTGACCCGGCGTGCCGGCTGGGACGAAGTCAAGGCGTTCAGCCATGCCATCGTCACGCACATGGCCGGGTTGTTCCCCGACCGGCTGTCCGCCGTTTCGGGGCCGAAGAACCGCGTGGGGCGCATCTTCATCGACTACCTGCGCAACGCCCGTGGCGCCACCACCGTGTGCGCCTATTCGCTGCGCGCCCGCGAAGGGCTGCCGGTGTCGGTACCGATCCGCCGCGAAGAGCTCACCGAACTCAAGGGCGCCAACCAGTGGAACCTGCACAACCTGGGCGAGCGCCTGGCCAATGGCGACGACCCCTGGGCCGACTACGACAAGACCCGCCAGTCGCTCACCGTGGCGCTGCGCAAGCGCATGGGCGTGGCATGAAGGGCCTGGACTGGATCGACCTGCTGCAGTGGCCGGCCATGCTGCTCACCCTGGTGGCAGCATGGTGGATCGGCTCGCGTCAGCCGCGTCGGCGGCGCATCGGCTTCTGCTGCTTCATGGCCAGCAACCTGCTGTGGGTGGTGTGGGGCTGGCAGACCGAGGCCTGGGCATTGATCGTGCTGCAGTTCTGCCTGTGCGCCATGAACCTGCGCGGCCTGAAAAAGAATACCTCGACCCACGCTGCGTGCCCCAAGGAGTCCGCCTCATGAGCATTGTTCAAACCTTCGACCTGGGCCGCCTGGACACCCTGCTGCGCCAGTTCGCCGAGCGCCCGCAACCGCTGAACCTGGACAGCCAGCTGCTCGAACTGATGCAGGCCCTGCAGGCAGCCGGCCTGGAACGCCTGCCGTTGCCCGGCCAGGGCCAGACGCTGCAGCGCTGGCAGACCCTGGCGCGGGTGGCCGGCGCCGACCTGGCCCTGGCCAAGCTGTATGAAGGGCATACCGATGCCCTGGCGATACTCGCCGAATGCGCCGGGGCGCACCTGGCCGGCAGCGGGATCTGGGGCGTATGGGCGGCCGAGCCGCCCAGCGCACGGGTGCGCATCGTGGCTCGCGACAACCAGCGGGTGTACCTGCAGGGGCGCAAGGCCTGGTGCTCCGGCGCGCTGCAGATCGACCACGGCCTGCTCACCGCCTGGGACGAAGACGAACAGCCGCAACTGGTGGCGCTGGACCTTGCCGAGACGGGTCTGCACCGGGTGGCAGACGGCTGGCAGGCGGTGGGCATGGGCATTACCGCCAGCGTCGAGCTGGAACTGGAACACACCCCGGCGCACCTGGTGGGTGGCCCTGGCCAGTACCTCAGTCGCCCCGGCTTCTGGCACGGCGGCGCCGGCATCGCCGCCTGCTGGTACGGCGCCGCCGAGGCCCTGGCCGACTACCTGCGCGAACACTGTCGCCAGCCACGCCCCGACCCCCACGCCGACGCCCACCTGGGCGCGGTGGACGCTGCCCTGTGCGGCGCCGCTGCTGCCCTGCGCGAGTGCGCCGCACAGATCGACGCACAGCCCCAGGCCGATGCCCAGTTCGCCGTACGCCGGGTGCGCGCCCAGGTCGAATACGCCGCCACCCTGGTGCTGACCCACGTGGGCCGCGCCCTGGGTGCCACCCCGTTCTGCCGCAACAGCCACTTCGCCCGGCTCAGCGCCGACCTGCCGGTGTTCCTGCGCCAGAGCCACGCCGAGCGCGACCTGGCCGAACTGGGCCGGCAACTGGCCGGGCGTGAAGCCGGCGGGTGGCAGCTATGAGCGTCGACAACCCGATCAAGGCAGCCGGCAGTGGCACGCCATTGTCGCTGTGGCAGGCGTCCAGCGCCCTGGCCCAGGTCGCCACGGTGCAGGCCGATGAGCTGCTGCCCCCCGGTGCGCGCCTGGTGGTGGTGGCGCCCCACCCGGATGACGAGGTGCTCGGTTGCGGTGGCCTGCTGTCGACCTTCTGCGGCCGTGAGCAGGCGTTGCTGCTGGTGTCGGTGACCGATGGCGAAGGCAGCCACCCCGGCTCGCTCGCCTGGCCAGGCGAGCGCCTGCGCGTGCAGCGCCCCCTGGAAAGCCGCGCAGCCCTGGCCGCGCTGGGGCTGGACGTCGACCGGGTGGCCTGGCAGCGCCTGCACCTGGCCGACAGTGGCGTGGCCGCGCACGAAGCGCAGCTGGCCCATGCGCTGGTGCGTTGCCTGCGCCCCGGCGACCGGGTGCTGAGCACCTGGCGCCTGGACGGCCACTGCGACCACGAGGCCGTGGGCCGTGCCAGCGCACAGGCGGCGCAGACCGTGGGCGCGCAGCTGATCGAGGTGCCGGTCTGGGCCTGGCACTGGGCCCGCCCGGACGACCCGCGCCTGCCGTGGCGCCGTGCGCGCAAGCTGGCGCTCAGCCCGCAGCAACTTGCGCGCAAGCGCGCCGCCATCGCCGCGCATGCCAGCCAGCTCCATGCCGATGGCGAGCAGCCACCGGTGTTGAGCCAGACCACCCTGCAACGCCTTCTGCAACCTTTCGAACTGCTGTTTCTATGACGGGTGTTTCCATGAGCGTATCGCCGCAGTATTTCGAACAGCTGTTCGAGCACGATGAAGACCCCTGGGCCTTTCGGACCCGCTGGTACGAGAAGCGCAAGCGCGACCTGACCCTGGCCTGCCTGCCGCGCCAGTACTACACGCGCATCTTCGAGCCCGCCTGCGCCAACGGCGAGCTCAGTGCAGCGCTGGCCGAGCGCACCGAGGCCCTGCTGTGCCAGGACCTCAATGCCACTGCCGTGGAGCTTGCGCGCCGGCGCCTGGCAGCCTGCCCCCAGGCCAGTGTGAGCCAGGGCCACCTGCCCGGCGACTGGCCGGGTGGCGAGTTCGACCTGATCGTGCTCAGCGAGGTCGGCTACTACCTCGACCCCGCGCAGTGGCTGCAGGTGATCGAACAGGCCGTGGCCAGCCTGAGCCCTGGCGGTGCGCTGCTGGCCTGCCACTGGCTGCACCCCATCGACGGCTGCCCGCAGGATGGCCGCCAGGTACACGCCCTGCTCGATCAGCGCCTGCCGCTGTACCGCGCCGTGCGCCACGAAGAAGCCGACTTCCTGCTCGAATACTGGTGTTGCCAGCCGTGTGCCATTGACCTGCAGGAGCCTTGCCTATGATCGGCGTGATCGTCCCCGCGCATAACGAAGAACAGTACCTGCCGGCCTGCCTGCGCGCCCTCGGGCAGGCGGCGGCGCAGGCCGAGGCCCTTGGCGAGCGCGTAGAGATCGTGGTGGTGCTCGACCAGTGCAGCGATGCCAGCCAAGCCATTGCCCTGGCGCACGGCGTGCACACCCTGCAGGTCACTGCGCGCAACGTGGGCTACGCCCGGCGTGCCGGCGCCAGCTGGATGCTCGAGCGCGGCGCGCGCTGGCTGGCCTGCACCGACGCCGACAGCTGCGTGCCGGCCGACTGGCTGGTGTGCCAGCTGGACTGCGCCGCCGACGCCGTGTGCGGCACGGTGCACGTGGAGCAATGGCAGGCGCACCAGGATGCGGCGTTGCAGGCGCGTTACCTGGCCCACTACCAGGCCCGCGAGGACCACCGGCACATCCATGGCGCCAACCTGGGCATCTGCGCCAGGGCCTACCAGCGGGTCGGCGGGTTCCGGCCCGTGCCGCTGGACGAAGACGTGCAACTGATCAGCGACCTTGAGCTGAGCGGCGCGCGCATCGTGTGGACGGCACGCAACAGCGTGTCCACCAGCAGCCGTGGCGACTGCCGGGCGCGGGGCGGCTTCGGCGACTTCCTCACCACGCTGGCGGCTACCCCGTGAGCCGTGGCGCGGCGCAGGTGCATATCGGCATCTCGGGCTGGCGCTATGTGCCGTGGCGGGGCGACTTCTACCCCGAGGGCCTGCGCCAGAAGGACGAGCTGCACTTCGCCTCGCGGGCGGTCAACAGCATCGAGATCAACGGCACCTTCTATGCGCTGCAACGTCCCGAGCGTTTCGCCGGCTGGGCGGCCGAAACGCCGCCAGGCTTCGTGTTCAGCGTCAAGGCGCCGCGCTTCATCACCCACGTGAAGCGCCTGCGCGAGATCGACGAACCGCTGGCCAACTTCTATGCCTCCGGCCCCCTGTCGCTGGGCAGCAAGCTGGGGCCGACCTTGTGGCAGTTCCCGCCGAACATGCGTTTTGACGAGGGGTTGTTCGATGCGTTTCTGGCGCGCCTGCCGCACACCGGCAAGCAGGCCAAGGCCCTGGCCGCGCAGTGTGCCGAGCGGATGCAGCGTGCGGGTTACCTGGAGGGCGCCGACCGGCAGGTGGTGCGCCATGCAGTGGAGGTGCGTCACGAGAGCTTTCTGGACCCGGCGTTCGTGGCGTTGCTGCGCAAGTACCGGGTAGCGCTGGTGGTGGCCGACACGGCGAAGAAGTGGCCGCATGTGGAGGACTTGACCAGCGACTTCGTGTACATGCGCCTGCATGGGGATGTGGCGCTGTACAGCAGCGGTTATTCAGAGGCGGCCTTGCGCGGCTGGCAAAAGCGTATCCAGGCGTGGAAACGCGGGGCGCAGCCTGGGGATGCGCGGTTGATCGATGCGGCAAGTGCGGCGCCGAAGGCGGCGCATCGCGATGTGTACTGCTACTTCGACAACGACATCAAGGTGCGCGCGCCCTATGACGCCAGACGGTTGCTGGAGCTGCTGAAGCTGGACAAGGGCCTGGAAGCGACACCGGGTGCTGCGCTGTAGGAGCCAGCCAGGCTGGCGAACCGGACACCGCGAAACACCGGCCAACGCAGCGCGCCCTTCGCCGGCAACGCCGGCGCCTACATGCCGTTCACATACCCCTTGAGATAGTCGATCCAGGCCCGCACCTTGCGCGGCACGTGGTTGCTGGCCGGGTACAGCGCGTACACGCTCTGCTCGGCAAAGCGATACCCGGGCAATGCATCCAGCAGGCGCCCGGTACGCAGGTCGTCCTCGATCAACCACGCCGGCAGCAGCGCCACGCCCAGCCCCTGCAAGGCGAACGAGCGCAGGATAGAGGCATTGTCTGCCACCATCACCGCCCGGCCCGAAGGCTCGTACACCGCCGCCTCCCCCCTCTGATCGAGCAACGCCCAACCGGCCTGGCGCTCGAAACGCCCATGCACCAGCCTGGGCAAGGCGTTCACCTGGGCAAGCGTCGCCCCCGGCACGCCCACGCCCGGCGCCATCACCAGGTGCACTGCATAGGTCTCCAGGCACACCCCGCGGTAGCCTGAATCCTGCGCCTGCCCTAACCGGATGGCCACGTCGAAGCGCTCCTGCACCAGGTCCGCGTGGCTGGTGTGGGTTTCCAGCCGCACGTTGAGCAACGGGTGCTCGCGCATGAACAGCTGCAAGGCCGGCGCAACCACGCGCAAACCGTACTCCACCGTGGAGGTGACCCGCAGGCTGCCCTGCAACCCGCCATGCTCGGCACGCGCCTGCTCGATGGCCAACCGCGCCTGCTCCAGCACCAGCAGGCACTGACGGTAGAACCCCTCGCCGGCATCGGTCAACGCCACCCGGCGCGTGGTGCGGATCAGCAGGGTCACGCCCAACTGCGCCTCCAGTTGCTTGATACCGAAGCTGACCGCGGCACGGGTCTGGCACAGGCGTGTGGCCGCCGCCGTGAACGACCCCGCCTCCACCACGGCGCAAAACAGCTCGAAACGGTCCAGGCTGACCATGCAAAGGCCCCTTGATTGTCAAAATAATTCGACCAATCTGGCAGTATTGCGGGGCTTATTCAATCATCAGCACCGCCCTACACTGCGCCCATCGTTCTCCAGCGGCGCCCCGTCATGCCTTTTCGCAGCAAAGTCAGCCTGATCTTCCTGATGGGTTTTGCCCTCGACCTGCTCAACCTGTTCGTGCTCAACAGCGCCTACCCCGCCCTGCAGCGCCAGCTCGGCGCCTCGGTCACGCAGCTGGGCTGGGTCGGCAACGCCTACATGCTCGGCCTGACCCTGATCATCCCGCTGGGTAACGGGCTGGCGCAGCGCATCGGCGAGCGCGCCACCCTGCTGCTGTCGCTGGCCCTGTTCGGCCTGGGCTGTGCCCTGGCAGGCTCGGCCCGGAGCATCGAGGCACTGATCGTCTGGCGCCTGCTGCAGGGCCTGGGTGGCGGCCTGCTGATCCCGGTGGGCCAGGCGCTGGCCTACCGCGCCTGCCCCGCCAGCGAGCGCGCCGGCCTCACCTCGCGGGTGATGATGGTGGCCCTGCTGGTGCCGGCGCTGTCGCCGGCGCTGGGCGGGCTGATGGCCGACCAGGGCGACTGGCGCTGGGTGTTCTTCGCCCTGCTTGCGCCCACCCTGGCGTGCGCCGCGCTGGTGCTGGCCTGGCTGCCCGGCGGTCGGCCCCAGCCCAGCGTACGGCCGGCCCTGGACCTGCGCCTGTTGCGCCAGCCACTGCTGCACACCGCCATGCTCATCTACCTGTGCGTACCGGGCGTGTTCATGGGGCTCAACCTGGTGGCGGCGCTGTACCTGCAAGGCACGCTTGGCCTGAGCGCCACTGCCACCGGCGGGCTGATGCTGCCGTGGGCCGCCGGTGCGCTGGCGGCGATCGCCCTGAGCCGGTGGCGCTTCAACGCACTGGGCCCACGCCCGCTGCTGCTGGCCGGCATGGGCATTCAAAGCCTGGCGGTGCTGGCGTTGGCCAGCCCCTGGCTGGTCGCCCACCCCGGTTGGCTGGTGCTGCTGTATGCGTTGCTGGGCCTGGGCAGCAGCCTGTGCAGCAGCACCGCGCAGACGGCGGCGTTCGTGGCGATCCCCGAGGCGGCCATGGGCGCGGCCAGTGCGTTGTGGAGCCTGAACCGGCAGTTGAGTTTCTTTTTCGGGGTGGCGTTGCTCGGCGCAGTGCTCGACTGGCGATTGCCGGAGCCTACAGCCTACGCGCAAGCGCTGGCGCTGGGCGCCGCGCTGACCTTGCTGCCCTTGCCCTGGGTGCTGCGCCTGCCGGGCGCCGGGGCCGTGTTTGTTCAACCTGTGGAGTGAATGCAATGCCAGAGCGTAATGCGGGGTTTGAAGAGGTGCTGGAGGCGCATGTGCAGATCCGCCAGTGGCTGGCCGGCGAGGCACGGCCGCCGTTGCTGGAGCGCTTTGCCGAGGGGTTCTCGATGTTCACGCTCAAGGGCACGGTGCTCGACAAGGCGCAGCTGGAGGTTTTTTTTGCCCAGGCCTATGGCTCACGGCCTGGCCTGCGCATCGAGATCGATGAGATGCACGACGTGGCGCCGGGGGTGGTGACCTATCGCGAGCATCAGCAGGATGACAGCGGCCAGACCACGCTGCGCTGGTCGACGGTGGTGTTCGATGGGCAGGGCAAGTGGCTGCATTTGCAGGAGACCGCGGCCCTTGCGTAACCCCATCGCGGGTCAAGCCCGCTCCCACAGGGCCTCGCAGTGGGTGTGGGAGCGGGCTCGACCCGCGATGAAGCCGCCGCGGTCAGGCTTTCTTGCGCGAAGGCGCTGCCTTCCTGGCCGGCGCCTTCTTGCCCCCACCCAGGCTGCGCTTGAGCAGCTCGGTGAGGTCGATGATGTCCGCCCCCTTGCCTGCTGCCTGGTCTTCGGGCGCCTCCACGGTGGCGATCTTGCCCTGGCTGGCCTTCTCCTCCACCAGCGCCATGATGGTGTCCTTGAAGTCGTTGTGGTACTCCTGCGGCGTCCAGTGCCCGGCCATGTCCTCCACCAGACGCTTGGCCATCTGCAGCTCCTTCTTGTCCACCGTGGCCGCGCTCACGCTCTTGTCCAGCTCCAGCCCTTCGAGCCCGCGGACCTCATCGGGCCAGCGCAGGGTGATCATCACCAGGGCGTCCTCCAGCGGGCGCAGCAGCGCCAGGTGCTGCTGGGTATGCAGCACCACCTTGGCCAGCGCCACCTTGCCGGTGCTCTCCAGGGTCTGGCGCAACAGCGCGTAGACCTTGCCACCGCGCTTGTCCGGCGCCAGGTAGTACGGCGTGTCGAAGTGCTGCAGCGGGATCTCGTCACTGCCCACGAACGAGAAGATATCGATGGTCTGGGTGGCCTCGGGCCGCGCCTTGCGGATCTCGTCCTCGCTGATCACCACATAGCGGCCCTTCTCGAACGCCACGCCCTTGACGATATGCTCCTTGTCGATCTCCTTGCCGGTGACCTTGTTCACCCGCTTGTAGCCCACCGGGTCCATGCTGCGCTTGTCGAGCCAGTCGAAATCGACCCGGTCGCTGCTGACCGCCGTGGTCAGCGACACCGGGATATGCACCAGCCCGAAACTGATCGCGCCCTTCCAGATCGCCCTGCTGGCCATGCTCGTCTCCTCGCCTAAGGCAATGGGTTGCCACCGGTCACGCCAAACACTTCACCGGTGATGTAACTGGATTCCTGCGACGCCAGCAGCACGTACAACGGCGCACACTCGGCCGGCTGGCCGGGGCGCTTCATCGGCGTGTGCCCGCCGAAGTCGGGGATCTTCTCCGGCGGCTGCCCGCCGCTGGGCTGCAGCACCGTCCAGATCGGCCCCGGTGCCACCGCGTTGACGCGGATGCCGCGCTCGATCACCTGCTTGGCCAGGGCCTTGGTAAAGGCCACGATCGCCGCCTTGGTGGTGGCGTAGTCGAGCAGGGTCGCCGACGGCTGGTATGACTGGATCGATGCGGTGTTGATGATGGTGGCCCCGGCCGGCATCAGCGGCACGGCCGCCTGGCACAGCCAGAACAGCGCGTACACGTTGGTCTTCATGGTGGCGTCGAACTGTTCGCTGCTGACCTGGCCCACCTGCTTGCGTGCCACCTGCTTGCCTGCCACGTTGACCAGGATGTCCAGCCCACCCAACTGGTCGTGGGCCTGGCTGACCAGTTCGCGGCAAAAGGCCTCGTCCTTGAGGTCGCCCGGCAAGGCGATGGCACGCCGGCCCTCGGCCTCGATCAACTGGATGACCTCCTTGGCATCGCTGTGCTCGATGGGCAGGTAGTTGAGCACGATGTCCGCACCCTCGCGGGCAAAGGCGATGGCCACCGCACGGCCGATACCGGAGTCGGCGCCCGTGATCAGCGCCTTGCGCCCCTGGAGCCGGCCAAAACCCTGGTAGCTGTGCTCACCGTGGTCCGGCTTGGGTTGCATGCCGCTGTCCAGCCCAGGCGCCGACTGGCCCTGGGCCGGAAACGGCGGTTGCGGGTACTGGGTCAGCGGGTTGCGCATGCTGTACTGGTTGCTGGGTTTTGGCGTCGACATCGGGATCCTCCGGTACGGTTCAGTGCCTCAGTGCGTGGGGGCCTGCCTGGCGCAGCCGCAGCCACTGGCAGAACAGGGTTTGCCGGCCGGGTGATGATCGGCGCAGGCCTGACAGCAATAAGACTTGCCTTCGCGTTGCACGGGGTTGTCGCCAACCTTGCAGTTGCAGTCCGGGCAGGCACAGGTCTGTTGGTCCATGTTCTTGACTCCTGAAGGTGATGGTCGTCATCGGTGGCGCCGTTTGGCGCCCCTGCAAGAAGTGACCGGCCCGCGCGCGCAATGGTTCAAGGCAGTTGGTCCGCTTGCGGCAAAGCCGATGAAACCCTGGCCGCTTTGTGACCTCCACAGAACACGAGGGGCCCTTTCGCCCCGGTACCGGAGACCGCCATGACAAGCCACCTGGTCAAGCTGTTCACCCAACCCAACTCGGCGTGGGCCGATATTCGCCACGACGAGGAAGCCCACCCGCGTCACTACCTGTCACACCTGCTGTTGCTGGCACTGATACCCACCGTATGCCTGTTCATCGGGATCACCTCGGTGGGCTGGAGCCTGGCCGAAAACGAGAACGTGCGCCTGAGTGCCAGCAGCGCGTTGCAGCTGTGCATCCTGCTGTTTCTGGCGATCATGGCGGGCACGGTGCTGATGGGGGCATTCATCCGCTGGATGTCGCGTACCTTCGATGCACGCCCCACCCTCAACCAGTGCATCGGCTTTGCTGCCTACACCGCCACACCGTATTTCATAGCCGGGCTGGCCGGGCTGTACCCGAGCCGTTGGCTGGCGGTCACGATACTGGGCGCGGCCACGGTGTACGCGACCTTTCTGCTGTTCACCGGTCTGCCGACCTTCATGCGCATCCGCAAGGAAGACGGCCTGCTGTACTCGGCCAGCGTGTGGGGGGTGGGGTTGCTGGTGCAGGTGACCATCCTGGTGTCGATGATCCTGTTCTGGTTCAACACCCTGCAACCGGAATACCTGCGCCCGGCCGGCCTGGGCTAGCCGGGCGCATGGGGGTCAGGCGCGGTACAGCCTGCGCGGCTGCAGGCCCATGGTGCGGCGCTCTTCGCGGATCTGACCCACCAGGTCCGCGATGGCCCGCACGTCGGGCAAGGCGCTCAGCTGGATACCCGTGACCGTAAGCTCGGCATACTCGGCATCGGCCGGCAGGTGGATGGTCAGCGCCAATCCGTCGCTGCACGCCACTTCACAGCGCCATGGCAGAAAGGCGCCTTCTATCAGGCGACGCAGTTCCAGATCACACACTCCGTTCATTGGCATGATGCAACCCTCGATGTCTCAGGTGTAACCACTAGTAAGGGCCCCCCGGGCCCGACATTCAAATCGAAAACTCCAATACAGCCCCCGGCATCTGATTGACCGGGGCAATGAAACCGCACCGGCATGTTCAGCCGTTGCGCGTCACCGTCAGCCCCACCGCTGCAATGCGCTCGACCTGCTCGTAGCCAGGTTCGAGCAGTTGCTCGCCAAACACGTCAGGGTCCAGCTCCTGGTAGTGCCACGACCATTGCGGGGCGGTGAGCTGGGCACGGATGGCGGCAAGGAACGGGTCGTGCCCGTCGACCATCGCCACCCCGGTGTACAGCAGCAGCGTGCCGCCCTGGCTCAGGCGCCCGATTGCCTCGTTGACGATGCGCAGCGACAGGTCGGCGCCCAGGCTGCCGCCACCGTGCCGATAGGCGCGGCGGCCGGCATCGAGCATGTACGGCGGGTTGGCGACGATCAGGTCGAAGTTGCCGGTAATGCCCTGCAGTACATCGCTGTGCGCCACCGACACATTGGCCAGCCCGGCCAGGGCCACGTTGATCGCGCTCAGGCGCAGGGCGTCGGGGTTGATGTCCAGCGCGGTGACCTGGGCGTGCCGGCGTGCACGGCCGATCAGTATCGCCCCTACCCCGGCCCCGCAGCCGATATCCACCGCGTGGTTGATTTCGCTGAAGCGGCCCTGCAGGTGGCTGGCGATGAAGTGTGCGAAGCGATAGCTGTCGGGCCCGAAGAACACCGCATCGGCCTGCGTGGTGGGAAAGCCCGAATGCACGAACAGCAGGTCCTCCAGGCTCGACCAGCGCACCCGGCTGCGCCAGCAGTCGCCGTCTTCGTCGAGAATCTGTGCCACGCGCATCTGCGCCAGTTCGTCGGCCGACAGCAGCGAAGCGGTGAACGGACGGTTCCAGCCAAAAATGTCGCGCAGGGTGCGCGCCCGCGCCGCGCTCTGGCGCTCGTTGTTGCGCTGCTGGGTCAGCGGGGTGACGCAGGTGAAGCGGTAGCCGTCGGCCTGCAGACGCCGGCCCAGTTGCAGCAGGGCCTTGTCCGCTTCAGGCTGGCAGGTGTTCAGCAGCATGGTGCACTCCTTCAGTTTAGGCCGGTGAGCTGGCGGTACATCCGCGTGGCCTGCAGGCCGCGCGGCAGTGCATGGCGGTTGCCGGCCATGGCGTCGATCAGGCGTTCGATACGGCACTGTGCGGGCAGCGCCTGCAGCTCGATGTCGAGCGCGGTGTCGTCCGAAGGCATCGAGGGTTGCAGGGCGCTGCCCTGGGTACGCTCGGGGTTGCTGGCCGGCTGCCAGTCGCCGGCAATCCAGTCATGCAGCAGCTGCTTTTCATACACGCTGAACACCCCGAACATCGCCGCGCCCGGCCCCTCGATCACCTGCCAGAAGCGGCTGAGCTGTGGGTCCTGCCCGCGCTTGATCCAGCCCTTCTGTTCCAGTACGCCAAGAAAGCCCGGCATGCTGCCCGGCTCGGCCAGCCATTGATTGACGGTGCGCCCCTGGAAGCGGCAGTAGTCCGAATGCATGTGCTGGCCGAAGGCGCGTTTGCGTTCGAGCAGCGCCACCACCTCGGCCTCCGGGTCAAAGCCTGCGATGATCGCCGCCGAGCCCTGGCCCAGGTCGTTGAGCCGGTAGCCGGCGGCCACGCGCTGGTAGAAACGCCCGTCGTCCTGCTCCGGGCGCAACTGCTGCAGGGCCTGCACGGCCTTGCGTGCATGGCCGCTGCTGGCGTTGTCGATGGTGACGTGCAGGCGAAAGTACTGGGCATCCAGGCCCAGTTCGTCGAGCTCATAGGCGCTGATCAGCAGGTGCAACGGCAGCTGCTCATAGCCCAGGTTGTAGCCGATCACCTCGGGCAGGAACATGTCGCTGTTGGCCCCCAGCGCCAGTTGCAGGCAGCCTTGCAGGTAACGCTCGTCGGGCAGCGGCACCGGCTCGTGGCAACCGGCCTCGGCCAGCAGGCGGCGATAGATCAGCACATGGTTGCAGGCCGGGTCGCCATCGCCCAGCTCTTCGAGGTAGATACGGATCAGCCCGTGATAGCGCGGGTCGGCCCAGTGTCGCAGCAGCCCGTGCAGCCAGGCGCCGTCCACCGCCTTGGTGGGGGCCACATGGTGCAGAAAGTACAGCGCGTGAGCGCGAGTGCTGAAATAGCGCCGGGGCGCGCCAGCCTTGCGCCCGGCCAGGTACTCGGCGTATTCGCCGGCAACTGCGGCGGTGCGCCGGTCGGTCCACGCGTCCAGTTCGCCCGGGGTTGCCGGCAGGTCGTCCTGCAGACCCTGGGTGCGCAGCAGTTGCTCGGCCAGCCAGGCGGCACTGCCCACCAGGTCACCGCGCAGCAGCGCCTGGTAGCGGTTGAGCAGGTCGCCGGCCTGAACCTGCGCCAGGTCGGCAGTCGGGCGGGTTGCGTTCATCACGGTCATGGCCGTTGTCCTCTTGGCTGCCCCTTGCAGTCGATATGCAAGGGAATGGGCGCTGCGCTGCAAAGTTCCACAGCCCCGCCAAGCGGATGAAAAAGTCGTGCGGGCTTACCGTTCGTCTCATGCACGCAAAGATTTTAAAACTTTGCCCCGTGGCCTATCTCCACACCTATGTGAGGTCCACAAGGCTTCGCATCCCAATGACATGAGGATCAGCATCATGGACAAGAAAGAAAACTCGGGAAACTTTGCCAACGACAAGAACAAGGCGTCGGAAGCCGGCAAAAAAGGTGGGCAGGCCTCCGGAGGCGGCGCTGGCAGCCAGGGCAACAAGAAGCCTGACGCCACCAAGTCTGACACCCGCAAACCAAGTGGTGGTGGTCGTAGCTGACGCTCGAGCGACCGGCGCACCGAGGGTGCGTCGGTCTTGAGGACTCTTGATGAAGCAGTACGTCATCCACTTTCATTGCCCGATCGATCAGGGCACCACCGAGCGCTTTCGCGACCGTTGCCTGCAGGCGATCGACGAAGGGGCCAGCGCCCTGCTGCTCAACCTGTCGACCATCGGCGGCAGCACCCACCTGGGGTTCTCGATCTACAGCTTCCTCAAGTCGCTGCCGGTGCCGGTCAGCGCGGTGAATGCGGGCAACATCGAATCCATGGGCATCGTGATGTACCTGGCCGCCAGCGAACGCCTGGCCGTGCCCCACTCGCGGTTTCTGATCCACCCCATGACCTGGCACTTCAGCCAGAGCGCGGTGGACCACTCGCGCCTGCGTGAATACCTGTCGAGCCTGAACAACGACCTGGAGCGCTATGCGCGGATCTTCGAACTGGAGACCGCCCATGCCGAGCGCAAACTGGACATCATCCACTGCCTGTCGGCCGAGGAACGGGTGATCCCTGCCTACGATTCGTTGGCCTGCGGCATGGCCCACCGGCTGGAACAGGTAGTGTTCGACACCGATGCTCGCCACCTCACCGTCAGCGCCGAACACTGATGTCGAACAATCAGACTGAATTATTTGGTGGCTGGAAGGTACTTAGTTAGGCGGTATGAGTGAACACGCATCGGTCACCACGTTGAAAGGATTTTCAGGGAACCATGAACAACGCAAAACTCTTCGTCATCGACTATCAATTGCACGGCAAACAGAAGTCCTTCGTGATTCGTGCCGAGGCGATGGACAACGCCGAAGCCTGGCACTGGGCCAGCTGTGACGCCGGGGTGGGGCATATTCCGCGCTATGGGCGCGAGAAGGTAAAGAAGGTCAGCAAGCCACTGGCCGAGCGGTACGGAATCACCGAGGTGACGTGGCGCCAGAGCCACTGAGACGGCGCTGCGGTCAGCGCGGGCCAGGCCCGCGCTGACCGCAGCACAACCCGGTCAACCCGGAATCAGCAAGCCGCGCTGCACCGCCGGCCGCGCCAGAAACGCCTCCAGCACGCGGCGAACCTCGACGAACTCTTCGATCCGCACCAGATCCCCCGCTTCGTAGAAACCGATCAGGTTGCGCACCCACGGCAGCGTGGCGATATCCGCGATGCCGTACTCGTCCATGATCCAGTCGCGCCCGTGCAGGCGCCGGTCCAGCACGCCCAGCAGGCGCCGCGCCTCGTCCACGTAGCGCTGCAGCGGGCGCTTGTCTTCATAGGCCTTGCCGGCGAACTTGTTGAAGAAGCCCACCTGGCCGAACATCGGGCCGATACCGCCCATCTGGAACATCAGCCACTGGATCGTCTCGTAGCGCGCAGCCGGGTCTTCAGGCAGCAGCTGGCCGGTCTTCTCGGCCAGGTACAGCAGGATCGCCCCCGACTCGAACAGCCCCAGCGGTTTGCCCCCCGGCCCGTGCGGGTCGAGGATCGCGGGGATCTTGTTGTTGGCACTGAGCGAGATGAACTCGGCGCTCAGTTGATCCTCGGTGGCAAAGTCCACCTTGTGCGCCTCGTAGGCCAGGCCCGTCTCTTCGAGCATGATCGACACCTTCACCCCGTTGGGCGTGGGCAGCGAATACAGTTGCAGGCGCTCGGGGTGGCGGGCAGGCCATTTGCGGGTGATGGGGTAGGCAGAAAGATCAGTCATCGGCAGCCTCTGGTTCGGCAGTGGCGCAGGCGCGCACCATCACCCAGTCACGGTGACGTTCCGGCCCGCAGACAAAAATGGCCTCGCCCACCTGGCGGAAGCCATTGCGTTGGTAAAAGCGGATCGCCCGGCTGTTGTGTTCGTTGACCGTCAGGCGGATCGCCCCGCCCACCTGGGCCAGGGTGTCCTCAAGCAGGCGCTGGGCCGCGCCCTGGCCATGGTGCTCGGGCAGTACGTAGCAGCGGCTCAGTTCCGGCAGGCCGTCGGCCGCCTCGATACCCAGCGCCTGCGCCGCCTTGTCGATCAGGGTGTAGCCCACCACCACGCCGTCATGCTCCAGCACGCGCAATTGCTTGGCGCGGCTGATCAGGTGCAGGCAGAAGTGTTCGGGCTGAAGATGGCCTCGGATATAGGCGGCAAGCGCCTTGGCCGATGAATCGGCGGGGCTTGCCAGGGCGAAGGTCTGGCTGGCGATGTCGCTGAGGGCTTCAGCATCGGCCGGCCGGGCAGTACGGGTACTGAAAAGCATGCTGCAACATCCTGTCCAACGGGCGAACCTGCATGGTAGCCCGTTCCATCACCGACGCGACAGCACCCTACGCACTCAACGTCGCCGAAACAGCGGCCTGGGCTCGATCACCGAACGCCCGTAGAGCACGCTCATGCCCTGCAGGCCCTTGAGCGCGTCGGCTGCCGACTTGTCCTCGCGCACGGCAAAACTGTCGAAACCGCACTGGCGCATATGGCTCAGCTGGTCGCGCAGCACATCGCCGACAGCACGCAATTCGCCCTGCCAGCCCAGCCGCGTGCGCAGCAGGTAGGCCTGGCTGTAGCCACGGCCATCGCGAAACGAGGGGAAGTCGATGGCGATCAGCGGCAGCACGCCCAGCCACAGCTGCAGCGACTCGACATCGTCATCCGGCCCCAGCCACAGCCCGTGATAACCACTGGGCTGCGCCAGCCAGCGGTGCAGCGGCAAAATCAGCGCGCCCGTCGGCAGCGGCGCCTCCTGCTCGCGCAGCAACTGCCAGCTGTCGCCCTCCACAAGCTGCGCCTGCCCTTGGCGTATCGCGATCACATTGCGCATGTGGACACCTCCGGCTGCCTGGCATAGACGCGCTCCTTGAACGGCTCCAGCCCCACCCGCGCCACGGTGTCGACGAAGGGCTCGTCGAGTTCGCGGTAGGCGCAGTAGGTGGCCACGATCTGCTCGATCACGCGGGGGATCTCGGCGGCGCTGAACGACGGGCCGATCACCTTGCCCAGTGCGCTGGCCTTGCCCTGCGCCCCGCCCAGGGTCACCTGGTACCACTCGCTGCCGTTCTTGTCGACGCCCAGGATGCCGATGTTGCCGATGTGGTGGTGGCCACAGGCGTTGATGCAGCCCGAGATGTTCAGGCTCAGCTCGCCCAGGTCGTGCAGGTAGTCGAGGTCGTCGAAGCGGCTCTGGATGGCCTGGGCGATGGGGATCGACTTGGCGTTGGCCAGCGCGCAGAAGTCGCCGCCCGGGCAGGCGATGATATCGGTCAACAGGCCGATGTTGGCGGTGCCCAGGCCCTGCTCGCAGGCCAGACGCCACAGCGGGTACAGGTCGGCCTTGCGGACATCGGGCAGGATCAGGTTCTGCTCGTGGGCGATGCGGATTTCACCGAAACCGAAGTGCTCCGACCAGTCGGCCACGTTGTCCATCTGCTCGGCGGTGAGGTCGCCGGGGGGCGCCGCCGGGCCGGGCTTGGTCGACAGCACCACGCTGGCATAGCCGGCCACCTTGTGCGGCTGCACGTTGCGCGAGACCCAGCGGGCGAAGGAGCGGTCCATGGCCAGGTGGGTGCCGTAGTCCAGGTCGCCGTCGGGCTGCGCGGCGTAGCATGGCGGCGCGAAGCCTTCGGCCACCCGCTGGAACTCGGCTTCGGTGAGCTGCGCCGGGCCGTCCTTGATGTGTTGCCATTCCTGTTCGACTTCACGGGCAAAAGCCTCGATGCCCAGTGCCTTGACCAGGATCTTGATGCGCGCCTTGTACTTGTTGTCGCGCCGGCCATGGCGGTTGTACACCCGCAGGATGGCCTCGACGTACGACAGCAGGTGCTCCCACGGCAGGCCCTCGCGGATCTGCAGGCCCAGGATCGGCGTGCGCCCCAGGCCGCCGCCGACCATCACCCGCAGGCGCATCTGCTGGCGCCCGTCGCGGTAAAGGTACAGGCCGATGTCGTGCATCATGATCGCTGCGCGGTCCTGGCGGGCCGAGCAGATGGCGATCTTGAACTTGCGCGGCAGGAACAGGAACTCGGGGTTGATGGTCGACCACTGGCGCAGGATCTCGGCCAGCGGGCGCGGGTCGATGATCTCGTCGGCGGCGACGCCGGCGAAGGCCTCGGTGGTGATGTTGCGCACGCAGTTGCCAGAGGTCTGGATCGCATGCATGTCGACCTCGGCCAGGCGCTGCAGGATATCCGGCACCTGGGCCAGTTCGACCCAGTTGAACTGGATGTTCTGGCGCGTGGTGAAGTGGCCGTAGCCGCGGTCGTAGTCGCGCGCGATGCTGGCCAGGGTGCGCATCTGGCGGGCGCCGAGGGTGCCGTAGGGGATGGCCACGCGCAGCATGTAGGCATGCTTTTGCAGGTACAGGCCATTTTGCAGGCGCAGTGGCAGGAATTCTTCTTCGCTCAGTTCACCGGCAGTGAAGCGCTGCACCTGGTCGCGGAACTGGGCTACGCGCTCGAACACCAGTGCACGATCGTATTCGTCGTAGTGATACATGGTCGGACCTCATCAGGGAGGCCGCTACTATGGCTTCGAGGTGTACTGGGTTACAGATTCAGGTTGGGGGGATTAATGCGGATCAGTTGACCCGGTGGCGCCTGTATCGCGGGTCAAGCCCGCTCCCACAGAACGTTCACAGCCCCTCAAGTCGGTGCACAACCTGTGGACCCGCGAAGAGCCCTTACAGGCCGACAGTATCGCTACGCTTGAGCTCGCCGATCTTCTCCAGACGCGCCCGCACGATGTTGCGGCTGATGTTGAGCAGGCGCCCGGTCTGCAGCTGGTTGCCGTGGCAGTAGCGGTACGCGGTGCGAAACACCGTCTCTTCGATATGCTCGTACAAATCCTCGACGTTCTGCTCGAACAGCGCCGTCAGCGCCGCCTCCAGGCTTGGCGCCTCTGGCGTCTGCAGGCGCAGCGGCTGGGCGCTCTCCTCCTGGCGGATACCCACCGAGCGCATGTCCACCAGGTGCAGGTCGGCCGGCTGCACCACCTGCTGGCGGCACACCAGCAAGGCATGGTGAATGGCATTTTCCAGCTCGCGGATGTTGCCTGGCCAGCTGTGCCCCAGCAGCTTGCGCTCGCTCTCCAGGCTCAGGCTGGCGCGGCTGTAGCCCAGGCGCTGGCAATGCTCCTCGAGAAAGAACTCGGCCAGCGGCAGGATGTCGCCGGGGCGCTCGCGCAGCGGCGGCAGGCGGATGGTCGCCACGTGCAGGCGGTAGAACAGGTCTTCGCGAAAGTGCCCCGCCACCACCGCATCGGCCAGGTTGACGTTGGTGGCCGCCACCAGGCGCACGTTGATCGGGATCGGCGTGCGCGACCCCAGCCGCACCACTTCGCGTTCCTGCAGCACACGCAGCAGCTTGACCTGCATGTTCAACGGCAGGTCGCCGATCTCGTCGAGAAACAGCGTGCCGCCATTGGCCGCCTCGAACCAGCCCGCCTTGCTGTTGGTGGCCCCGGTGAATGCGCCCTTTTCATGGCCGAACAACTCGCTCTCCACCAGGGTTTCGGCAAAGGCGCCGCAGTTGACCGCCACGAACGGTTCGCGACCGCGCCGGCTCAACTGGTGAATATGCCGCGCCACCAGTTCCTTGCCGGTGCCGGTCTCGCCGATGATCAGGGTGTTGGCCTCGCTCGGCGCCAGGCGCTCGATACGGGCCAGCAGTTCCTGGGAGCGAGGGTCCTTGAACACCAGCACGGTGGCACGAACGGATTTGGTCAGTTCCCGGGCATGGGGATGGGTAATCAGCGACATGGTGCATTCCTGGCATTGATAGCGCCGGCCCATAGTGCACGAAACAAATTAGAACAAATAATTATTAATTCATCTTTGTATATTCCAATTTCACCTATCAGAAACCACCTGCTGAGGCACTGCTGCCACAGCAGCAATCCGGCCCAGGGGGTTGCTTGCGAATCAGCAGCGCGGTGCTGGGCAGCGTCTGTATGAAACCAGGAAAACCCTGCTGATTCAGCAGGTTGCGTGAATATTTCAGCACCTGGCACGGCTTTCGCTCTGCACCCGGCATCGTTGTTTCGCCCAAGGAAGCCCCTGATGAAATTCCCGCACTCCGTGGCCTTCGGCCTGAGCCTGCTCGCCCTCTCCTGCGCCGCCATGGCCGCCGACACCTACGCCCCCACGCCCGACCTGCTGCAGGGCGACGGGCGCGTTTCGGCGTTCTACCACTGGGAACAGGCGATCCCGGCCACCCCCGGCACGTTGCTGCGCAGCGAGCCGCTGGAGCAGACCCTCAGCCTGCCCGGCGCGGCCAGCCAGTTGCGCATTCTCTACAGCTCCACCGACGGCATCGACGGCAAGACCCCGATCGCGGTCTCCGGCGCGCTGTTCATTCCCCAGGGCAAGGCCCCGGCCGGCGGCTGGCCGGTGGTCACCTGGGGGCATGGCACCGTCGGCGTGGCCGACATCTGCGCGCCGTCCTGGTCGGGCCGCTCGTACCGCGACGTGCAGTACCTGGCGCGCTGGCTGAACGAGGGCTATGCCATCGTCGCCACCGACTACCAGGGCCTGGGCGTGCCCGGCGGCCACCCGCTGCTGAACAACCGCATGGCCGCCTACGGCATCCTCGATGCGGCCCGCGCCGTGGTCAGCGGGGTGCCGGGCCTGGCCAACAAGGTGCTGGTGGTCGGCCAGTCCCAGGGCGGCGCCGGGGCCTTCGCCTCTGCCGCCTATGCCCCCACCTACGCTCCGGACCTGGGCCTGAAGGGCAGCGTCGGTACCGGGGTGATCTACACCGTGGGCGCCAGCAACGTGGGTGAGCAGGACCCGAACAAGGTCGACGCGTCACTGGCCTACGGTTTCTACACCCTGCTGGCCGCGCAGCAATACGACCCGAGCATCGACCCGCGCGACTTCTACACCGACAAGGCCCTGCCACTGTTCGAACAGGCTCGCACCACCTGCCTGGCGTCGCTCACCGCCGATGTGATCGGCACCGGGCTGACCCCGGCCAACACGCGCAAGGCCACCGACGGCGCACAACTCAAGCCGTGGCTGGCGCAGGTCTCCTACCCGACGCTCAAGCTTGCGCAGCCGATCTTCATCGGCACCGGCGCCGAGGACAAGACCCCCGCTGCCGTCACCCAGGTCAGCCTGATGAAGGACGCCTGCGCTGCCGGCTCGGTGGTGGAGGGCCACCTGTACAAGGGCCTGGGCCACAGCGAGACGGTCAATGCCTCGCTCAAGGACTCGCTGCCCTTCGCGCGCAAGGTGTTCAGCGACCAGCCCGTCACCCCTATCTGCAACCCCAGCGTGCAATAAGCCAGGAGCCTGCCCATGAGCATCGAATTCTTTACCCGCCTGCCGCTGCACGGTGAAACCCAGTTCCTGCCCGGCGACCCGCGCAACCGCGGCGACTGGCATGCCGGCGGCGCCAGCACCGGCGCGGTGTCGGGGTTTGCGGTCGGTGACCACTTCACCTACATCGACTACCTGGGGCAGATTGCCCGGGCCGCCGAAATCAACGGCTTCGGCGGTGCGCTGATGGTCAATGCGCCGTCCGGCGAAGAGCCCTGGACGGTGTGCTCGCTGCTGGCCCGCGAAACCCGCACGCTGAAGTTCGTCACCGCGTTCCAGCCCTACCACTACACCCCGTGGGTGGCGGTGCAGCAGGCCGCCACCTACCAGCGCGCCAGCGGCAACCGGCTGGTGTGGAACATCATCAACGGCGGCTCGGACGCCCTCCAGCGCCAGGTCGGCGACCTGGCCGAGCACGACGAGCGCTACGCCCGCGCCACCGAGTTCATGGATGTGGTCAAGGGCTACTGGCACTCGGAGCACTTCCACTACGACGGGCGCTTCTACAAGGCCGAAGGCGGCGGCCTGCGCGGGCCGCAGAAAAAGGCTGAGCTGCCGCTGATCTGCACCGCCGGCTCGTCGATTGCCGCCCGCGAGTTCGCTGCAAAGCATGCCGACTTCTACCTGATGCGCGCCGAGCACCCCGACGAGATCGCCGCACTGATCGCCGACATCCGCCAGCGTGCGCTCACGTTCGGCCGCAGCGACATCCGCTTCGGCCTGTCGATCGACGTGATCGCCCGCGAGACCGAGGCACTGGCGCTGGCCGAAGCCAAGCGCTTTTTCGACGAGGGCGTGGCCAGGGGGGCCGCCAAGGCCAAGGCGGCCCACGAAGGGCTGCGTACCGCGCGCAAGCTCAGCTACGAGGAGGACTACCGGCCCGAGCACGACGAGCGTGGCTTCGACGATTTCTTCATCTACCCCAACGTGTGGTCGGGCTTCAGCCACATCGGCATCCCGCCGGGCCTGGCGCTGGTGGGCAGCTACGCCAACGTGGTGGCGCGCATTCGCGAGTACAACGCGCTGGGCATCGACCTGTTCTTCCTGGCCGGCTACCCGCACCTGGAAGAAGCCTACCGCCTGGGCGAGCACGTCCTGCCGCACTTTCGCGGTGAACGGCAGGCGCTGAGCCGGCCCGTGCAGGCCACCGCGCAGTTGCGCGCGGCAGGAGCCTGAGCCATGAACCCCAACCACTACAGCCGGCGCCAGTTCATCGGCCAGGGCCTGGCCATGGGCGGCGGCCTGCTGCTGGGCACCAGCCTGCTCAGCGGCTGCGGCCCGGATGACGCCCCCGCCCCCGCCGCCGGGGTTGCCCAGCCGCGGCACGGCGGGCGCCTGCGCCTGGGCATCCTGGACGGCGGCCAGACCGGCAACCTCGACGCCCACAAGCCCATCGGCAGCGGCATCGTGCGCGGCTTTGCGCTGTACAGCAAACTGTGGGAATGGGACGAGCAGATGCAGCCGCGCCTGGCCCTGGCCGAGTTCGCCGAGGCCAGCAGCGACGCGCGCAGCTGGACCCTGCGCCTGCGCCAGGGCCTGGAATTCCACAACGCCAAGACCATCGATGCCGACGACCTGATCTTCTCGATCCGCCGCCTCACCGACCCGCAGCTGGCTTCGCCCTACGCCGCCTTGCTGCACTGGGTGGACCGCGACAACCTGGTCAAGCTCGACAACCGCACGGTGCGCCTGAGTTTCAAGGACGGCCGCAGCTTCCTGCCACTGCCGGAAACCTGGGTGAATTTCGGTGGCATCGTGCCGGTGGACTATCACCCGGTCACCAACCCGGTCGGCGCAGGGCCCTACCGGTTCAAGAGTTTCACCCCCGGCCAGCGCTCGGTGTTCAGCCGCTTCGAGAACTACTACAAGGCCGGCAGGCCGTATGCCGATGAACTGGAGATCATCGACTTCAAGGACCAGGTCTCGCGCCTGGCCGCGCTGCGTGCCGGGCAGATCGACATGGCCAACGGCATGCCCAGCGAGCAGTTGCAGGTGCTCGAGCGCGACCCGCGGCTGAACCTGGTGACGTCGATCAGCGGCAACTGGCTGTCGTTCGAAATGAACACCAGCAAGCCGCCATTCAACGACCCGCGGGTGCGCGAGGCACTGCGCCTGCTGGCCGACCGCGACGAGCTGGTGCGCCGCGCCCTCAACGGCCAGGGCCGCGTGGCCAACGACCTGTACGCCCCGTTCGACCCCACCTTCAACCACGCCCTGCCCCCGCGTGCCCATGACCCGCAGCGCGCCGCGCAACTGCTGCGCGAGGCTGGCCAGGAACACCTGCGGGTGGAACTGGTGACCACCGCCGGGCCGGCGCTGGCCTCGGCGCTGGTGCTGGCCGAGCAGGCCAGGCGCATCGGCGTGACCCTCGATGTGCGCCAGGTCGACAGCGCCACCTTCAACGGCCCGCAGCAGGACCAGTGGCTGCTGAGCACCGGCGGCACCATCGGTGCGCCGTTCCTGGCCAGCGCCATGCACACCGACGCGCCGTTCGCGGTGGCCAACAAGACCCACTTCGACGACCCGCAGTTCACCCAGCTGTTTCTGCAGGCCATGGCCCAGCCGGACCTGGCCAGGCGCACCGCACTGGTCCACCAGGCGCAGCAGATCCAGTACGACAAGGGCGGCCTGCTGATCTGGGGCTATGCCAACCTGCTCGATGCGTTTTCACGCAAGGTCGGCGGCGCGGCGCCGGAGCAGACGTTGTTCAGCACCTGGCGTTTTGAAAACCTGTGGTTGAACAACGCCGCCTGAGCGCTCTGAAAAGTACAAGCGCACCCCTGTAAAAGGCATTTTTCCGTTACACCGCTACCGCCATCATGGCGGCAGCGGCGCTTGCCGCGCCTAACAACAAAAACGGAAAAATGCCATGTCAGCGCACGCCCGCCTGCCGTTGGCGGTACTCGCCCGGCGTCACCTGCGCATAGCGCAGGAAAAACCGGCTGAAGTACGCCGGGTCCTTGAAGCCCAGGCTGTAACAGATCTCGTTGGCCGAACTGCCGGTGAACACCAGCAGGCGCTTGGCTTCCTGCATCAGGCGCTCCAGGATCAGGCGCTTGGACGACAGGTCGGCGATACGCCGGCACACGTCATTGAGCCGCGCCTCGGTCACCCCTACCCCCAGCGCATAGCGCGACAGCGGCCAGTGCTCCAGGTAATGCGCCTCGATCAGCTCGTTGAAGCGGTGGAACACCTGCAGGTCCTCATGCCGGGTCTGGCGCGCCGGCAGCGAGCGCGCGCACAGGCGCAGCAGGCTGAGCATGATCAGCCGGGTCAGGCTGTCCAGCGCCGGGCCACGGCCCACCTGCGCGGCATTGATCTCGCGGTGCAGCTCGTCGAACAGCAACACCAGGCGCCGCGCCTCGTCGGCAAACCGTCCCTCCAGCCCGCTCAGCGCCACGCACGCCGGCGCCACCTGCGGCCCAGGCGCCAGCGCAGGGTCGGCTTCGAGCAGTTGCCATACCAGTTGCTGGCGCACGGTCAGCACGTGGCCGTCGGCGTCGGGCTCGGTGACGAACGAGTGCGGGGTGGTCGGCGGGGTAAGGAAGAACATCGGCCCCGACTCCACGTACTGCTGGTCATCCAGGTACACCCGCACCGTGCCGCTCTTGACGTAATGCACCTGAAAGTAGCGGTCGTGGCGGTGCACCGGCATGTTGCGGCCGAAAAAGCCGGCCAGGTTGCCGAGCTTGTCGTAATGCACCTCGGCATCGCTGTACCGCTGGTCGTAGACCTGCCCGATGTTGATGTTGGGAATCGGCGTGCGTTCGTTCATGACGGGGTTTCCTGCTGTGTTCCTGTTCTGCCGGCAGCTTAACGCCTGACACGCGCCGCTTGCCTTTCGTTAACATCTTAATTATAACGTTAACACATTAACGATTTGTCCCGCAGGGTGCTTGCCGCCCTGCCCTTGCCAGGAGAAGAGCATGAGCCGTGCCCTGCACGACGTTGCCACCGGCACCCTGTTCGGCGTTGCGCTGAACTACCAGGGGTTGCTGAACCAGCGTCTCGCCGAATTCGAACAGGCGCCGTACCAGAAGCCCCCGGTCAAGCCGGTGCTGTTCATCAAGACCCCCAACACGCGCAACCGCCATGGCGCCCCGGTGGTGTACCCGCAAGGTGTCGAACGCCTGCAGCCGGGCCCGGCGCTGGGCGTGGTGATCGGCAAGCGCGCCAGCCGCGTGAGCGTCGAACAGGCCCTGGAGCACGTGGCCGGCTACACCATCGTCAACGAGTTCAGCCTGCCCGAAGACAGCTACTACCGCCCGGCGGTCAAGGCCAAGTGCCGCGATGGTTTCTGCGTACTCGGCCCTGAGCTGGTGCCGACCGCGCAGGTGGCCGACCCGCATCAGCTGGCCATCGAGCTGTTCGTCAATGGCGAACTGCGCCAGCACAACAGCACCGCCAACCTGGTGCGCAACATCCCGCAGCTGATCGCCGAGATCAGCGAGTTCATGACCCTGCACGCAGGCGACGTGCTGATTACCGGCACCCCCGAAGGCCGCGTGGACGTGCTGCCAGGCGATCAGGTCGAGGTCCGGATCAGCGGCCTGGGCCGCCTGGCCAACCCGATCGTGGCCGAACAGGAGCAACGCTGATGAAACACGCCCATATCCGTTACCAGGGCCAGGACCACGCCGTGACCGTGGAAGATGGCAACAACGTGCGCCTGGCCGATGGCCGCCTGCTCGCCGAGCACGAGGTGCAGTGGTTGCCGCCGGCCACCGGCAGCATGTTCGCGCTGGGCCTGAACTACGCCGACCACGCCGCCGAACTGGCCTTTGCCGCACCCACCGAGCCGCTGGCCTTCGTCAAGTCGCCCGGTACCTACACCGGCCACAACCAGGTCACCTGGCGCCCGGACAACGTCAAGTACATGCACTACGAGTGCGAGCTGGTGGCGGTGATCGGCAAGCCGGCGCGCAACGTCAGGCGCGAGGACGCGCTGCAGTACCTGGCCGGCTACACGGTGTGCAACGACTACGCGATCCGCGACTACCTGGAGAACTACTACCGCCCCAACCTGCGGGTGAAGAACCGCGACGCCACCACCCCGGTGGGCCCGTGGATGGTCGATGTGGCCGATGTGCCGGATGCGTCCAACCTCACCCTGCGCACCTGGATCAACGGTGAGCTCAAGCAGCAGGGCAGCACCCGCGACATGATCTTCGACATCCCCTACCTGATCGAATACCTGTCCAGCTTCATGACCCTGCAACCGGGCGACATGATCGCCACCGGCACCCCCGAAGGCCTGGCCGACGTGGTGCCGGGTGATGAAGTGGTGGTGGAAGTGGAAGGTGTCGGCCGCCTGGTCAACCGCATTGTCAGCGAAGCCGAGTTCTTCGCGCTGAACCCGCAAGAGGCATGAACCCGATGATCAAGCACTGGATCAATGGCCGTGAGGTCGAAAGCAAGGACGTCTTCGTCAACTACAACCCGGCCACCGGCGAGGCCATCGGCGAAGTCGCCAGCGGCGGCGCCGAAGAAGTTGCCCAGGCAGTTGCAGCAGCCCGGGAGGCGTTCCCCAAATGGGCCGGCACCCCGGCCAGGGAGCGTGCGCGGCTGATGCGCAGGCTGGGCGAGCTGATCGAGCAGAACGTGCCCCGGCTGGCCGAGCTGGAAACCCTGGATACCGGCCTGCCGATTCACCAGACCAAGAACGTGCTGATCCCGCGGGCCTCGCACAACTTCGACTTCTTCGCCGAAGTGTGCACGCGCATGGATGGCCACACCTACCCGGTCGACGACCAGATGCTCAACTACACCCTGTACCAGCCGGTCGGCGTGTGTGCGCTGGTGTCGCCGTGGAACGTGCCGTTCATGACCGCCACCTGGAAGACCGCGCCCTGCCTGGCCCTGGGCAACACGGCGGTGCTGAAGATGAGCGAACTGTCGCCGCTGACCGCCAACGAACTGGGCCGCCTGGCGGTAGAGGCCGGCATCCCCAATGGCGTGCTCAACGTGATCCAGGGCTACGGCGCCACCGCAGGCGATGCCCTGGTGCGTCACCCGGACGTACGCGCCATTTCGTTCACCGGCGGCACCGCCACCGGCAAGAAGATCATGCAGACCGCGGGCCTTAAGAAGTACTCGATGGAACTGGGCGGCAAGTCGCCGGTGCTGATCTTCGAGGACGCCGACCTCGAGCGCGCGCTGGACGCTGCGCTGTTCACCATCTTCTCGCTCAACGGCGAGCGCTGCACCGCCGGCAGCCGCATCTTCATTCAAGAGAGCGTGTACCCGCAGTTCGTGGCCGAGTTCGCGGCGCGGGCCAGGCGCCTGATCGTGGGCGACCCGCAAGACCCCAGGACCCAGGTCGGCTCGATGATCACCCAGGCCCACTACGACAAGGTGACCGGCTATATCCGCATCGGCATCGAGGAAGGCGCCACCCTGCTGGCCGGTGGCCTGGAGCGCCCGGCCAACCTGCCGGCGCACCTGGCGCGCGGGCAGTTCATCCAGCCCACGGTGTTTGCCGACGTGAGCAACAGCATGCGCATCGCCCAGGAGGAGATCTTCGGCCCGGTGGTGTGCCTGATCCCGTTCAAGGACGAGGCCGAGGCACTGAAGCTGGCCAACGACACCGAGTACGGGCTGGCCTCGTACATCTGGACCCAGGACATCGGCAAGGCGCATCGCCTGGCCCATGGCATCGAGGCCGGCATGGTGTTCATCAACAGCCAGAACGTGCGTGACCTGCGCCAGCCGTTCGGCGGGGTGAAGGGCTCCGGTACCGGCCGCGAAGGTGGCCAGTACAGCTTCGAGGTGTTTGCCGAGATCAAGAACGTGTGCGTGTCGATGGGCAGCCACGCCATTCCGCGCTGGGGCCTCTAAGCGCATCGCGGGTCAAGCCCGCTCCTACAGGGACCGCAATGATCCTTGTGGGAGCGGGCTTGACCCGCGATGGCGAACTCACTGACCCACCACAAGAACAACAGATCCAGGAGTACCCCACCATGGGCGAAGTCGTCCTCGCAGCCAAAGTCTGCCACGTCCCCTCGATGTACCTGTCCGAACTGCCCGGCAAGCACCACGGTTGCCGCGAGGCCGCCATCGCCGGCCACAAGGAGATCGGCCGCCGCGCCCGCGAACTGGGCGCCGATACCGCCGTGGTGTTCGATGTGCACTGGCTGGTCAACAGCGGCTACCACATCAACTGCGGCGAGCACTTCAAGGGCACCTACACCAGCAACGAACTGCCGCACTTCATCAAGAACATGGACTTCGAGTACCCCGGCCTGCCGGCACTGGGCGAGTTGATCGCACAGGAGGCCAATGCCGCCGACGTGCGCACCCTGGCCCACAACATCCCGAGCCTGGAGCTGGAATACGGCACCCTGGTACCGATGCGCTACATGCACATGGACGTGCCCGCCGCCGACAGACTCAAGGTGGTGTCCATCGCCGCCTGGTGCGCCTGGCACCGCCTGGAAGACAGCTTCACGTTCGGCGCCGCCGTGCGCCGGGCCATCGAGAAGAGCGACCGCAAGGTGCTGGTGCTGGCCTCCGGCTCGCTCTCGCACCGCTTCTCGGACGACCGCAACGCCGAGGCCAACATCCACAACTGGACCCGCGAATTCGACAAGCAGATGGACCTGCGCGTGGTGGAACTGTGGAAGCAGGGCCGCTTCAGGGAGTTCTGCGCGATGCTGCCCGACTACGCCAGCCACTGCTACGGCGAAGGTGGCATGCACGACACCGCGATGCTGCTGGGCCTGCTTGGCGGCGCCGACTACGACAGGCCGGTGGAGGTGCTGACCGAGCCGTTCGGCAGCTCCGGCACCGGCCAGATCAACGCCATCTTCCCCGTCTGACCCCGCCAAGGAGCCCAGGATGCCCCACTTCATCGCCGAGTACACCGACAACCTCCAAGCCCAGGCCGACCTGCCCGGCCTGTTCGAAAAGGTCCACCACTGCCTGGGCGCCACGGGCGTGTTCCCGCTGGGCGGCATCCGCAGCCGTGCGGTGCGCCTGGACACCTGGCGCATGGCCGACGGGCAGCACGACTACGCCTTCGTGCACATGACCCTCAAGGTCGGCCACGGGCGCGACCTGGCCACCCGCGAACAGGTGGCCAAGGCCCTGTTCGCGGTGATCACCGAGCACTTTGCCGACCTGCAGAGCCAGCGCCTGCTGGCCCTGTCGTTCGAAATGATCGAGCTGCACCCGCAACTGAACTTCAAGCAGAACAACGTGCACGCGTTTCTGAACCAGCAGCAGCCGGGCTGAACCCGGCCCTGCGCTCCCCCATCGGCCCTCTGACCAAAAAGAACAAGATCATGAGCACAGCCAATACCGCCGCATCGGCCAGCCTTGCCCAGCACGACTCCACCCACGGCACCGTCACCTGGCGGCTGATGCCGCTGCTGCTGGTCTGCTACCTGTTTGCCCACCTGGACCGCATCAACATCGGCTTCGCCAAGATGCAGATGAGCAGCGACCTGCACTTCAGCGACACGGTGTACGGCTTCGGTGCCGGCCTGTTCTTCATCGCCTACGCGCTGTTCGGCGTACCCAGCAACATGGCCCTGGACCGGGTCGGCCCGCGGCGCTGGATCGCCACCCTGATGATCGTGTGGGGCGCGCTGTCCACCGGCATGCTGTGGGTCGAGTCGGCCTCGGGCTTCTACGTGCTGCGCTTTCTGCTGGGCGTGGCCGAGGCCGGGTTCTTCCCCGGCATCCTGGTGTACCTCAACCGCTGGTACCCGGCCCGGCGCCGTGGCCAGATCACCGCGCTGTTCGCGATTGCCGTGCCGATGGCCGGGGTGATCGGCGGGCCGCTGTCGGGCGGCATCCTGGAACTGTTTCACGACGCCGCCGGCCTGCGCGGCTGGCAGTGGATGTTCCTGATCGAAGGGGCCCCGGTGATGCTGCTGGGCCTGGTGGTGCTCAAGCGCCTGCCCGACAGCTTCGAGCACGTCAGCTGGCTGGACGCCGGCCAGAAGCAGCACCTGCGCGAGCAGTTGGCCAGCGAAGAGCAACGCAAGTCGATCACCTCGTTCGGCGGCATCCTGCGCAACCGTCAGGTATGGCTGCTGGTGGCGGTGTACTTCGCGGTGATGCTGGCGGTCAACACCCTGGCCTTCTGGATGCCGACCCTGATCCACGGCGCCGGTATCGGCAGCGACGGCCGCGTGGGCCTGCTCAGCGCCATCCCCTACCTGGCCGGCTGCCTGTTCATGATCGCCTGCGGGCGCTCGTCCGACCGCCAGCGCGAGCGGCGCTGGCACCTGTGCGTGCCGCTGCTGATGTCGGCACTCGGCATCGCCGTGGCCGGGCTGGCCCCGGGCAACCCGCTGATGGTGCTGGGCGGCCTGATCGTCGCCGGCATGGGCGCCAGCGCCGCCCTGCCGATGTTCTGGCAGCTGCCGCCGGCGTTTCTGTCCAACACCACGCAGGCGGCCGGTATCGCGCTGATCAGCTCGTTCGGCAGCATCGCCTCGTTCCTTGCGCCCTACCTGATCGGCTGGATGCGCGACACCACCCACAGCGCCAGCCTTGCGCTGTACGTGCTGGCCCTGTTCATCGCCCTGGGTGGCCTGCTGGTGCTGCGCACCCGGGCTGCCATCGTCAACCCCCAGTAAGAGATGCCGAACATGCTCGACCCTAGCCAGATCCTTCAAGCCGCCGCCCAGCTCGACCGCGCCGAGCGCAGCCGCGAGCAGGTGCGCCAGTTTTCCCTCGATCACCCGGCCATCGGCATCGAGGACGCCTACGCCATCCAGCGCGCCTGGGTGGCGCAGAAGATCAAGGACGGGCGCAAGCTGGTCGGGCACAAGATCGGCCTGACCTCGCGCGCCATGCAGGTGTCGTCCAACATCACCGAGCCGGACTTCGGCGCGCTGCTCGACGACATGTTTTTCGACGAAGGCAGCGACATCCCCTTCGAACGCTTCATCGTGCCGCGGGTGGAGGTGGAGCTGGCGTTCATCCTCGGCAAACCCCTCAAGGGGCCCAATGTGACCCTGTTCGATGTACTGGATGCCACCGAATGGGTGATCCCGGCGCTGGAGATCATCGATGCGCGCATCCAGCAGGTGGACCCGCACAGTGGCGCCACGCGCAAGGTGTTCGACACCATCTCCGACAACGCCGCCAATGCCGGGGTGGTGATGGGTGGGCGCGCGGTGCGCCCGGGCGACATCGACCTGCGCAAGGTGCCGGCGGTGCTGTACCGCAACGGCGTGATCGAGGAATCCGGGGTGTCGGCGGCGGTGCTCAACCACCCGGCCAAGGGCGTGGCGTGGCTGGCCAACAAGCTGGCGCCGTATGACGTGGCGCTGGAGGCCGGCCAGGTGATCCTGGGCGGTTCGTTCACCCGGCCGGTGGCCGCCAACCCCGGCGATACCTTCCATGTCGACTACGACATGCTCGGTTCCATCGCCTGCCGTTTTGTCTGACCTTCGGAGACTGCCATGCACCTGCCTGTGAACCGTTTCAAACAACGCCTGGCCAGTGGCGAGCCGCAGATCGGCCTGTGGCTGGGGCTGGCCAGCGCATATTGCGCGGAGCTGGCGGCCAATGCCGGCTTCGACTGGCTGCTGATCGATGGCGAGCATGCGCCCAACGACCTGCGCGGCATGCTCGCGCAGCTGCAGGCGGTGGCGCCCTACCCTGGCGAGGCGATCATCCGCCCGGTGATCGGCGACACCGCGCTGATCAAGCAGGTGCTGGACATCGGCGTGCAGACGCTGCTGGTGCCGATGGTGGAAAGCGCGGCCCAGGCCGGCGAGCTGGTGCGCGCCATGCGCTACCCGCCACTGGGCGTGCGCGGGGTGGGCAGTGCACTGGCGCGGGCCTCGCGCTGGAACAGCATCCCCGGCTACCTGGACCAGGCCGATGCGCAGATGTGCCTGCTGGTACAGATCGAGAGCGTCGAGGGGCTGGCGCAGCTGGACCGGATTGCGGCCGTGGAGGGGGTGGACGGGGTGTTCATCGGCCCGGCCGACCTGAGTGCGTCGATGGGGCACCGGGGCAATCCGGGGCACCCTGACGTGCAGGCGGCAATCGAAGACGCGATCGTGCGGATTCAGCGTGCGGGCAAGGCGGCCGGGATTCTCAGCGCCGATGAAGCGCTGGCGCGCCGCTACATCGAACTGGGCGCGGCGTTCGTGGCGGTGGGGGTGGATACCACGGTGCTGATTCGCGGGTTGCAGGGGTTGGTGGGCAAGTTCAAGGGTGAGGCGGCACCTGTCGACAAGGCTGGCGGGGTGTATTGATCTGACGGGCCGCTTCGCCGGCAAGGCCGGCTCCTACACAGGCTGCGGTGTCTGCAGGAGCCGGCCTTGCCGGCGAATGAGTTAGCGCCGTACTTGCTTCAGTTCTTCCAGCAACCCCAGCAACTGCTGCAGCTTCTGTTCACCGAACTGGTCCTGCAGCTGCTGGTAGTTGGCCTCCATGCTCTGGCTCATGGAGTCGAAACACGCCACGCCCTTGTCCGCCAGCTTGACCAGCACCCGCCGCTGGTCCTGCTCGGCCTTGCGCCGGCACACCAGCCCCGCCGCCTCCATGCGCACCAGCACACCGGTCATGCTCGGCTTGAGGATGCACGCCTGTTCGGCCAGCCGGTAGATCTCCAGCTCGCCCTGCTGGCTGAGGATACGAATGACCCGCCACTGCTGCTCGGTCAGGCCATGCTGGTTGAGCGAGGGGCGGAAGAAGCTCATTGCCGCCTCGCGGGCTTGCAACAAGGTAAGAGTCAGCGAAACACGAGGTTTGGACATGGAAGGCTACGGTCATCAGGTTATTTGTTAACACTTTAACAAAGAAGCCGGCGGCCACCTACCCGCCTGCGCAGCGCTGGCACCCGCGGTCAAGGCACGCGGCACGCAGGATCAAGACACGCCACCCCGCCAAGCCCCCTAATAGGCCTCGAAAGCTCCTCCACTTTTCAGGCTGCGCCATGATCACGATCGAAACGCCGACCTACTACACGGCAACCAAGAAATACAACCTGAGCTTCCCGACCCTGGAACACGATGAAGACGCGGACGTGGTCATCATCGGCGGCGGGTTTTCCGGCATCAACACGGCGCTGGAGCTGGCCGAAAAGGGCATCACCAACATCGTCGTGCTCGAGGCCCGCTACCTGGGCTTTGGCGGCACCGGGCGCAACGGCGGGCAGATCATGGCCGGCATCGGCCACGACCTTGAAAAGATCAAATCAGCCGTGGGCGAAGATGGCCTGCGCCAGATCTTCGAGATCAGCGACCTGGGCGCCGACATCATCAAGCAGCGCATCGCCCGGTACGCCATCGATGCCGACTTCTGCCACGGCTATGGCTACATGGGCTTCAATGCCCGCCAGGAGAAAACCCTGCGCGCCTGGGAGAAAGACTTCAAGTCGGTGAATTCCCAGCACGAGATCCGCTTTCTGGGCGGCAGCGAGGTCAGCCAGATCATCGGCTCCAACGCCTACGGCAGCGCCCTGCTGCACATGGGCGGCGGGCATGTGCACTCGCTCAACCTGCTGCTGGGCGAGGCCAAGGCCGTGGCCGGGCATGGCGTGCGCATCTTCGAGAACAGCCCGGCGCTGCAGGTGCAGTACGGCGAGCGCATCACCGTGCGCACCGGCCGCGGCTCGGTACGCGCCAGCAAGCTGCTGTGGGCCTGCGACAGCTTTCTGAACAGGCTTGAACCCGAACTGCACCGCTCCACCATCAACACCTACGCCTTCCAGATGATGACCGAGCCGCTGCCCGAGGATCTGATCCGGCGCATCAGCCCGATTCGCGGCGCCTACAGCGACATCCGCCCGGTGATCGACTACTACCGCGTGACCAACGAGAACCGTCTGCTGTTCGGCGCCGCGACGCCGCTGGTGGAGCATATCCCACGCGACCTCAAGGCCTGGAACCGGGCATTGATGCTGAAGATCTTCCCGTACCTGAAGGACGTGAAGATCGACCTGGCCTGGGGTGGCCCGATGGCCTGCAGCCCCAACCTGTTCCCGCAGGTCGGCACCCTGCCCGGGCGCAGCAATGCGTTCTACGTGCAGGGCTACTCCGGGTTCGGCGTGACGCCCAGCCACATCATCTGCAAGGTGCTGGCCGAGGGCATGA
The DNA here is from genome assembly GCF_024355235.1 of Pseudomonas sp. S12(2018). Taxonomy (NCBI): domain Bacteria; kingdom Pseudomonadati; phylum Pseudomonadota; class Gammaproteobacteria; order Pseudomonadales; family Pseudomonadaceae; genus Pseudomonas; species Pseudomonas sp. S12(2018). The sequence goes on from NZ_QLAD01000004.1 coordinate 121,693, forward strand.
GCGAAGGCTCGGCCCGCTATGACCTGGTCAGTTCGATCCCGCGCCCGACGATTGTCGGCAAGGACCATATCCGCCCGCTGCTGCTCACGGCCGGCAAATCCTGGCACCAGCTGTCGGGGTACTGGAATGGCCGGCGCTGACCCCCCTTTTTTTCCACTGTTCAAGGAACACTGCCATGACCCTGACTGCACTCAAGCACAACATCCAGCTCGGCGAACTCGACGCCTGGGGCACCGTTGCCGACCTGGGCTCGGAGATTCTCGAAGGCGAGGTGCGTGCCTTCGGCAAGATGACCTTCGGCGCGCCGACCGACGCGCTCAGCAGCGCCTACTTCGGTACCACCCAGGGCAGGTTCCGCATGGTCTACCCGTTCAACGAGCAGGCCACGGTGATGACCGGCCAAGTGCGCCTGACCGATGAAAGCACCGGGCAGAGCACGCTGTACAAGGTGGGCGACAGCTGGTTCGTGACCAAGGGCACGCCGGTGCTGTGGGAGGTGCTGAGCGAGAGCTTCGTGAAGCATTACCTGGCGGTGGCCTGACGGGCCTCTTCGCCGGCAAGGCCGGCTCCTACGGGATGACGCGGTGCCTGTAGGAGCCGGCCTTGCCGGCGAAGGCATCACCTCGGTGCCGCGCCCAGCGCATCCCCGAACACCACCCACATCGCCCGCAACCGCCGCGCGTACGCCTGCGGCCCGGCATAGATCAGCTCTACATTCAGGCTGTCCACCACCCCCAGGTACGCGTCCACATACACCCCCCGCCGCGCCACCGGCACCTGCGGCAGGCACGTGCCCAGCGCCTGCTCGAACACCTCGCCCAGCCGCGCCAGGTACCCCTCGAAGCCTGCCGAGATGATCGGCCGCAGCGCCGCCGGCGGAAAGAACGCGGTACGCAGCAGAAACCGCAGGTGCGCCGACTGCTGATAGCGCTCACCCAGGCAGTGGGCATAGCCGGCCCCCGGCAACGCGTCGTCGCACTGCGCAAAGCACTGCTCCACATACAGCCGCTCGGCCTCCACCGCACGCTCGAACACCGCCTCGAACAGGTCGTCCTTGCTGCTGAAGTGCGCATACAGCGACGGCTTGCGCATGCCGGCCGCCGCCGCGATGTCGTTGAGCGAGGCGGCATCGTAGCCATGCTCGGCAAACTGCTCGACCGCGATCGCGCAGACCTTCTGCGCCGAAGGCGTGAGGGTTCTCATGCAGGGTTCTCCCGTATCAATGCCCGGCCAGGCTGCTCGCCTCGACCGGCGCGTGCCGGGTGCAGGCGCGCACCAGCAGCGCCACGACAACACCCGAAATCACCAGCAGCGACGCCCAGTGCGCCGCGCCCAAAGGCGCCATGATGCCCGACAACGGCGTGGCGAACGACGAAATGATCAACTGGAAGGCGCCCAGCAACGCCGCCGTGGAGCCCAGCGCGCGGCTTTGCGAAGACATCACCAGCGACATCAGCGTGGCCTCGAGAATGCCCAGGCCGAACATCGCCAGCGCCATGCCGGCAACGATGCCGGCCAGCCCCGCCGCGCTCAGGGCCCCTGCCAGTACCACCAGGGAACCGATCAGCAGGCACCCCGCACCGGCCTTGGCCAGGCGCAGCAGGCCCTTGCGCGCCACCAGCCGACCCGCCGCGATGGCGCCGAGCAGAATTGCCACCCCGGTGGCGCCGAACAGCGTGCCGAAGGCTTGCACCGACAGGCCGAAGTGGGTCTGGTAGACGAACGCCGCACCGCCGATGTAGGCAAACAGAAAGAAGAACACCGCCGCCAGCGCCAGCGCCGGGCGCAGGAACTGGCCATCGCTGCCGATGCGCAGGTAGGTGCGCAGGATGTCCCGCGGCTGCCAGGGCTGGCGCTTGTCGGCGGCCAGGGTTTCCTTGAGCACCCAGGCCGAGTTCAACAGCACCAGCACGCCGAGCCCGGCCAGGGTGAGCATGATCGCGCGCCAGCCAAGGTGCGCCCCCACAAAACCGCCCACCGCCGGTGCGAGCACCGGCGCCAGGCCCTCTACGGTCATCAGCAGGGCGAAGATCTGCGCGGCGCGCGCCCCTTCGGCCACATCGCGGACCATGCTCATGATCACCACCAGGGTCAGCGCACTGCCCAGGCCCTGGACAAAGCGCGCCGCCAGCAGGGTTTCGAGGCTGGGCGCCTGGGCCGCGGCCAGCGAACTGAGCACGAACACCAGTAGCCCGGCCAGCAGCGGCCGGCGCCGGCCCAGGGTGTCGACCAGCGGGCCGAACAGCAATTGACCGGCGCCCATGGCCAGCAGAAACACCGTCAGCGTCAGTTGCACCCCGGCATAGGTCGCGCCGTACTCGGCGGCGATGCTCGGCATGCTGGCCAGGTACATGTCGATGGCCGACGGCCCCAGGGCGCCGATCAGCGCCAGGGACACGGCAAATTTCACGTGGGGGGACTGCGGGGTGTGCATAGCTCGAATCCACAAAAAGGTCACAGGTCTGGCTGCCGAATGCCAACCTACCGACCGGTAGGTAGCCAGAACGTGCGAGCCTATACACTGTGCCCCGCAGGGTCAAGCCAGTGGTTTATCAGGCCGGGCCGGCCAGGCTATGGGAGCGGTAGTCCTTGGGCGAGCGTTCGAACTGTTTCTTGAACGAGCGGCTGAAGTGCGCCGAATCGGTGAAGCCCCATTTGTAGGCGATGGTGGTGATCGACTCGGTCTTGAGGATCGGGTTGGCCAGGTCGTCGGCGCTGCGTTGCAGGCGCGTGCGCTGGATGTAGCGGCACACGCTGTCGCCCTGCTCTTCGAACAGGCGGTAGAGGTGGCGCACCGAAATGTTCAGGCGGTTGGCCAGGTTCACCGGCGACAGGCCAGGCTGGCCCAGGGACTCGTCGATCACCTTCTGCACATAGCTGCGCAGGTTGGCGCCGTGCAGCGCCGCGCCCGGCTGCACCTGGTCATCGCCGCCCTCCAGGGCCGACCCCAGCAGCGACAGAAATGCACTGTGCAGGGCCTGGCCCTCGGCCAGCTCGCCCTCCCCCGGAGCGCTTTCCTTGCACAGCTGATCCATCAGCACATGCAGCATGCGCCCGCAGGCCTTGGTCTGGGAGATCTTGCCGAAGGTACGCGCATCGCCCCCCAGCTGCCGGCACACCGCCTCGCGCGAGAGCGACAGCGAGGCGTGTTCGATCAGGCCGAACGGCATGATTTCACAGGCCCCGACCGCGTCCATCAGCAGCATCTCGCCCGGTGCCAGCTGCACGCTGACCCCGTTCTGGGTGACCTGGGAGAAACCGGTGCGCTGGCTGACCAGAAAGCAGTGCTGGTCGTTGTCGCGGTCGGGCTTGATGCCGTCGCGGCGGATCAGCCCGGCGTTGGTGCGCAGGTTGGCCAGGGCCAGGCCGCCGCGTGACCAGGTGGAAATCTCGCCGATGAACAGCGAGCGGTTGAATGCAAGTTCGGTCTCGAAATGCCCGCAAATGTGCTGCATGTCGGCATTCCAGCGGTCCAGCGCAGTGCCGGCGAGCTGATGAGTACTCATGGGTAACTCCACGATGGCATCTTGTTTTTGTTGGGCAATAGTTAACATGTTAGCTATATGCACGCAACACGTTCGTCGTCGCCAGGGTGGAAGCAGTTTTGGTGCCAGTCTGCGGGTTCAGAGGCCTTCGACAAGCCGCGCCAGACCTTTCAATGCGGCCAGCAGCAGGTCACGCTGTGCGGGGTTCAGGCTGATGTAGCGACGAAACGCCGGCATGCGGTTGACCACCTCGCTGCCGCCCATGTGCTCCAGGGTCAGGGTCCAGCAGCCGCCTGCCAGGTCCAGGTGCAGGCGCTTGAAATCCAGCGGCATCAGCGCCTGTTGCAGGGCCGGGTCGTGGGTCAGGGCCTGCTCCAGCCGCGCCTGCCAGGACCGCTCGCCACGCAGCCGGTGCCAGCGCAGGCCGCTGCGCCGCAGTGCACCGGTATGCTGCAACGCCAGCCGCGCCGTGCCCTGTTGCGGGCCGGGCACCTGCAGGCGGAACTCGCACAGCACCAGGTGCATCAGCAACTGCGACTCGGTGCGCTCGCGCACCTCGAACGCCAGGCTGCCATCGGCCAGGGCGTAGCGTGCACTGCCCGGCCCCAGCACCTCGCAACCGGCCAGGCCGAGGTTGCGCTGCAGGTGCGCCAGCGTCACCCCGGGGCGGTAGCCCGAGGGCGCGCGGTCAAACAGCCTTTGCCACAGTGTGGGCAGGGTATGCGCCATGCTCGACTCCCGGTTGGTGGGCAAATTCGCGCGCCAGCACCTCTTCGACCGAGGCCGGCTTGAACGGGTTGACCTTCTGCACCACCAGGGTCCAGAACAGCGCGTACACCGCCGTGGCGCCGAGCATCCAGGCGAATGGCACGTACACCTGGGCCGGGTTCATGCCCGGCGGGGTGATGAACCACATGCCCAGGCCGATGCCGACGCTCGACAGCAATTGCGGCAGCGGGAACAGCGGCGAGCGGTAGGCCCGTGGCAGGTCGGGCCGGCGAATGCGCAGGATCACCACCGACAGCGTCACCAGCAGGTAGGCGGTGCTCCAGGCACACACCGCCGCCAGTACCAGGTGCAGGATGGTGTCGGTGTTGCCGCCCAGCCACCAGGCGTGCAGGCACGGGATCAGCATCGCCACCAGAATGCACACGATGGGGGTCTTGAAGCGTGGGTGCAGGTAGGTGAACACCCGGGGCAATGCGCCATCCACCGCCATGCCATAGAGGATGCGCGGCACCCCGGCCATCAGGGTGTTGATGGTGGCGGCGCCGGCGAACAGAAAGCCGATGCCCAGCCACAACGGGCCGATGTCGCCCATCACCTGTTGGGCAAAATGCGGAATGGCCATGGGCGTGTCCAGCAGGTGCGTGCCGCTGGCGGCGTCGAGCAGCACGTTGTCGACCTGGCGCTTCATCGCCGCGCCATAGATGAACATGCACGAGGCCACGCCCAACAGCCCCAGCGCCATGGCCCTGGGCAGGGTGCGCGCCGACTGGCGCAGGTCGGGTGCCAGCGGGGTGACGAACTCGCAGCCGACGAACATGAACATCGCCATGCCCACCAGCGACAGCACGGTGATCAGGTCGGTGCCCACCAGCGACGCGCCGAACCAGCCGTCCAGTTGCACCGCCGGGGCGGCGATCAGGCCGAGCACGCCGAACACCATCAGCGTGGTCCACATGCCGAAGGTGAGGATGATCTCGGCCTTGCTGAACACACTGATGCCGAACGCATTGAGGATGCCGAACACCACCACGAAGCCCACCCCCAGCAGCCACGAGCCACCGGCGGATTCGGCCAGGGTGTTGAGGTGTTCGAAGTTCACCAGCGCCATCACCCCGGCCAGGATGGTTTCGGCGGTGCCAGCGAACACGTGCACGATCAGGTAGGCCGACAGCGTGCCGGTGATGGCGAAGAAGCGCCCCATGCCGCAGTTGATGTAGTCGTACACCGAGCCGGTGGTGGGCAGGATGGCGGCGGCTTCGGCGAAGGTGGTCGACTGGGCGAGCATCATCAGCATGGCGATCAGCATGGCCACGGCGAACGCACCGCCGCCGATGCCGAAACCGGTGGTGGCGGTGAGGATCACCGGGCTGGCCATGATCAGGCCGATGGTGCTGGCCAGCGCTGTGGGGAACCCGACCGTGCCACGGTTCAGGTGCACGCTGAGGGTGTGGTTGAGCGACATGATGAGCGACCTCGAATGCCGTTGTTGTGGTTATGCGCCACTGTGCGCTGGCGGTTGACTGGCGTCTTGCCCGTGGCTGCCTGGGGTTTTGTTGCAGGCTGCCAGCGCACTTCTGGCCGTAGCCGGTTTGCCTGACACACCCTGCACTCAGGTTTTACGACCGCTTCGCGCTCGATCGTCGGCCAAGCCAACTCCCACGCCCTGCGGGCAGAAGCCGACCTCACAGCCCCAAACAACCTGCTTCTGGCCGCAAGGCCGTGGGAGCGGGCTTGCCCCGCGATCTGGCGCGAAGCGGCAGCAAAACCTGCGCACGCGGTTTGCCTGACACACCCTGCACTCAGGTTTTACGACCGCTTCGCGCTCGATCGTCGGCCAAGCCAACTCCCACGCCCTGCGGGCAGAAGCCGACCTCACAGCCCCAAACAACCTGCTTCTGGCCGCAAGGCCGTGGGAGCGGGCTTGCCCCGCGATCTGGCGCAAAGCGGCAGCAAAACCAGCGCACCCGGTTTGCCTGACACACCCTGCGGGCAGAAGCCGACCTCACAGCCCCAAGCAACCTGCTTCTGGCAAGCACCCCGGCACCTACCCGCCTGGCGCACACAATCAATCCATGTGGCAGCCAGATCAAAGACAGCCCCCACCGTCCCCGCCCTAAATGGCCACCACTCACGCCAACCCGGGGACCCCACCACCATGAACCTGCACCCTCACCTGCTTGCCGCCCTCAGCCTGGCTGCGCTGCTGGCCCAGCCATCAGCCCAGGCCATCGAGCTCTACGCCGATGACGAGTCCCACCTGAATGCCGACATCCTGGCGGTGTACGGCCTGTTCAACAGCCGCAAGAACTACGACGCCACGCCCGGCGGCTCGACCTGGCGCGAGGGCTTCATCAAGTATGGAATCAGCGGCGACCAGCGCCTGGCCGGCAACGGCAGTGCCTACGGCGCACTCAGCTGGGTCAGTTCCGCCACCTGGGGCGATGGCGACGCAGCCGGCAACACCGACGGCACCGAGCGCACCACCAAGCTGGAGGACGCCTACCTCGGCTGGCGCTCCGGCGAGCTGTTCCCGTTGCTGGGCAAGGATGGCGTGGATGCCTCGTTCGGCCGTCAGGTGGTCAAGCTGGGCCGCGGCTTTCTGATCAACGACGACGGCCCCAACCTCGGCAAGGGCCCCGCCGACGGCGCGCTGAACCGTGGCGGCGCCTATTACCTGGCGGCGCGCCACGCGTTCGACCGCACCGCCGTGCTGCGCCTGGGCGGCGAGCGTGGCGTGCACGCCAGCGTGCTGTGGCTCAAGTCCGACAACCGCGCCCAGGCCGAGACCGAACTGGCCGCCGGCACCCTGGACTACACCACCGCGGCCGGCACCCTGGGGCTGACCTGGATTCACGGCCTGGGCGTCACCGAGCAATGGGCCAGCGAATTCCAGCGCCAACGCGACGGCATGGACACCTACAGCCTGCGCGGCGAAGGCAACGCCGGTATCGACAACGCCAGCTTCGCCTTCGAGTACGCCTGGCAGGACAAGCAGGCCGGCCCGGAAAAGGCCTGGTACGCCGAGGCCGGCTACACCTTCGCCGAGCTGCCCTGGGCACCGAGCCTGACCTACCGCTACACCCGCTATTCCGAAGGCTGGGATGCCTTGTTCACCGGGCTGAGCACCGGCTACGGCACCTGGTTCCAGGGTGAGGTGGCGGCCAACTACGCGGGGCCGTTCAACAGCAATACCGGGGTGCATCACCTGGGCCTGGTGGCCAAGCCACTGGAAAACCTGACCCTGGGCGCGCTGTATTTCGACTTCGATACCCTGCACACACGCAACGCGCTGAACCTAGGTGCCCGCGAGCTGGACCTGTACGTGGAATGGACAGTCAGCCCGCACCTGATCGTCAGCCCGCTGGTGGGGCTGTACCAGCCGAAAAAGGACGAGAACACGGGGGGCAATCAGGTGGGCGGCAATGGCACCAACCTGTACAGCCAGGTGACGCTGGCGATGCCGTTCTGAGTTGGCTGGGGCGACGGCCAGGGACATGTCCAAGGCCATCGCCCCCGGGGTTACACGGTCGCGTGGGCCTGTTGCTTGAGGCGTTCGGTGTCGACGCGCACGAACACCGAGTCGGCCGTCACGGTGAGCACGTCGCCGGCCCAGACTTCGCAGATGACCCGGCTCTTGCGCCCCACCTCACCCTCGACCCACGCCTTGAGCACCAGCTCCACGCCCATCGGGGTGGGCTTGAGGTAGGTCAGCGAAAGCTTGCCGGTGACGCAGTCGATGCGCGGCAGGCTGCCCGGCTCGCGGCCTTCGGCGCGGTAGTGCCAGGCCATGGCGGTCCAGTTCGAATGGCAGTCCACCAGCATCGCCAGCAACCCGCCGTACACCAGCCCCGGCCAGCCGGTGAAGGTGGCATCGGGTTCGTGCCGGCACAGCACGTGGCTGCCGTCCTCGGCCCAGTGGCTTTTCAGGTGCAGGCCGCTGGGGTGCGAGGTACCGCAGCCGTAGCACACGCCCTCTGGCGCGGCGAGGTCTTGCAGGGGTAAGGCTTGGGCGTTCATAGGCTTCCTGATTGTTTTTATGGAAAGTCAGACCGTCGATGGTAACGCTGCCAGGCCCGCGCGCGAAAGCGCCAGGGGCCGCCGCAGAGGCTCAGGCCTCCACCGGCAGCCCTGCCGCCTGCCAGTCCGGCAGGCCGCTGTCGAGCCGGCGCACCTTGAAGCCGTGCTCGCGCAAGGCCGCGGTGGCGGTACTCGACAGCACGCACCAGGGGCCCCGGCAGTAGGCAACGATCTCCTGGTCCTGCGGCAGTTCGGCCAGGCGCTGCTGCAGCTCGTCCAGTGGCATGCTGATCGCCCCCGGCAAGTGCCCCAGGGCGTATTCCTCGTGGGAGCGCACATCCAGCAGGGTGATGCTCTGCTCGTGCAGGCGCTGCACCAGTTCGTCGCGCGACATCGCCTCCAGGCGCTCCTGCGCACTCATGCTGTCGGCCAGCAGCTCGCGCACCGCCAGGCGGTTGTGCTCGGCGAACTGCCCCAGTGCCGCCAGCACCTCCAGGATCGGCCCACCACCCAGGCGGTACAGCACGCGCTTGCCGTCGCGGCGGGTCTGTACCACGCCGGCGCGACGCAGGTGCTGCAGGTGCTGGGAGGTGTTGGCCACGGACAACCCGCACAGTTCGGCCAGGCGCTCGACCGCACGCTCGCCCTGGGCGATGTGTTCGAGCAGGTGCAGCCGATGCGCATGGCCCAGGGTGCGGGCCAGCTCGGCGATATCGATGAAATGTTGCTGAGGAAGGTCGGTCATTGACAGGAAGCTATCATTCGCCAATCATTCAATCAATTCATTGAATGTTTTATTCAGGAGCAACGCCATGTCCCCTCTGCTTCACTTCATCGCCAGTGCCAGCCTGATCGGGCTGCTGGGCACGGCGCTGGCCGACCTGTGGGCCGAAACACAGAAGCGGCTGCTGAAGGTGCCCACGCCCAGCTGGCCGATGGTCGGGCGCTGGGTGGCGCACCTGCGACATGGTCAGTTCATTCATGACAGCATCGCCAAGGCGCCGCCCGTACCGGGCGAAGCCCTGCTGGGCTGGGCGACGCACTATGTGATCGGGGTGCTGTACGCCGGGCTGCTGCTGGCGATCTTCGGCATCGGCTGGGCCCACAGCCCTACCCTGCTGCCGGCGCTGGCGATCGGTATCGGCACGCTGGTGGCGCCGTTCTTCATTCTGCAGCCGGGCATGGGCGCAGGCGTACTGGCCCGTCGCACCCCCAACCCCAAGGTGGCACGCCTGCGTAGCCTGGCAGCGCACACGGCGTTCGGGGTCAGCCTGTTCGTCGCGGCGCTGCTGCTCAATGGCCTGGGCCTGATGCCCCGGGGCTGAGCTCAGGCCTCACGCTGGCACCAGGCGTCTATCAGTACGTCCAGCAATGCCTGCGCATCCGTGGTGTTGGCGTCGACCAGGGCAATGGCCCAGCCACAGCCGGCCAGCTCGAAGTGTTCGCGCCAGTTGGGCCACGCCACAAGCCCGGCCAGGTCGAAGGAAAGCATGCCGCCCCGCTCGCCATGGCCGCCGTGAATCGACTCGCCCAGGCCGAATGGCTGCGGGTCGAAGGGCTTGAGGCTCACGTAGTACACGTGGTGGGTGTCGTGCTCCGGGGTGGGCGCGCGGTTGCACTGGGAGAAGTCCACCGACTGCCAGCCCAGCTCGCGCTCGTTCATCGGCTGTGCCTGCGCGAGCAGGTAGTCGAGCCCCAGCGTACGCCCACCCGGCCAACCGAGCTGGGTGGCACTGAAGGTTCGCTGGCGCGCCTTGCGTGGGTTGGCAAGCTCGCTCCAGCCCAGCTCGCGGGTCAGCACCAGGCCCTTGAGCAAGCGGTGCTCGCCATTGTTCAGCTCCAGCACGAACTGGCCGTAATCGGTGGGTATCACCCGCACCAGGTGCGTCGGTGCCCCGTGGTCCTGCCCCATGTCTTCTTCCCCTGATGTTACAAAGAATTTCGGCAACGCCGCAGGGTCTACCCAGTAGATCCCCACACAAGAGTCTGCCATGAAATTCGAACGCTTCGCCCAGGGCCTGGCCAAACAGGCCGGTCGCTCGCGCACCTTCCTCATCGCACTGGTACTGATCGTGGTCTGGGCCGTCACCGGGCCGTGGTTCGACTACAACGACACCTGGCAGCTGATCATCAACACCTCGACCACCATCGTCACCTTCCTGATGGTGTTCGTCATCCAGAACACCCAGAACCGCGACAACGACGTGCTGCACATCAAGCTCGACGAACTGCTGCGCTCGACCAAGGCGGCGCACAACGCGCTGATGAACCTCGACCAGCTGGACAACAGCCAGCTCAAGCAGTTGCTCAAGGAGTACCGGGAGATCGGCGAAGACCGCGCCACCGACCTGCCCGCCGATGAAACCGGGGGCAGGCGCGGCGACGCGCAGTGAGGCGGGCTACTGGTTGGCGCCGGTGAGGGTGTTGTAGCTGGTGATCAGGTTGCGGTAGTCGGGGATGTGGTTGGAGAACAGCGCGCCCAACCCCTCGACATCGTTGCGCCAGTCGCGGTGCAGTTCGCAGGCTGCGCCGAACCAGGTCATCAGTTGCGCACCGGCCGACGACATGCGGTCCCAGGCCGCGTCGCGGGTGATCGGGTTGAAGGTGCCGGAGGCGTCGGTGATCACGAACACCTCGAAGCCTTCGGCAATCGCCGACAGCGCCGGGAACGCCACGCACACCTCGGTGACCACACCGGCGATGATCAGCTGCTTCTTGCCGGTGGCCTTGACCGCCTTGACGAAGTCCTCGTTGTCCCAGGCGTTGATCTGGCCGGGGCGCGCGATGTACGGCGCGTCAGGGAACTGCGCCTTGAGCTCGGGCACCAGCGGGCCGTTGGGGCCGCTTTCAAAGCTGGTGGTGAGGATGGTGGGCAGTTTGAAGTACTCGGCCAGGTCGGCCAGCGCCAGCACGTTGTTCTTGAACTTGTCCGGCTCGATGTCACGCACCAGCGAGAGCAGCCCGGCCTGATGGTCGACCAGCAGCACGGCGGCGTTGTTCTTGTCCAGACGGGTGTAGGGAACACTCATGGTAATACTCCTTGCAGGGGTGGTCCGGCGCCGTGGCGCCGGAGTTGGGACAAACGTGAGTTGCATACAGACCCTAGTCGGCGCGTGTGACAGTGCCGCCGCCATTGGTCATCTGGCCGAAGCGCCCGGCGCGAAAATCGGCGAACGCCGCCTCGATCTCGGCATCGCTGTTCATCACGAACGGGCCGTAGCCGACGATGGGTTCATCCAGCGGCTCGCCGCTGAGCCACAGCACCGCCGCCTCGCTGTCGGCCTGCAGCAGCACTTCGTCGCCGGCACGCTCCAGCAGCACCAGTTGTGCCGGGCCCACCGAACGCTCGCCATTGACCGTGACCTGGCCGCGCAGCACCACCAGGGCGCTGCTGTGACCGGCCTGGGCAGGCAACCGCACGGGCTTGCCGGACTTGAGCTGCATGTCCCACACCTGCATCGGCGTGAAGGTGCGCGCCGGGCCGCGATGGCCGTGGTAGTCACCGGCGATCACCCGCAGGCTGCCGGCACCGCCGTGCAGCGCCACGCTGGGGATGTCGGCGGCCAGCAGGGTCTGGTAGCCGGCAGGGGCAGACTTGTGCCGGGCCGGCAGGTTGACCCACAACTGCACCATCTCCAGGGTGCCGCCACTGCGGGCGAACGACGGCGCATGGAACTCTTCATGCAGGATGCCGCCTGCGGCCGTCATCCACTGCACATCGCCCGGGCCGATCAGGCCGCCGGCACCGGTGGAGTCGCGGTGCTCCAGTTCGCCCTGGTAGACGATGGTCACCGTTTCGAAACCGCGGTGCGGGTGCTGGCCGACGCCGCGACGGGCGCTGGTGGGGGTGAAGGCATGGGGCCCGGCGTAGTCGAGCAGCAGGAACGGGCTGATGTGCTGGGCCAGGTTGTCGTAGGTGAACAGGCTGCGTACCGGGAAGCCGTCACCCACCCAATGCGGGTGCGGGCTGCTGTAGACGCCTTGGATCTTTTTCATGAGCTACCTCCTCTCGTGCATGAAGCCAACGATAAGGGCGCAACGCTGAGGGCGGTAGATAGCGTAAAGTGCCCTCAGCGTTCCATTTGGAGAACAGTGGTGGAAGACCTCAACGACCTGTACTACTTCGCCCAGGTGGTCGAGCACGGTGGCTTTGCCGCCGCCGGCCGTGCCCTGGACATGCCCAAGTCCAAACTCAGCCGGCGGGTGGCCGGGCTGGAGGAGCGCCTCGGGGTGCGCCTGATCCAGCGTTCCACCCGGCATTTTTCGGTAACCGACATCGGGCAGGCCTACCACCGCCATTGCGTGGCCATGCTGGTGGAGGCCGAGGGTGCGGCCGAGCTGATCGAGCGCCACCGTGCCGAGCCCCAGGGCATCGTGCGCCTGAGCTGCCCCACGGCGCTGCTGGATTTCTGGGTGGGGCCGATGCTGTCGCGCTTCATGGTGCAGTGCCCGCTGGTGCAGCTGCATATCGAGAGCACCAACCGCCATGTGGACCTGATCCAGGAAGGCATCGACATTGCGCTGCGGGTGCGGGTGCCGCCGCTGGAGAGCAGCGACCTGGTGATGAAGGTGCTGGCCAACAGCACGCAGTTGCTGGTGGCCGCGCCCGGCTTGCTGGCGTCGTTGCCCAGGCCCATCGTGCCCGCCGACCTGGCCGCCTTGCCGAGCCTGCACTGGGGCAACCCGCAGCGCGATTATCAATGGCAGCTCAATGGCCCGGACGGCGCCACGGCCAGCTTGCGGCACACGCCGCGGCTGGTGACCGACGACCTGGTGGTATTGCGCCAGGCGGCGCTGGCGGGCGTGGGGGTGGTGCACCTGCCACTGGTGGTGATCCGCGACGAGCTTGCCCGTGGCGAGCTGGTGCAGCCCACCCCGCACTGGGCACCGCAATGCGGGCTGGTGCACGCGGTGTTTGCCTCACGGCGCGGGCTGCTGCCTTCGGTGCGGCACCTGCTGGATTTTCTGGCCCAGGAGTTTGCCCAGAGCGGGATCGATTGATGTGCCAGGGTTTGCTGGCGCTATGCGCCAGATCGCGGGTCAAGCCCGCTCCCACGGGGATTGCGGCACTCTTTGAATAGGCGCTGTACCTGTGGGAGCGGGCTTGCCCCGCGATCGAATGCACAGCATTCGCTGAACCTGCACCCACCGTTCATCAGGCATACTGCCCCCCCACCCTCAATCCCAACGCACCGCCATGCAGCCGATTGTCCCCCTGGCAGAAAACTACCCCCACGGCGAGCGCATCGCCCCGCACTGCCACAACCGCGCCCAGCTGATCCATGCCCTGAGCGGGGTGATCACGGTCAACTCCAGCCAGGGCTGCTGGGTGGTTCCGCCAGGGCGCGGCGTATGGGTGCCCGCCGCCGTCGAACACGACCTGAAGATGGCCGGCCAGGTCCGCATGCGCACCCTGTTCGTCGCCTCCGACGCGCGCCCCGACCTGCCGCTGACCTGCCGCGTGGTGGACATCCCGCCGCTGCTGCGCCAACTGATCATCAGCGCCATGCTCATCCCCGCCGACTACCCGCCCGGGGGGCGTGACGAGCGGGTGATGCAGTTGATTCTGGACGAGATCCGCGTGCTGCCGATTCTGGCCCTGCACGTGCCGCTGCCGGTCGACCCGCAACTGGCCGCGCTGTGCCAGGCCCTGCGCGACGACCCGGCCAGCCCCTGGAGCCTGCAGCGCGCCGCCGCCCACAGCGGCCTCAACGCACGCACCCTGACCCGCGCCTTCCAGCGCGAAACCGGCCTGAGCTTCATCCAGTGGCTGCGCCGCCTGCGCCTGCTGGCCAGCCTCGACGCGCTGGCCGCCGGGCACTCGATCCTGAACGTGGCGCTGGACCTGGGCTATGACAGCCCCAGCGCCTTCAGCGCCATGTTCCGCCGCACCCTGGGGGTCTCGCCCAGTGCCTACTTCGGCAAGACCCCGGCCTACGGCCAGCCCGACGCCGACTAGTCAGCGTGCATGCTGGCGCAGCAGCAGCGACGCCAGCGCACACACCGCCAACGCCACGCACGACACATAGAACGCATCCGAATATGCCATCAGGTAGGCCTGCTGATGCACCGTCTGGTCCAGCTGCGCCAGCACCTGCAGGTGCGCCGGGGCCTGTGCATCGAGCACCCCGCCGGGCAGACGCTGCTGCACGGGTGCATCGAACAGCGTCAGGCTCTCATTGATGCGCTGCCCGTGAAACCGTTCGCGCAACGACACCAGCTGCGTCAGCAGCGCCGTGCCCACCGCACCGCCCAGGTTGCGCAGCATCGAGATCAGCGCCGAGGCCGAGCCGGCCTGGGCCTTGTCCAGCCCTTTCACCGCCAGCACCGACAGCGCCACCATGATCAGCGGCTGGCCCAGCCCGCGCACCACCGTGGAGGGGATGATCACGTTCTTTGCCGCGTCCGCCGACAGGTGCGCCCCCAGCCAGCAGCCCAGCGCCATGATCGCGAAGCCGCTGGCCACCAGCACCTTGGCGTTGAGCCAGCGCATCAGGCGCGGCAGCAGCGGCGCCAGCAGCAACTGCACCATGCCGTAGGCGATCAGGCTGATGCCGATTTCGCGGGCGTTGTAGCCCTGCACCTGGGACAGGTAGTTGGGCACCAGAAACACCAGCCCGAAGGTCGCCGCCCCGAACACCGCCATGGCCAGGCTGGCCACGCCGAAGTTGTAGCTGGCCAGCAGGCGCAGGTTGATGAAGGGCCGCGCGCCCCACAGCTGGCGCTGCACGAACAGCGCCAGCGCCACCACGGCAATCACGCTGAAGGTGACGATGAACGCCGAATCGAACCAGTCCTCGCGCCCGCCCTCCTCCAGCACGATCTGCAGCGCGCCCAGCCCCAGCGCCATGGCCGCGATGCCCAGCCAGTCGGCGCCGCGCAACTGGGCGCGGTCGCCGGCCTGCGCCGGGATCGACCACGCCACCGCCGCCAGCAGCGCCACCCCGGGCAGCAGTTGCAGCAGGAAGATCCAGCGCCATGAATAGGCGTCGGTCAGCCAGCCGCCGATCGACGGCCCGGCAGCCTGGGCCACGCTGTTGGAGAGGCTGAACAAGGCCATGCCCAGGGCGATCTTGCTCGGCGGCAGCTCGGTGATGATCAATTGCATCGACAGCGGGATCAGCACCGCCCCCGAAGCGCCCTGGATCACGCGGATGGCGATCATCGCCTGCAGGTTCGGCGCCAGCGCGCAACTGACCGAGCTGATCAGGAACACCAGCGAGCCCACCAGCATCACCCGGCGCAGGGAGAACACCTGCACCAGCCAGGCGGTGAGCGGAATCATGGTGATTTCCGCCACCAGGTAGGCGGTGGAGATCCACGAGCCTTCCTCGAACGTCGCCCCCAGCGCGCCTTCGATTTCCGGCAGCGCGGCACTGGTGACGTGCACGTTCATGCCCGCCATGAAGCAGCCGAACAAGCCACCGATCACCGCCACCCACGCGCGCAGCGATACCTTGTCTTCAGTGCTCATCGCGCACCTGCGCCGTGCGCGTATCGATGGTGGCGATCACCGACATGCCCGGCAGCAGCCGCGGCGTGCCGGGTTCCACCGGGTCGAGGTGAATACGCACGGCAAAGCGCTGCACGATCTTGGTGAAGTTGCCGGTGGCGTTGTCGGGCGGCAACAGCGCGAACACCGCCCCCGAGCCGGGCGAGACGCTGTCGACCGTGCCCTGCCAGTGCCGGCCGAAGGTGTCCACCTCCAGGGTCGCGCGCTGCCCCGGGCGCATGTGTTCGAGCTGGGTTTCCTTGAAGTTGGCCACCACGTAGGCCTGCTCCACCGGCACCACTGCCAGCAGTGGCAGGCCGGGGCTGACGTACTGCTGCACACGCACCTTGCGCTGCCCCACCACGCCGTCGAAGGGCGCCCGTACCTGGGTGTCGGCCAGGGCGTTCTCGGCCAGGGCCAGGGCCGCCTCGGCCTGTTCCAGCTCGGCCTCGCGGCGCACCAGTTCGGCCCGGGCCTCGCGCTGCTGGCTGGCCAGCACCTGGTGCCGGGCCCGCTGCATGGCCCAGCCGGCGTCTGCGCCCTTGAGCGTGGCCTGCGCCTGGGTGCGTGTGGTGCTGGCGCGTTCGGCACGCTGGGCACTCACCGCGTTCATGCCGATCAACTGGCGGTAACGCTGCCAGTCGAGTTCGGCGCGCCGCGCCTCGGCGCCGCCCGCCTCGCGCTCGGCGGCGGCACGGGCAATCGCCTGCCCTTGCCCCTCCAGCTGCGCCGCCAGGGTCACCAGCACGGCCTGCTGCGCCTGCACCGAAGCCGTACTGGCGGCCAGCGCCGCACGGGCCTGGCGCACCTGCTGGCGATAGTCGCGGTCGTCCAGCTGCACCAGCAGGTCGCCGGCCTTGACCACGGCATTGTCGGCCACGCTGACCTGGGCCACATAGCCGCCCACCCGCGCACTGATCGGCGCCCAGTCGGCGCGCACGTAGGCATCGTCGGTCTGTTCGTTGAAGCGCCCGCTGTGCCACACATACAAGGCAACCCCTAGTACCGCCAGCGTGCCGGCTGCGCCCAGGGCGCGGCGCAGCGTCATCACGCGCACGCGCTCGGTGGCTTGGGTAACCGGTGGTTCGGGGCTGACCGCCTGGTTCATGTTCGTGCTCCCTGTTGTTGTTCAAGGAAGCACTCTAAGGGGGTCAGCGGTTGGCGTTCGCTAGCGTACAGGCCAGTATTCGTCGCGAAATGGACAACCTGCCATCAGCCCAGCAGGTAGGTTTGCACCTCGTTCGCACAGGCCTGCGGATCTTCCTGCATGAAGCAGTGCCCGCCGGGCACCTCGCGCAGCTCGACCCTTGGGTTCAGACGCGCCCAGCGCGCCAGCGACACGGGTACGAAGGGATAGGTGGTGATGCCATGCAGCACCCGTGCGGGTGTCTGCACCTGGGCCAGGGCAGCCCACAGCCCGCGAGGGAACGAACTGAACACGTCCACTTCGCGCGCAGGCCGGCACTTGAGCACTACCCCTTCGCCGCAGTCGCCGATGGCGTGGTCCACATAGGCCTGCAGCGCCTCGTCGTGCCAGCCCTTGAAAATGCCGCGCCCGTGCAGCGCGGCGTAGGCCGCCTCGCGGTCGGGCCAGTGGCTGCGCCGGGTGGCGGCCTTGCGTGCCAGGCCGTGGCGACGGTGCATGCCGAACAGCGTGGCCACGCTCATCACCCCCAGCATCGAGCGGCTGAACACCACAGGGTCAAGCAATACCGCCCGCTGAAACAGGCCCGGTTGCAGCGCCAGCATCAAGCCGGTCAGCACCCCGCCGAAACTGTGGCCCATGGCAAAGCACGCCACCTGCCCGTATTCGCCACGGCCTGCCTGGAAGGCCTCGATCGCCAGCGCGGCGCTGCGGTTCCAGCCCACGAAGGCGCCGCCATGATCGCTGTCGCCATGGCCCTGCACATCGCACAGCCACAGGTCGAAATGCTCGGCCAGGCGCTCCAGCAACGGCTGGTAGGCCAGGCAGCAGAACCCGGTGCCGTGGATGAAATGCAGCAGCGGCTTGCCGCTGGCAGGTGAGCGCCAGCCGCGCAGGGTGAAGTGTTCGGCGCAGTCATGCGACCAGGGGATCAGTTCCATCGGGACTCGCTGTGGGGGTTACACAAAACCGGATTCTACAAACAGCAGTGGATACAGCGATAGCACCAGCAGTGCGGC
Organism: Pseudomonas sp. S12(2018); assembly: GCF_024355235.1. Lineage (NCBI taxonomy): Bacteria > Pseudomonadati > Pseudomonadota > Gammaproteobacteria > Pseudomonadales > Pseudomonadaceae > Pseudomonas > Pseudomonas sp. S12(2018). The sequence goes on from NZ_QLAD01000004.1 coordinate 139,579, forward strand.
CATCAGCCAATTGAACAGCTTGAGCCAGCGTGGGTCCTGCAGCACGGTGCGCAGCGCGCTGCCGAACATCACCCACACGCACACGCTGGGCAGGTTGACCACGGCGAACACCGCGGCGATCACGATCACGTTGGTCAGGTAGCCCTGGCTGGGTGCATAGGTGGTGATGGCGCCCACGGCCATGACCCAGGCCTTGGGGTTGACCCACTGGAAGGCTGCCGCGCCCCAGAAACCCAGGGGCTTGCGCGTGCCGGGTTCGGCGCTGGTCAGCGGGCCTGAATTGGCGATCTTCCAGGCCAGGTACAGCAGGTAGCTGGCGCCCACGTAGCGCAGCACGCCGTAGGCCAGCGGATAGGCCTTGAACACCTCGCCCAGGCCAAGGCCCACCGCCAGTACCAGCACCATGAAGCCGATACTGATGCCCAGCGCGTGGGGAATGGTGCGACGCACACCGAAGTTCACGCCGGAGGCCAGCAACATGGTGTTGTTGGGGCCGGGGGTGATCGAGGAGACGAAGGCGAACAGCACGAAGGCCATCAGCAGGTTGAGCGAGGTGAGCATGGCGGGTGTCCGGCGGTGTGTTGTTGTGAAGTGACACTAACCAAGTCGGTGCGCAGCGCTGCGATACAGTTGGGGGCAATTGTGGCACTACACTTGGCGAGCCCTCACCACCCTCCAGGCTTCCCGTGCCCTCGAGGGGCAATTGCCTTAGGATAACCCTCCTCGATTTCCGGAACAGAAGCCCTGCCATGCCCGTACATATCCGCCCCGCGCGCGTCGAAGACGCCAGCCAGATTCTCACCTTCATCACCGAGCTTGCCGAGTACGAGCGTGCCCGCCACGAGGTGATCGCCACGGTCGCCGATATCGAGCGCACGCTGTTCGGCGAAGGCAGCAGCACCCAGGCGCTGATCTGCGAGCGTGACGGCCAGGCCATCGGCTTTGCGGTGTACTTCTTCAGTTATTCGACCTGGCTCGGCACCCAGGGCATCTACCTCGAAGACCTGTACGTCACGCCCCAGGCCCGCGGCACGGGTGCGGGCAAGGCGTTGCTGCGCCACCTGGCGCAAGAGGCCTGTGCCAAGGGCTGCGGGCGCCTGGAGTGGAGCGTGCTGGACTGGAACGAACCGGCCATCCAGTTCTACAAGTCCATCGGCGCGCAGCCGCAGGACGAGTGGGTGCGTTATCGCATGGAAGGTGAAACGCTGCGCAGCTTCGCCCAGGGTTGAGACCACGCCATGTTCTTTCGATTGGCCGCCGACGGGCTGGTACTGTTTCATCTGACGTTCATCGTGTTCGTGATGCTGGGCGGGTTGCTGGTGCTCAGGTGGCCGCGGCTGTGCTGGCTGCACCTGCCGGCCGTGACCTGGGGCGTGCTGGTGGAGGTGCTGCACCTGCCCTGCCCGCTGACCGAATGGGAAAACCGCCTGCGTGCAGCGGCGGGTGACACCGGCTACCCCGACAGCTTTGTGGAGCATTACCTGATACCGCTGATCTACCCGGCCAAGCTGACGGCAGGCATCCAGCTGTGGCTGGGGGCATTGGTGTTCGTGGTGAATGCGGGGGTCTATGCGTGGTTGTGCTACTCGCGCAGGCGCCGTGCCTTGCGGTGAGTGCTCAGGCCGCTTCGCCGGCAAGGCCGGCTCCTACGAGAGCCTGCCTTGCCGGCGAAGTGGTCACCACAGCACCTGAATCAGGCGCTCACCTCCTCCCGCGCCGCATAGCGCTGCGCCAGCACCGCACACACCATCAGCTGGATCTGGTGGAACAGCATCAGCGGCAAAATCATCGCGCCAATCGCCCCCCCGGCAAACAGCACCTGGGCCATCGGCACACCGGTGGCCATGCTTTTCTTGGAGCCGGCAAACAGGATGGTGATGCGGTCTTCCACGTTGAACCCCAGCCGCTTGCCCAGCAACTGCGTGCACCACAGCACCACCGCCAGCAACACGCAGCACACCAGCGCCAGCCCCAGCAGCCGCACCAGCGGCACCGACTGCCACAACCCGCTGATCACCGCGTCGCTGAACGCGGTGTACACCACCAGCAGGATCGAGCCCTGGTCGACGGTCTTCAGCCAGCGTGCATTGCGAGCCACCCAGGCGCCGATCCAGCGCCGCGCCAGTTGCCCGGCCACGAACGGCACCAGCAGTTGCAGCACGATCTTCAACACCGCATCGAGGTTGGATCCGGTATCGCCCTGCACGCCCATCAGCACCATCACCAGCAGCGGCGTCAGCACGATGCCCAGCAGGCTGGAGGCCGCCGCGCTGCAGATCGCCGCCGGGATGTTGCCCCGCGCCAGCGAGGTGAAGGCAATCGCCGACTGCACGGTGGCCGGCAACGCGCACAGGTACAGCACGCCCAGGTACAGCTCGTCGCCCACCAGCGGCAGGAACAGCGGCTTGAACAGCATGCCCAGCAGCGGAAACATCACGAAGGTGCAGCCAAAAACCAGCAGGTGCAGGCGCCAGTGCCCTGCCCCGGCCGCCACCGCCTCGCGCGACAGCTTGGCGCCGTGCAGAAAGAACAGCAGCCCGATGGCCAGGTTGGTCAGCCAGCCAAACACCACCGCGCCCTGGCCCTCGCAGGGCAGCAAGGTGGCCAGTGCAATCACGCCGAGCAGGGCCAGGGTGAAATTGTCGAACAGCAACCGCAGGTGTTTCATGTCACGTCCTGTCTTGTTATTGGGATGGCGCAGACGGTAAGGTTTCTTTTCTTTTCCGACTAACGACAGAACCCCAAGAGTGTCGCCCAAAGGACAACCCCACGCCCCGCGCATCCCGCCCCTGAGCGAGCTCAAGGTACTGCCGCGCCCGCTGTACGGGCAGGCGCAGTCGCTGGCCAACATCGCCCTGGGCTTTCGCCACAAGCATGCCTGGGGGCAACTGTCGTATGCGGCCCAGGGCGTGCTGCATGTGCACACCGGCGCCGGACGCTACGTGGTGCCGCCGCAGCGCGCGGTGTGGATCCCGGCGCATACCCCCCATCAGGTCAGCTGCGCCGACGACACCTGCATCCGCAGCCTGTACATCGAGCACAGCGTGTGGCCGGGCACCCAGTGCCGGGTGATCGGCGTGAATGCCTTGCTGCGCGAGCTGATCCGCACCTTCAGCGGCCTGCCGGTGGCCTACGACACCGAGGGCGCAGACGGGCGCCTGGTCGCCGTGCTGCTCGACCAGCTGGCCAGCGCCCCGCAGGAAGACCTGATTCTGCCGCTGCCCCAGGACACCCGCCTGCGTGCACTGTGCCGGCGCCTGCAGGCACACCCCGAGGACAGCACCGGGCTGGCAGCCTGGAGCCTGAAGTACAGTGTTTCGGAAAAGACCCTGAGCCGGTTGTTTCTGCGTGACACCGGCATGACCTTTCGCACCTGGCGCCAGCGCATGCGCCTGCTCAGTGCGCTGCCAGCACTCAGCCGCGGCGAGCGCGTCACCGACGTGGCCCTGGCCTGCGGCTACGAATCGCTGTCGGCCTTTATCGCCGCCTTTGGCAAACAGTTCGGCCTGTCACCGGGCGAATTCCTCCAGACCCACCGGAAACCCATTACGTGAACCTGTTCAAACCGCATCACCTGCTGAGCGGCCTGCTGCTGGCCAGCCCTGCCGCCTGGGCCGCCACCGTGCCTGACAACCTCGACAACCTGGTAGAGGCCGCCAGCCAGGCCGTGATGCAGGAGCACGCGATACCCGGCATGGCCGTGGCCCTGACAGTCAATGGCCAGCACCACTACTACGACTTCGGTGTGGCCTCGCGCGACAGCGGCCAGGCCGTCGACCGCGACACCCTGTTCGAACTGGGCTCGATCAGCAAGACCTTCAACGTCACCCTGGCGGCCTATGCCCAGGCCACCGGCAAGCTGAAGCTGACCGACAGCCCGGCCAGCTACCTGCCCGAACTGCGCGGCCGGGCCCTGGAAAACACCAGCCTGCTGAACCTGGCGACCCACACCGCCGGCGGCTTCCCGCTGCAGTTGCCAGACAGCGTGCACGACAACGGGCAACTGATGCGCTACTTCAAGCACTGGACCCCGAGCTACCCGGCAGGCACCCGGCGTACCTATGCCAACCCGAGCATCGGCCTGCTCGGGGTGATCAGCGCCCGCCAACTGGACATGAGCTACCGGTCCGCCCTGCAGGACCTGCTGTTTCCGGCGCTGGGCCTGAACAACACCCATCTGCAGGTACCTGCCAACTGGCAGCGTATGTACGCCCAGGGCTATACCCGCGACAACGTCCCCGCCCGGCTGAGCCCTGCGGTGCTGGCCGACGAAGCCTACGGGGTGAAGTCCAGCAGTGACGACATGCTGCGCTTTGTCGAGGCGAACATGGGCCTGGAGAAACTCGATACGCCCCTCAAGCAGGCCATTGCCGCCACCCATACCGGCTATTACCAGGTGGGCCCCATGACCCAGGACCTGATCTGGGAGCAGTACCCCTACCCGGTCGCATTGCAGACCCTGCTCGACGGCAATGCCAGCCGCATGGCCCTTGAAACCCTCGACGTCACGCCGCTGCAACCCCCGCTGGCCCCGCAGCAGGCGGTGTGGATCAACAAGACCGGCTCCACCAACGGCTTTGGCAGCTACGTGGCGTTCGTGCCCTCGCAGCGGATCGGCATCGTGATCCTGGCCAACAAGAACTACCCCAACGAAGCGCGGGTGAAGCTGGCCTACCAGATCCTCGGCGCCTTGAACGAAGGTAGCCACTGACCGTGAGCAAACCGGTACGCGACACCCTCAAGCTGCTGTTGCTGCTGGCCGGGCTGTGGGGCTTCGCGCGCCTGCCGCCGAGCCTCGGCGCTAACCTGATACTGGTCGGCGGGCTGGCGGCCGGCGGCATCTATGCGCTGCTGAACCTGTCGCGCCTCTTCGCCTTTCTCAGCTACTGGCCAGGGTCGTTGCTGTACAGCGTGGTCGTGGTGTACCTGTGCAAGCTGTCTGCGCAACGGATGCTCAATGCGCGCTTTGGCATCGAGGTGGACTACCTGGACAACGCGGCGGTGGTATATGGGGCGCTCTATTCCATCCCGTTCTCGCTGATGCTGCTGGGGGTCTACCTGCTGTTGCCCCAGTGGCTGCGCAGGGCGGCTGGCAGACTACGCCCCGGCGCCGCCCCGGCCCCGGCGCAGAAAGTGCCGACGTTCGAACCCTTCTTTGCCGCGGCCCTGGTCTGTTGTGCGGGGTTTGCCCTGCAGCAGCTTGACGAGGGCCTGGAGTACGCCCTGATCGTAGATGCCATGCCCGCCTCCAACTGCGGCCCGGTCGATGCGGGCACTGCATGGCTGCGCAAGAACCACAGCCAGTGCTACAGGCTGCAGGGCAACCCGTTCACCGGCACCTTCAGCCTGCAGCAGGTCGACAGCCCGGCGCCCTGATGCTGCGTGCAGTGAACCTCTGCCGCACCGCGCCCCTCGAATGCTCAGGGGCCAGCGCTGGCCCGACCCCATGCGACGGTGCCTTCGATGAGTTTTACCCTGTGGATCGCCGTGTTCGGCGCCGTGTTGCTGATCCTGGCCCTGACCTCCTCGTACCTGCGCTGGATGCCGGTGACTACCTCCGCCGTGTGCCTGCTGCTGGGCATCGGCATCGGCCCGCTGGGGCTGGGCCTGTTGCACCTGGACCTGGACCACGCCGCCGGCTGGCTCAAGCACCTGACCGAAGTCGCGTTGCTGTTCTCGCTGTTCATCAGTGGCCTGAAGCTGCGCCTGCCGCTGCGCAGCCGTGTCTGGCGGGTGGCATTCGGCCTGGCCGGCCCGGTGATGCTGCTGAGCATCGGTGGCTTCAGCGTGGTGCTGCACTACCTGGGTGACATGGCGTGGGCGCCGGCCCTGCTGATCGGCGCCATCCTTGCGCCCACCGACCCGGTGCTGGCAGCGCTGGTGCAGGTCAACGATGCGCAGGACCACGACCCGCTGCGCTTCGGCCTGTCGGGCGAGGCCGGGCTCAACGACGGCGTGGCCTTTCCCTTCGTGCTGCTGGGCTTGCTGCTGGTGCAGGGCCAGGCCGTCGACGGCTCGGCGCTGTTCACCTGGTTGTGGCGCGACCTGCTGTGGGCGATGCCGGTGGGGTTGCTGGTGGGCTACTGGATGGGCAAGTTGCTGGGGCGCCTGACCCTGACCCTGCGCATCAGCCATGCCGACAGCACGCTCACCCCCAACGACTACCTGGCACTGGCGCTGATTGCACTGGCGTATGTGGTGGCCGACACCCTGCACGCCTATGGGTTTCTGGCGGTGTTTGCCGCCGGGCTGGGGCTGCGCCAGGCCGAGGTGAGCTTCACCGGCGGATCGCAGACCCCGTCCGAGCACCTGGCGCAACCGGTGGCCGGGCACCTGGAAGCCGCGCCGGAGAATGCGGTGCATGGCGACCTGGACAACCTCGAAGACACCCAGGTGGCGGCCGGGGTGATGATGGGCGACATGCTTGCCTTCGGCAGCCTGGTGGAGCGGGTGATGGAAGTGTTCCTGGTGACCGTGCTCGGCGTGGCGCTGGCCAGCCACTGGGACTGGCGCGCACTGGGCTTTGGCCTGGCGTTGTTCTGCGTGGTGCGCCCGTTGAGCGTGTTGCTGATGCCCTGGGGCAGCCTGCTCGACCTGCGCCAGCGGCTGATGGTCGGCTGGTTCGGCATTCGTGGCATCGGCAGCCTGTTCTACCTGTTCTACGCCCTGAGCCACGGCCTGGGCGGCACGCTTTCGGCGCAGTGCCTGAACATCACGTTGTCGGTGGTGGCGTTGAGCATCGTGGTGCATGGCCTGAGCACGCAACCGATGCTGAACTACTACGGGCGGCGCGGCTGACCGCCCCTGCTGGCGACGTACGCTTCGCACTTGACCTGCTGCCCCCCTGAACTAAAGTCAAAGGCTGCCCATCAAGGACAGATGGCTGCAGATAGGCGACGTTATCTGCGCGTTCAAGGATGCCAACTAATGGAGTGGTGGCAATGAGCAAACCTGCATCGACCCCTTTCATCCATACCCTTATCAACGACCTCGGCGCTGCCGCGATGTTGCCCAACATCATGCTCGGCGAAGAACTGGGCCTGTACCGGGCCATGGCCGACGGCCAGCCGGTGACCGCCCAGACCCTGGCCACACGCACTGGCTGCAATGCCCGCCTGCTTCGCGAATGGCTCAACGCCCATGCCGCCTCTGGCTACATGCAGCACAACGACGAACATTTCAGCCTTGACGAGCAGCAGGCCCAGGCCCTGGCCCATGAGGACTCCGCCACCTACATTGCTGGCGGCACCCAGGCCATCGCCTCGATGGTGCTCGACAAGGACAAGCTGGTGGCGGCGATGCGCGGCGACGGTGGCCTGGCATGGGGCGACCATCATGCGTGCATGTTCGGTGGCGTCGAGCGCCTGTTCCGGCCTGGCTACCGCAACCATCTGGTCGGCAGCTGGCTGCCGGCACTGGAGGGTGTGGTGGACAAGTTGCACGCCGGGGCCCGGGTGGCAGACATCGGGTGTGGTCTTGGCACCTCGACGCTGCTCATGGCCGAGGCCTTTGCGGCTTCGCATTTCGACGGCATCGACTACCACGCGCCCTCGGTGGCCACTGCCGGTCAACGGGCCAGGGACAGCGGCCTGACCGAACGGGTGCGCTTCACCCAGGCCAGCGCCAAGGACTACCCTGGCCGCGATTATGACCTGGTGTGCTTCTTCGACTGCCTGCATGACCTGGGCGACCCGGTGGGTGCGGCCCGGCATGCCTGGCAGGCACTCAAGCCGGGGGGCACGCTGTTGCTGGTGGAGCCGTTTTCGAATGATCGGCTGGACGACAACCTCAACCCGGTGGGGCGTTTGTTCTATGCGGTATCGACGTTTCTGTGCACGCCCAATTCACTGTCGCAGGAGGTGGGTTTGGGTCTAGGCGCGCAGGCGGGTGAGGCGCGCATTCGGGGTGTGCTTGAAGAGGCGGGGTTCAGCCACATGCGCCGGGCGTGCGAGACGCCGTTCAACCTGATACTGGAGGCGCGCAAGTAGAGGCGACGCGGCAATCGGGTGTCGAGCCACCAGGGCTGACAACTGCGATCCTGCAGGCCAGGGTGCGTTGCAACCAATGTGGGAGCCGGCAAGGCCGGCTCCTGCATTTTTAAAACCACCCTGGCCCGCAGGATCGCCATGGCACAACCCGATGTACCCACCTGCCCCAACCTGGCCTACCCTTCACCCATGCTCATCGTCGAAAACCTGCACAAGACCTTCACCACCGCCCAATGCACCCTGCCGGTGCTGCGCGGTGTCGATCTGCACCTGCCCGCCGCCACCAGCCTGGCACTGATGGGCGAGTCCGGCAGCGGCAAGAGCACGCTGCTGCACCTGATAGCCGGCCTCGAACGCCCCGACAGCGGGCGCATTCTGTTCGACGGCCAACCGCTACACACCCGCACCGAAGCCGGGCTCGCACACTGGCGCCGACAAGGCATCGGCCTGGTGTTCCAGCAATACAACCTGATCAGCAGCCTGGACGTGGCCGCCAACCTGGCCTTCCAGGCGCGCCTGGCCGGCCGCCATGACCCGGCCTGGGTCACCCACCTGGCCGAGCGCCTGGGCCTGGCGCCGCTACTGCAACGCTACCCCGAGCAACTCTCCGGCGGGCAGCAGCAACGCCTGGCAATCGGCCGCGCACTGGCCTCGCGCCCCGCGCTGGTGCTGGCCGACGAACCCACCGGCAGCCTCGACGAAGCCAGCAGCGAAAACGTGCTCGACCTGCTGCTGGAGCTGGTCGGGGCAAGCAACAGCAGCCTGCTGATGGTCACCCACAGCGCCCACCTGGCCACCCGCCTGCACCAGCGCCTGACCCTGCACCTGGGCCGGGTACGCGCATGATCGGCCTGTGCCTGCAGGCGCTGCTCAGCCACTGGCGGCGCCACCCCCTGCAATGCGCCAGCATCCTCACCGGGCTGTGGCTGGCTACCACCCTGTGGGCCGGGGTCCAGGCGCTCAACCAGCAGGCCCGCGCCGACTACGCGCGGGCCAACGCGCTGCTGACCGGCGCAGCGCAGGCGCAGGTGAGCCCGCGCCACGGCGAACGCTTCGACCAGCACGCCTACATTCAACTGCGCCGGGCCGGCTGGCCGGTGTCGCCGGTGCTCGAAGGCCGCCTGCGCTTTGCCGGCGCCGAACCGGTCAGCGTGAAGCTGCTGGGCATCGAGCCGCTGAGCCTGCCACCCGGCAGCGCCATCGCCGGCCAGGCCGCCCAACGCATCGACCCCGCCGCCTTCATCGGCCCACCGGGCCAGGCATGGATCGCACCCGACACCCTGCAGCGCCTTGGCCTGGCGCCCGGTGCCGAGCCGCTGAGCGGCGACGGCCAGCGTCTGCCGCCGTTGCAGGTACAGGCGCAGCTGGCCCCGGGGGTGATGGTGGTCGACATCGGCCAGGCCCAACGCCTGCTGCAGGCACCGCAACAGCTCTCGCGACTGCTGATACCCGCCGGCTACACCCCGCCCGCGCTGCCCGAGGGCCTGAACGAGCTACTGGTGGTGCAGGCCGCCAGCGACACCGACGACCTGCAACGGCTGACCGAAAGCTTTCACCTCAACCTCACTGCGCTGGGCCTGCTGGCCTTCCTGGTGGGGCTGTTCATCGTGCATGCGGCCATCGGCCTGGCCCTGGAGCAGCGCCGCAGCCTGTTGCGCACCCTGCGTGCCTGCGGCGTGAGTGTGCGTGCGCTGGTGACTGCCCTGGCCATCGAACTGGGGCTGTTCGCGCTGCTGGCCGGGCTGGCCGGGGTGGCCTGCGGTTACCTGCTGGCCAGCCTGCTGCTGGGTGACGTGGCCGCCAGCCTGCGCGGCCTGTATGGCGCCCAGGTGGCCGGGCACCTGAGCCTGCCGCTGCACTGGTGGCTGAGCGGGCTGGCCATCAGCCTGCTCGGGGCAGCACTGGCCGGTGCCGGCAGCCTGCTGCGCGCCGCGCGCCTGCCGCTGCTGGCGCTGGCACAGCCCCAGGCCTGGCGCCAGGCGCAGGTGCGCTGGCTGCGACGCCAGGCACTGCTGGCGCTACTGCTGCTGGCCGTGGCCCTGGGGTGCTGGCGCTGGGGGGCGAGCCTGCCGGCGGCCTTCACCCTGCTGGCCGCCTTGCTGCTGGGCGCCGCGCTGATGCTGCCACTGCTGCTCGATGGCGCCCTGGCGCTGTTGCAGCGGCTGTGCCACCGGCCGCTGGCGCAGTGGTTCGTGGCCGACAGCCGCCAGCAACTGCCGGCCCTGGCACTGGCGCTGATGGCGTTGCTGCTGGCGCTGGCCGCCAGCGTCGGGGTGGGCAGCATGACGTCCGGGTTCCGCCAGACCTTTCTGGGCTGGCTCGATCAACGGCTGTCGGCCGAGCTCTACGTGACCCCGCATGACACCGCCCAGGGCCTGGCCATCGCGGCCTGGCTACCCACCCAGCCAGGGGTGCGCGCCGTGCTCACGCAGTGGCGCACCGAAGTGCGCGTAGGCGGCGCCCCGGTGCAGGTGCAGGGGGTGATCGACCACCCGGCCTACGCGCAGCACTGGCCGCTGCTCGAACAGCGCAGCGAGGCGTGGCGCCAGTTGGCCAGCGGCGCCGGGGCGATGCTCAGCGAACAGTTGGCACGGCGCCTGGTGCTGGGCCTGGGCGATCGCCTGAGCTTGCCCGGCGCTGCACCCCTTGACGTGGTGGCCGTATACGCCGACTACGGCAACCCTCGCGGGCAGGTGCTGGTGAACGCCGACTGGCTGCGGCGCACCTGGCCCGAGGCCACGCTCAACACCCTTAACCTGCGCGTGGCGGGCGAGCAGGTGGCGACGCTCAAGGCCGCGCTGCAGCAACGCTATGCGCTGGGCGGCACCCGGCTGGTGGACCAACGCACCCTAAGGCGCTGGTCGGTGGAGGTGTTCGAGCGCACCTTCGCCGCCACCGCCGCACTTAACAGCCTGACCCTGGGCGTGGCGGGCGTGGCCCTGTTGATCAGCCTTTTGACCCTGGGCCAGAGCCGGCTCGGCCAGTTGGCGCCGCTATGGGCACTGGGCGTCAGGCGCCAGCACCTGGCCTGGCTGTCGCTGGGGCAGACGCTGCTGCTGGCCAGCCTGACCGTGCTGCTGGCAATTCCCATGGGCCTGCTGCTGGCCTGGTGCCTGGTGGCGGTGGTCAACGTGCAGGCGTTCGGCTGGCGCCTGCCGTTGCAGGTGTTCCCTGGCCAGCTACTGCAACTGGCGCTGCTGGGCCTGTTCACCGCCCTGCTCGCCGCCGCCGGCCCCCTGTGGCAACTGGCCCGCCGCCAGCCCGCCGAACTGCTGAGGCACTATGCCGATGGAACCTAGACACTGGGGCGTCCTGCTGCTGTGCCTGCTGCTGGGCGCCTGCGACCCCTCGCCACCGCCACCCGCCGGTTTTGCCGGCCTGGGCCAGGACGCCGCAGCCTTTGCCCCGGTGGTGCGCGGCCAACCGTTGCAGTTCCCGCGTGACCACGGCGCCCATGCGGGGTATCGCATCGAATGGTGGTACGTGACCGCCAACCTGCGCGATGCACAGGGCCGCGACTGGGGTGCGCAATGGACGCTGTTCCGTTCGGCGCTGCGCCCCGGCGCCGAACAGCCGGGCTGGGCCAGCCCCGCCGTATGGCTGGGGCACGCGGCGTTGAGCGGGCCGTTTGGCCATCAGTTCAGTGAAACGCTGGCGCGTGGCGGTGTCGGCCAGGCGGACGTGCAGGCGCAACCGTTCAAGGCCTGGATCGACGACTGGTCGCTGCAGGCGGTGGGCGGCCAAGGCATCGAGCAGTTGCAGATGCGCGCAGGCGGCAAGGGCTTCAGCTACGACCTGCAACTGAGCAGCCAGCAGCCCCTGGTGCTGCAGGGCGATCAGGGCTACAGCGAGAAGTCCGGCCAGGGCCAGGCGTCGTATTACTACAGCCAGCCGTTCTATACAGTGCGCGGTGAAGTACAGCACGAGGGCCGGCGCGTCGAGGTGACCGGCAACGCCTGGCTCGACCGCGAATGGAGCAGCCAGCCGCTGGCCCCCGACCAGCATGGTTGGGACTGGTTTTCGCTGCACCTGGACAACGGCACGCGGCTGATGCTGTTCCAGGTCCGTCAGGCCGATGCACAACCGTACCGGGCAGGCACCTGGATTGCCACCGACGGCAGCAGCACCGCGCTCAACGGTGCGCAGATCGTGCTTGAGCCGCTGGCCCGCACCCAACTGGTCGACGGCCCGCAGGTGCCCACGCGCTGGCGGGTGCAGGTGCCCGACCGGCAGCTGGACATCGAGGTCGACGCCCTGGTGCCGCAGGCCTGGATGGGCACCCGCTTTCCCTACTGGGAAGGCCCGGTGAAGGTACAGGGCAGCACGGCCGGGCGTGGCTACCTGGAAATGACCGGCTATTCGCGCTGAGCGCCACCGACGCAGCGGCTATTCTTGCCTGAACGCCCACCTGCCTGGAGTTGCACCATGCCTGGCCTGTCTACTTCCGCCCCCCGTGGCTGGACGCAGTGGTGCAAACCGCTGGCGTTCCTGCTGGTGGCCGCCATCGGCCTGTACTACGTGAAATGGTCGCCCTACTACGCCAAGTCGTTTGTTGCCGCCGACAGCCACAGCATCGGCGCCTCGATCCTGGACGATCACCAGTACGCACCGCTGACGGCAGCGCTGGCGTATGCCCAGGTGTACTTCCTGGCCATCTGGAAGGCGGCGCTGCTGGCGGTGATCCTCGGCTCGCTGGTTCAGGTGCTGATACCGCGCGACTGGCTGCTGCGCCTGTTCGGCAAGGCCGGGCTGGGCTCGACCCTGCGTGGCGGCCTGTTCGCCCTGCCGGGCATGATGTGCAGTTGCTGCGCGGCACCGGTGGCTGCCGGGCTGCGTCGGCAGAATGTGTCGGTAGGCGCGGCGCTGGCGTTCTGGATCGCCAACCCGGTGCTCAACCCGGCCACGCTGGTGTTCATGGGCTTCGTGCTGGGCTGGGAGTTCAGTGCCCTGCGCCTGGTGGCGGGTGTGGTGCTGGTGGTGGGGGTCTCGCTGTTCGCCCAGCGCATCTCGCGCCCGGACGTACTGCCCGAACCCGCGGTGGACGCGGCCAATGTGGCCAGTACCCCGGTGCCCGGCAGCCTGCTGGCACGCTGGATGAAAACCCTGTGGCAGCTGTTCTGGACCACCATCCCGATCTATGTGCTGGCCGTGCTGGTACTGGGCGCGGCGCGGGTATGGCTGTTTCCGCATGTCGAGGGCGGCATGGGTTCAGGGCTGGTGTGGCTGGTACCGCTGGCGGTGGTCGGCACGCTGTTCGTGATCCCGACGGCGGCGGAAATCCCGATCGTGCAGACGCTGATGGCCCTGGGGCTGGGCACCGCGCCGGCGGTGGCATTGCTGATGACCTTGCCCAGCGTGAGCCTGCCGTCACTGCTGATGCTGCGCACCTCCTTCGATACGCGGGTGCTGGTGTGGGTTGCGCTGCTGACGATGCTGGTGGGGGTGCTCAGCGGGCTGGTTGCGCTGCTGGTGCTCTAGGGCCGGCGTGCACCGCCCCCACAGCACCGGCACAGGTGCCTACAGCCGCCTTTCGCGCAGGTAGGCCAGCACCGCGGCCCGATCGCCGGCGAACTCGATGCGCGCCGCCTTGGCATCGCGCTGGTAGGCGTACATCGGGTCGTAGTACTCGCTCAGCAGGCCCTCGATCCACGCACGGTGCAGCTCCACCGCGCCGCTCGCACGCTGCACCTGCAACGCCGCGTCCATCGCCGCCGCCAGGCGCTGGTAACGCTCGCCACCCAGGCGCCGGACAATGCCCGACAGGCTCTCGCGCAGCCGCCCGGCAAAGTGTTCGAAGCCCTGCTCCGGCCCGTGGGCCAGCACGAACTCGGCGCACAGGTCGATCACATAGTCCTGCAGGATTCGTTGCACGCGGCATTCCAGGCTGTCTTCGAGCCACACCAGCGGCGCCTGCTGCATGCGCCGGTACAGGCCCAGCGGCACCGCGCGGCTGCCGATCATGCGCCCCTCGTCCTCGAGCACGAACTGCTCGATGCCGGCGTTGCGCTTTTTCAGCAGGTCCACCGCCAGGGTGTTTTCAAAACCGATCTGCGCCGGCTGCGCAGTGGCATGCCGGCCGAAGCTGGAGCCACGGTGGTTGGCGTGCCGCTCCAGGTCCAGCGCATTGTCCAGCTGCGCCAGCGCCTCGGTCTTGCCGGTGCCGGTCATGCCGCCCAGCAGCACGAAATCGCACTGCGCCACGGCCTGGTCGCCAACCTCCAGCAGAAACGTGCGCAAGGCCTTGTAGCCCCCGCCTACGCGCCGGTAGCGGATACCGGCCTCATCGCGCAGCCACTGCTGGGTGATCTGCGAACGCAGGCCACCGCGAAAGCAGTACAGCAGGCCATCGGGGTTGGCCCGGGCGAACTGCGCCCAGGCCTGGATACGGGCCTGGCGCAGCGCCCCGGACACCAGCTGGTGCCCGAGCACCATTGCCGCCTGCTGGCCATGCTGCTTGTAGCAGGTGCCCACCTGCTGGCGCTCGTCGTCGTTCATCAACGGCAGATTGCTGGCGTGGGTGAACGCGCCCTTGTCGAACTCGACCGGTGCGCGCACATCCATCAGGGGCACATCGTCGAGAAAGATCGAACGGTAGTCGGTGCAGTCGTCGTGCATCAACACACCTCGACCGCATGGGTGCCGCGCGCCACCAGCGTGCCGATCGGCGTCAGCGCCAGGCCCTGTGCCTGCGTCAGCTCGAGAAACGCCGCCTGCCCTTCGGGTGCCACCGCCACCAGCAGCCCGCCACTGGTCTGCGGGTCGCACAACAGCAGCTTGTGCGCCTCGCTCAACGGGCCGATGCGCTCGCCATAGCTGTCGAAGTTGCGCAGCGTGCCACCGGGTACGCAACCCTGCTCGATGTAGTGCTCGACACTGGCCAGGCGCGGTACCTGCGCCGCTTCCAGGCGCGCGGTCACACCGCTGCCATCGGCCATTTCCACCAGGTGGCCGAGCAAGCCGAAGCCGGTGACGTCGGTCATGGCCTTGACCCCCTCCAGGCGCGCGATCTGGCTGCCGATACGGTTGAGGGTGCACATCTGGTCACGCGCCAGGCCCACGTCTTCGGCGCGCAGCAGGCCCTTCTTCTCCGCCGTGGTGAGCACGCCGATGCCCAGCGGCTTGGTCAGGTACAGCTGGCAGCCGACGGTGGCGGTGTCGTTGCGCTTGATGTGGCGCTTGTCGACGATGCCGGTGACCGCCAGGCCGAAGATCGGCTCGGGGGCGTCGATCGAATGCCCGCCGGCCAGGGGAATGCCGGCCGCATCGCACACCGCGCGCCCGCCGCGGATCACCTCGCGGGCGATCTCCGGGGCCAGCACGTTGACCGGCCAGCCCAGGATGGCGATGGCCATCAGCGGGTCGCCGCCCATGGCGTAGATGTCGCTGATGGCGTTGGTGGCCGCGATACGGCCGAAATCGAAGGGGTCGTCGACGATGGGCATGAAGAAGTCGGTGGTCGAGACCACGCCGCGCTCGTCATCGATGGCATACACCGCCGCGTCGTCGCGCGAGGCGTTGCCCACCCACAGGCGCGGGTCGAGGTTCTGCGCGCCGCTGCCGGCGAGGATCACCTCGAGCACCTTGGGTGAAATCTTGCAGCCACAGCCGGCGCCGTGGCTGTACTGGGTAAGGCGTACTGGTTCGTTCATCGGTTGTCCCCCGGGTTCAAGCCCCTGAGTCTAAGGCAGGGGACCCGGGGGCGCTACGTGATGGTGGCTACTGCTAGACCTTGAACTGGGTCACCAGCAGGTTGAGGTCGACCGCAAGGCCTGCCAGCGCCTGGCTGGCGGCATTGCTCTGGCGTGCACCGGCCGCGGTCTGGATCGACAGGTCACGGATGTTGACCAGGTTGCGGTCCACCTCGCGGGCCACCTGGGCCTGCTCCTCACTGGCGCTGGCGATCACCAGGTTGCGCTCGTTGATGCCGGTGATGGCCTGGGTGATCTCGTCCAGGGCGTGACCGCACAGCTGCGCCACTTCCAGGGTGGCGTGGGCGCGCTGGTTGCTGTTGCGCATTGCCGTGACCGCCGTGCCGGTGCCCTGCTCGATGGTCCCGATCATGGTCTCGATCTCCTGGGTGGACTGCTGGGTGCGGTGCGCCAGCGCCCGAACCTCGTCGGCCACCACGGCGAAGCCCCGCCCGGCATCCCCGGCCCGGGCCGCCTCGATGGCGGCGTTGAGGGCCAGCAGGTTGGTCTGTTCGGCAATCGCGCGGATCACTTCCAGCACCTGGCCGATGTTGCGTACATCGCCCGCCAGGTGCTCGACCTGCTCGCAGGTGTGGGTCACGTCGTCGGTGAGCTGGCCGATGGAGTCGACGGTGCGCTGCACCTGCTCGCGGCCGTGGTGGGCGGTCTCGTCGGTCTGGCGCGAAGCCTCGGAGGTGCTCACGGCGTTGCGGGCCACCTCCTCCACGGCCGCCGTCATCTCGTTCACCGCCGTGGCCGCCTGCTCCACTTCGTCGTTCTGCTGCTGCAGCGCGCGATTGGAGTCGTCGGTGGCAGCCTGCAGCTCTTCGGCGGCCGAGGCCAGCTGGCTGGAGGAACTGGCGATTTTCTGCAGCGTGCCGCGCAGGCTGCCCTGCATGTCGCGCAGCGCCAGCAGCAGACGCGCAGGCTCATCCTTGCCGCTGATGCTGATCTCGTCGCACAGGTCGCCACCGGCGATGGTCTGGGCAATGCCCACGGCTTCGCCCAGCGGGCGCACGATGCTGCGCGTGAGCAGCACTGCCAGCGCCACGGTCAAAGCCAGCACCACGGCCAGAATCGCCAGCACCAGGCTGATGGCGCCATGGAATACCTCGGTGCTGCGTTGGGCCGCCTGCTCCCCGCCCTTGTCGTTGAGCGCAATGATTTCGAGCAGGTCGGTGAGCATGCCGTCTGCATTGGTCAGGTACGGGCCGGCGTCCACCAGCGCGATGGCGTCGTCCTTGCGCCCCTGCTGCAGTAATTGGACGACCTTGTGCTGATCGGCAAGGTAGCGCGTCTTGGCCTGCTGGTAGCGGGCGAACGCGGCCTGTTCCTGCGCCAGGGTGATCAGCCCGGCATAGGTCGCCTCCTGGGTGTCCAGCTGCGCTTCGAGCTGGTGCAGACGCGTGATCAGGTTCTGCAGGTCGTCGCCGTCGCGCAGTACCAGCAGGCGCAGGGTCAGGGTGCGGATCTGGGTGCTGGTCAGCGCTACGCCGTTGGCCGCGACAATCGAGGGCAGCCAGTTCTGGTCGACCTGGTTGGACTGTTCGTTCATTCGACGCATTTCCAGCAGCGACAGGCCGCCAAGGGCCATCGCCAGCAGGGCAATCAGCGCGAAGCTGAGGCCGGCACGCAGGGAAATGTTGAGGGAGCGCAGAAGCATGGGGTGTTCCTTGTGGCTGCAAAAGTACAACCCGCGCCGGGACAGGCGGCGCGGTCAGGTTCTGCAGGCAAGGCGGTGAAGCGGGAGGGCAGTGTTCTTTATGAGTGCTTGCTCCACTGCCGGCGGGATCACTCGGCGGCAGTGAAGCCATGATATCACATTGACATTAATTGTAACGTTGTCGGTGGTCAGGACTTGAAGCGGCCCACCAGTGCGTTCAATTCGGCCGACAGCGTGGACAGCCGTCCGGAGTCCTCCTGCGCCGAGCTGGCCAGGCTTTCGACCAGGCGCGCTTCGTCGTAGATCTGCTGGATATGCCGGTTGATCTCCTCGGCCACGCTGTGCTGCTCCTCGGCGGCGGCCGAGATCTGCAGGTTCTGGTCGCGGATCTCGTTGACCGACAGCTGGATGCCCTCGAAGCTGTCGCGCGCGCTTTCGATGGAGGTGACACTGGCCCGGGACAGGTCCTGGCAGCTTTGCATCTTCTGCGATACCTCCTGGGTCTTGCTGGCGAGGGTACCGAGCAACTGGTCGATTTCGCCGGTGGAGTCGGCGGTGCGCTTGGCCAGCGCGCGCACCTCGTCCGCCACCACGGCAAAGCCGCGGCCCTGGTCGCCGGCGCGAGCGGCCTCGATGGCGGCATTGAGCGCCAGCAGGTTGGTCTGCTCGGCGATGGCGCGAATGGTGCCCAGGATCTGGTTGATGCTGCGGCTGCCCTCCTCCAGCTCGACCATGGCTTGGGACGACTCGCTCAGGCGGTTGCCCAGGCGGTTGACGTTCTCGGTGGTCAGCTCGATCTGCTGCTTGCCTTCGGCCACCCGGCGATGCCCGCTTTCGGCGGAATCGGCGGCGTTGCTGCACGAGCGGGCCACCTCGTTGGCGGTGGCGACCATTTCGTTGAATGCGGTGGAAACCAGCTCCACCGCTTCACGCTGGCGCCCGGCCGCCTGGTTCATGTTGGTGGCCACCTCGCTGTTGACCTGCGAGGCGTCGTGCAGGTTGGTGGAGGCTGCGCCGATGCGCTGGATCAACTGGCGGATGGCCGCCAGAAACCGGTTGAACCAGCCGGCCAGCTCGGCGGTTTCGTCCTTGCCCTGCACAACCAGGTCGCGGCGCAGGTCGCCCTCGCCCTCGGCGATCGACTGCAGGCCCGTGCTGACCTGGCCGATGGGCTTGACGATCACCCGGGCGAACGCGGCGCCGATCAGCGCGAAGAAGATCGCCAGCACCACCACGATGATCCCGGCCAGGTAGGTCATGCGCGTGGCGGCGCCCATCACTTCGCGCTGCTCGATCAGGCCCACGAAGCGCCAGCCCAGGCCTGGGGAGGTCCATACGTTGGCCATGTAGCGAACCCCGTCGATCTCGACGTCGGCAGCCCCCTGTTCGGTGGCCGCGAGCCTGGCGTAGGGCTCGCCCAGGTCCTTGAGCGGCTTGAAGCTGTGCCCGTCGTCGCGCGGGTCGACCAGCACCACACCGTCCTCGATCAGCATCACGTAGCCGCTTTGACCCAGCTTGATGCTCTTGACCAGTTCGGTGAGGTTCTTCAGCGAGACGCTGACCACGAACACGCCGCGGGGCTTGCCGGCGCCGTCGAGCATGGCCCGGGCGGTGCCCACCAGGGCCACGTCGTCCTTGTCGTAGTAGTAGGCCGGGGTGCGCACGGTCTTGCCGGGGCTGGCCATCGCGGCCTTGTACCAGGGGCGCTGGCGCGGGTCGTAGTTGGCCAGTTGCGGGTCATCCGGCCACTTGGCGTAGGTGCCGTCTTCCAGGCCGATGGACAGGATGGCCGCCGCCGGGTGGGTGGCGCCGAAGCGTGCAAAGGCGTCGATCACCCCCTGGGCCGGCGCTGGCAGGGGCTGGCTGGCGGCGTCGGCAGCGCGGTAGTCCTTGAGCGTCTGCACAGCGCTGTATACAGGATCGGCCGACATCTGATCGACGTTCTGCTGCATCCCGTCGAAGAACTGGCGCATGTTGCCGTCGATCTGGCGTATTTCCCGGGTGCTGCCATCGATGAACTGTTCAACCGCCTGGGTGCGGATATTCATCACGCTGACCACCGCGACCACCGTCACCGGGATGAAAGCCACCAGTACAAACGCAAGGACCAGCTTGTTTTTTATATTCATCGCGCGCTTCACCCTCCCCGGGCATGAGGCGCCAGTCACCCGTGCAGCGTGAGTTCTGGCAATTTGCTATCACCGCTGTTTCGGCTGGGGAGGTGAAAATCTTTAATACAGTTTCGTGTACAAAAAAAAGCAGGATTGTTTCTAGTTGGTCGGCCGCATGGGGCGCGGCGCCGGCATGCCAGGCGTGGCGCCCTGCAGCACCAGGCGGGTGATGGTGGCGGCCGCCAGCGCGTAGTCGTCGCCCTGGGGCGCATGCACGCCCGTGAGCTGGGCCATGCGCCAGCCGAAATTGGTGTAGGTGCGGGTGGCCGACCAGATGAACAGCATCAGGTGTTGCGGGTCGACCGGGGCGATCAGGCCGCGTTTGATCCAGCTGTTCAGGCAGTGCACGTTGAGCTGCGCCTCGGCGCGCAGCAGGTCGCGGCACACCCCGGGCAGTTGCTTGGCCCCGTGCAGCAGCTCGCTGCTGAACACGTTGGAGGTGTACGGGTGGTCACGCACGATGCGGATGCGCGCCTGGATGTAGGCCGGCAGCGCCACCTGCGGGTCATCGCTGGCGCGCAGCACGGCGGAGGCCGCGAGCAAGGGTTCCAGAAAGGCCATCAGCACCCGGGTGTAGAGGTTTTCCTTGGTCTGGAAGTAGTAGTACAGGTTGGCCTTGGGCACGCCGGCGCGGGCCGCGATGTCGCGGGTCTGGGCGGCGTTGTAGCCCTTGCTGGCGAATTCCTCGCTGGCGGCCTCGAGAATCATCTGCTGGTTGCGTTGACGAATGCTGGACATGGCGATGGCACTTCGGGGAAAGACCCTCGCAATATACAAAAATACATAGCGATGAGGCTATGCATGCCAGGTTGCCGGCGCGCTTTCGCCGGCAAGGCCGGCGGCTGGAGTGGGTGGGACGCCTCAGGCCTCGGCCAGCAGGTAGGTGCGCAGGTCCCTGGAGACCTCTTCGGCCAGCAGCCCGACGATCACCTCGACACCGGCCTGGCGCAACAGGCGAACCCCGGCCCCGGCATTGCGCGGGTCCGGGTCGAGCATGCCGACGAACACCCGCTCCACCCCCTTGTCGATCAACGCCAGGGCACACGACGGGGTGCGCCCCTGGAACGAACAGGGCTCCAGGGTCACATACGCTGTCACACCCCGGCCCCCTTCCGGCAATTTCGCCAACGCCATCGCCTCGGCATGGGGCTGCCCCGGCGGTTGGGTGTGGCCCTGGCTGATCACCTGGTGATCGCGGACCATCACGCAGCCCACCGGCGGGTTGGGCCGGCACGCCGGCAAGGCACGGCGCCCCTCGATCAGGGCCAGTTGCATGAAATCGCTGTTGGAAGGGAGTATCGGCATAAGGTCCTTGCCCAGTGGGTTCCAGAATGAGCGAAGGCGACAGGGTACTCCTGCTGCACGTTGAGGGCACGATTTCTCCCGCATCGTGCGCTCACGCCGGTTGCCCGTTGTCGCTGCCGGCGGGCTTCGCTATAGTCACGCCCTGGCGTTCTCCGCGCCTGCCGTCCGCGCAAAGGGCCACGCCCCGGTACAGAACAGCCTCATTCGTCGATACGACTCCCGGCCTGCAAGCGGACAAGGCCCGACCCAGGAGATCGTATGCTCGCCGCACTGCCCCCGCACATCTGCCATGACGGCAGAATCAACCTCGAACACCAGCGCAAACGCGCCAAGACCCTGCTCAGGCACCTGCTGGCCGGCACTGCGCCGGCGCACTTCAAGCCCCTGCCCCACACCCGCGCCCCACGCCTGGCCGATGCGCAGTGGCTGATCGCGCAGGAGCTGGGCTTTGCCAGCTGGCCAAGGCTCAAGGCGCATGTCGACGCCATCGACTTTGCCGCACGCAACCCCGGCTTCGAAGCCGATGACGAAGCCCGCAGCGTGCATTGGCGGTGCGGCAACGACATCGCCCATACCCTGCGCCTGGCCGGTTTCAAGGGGGCCTTCCATACCTTCATCGACCCGCTGTGCATGGGCCCGGTACCGGCACTGCCGGAGCAACCGTTGCTTGCCCTGCGCAACGACTACATCAGCCGCGTGTTCGGCATGCCAGAAGCCGACGTGGCGCGGCGCAGTGCCGAGGAGTACGCCGCCCTGGCGCAGCTCGCCGGGTGCCCGCACGCCGTGCTGTGGTGCGAGGCGGATGCCTATGACCAGTTGTTCCTGATCCGCGTGCTGGCGGGCATCGAGCAGTTGCCCGAGTGCCTGGAACTGATCGAGATCAGCCAGGTGCCGGGGGTGCAGCGTTTCATCGGCATCGGCCAGCTCGCGCCGGACCTGCTGGCCTGGCTGTGGCCCCAGCGTCGGCGCCTGAACGAGGCAGCGCTGGCGCTGGCCCGGCGTGCCTGGGCGGCGTACAGCGCGCCCTCGCCACTGGCCTGGGCGCAGCTGGCCCATGCGCCAAGCCCGGCACTGCCCTTGCTGGCGCCGGCATTGCTGCGCCAGTTGCAGGAACTGCCGGGGCTGGCCGACGGCCTGTCGCTGACCGAGCGCCTGGCCCTGGGCATCGTCGCCGAAGCCGGCAGCCTGGCGTTCGGCCGGGTGTTCGCAGAGCTCATGGGCAGGCGCGAGCCACTGCCGTACCTGGGCGACCAGATGTTCCATGCGCTGATGCGCCCGCTGATCGATGCGCCCACGCCGTTGCTGATCGAAGCGGACATTCACCTGCCCTGGCCGCAACGCAGCCTGACCCTCACGGCCCTGGGCCAGCGGGTACTGGCAGGTGACGCCTACTGGCTGGACCAGGCGGCCCCCGAACGCTGGGTAGGCGGTGTACGCCTGCAGGCCGGGCTGGCGCACTGGGCACTGGATGCCCATGGCCAGCCGGTGTGGCGCCACCAACCGTCCTGATGCCTGCCGAACGACCGCCGACCTAGCCAAAGGTCGGCACCCCAAAACGTAACAATATGTACAAAGCACGCGGTTGATTGTTTATGCTGGCCTGCTCATGCCATGGCGCATAGCCACATCGACCTGTTAATCGACCATGAAAATCTTTCTCGTTCTACTGTTTGTCTTCTCCATCGCCTACGTGCACCTGCGCGGGCGCGTGCGGCACAAGCTCACCCGCCAGCTGGGCGATCACTCCAGCTTCCTGGCCCCGATCAACGTGTTTCTCTACCTGTTCTCCCGGCTGCCGGCCAAGCCCTACCTGCCGGTGGAGGCCTTCCCCGAGCTCAAGCCGCTGCAGGACAACTGGCAGGAAATTCGTGCCGAAGCCCAGCAACTGCTGCACGTGGGCGAAATCAAGAGTTCGCAGAGCCATGACGACGTCGGCTTCAACTCGTTCTTCAAGAGCGGCTGGAAGCGCTTCTACCTGAAGTGGTACGGCGAAAGCCACCCGTCGGCCATGAAGCTGTGCCCACGCACCACCGAACTGCTGCAGGGCATCGGCACGGTCAAGGCGGCGATGTTCGCCACCCTGCCGCCGGGCTCCAAACTTGTGCGCCATCGTGACCCGTATGCCGGCTCCTACCGCTACCACCTGGGGCTGGACACGCCCAACGACGAGGCCTGCTATATCTGCGTCGACGGCGAGAACTACCACTGGCGCGACGGCGAGGCGGTGATGTTCGACGAAACCTACATCCACTACGCGGCCAACCACACCGAGCACAACCGCATCATCCTGTTCTGTGATGTGGAGCGACCGCTGAAGTACCGCTGGGCGACGGCGTTCAACCGCTGGTTCAGCCGCAAGGTGATGGCCGCCGCTGCGGCGCCGAACGATGCGGGCGACAAGACCGGCGGGATCAACCGGCTGTTCACGCGCATCTACAAGATCCGCGAGCGCGGCAAGGCGCTGAAGAAGCGCAACCGGCTGCGCTACTACCTGGAGAAGTGGGCAGTGGTGGCGCTGTTGCTGCTGGTGTTCATCTATATCTGAGGTGGCCCTTTCGCCGGCAAGGCCGGCTCCTGCAGGCGGCGCGTGAGCCTGTGGGGGCCGGCCTTGCGGCAAAACGGCCCCTACCAAAGTACGCCCCCACCCCGACCATCGACCAACGGCGCCCCAGTGCCGAAAAAACTAGCTTCACTGTTCATTTTGTCGCAACACAAAAAGGTGAAGACGATGAGCATGATGGACTGGGATGGCTACCGCAAACAGCTGATGGCCGGTATCGGCGACCTCAAGCAACTCTCGCCCGGCACGGTCGACGGCTACATGACCGCCAGCGGCGCCGGGGCCAAGACCAACCACCTGGACGCAAAGACCCGCGAGCTGATCTCCCTGGCCGTGGCGGTGACCACCCGCTGCGACGGCTGCATTGCCGTGCACTCGGCGCAGGCGGTCAAGCAAGGCGCCACCCGTGAGGAAATCGCCGAGGCCCTGGGCGTGGCCGTGGCGATGAACGCCGGCGCCGCCCTGGTGTACTCGGCGCGCGCACTGGATGCGGTGGGCAAGGCCGGGGAGTAACCCGGCCCGGGGCCTGCGCTCAGGGCTGCGCAGGCCGCTCCATCAGCACCACCTCGATCGGGTCGCCGCCCACCCCGTGGGAGAAGAAGTCGCGCCCCTTGGCGACAAACCCGTGACGCTGATAGAAGCCCTCGGCATTGAGCGTGGACTCGACCTTGATCACCTCCACGCCCGGCGCCCGGGCCTTGGCCAGGCCCGCCTCCAGCAGGCGGCTGCCCAGTTGCTGGCCGGCCGCCTGCTGCAGCACGAACAGGCGCGTGACTTCGCCAGGTTCAGCGTCGACAAAACCGACCACCGTCTCACCCTGACATGCCACCACCATCGAGCCCTTGGCAATGGAACGCTCGTAATCCTCATGGGTTCGCTGGCCCATCCAGCCGCGCAACTGCTCATCCGAATAGCGCCCACCCGCCAATTGCGTGATCGACTGGTGCGTCACCGCAAACACCGCTGCCCCATCGCCGGCCCGGGCCGCGCGCAAGGTGATCGACTCCATGGGTTCCCTTCCCCTGTGAATGCATGAGCCGCCACTCTAGCCGGCCTGTACGGTGGCCTCAACCACCCGGGTTGGTGAACTGGATGTACAGGCAGAAGCTGCCCAGCAGCAGCCAGAAGCCGATGAACAGCCAGGGCGTGCGCATGGAGAACAGCAGCGACTTGCAAAAGCCCTTGTGGCTCGATTCCAGCTCGTTGAACAGCGGCGATTCGTCGTAGGCCAGGCCCATGGCCGGCTTGCTGTGCAGCAGGTTGCTCTGCTTGAAGTGCCAGTGATCGATGATCAGGTAGGCGGCCCGTATGCCCGGCCAGGCGTTGAGCGAGCTGACGATGCCAAGCAGCGCCATCAGGCACGGCACCACCAGGGTGAACAGCTTGCCCCATTCGGGGTTGAGGTTGGCCATCGACGAGGCAAAGGCGATCACCAGGAACGACTGCGCCGTGAGGTAGGCGTTGGTCCGGTTGGACAGCAGGCTGGTTTCGTACTGGATCTCGCGCCGGTAGAAGTCCAGGCGCTCCTTGGGCGAGCCGAACAGCAACGGGTCGTCTTCGTCGCTCGATTGCACGGGCAAGGGCTGGGTGATGATTTTCGACATGTCTGGGTATCCGCAACCAGTGGTCGAATTTGGAGCCCACCCCGGCGCCAGCGTTCAGTTGATTGCGCCGGTCGGGGCGCAATCCCTTAGAATGGCGCCCCACCCGCCCCCTTCGCCCGCCAAGGATTCCCATGCTGCAGATCCGCCCGATGACCGCCGCCGATTTCGACCGCTTCTGGCCCACCTTCCAGGCCGTGATCGCGGCGCGGGAGACCTACGCCTACGACCCGAACCTGAGCCTGGAGCAGGCCCGGCACCTGTGGCTTGAGGTGCCGCTGCACACGCTGGTGGTCGAGGACGAGGGCCAGTTGCTGGGCGCGTACTACCTCAAGGCCAATGCCGCAGGCCCCGGCAGCCATGTGAGCAACTGCGGCTACATGGTCGCCGAGGCCGCCCGCGGGCGCGGCGTGGCGCGGCTGATGTGCGAGCACTCCCAGCGCCTGGCACGCAACGAGGGCTTCCTGGCCATGCAGTTCAACTCGGTGGTGGCCAGCAACGAGGTGGCCGTGGCGCTGTGGCACGCGCTGGGCTTCGAGACCGTCGGGCGCCTGCCCAGGGCCTACCAGCATGCCCGCCTGGGCCTGGTCGACTGCCTGGTGATGTACAAGTGGCTGGGTGAAATGACTGCGCCCGAACAGCCAAGGCTGATCGGGCGCAAGAACATCGAGGCGGTGGTGTCGCGCAAGCGCGGGCGCTAGCCCTTAGAACGCAAGGCCGACCTTGATGCCGAACTCGTCACGCTTGAGCTTGATGTTGTCGGCCACTTCCGAGTCTTCGTCCAGCTTGTACTCGGTGCGGGTGTAGTACAGGCCGGCCATCACCGGCATCGAGCCCTTCTGGTTCATCAGCAGGCTGACTTCGGCATAGGGGTTGGTACGGTCCTTGAGGTCGACGGTGTCGTTGCCCACGTCTTCGACATGCAGCTTGGCCTTGCTGTCCAGCGAACGGCGTGCACCGGCTTCCAGGCGCAGGGTCATGTCGTCGAACTGGTGGTTGTAGCCCAGCGCGGCCTTGGCGAAGGGGGTGCGACCGGTCAGCTTCATGTCGTAGCCGTTGGATTCCAGCTCGTAGCGCGACCAGTTGTAGCCGCCGCCCACGATCAGGTCGACCGAGTTGCGCGCATCGATCGCGGCGCGCCAGCCCAGGTCCACGTCGGCCTGGCCTTCCTTGAGCTTGGTGTCGTTGTGGTCGCCGTACTTGAGGTCGACACCGGCCTGGTAGATGAAGCCGGATTCAGCGGTGAGCTTGTTGCCGAAGTTGAAGAACAGGCCGCCTTCACCCATGCGGTCGGTATCGGACTCGCTGCCGCCTTCGAGCTTGAACTTGTTGTAGGCGCCGAGAACACCAAAGGTTGCAATCGGGTCGGTGGGGGCTGCGGCCAGCGCACTCAGGGGGGCGGCCAGTACCGCCAGGGCCGAGGTCTTGAGCAGCAGGTTGCCGAATCGCTTGGACATCACTTTCAGTCTCCATTTATGTGAAAGGCACTCGGGGTCGAATGCGACCTTTCGAACCCCGGGCGTTTCAAAAAGTTCAGACGAAGGCTCTGGGGTGCGGGTTGTGTCACAGAAACCGTGTCGGGCGTTCACAAAACCCCGTGGGAGCTGGCATTGCCAGCGAAGGCAACGCCGCAGATATACAGCCGATTGAATGTTTGCAGCAGCGCGCAGTCCGATTCTTCAAGCCCCAGCCATCAGGAGTACCGCATGACTGCACGCAAACTGTTCACCACCCTTGCCCTGCTCGGCAGTGTCGCGCTGGTCCAGCTCCCGGCCCAGGCCGCCGAGCCCAGCGTGGTCGCGCCCGAGTCCCCGACCCGCGAGCTGAAGGTGCACGACAAGGCCCCCGACCTCTACAAGCGCGACGACATGGCCCTGCGCGGCTGGAAGGAAAAGGGCCTGAGCCAGCCCGACGAAGACAGCCAGTGGGTCAAGATCCAGGACAACTACGTGCTGATCGAAATCACCAACGGCACCATCAAGAAGATCGTGCCCGCCAAGGGCTAGCCCAGCACCGGCAGGCTGTAGCGCTCGGCGAAGTACTGGCGCAGGAACTCGACCGCCACGCGT
Source organism: Pseudomonas sp. S12(2018) (assembly GCF_024355235.1). Classification (NCBI taxonomy): domain Bacteria; kingdom Pseudomonadati; phylum Pseudomonadota; class Gammaproteobacteria; order Pseudomonadales; family Pseudomonadaceae; genus Pseudomonas; species Pseudomonas sp. S12(2018). The sequence continues at coordinate 166,624 of NZ_QLAD01000004.1, forward strand.
ACTTTCGCCGAGCTGGCCAGGGGCGAGGTGTACACCGCCCAGATGTCCGCCGCCTGGTGGTAGTCCTCCAGCACCGGCACCAGCCGGCCATCGGCCAGGCTGTCGTGCACATCCCAGTACGAACGCAGCAGTATCCCCCGCCCGTCCAGGCACCATTGGTGCGCCACCTCGCCGTGGTTGGTCGACAGCCCGCCGGTCACCCGCACGCTCTGCTCGCCCTGCGGCCCCTGTAGTTGCCAGACGCCGAACGGGTGGTCACGCTCCTTGATCACCAAACAGTCATGGCTGCTCAACTCGGCCAGTTGGCGCGGCGTGCCGCGCCGTTGCAGGTAGCCCGGTGCGGCGCACAGCACGCGCCGGTTGTGGGCCAGCGGCTTGGCGATCAGGTGCGGGGCAATCACGTTGCCCACGCGGATATCCAGGTCTACCCCCTCCTCGATCAGGTCCACCAGGCGGTCGTGCACGTCCAGGCGGATATCCAGCTGCGGGTAGCGCTCGGCCAGCTCCGACAGCGCCGGCGCCACGAAGCGCCGGCCCAGGCCCAGGCTGCTGGCGATACGCAACTGGCCCACCGGCACGCGGTGCTGGGTGCTGATGTCGTCGCCCATGCGCTGCACCGTCTCGAAGATCTGCAAGGCCCACTGGTAGACCCGCTCGCCCTCCTCGCTCAGCGACACCCGCCGCGTGGTGCGGTGCAGCAGGCGCACGCCCATCTGCTGCTCGAGCAGGCGCACACGCTTGCTGATGAACGCGGCCGACATGCCCAGTTGCTCGGCCACCGCGGCAAAGCTGGCGCGCTTGGCCACTTGGACAAAAATGTTGAGGTCTTCGAGGTTGGGCAGACTATTCACGATATGTGCACAAAGAATTCATGTTGGGCGAGATTATCTCTGACCCGATGGCTTATAGCATGCGCTCACCTGTTCCCAAACAACAACGAGTGAGCCGCCATGACCAAGACCTTCAAGATTGCCGCCATTCCTGGCGACGGTATCGGAAACGAAGTGCTGCCCGAGGGCATCCGCGTGGTCGAAGCCGCCGCGCGCAAGCACGGCCTGGACATCCAGTTCGAATTCTTCGAGTGGGCCAGCTGCGACTATTACCTGGCCCACGGCAAGATGATGCCCGATGACTGGTTCGAGCAGCTCAAGGGCTTCGATGCGCTGTACTTCGGTGCGGTAGGCTGGCCCGACAAGGTGCCGGACCACATCTCGCTGTGGGGCTCGCTGCTCAAGTTCCGCCGCGACTTCGACCAGTACGTGAACATCCGTCCGGTGCGCCTGTTCCCCGGCGTACCCTGCCCGCTGGCCGGTCGCGAGCCGGGCGACATCGACTTCGTGGTGATCCGCGAGAACACCGAGGGCGAGTACTCCTCGCTGGGCGGTCGCATGTTCGAAGGCACCGAAAACGAGTTCGTGCTGCAGGAGTCGGTGTTCACCCGCCGCGGCGTCGACCGCATTCTCAAGTATGCCTTCGACGTGGCGCAGACCCGTGAGCGCAAGCACGTGACCTCGGCCACCAAGTCCAACGGCATGGCCGTGAGCATGCCGTACTGGGACGAGCGCACCGCCGCGATGGCTGCCAACTACCCCGAGATCAGCTGGGACAAGCAGCACATCGACATCCTCTGCGCACGCTTCGTGCTGCAGCCGGACCGCTTCGACGTGGTGGTGGCTTCCAACCTGTTCGGCGACATCCTCTCCGACCTGGGCCCGGCCTGCGCCGGCACCATCGGCATCGCACCGTCGGCCAACCTCAACCCCGAGCGCAGGTTCCCGTCGCTGTTCGAACCGGTCCACGGCTCGGCGCCGGATATCTTCGGCCAGAACATCGCCAACCCGATCGCGATGATCTGGTCCGGGGCGCTGATGCTGGAGTTCCTCGGCAATGACGGCGCCGACCCGCGCTACCGCGCCGCCCACGATGACATCCTCGGCGCCATCGAGCACGTGATCGCCGCCGGCGACACCACCCGCGACATGGGCGGGCAGAAGTCGACCCAACAGGTCGGCCAGGCCATCACCGCGCTGATCGAAGGGTGAAACAACGGGCCGGTTGTCTGAATTGCCAGACAATCCGGCCCGTCACCTCTTGCGAGCCCACAAGATTCTAGGCAGAATCTGTTAACCAAAAGATAGTCGTTAACTTATAGTTAACAGAAGGAGGACGCTTTACCGCACTACCCCCCGGATTGCCTGCCGGGTACAGATAAGAACGCCAACGTCCAGGAGACGATGATGTCGCACAAGAATAAAAAACAGATAGATGTGTTCCTGATTACCGTGAGCCTGATTGCCGTGCTGCTCACCGTGATCGGCCTCGCCGTGTTTCCCTCCCAGGCCGAACAGGCCGCCAACCAGTTGTTCGAGATTGCCACCCGTACCTTCGGCACCAGTGTCCAGGTGCTGGTATTCGGCAGTTCGCTGGCCGTGCTGTATCTGGCGTTCAGCAAGTACGGCAACATCCGCTTCGGCAGCGGCAAGCCCGAATACTCCACCCCCACCTGGGTGTTCATGTTCATCTGTGCCGGCATGGGGTCCTCGACCCTGTACTGGGGCGTGATGGAATGGGCCTACTACTACCAGACCCCTGGTCTGAACATTGCCGCGCAATCGAGCCAGGCGCTGGAATACAGCGTCAGCTACTCGTTCTTCCACTGGGGCATCAGCGCCTGGTCGATCTATGCCCTGGCCTCGCTGGCCATGGCCTATCACTTCCACGTGCGCAAGAAGAGCGGCCTGAACCTGGCCTCGATCGTCGAGGCGGTGACCGGCTTCAAGGCCACCGGCCCGATCGGTCGCACCGTGGACCTGATCTTCCTGCTGACCATGATGGGCGCGCTGACCGTGTCGCTGGCGCTCACCGCCTCGACCCTGACCCGCGGCCTGCATGACCTGGCCGGCACCCCCGACACCTTCACCGTGCAACTGATGGTGATCGGTGCAGTGGCCATCCTGTTCTCGCTCAGTTCCTACATCGGCATCGATGGCGGCCTGCAGCGCCTGAGCAAGATGGTGTGCATCGGCGCGCTGGTGTTCGCCGGCGTGGTGCTGCTGGTGGGCCCGACCCAGTTCACCATCAACAACACCGCCAACTCCATCGGCCTGATGGTGCAGAACTATGTGCGCATGAGCCTGTTCACCGACCCGGCCGGCGACGGCGCGTTCACCCGCAACTGGACGGTGTTCTACTGGCTGTGGTGGGTGTCCTATGCCCCGGGCGTGGCCATGTTCGTGACCCGTGTGTCCCGTGGGCGCCAGCTCAAGGAAGTGGTGTTCGCCCTGCTCGCCGGTGGCAGCGTGGGCTGCTGGTTCTTCTTTGGCGCGCTGGAAAGCTACAGCATGCACCAGTTCATCAACGGCGCCATCGACGTACCGAAGATCCTCAGCGAGCAAGGCGGCGAATCGGCGGTCAGTGCCCTGCTGACAGCACTGCCGATGGGCAAGGTGTTCCTGGGCGTGTACCTGTTCATCATGGCGGTGTTCTGCGCCTCGCACATGGACGCTGCCGCCTATGCCGTGGCGGCCACCAGTACCCGCAACCTGCGCGAAGGCGACGACCCCACCCCCACCCACCGTCTGTTCTGGTGCGTGGTGCTGACCCTGGTACCGCTGGCCATGCTGTTCGCCAAGGCCTCGCTGTCGACCATGAAGACCGCCGTGGTGCTGACCGCGATCCCGTTCATGGTGATCCTGCTGATCAAGATCTACGGCTTCTTCAAGTGGATGCTGCAGGACTACGGCCACGTGCCGGCCCACCGCATCGAGGAAGAGGCCGCGCGCCTGGCCGGCGAGCAGCCCGAACAGCATGAACCCGTTGAGCAACCCGCAGCGGCCCCGGTAACCGCGACGGCCCGCTGAGTCGCTGACCCCGACCCACCTGCACGGATGCAGGCCTGACGGTCCTTTTTTTTGCCTGTTCTGTTAACCAATAGATACACGTAAACCAATAAGTAAAAGCCAATTGAACAACGGTGCGCCGGCCTGGCTGGACGCCCCCGTGAGGAGATAGCAATGAACGACTTCAAACGCCTGCCCGCCGATTTCTGCGCCAGCGCAGACGAGGCCTTCACCATTCCGGCCAAGTTCTACACCCAGCCTGCGGTGTTCGAGCACGAGAAGGAGAACATCTTCGCGCGCAGCTGGATCTGCGTGGGTCATCGCAGCGAAGTGGCCGAGAACAACGCCTACATCACCCGCGAGATCATCGGCGAGAGCATCATCGTGGTGCGTGGTCGCGACAGCGTGCTGCGCGCCTTCTACAACGTGTGCCCGCACCGTGGCCACCAGTTGCTCAGCGGCAGCGGCAAGGCCAAGAACGTGATCACCTGCCCGTACCACGCCTGGACCTTCAAGCTCGACGGCGAACTGGCCCACGCACGCAACTGCGAGAACGTGGTCAACTTCGACAAGCAGAACTCCACCCTGGTGCAGCTGCGCGTGGAAGAGTACGCAGGCTTCATCTTCATCAACATGGACATGGACGCAGGCAGCGTCGAAGATCAGCTGCCCGGGCTGCAGGCACGCATGCGCCAGGCCTGCGCGGTGATCGACGACCTGCACCTGGCAGCACGTTTCGTCAGCGATACCCCGGCCAACTGGAAGTCCATCGTCGACAACTACCTGGAGTGCTACCACTGCGCCCCGGCGCACCCGGGCTTCTCCGACTCGGTGGACGTCGGCCAGTACAGCCACACCACCTACGGCAACTGGACCCTGCAATATGGCCTGGCCAAGCCGTCGGAGCAGTCGTTCAAGTTCGACGAAAGCGTCAAGGACCCCTCCTTCGCCGGCTTCTGGGCATGGCCGTGCACCATGTTCAACGTGCCGCCAGGCGCGAACTTCATGACCGTGATCTACGAGTTCCCGGTCGACGCCGAAACCACCCTGCAGCACTACGACGTGTACTTCCTGAACAAGGACATCACCGAAGAGCAGCAGAAACTCATCGACTGGTACCGCGAGGTGTTCCGCCCCGAGGACCTGCGCCTGGTCGAGAGCGTGCAGAAGGGCCTCAAGTCCCGCGGCTACCGTGGCCAGGGCCGGATCATGGCCGACCGTGAGCGCAGCGGCATGAGCGAGCACGGCATCGCCCACTTCCACAACCTGATCGCCGTCGCCCACCTCAACGACTGACAACGCCCGCCCCCGGTACGCCGGGGGCGGCATGGAGTGCCTTGCGTGAAACTCAACGATCCCACACTGCTGCGCCAACAGGCGTACATCAACGGCCACTGGTGCGATGCCGACGACGGTCGTCAGGTCGAGGTCTGCGACCCGGCCAACGGCGAGCGCCTGGGCAGCGTGCCGCTGATGGGCGGCGCCGAGACGGTACGCGCCATCGAAGCCGCCGAGGCCGCGCTGCAAGGCTGGCGCGAGCGCACCGCCAAGGACCGCGCGCAGGTGCTGCGCCGCTGGTTCGAACTGCTGCTGCAACACGAAGACGACCTGGCCCGGCTGATGACCTTCGAGCAGGGCAAGCCGCTGCACGAAGCACTGGGCGAGATCCGCTACGCGGCCTCGTTCATCGAATGGTTTGCCGAGGAAGGCAAGCGCGTCTACGGCGATGTCATCCCCAGCCCTTCCAACGACAAGCGCCTGCTGGTGATCAAGCAGGGCATCGGCGTGTGCACCGCCATCACCCCGTGGAACTTCCCGGCGGCGATGATCACGCGCAAGGTGGCCCCGGCCCTGGCCGCCGGCTGCACCATCGTGGTCAAGCCAGCCAACGAAACCCCCTTCTGCGCCCTGGCGCTGGTGGAGCTGGCCGAACGTGCAGGCATCCCGGCCGGGGTGTTCAGCGTGGTCACCGGTGATGCGGTGGCCATTGGCGCCCAGTTCACCGGGCACCCGGCCGTGCGCAAGCTGAGCTTTACCGGCTCCACCCCGATCGGCCGGCTGCTGATGGGCCAGTGTGCCCAGAGCATCAAGAAGGTGTCGCTGGAACTGGGCGGCAACGCGCCGTTCATCGTGTTCGACGATGCCGACATCGACGCCGCCGTCGAAGGCGCGCTGGCAGCCAAGTATCGCAACGCCGGCCAGACCTGCGTATGCGTCAACCGTTTCTACGTGCATGACAGCGTGTATGCGCAGTTCACCGAACGCTTCGTGGAGCGCGTGCGCGCCCTGGGCGTGGGCCACGGCACCAGCGCCGCGAGCCAGGTCGGCCCGCTGATCAGCGACAAGGCCGTGGCCAAGGTGCGCAGCCTGATCGACGACGCCGTGGCCAAGGGCGCCGACCTGCTGCTGGGCGGCGAAGCCCATGCGCTGGGTGGCAACTTCTTCGCACCCACGGTGCTGGCCAACATTGCGCCGGGCACCCAGCTGCTGCAGGACGAGATCTTCGGCCCGGTGGCGGCCATCGTGCGCTTTCGCAGCGACGAAGAGGTGATCGCCCAGGCCAACGACACCCTGTATGGCCTGGCGGCGTACTTCTACAGCCGCGACATCGCCCGGGTGTTCAAGGTGGCCGAGGCACTGGAGTACGGCATGGTCGGTATCAATACCGGGCTGATCTCCAATGAAGTGGCGCCGTTTGGCGGCGTCAAGCAGTCGGGCCTGGGCCGCGAAGGCTCGCGCTACGGCATCGAAGACTATCTGCAAATCAAGTACCTGTGCCTGGCCGTGTGAGCCAGTGGCAGTCGAGGTGAATCATGGCCAACAAATACGAGATGTTCAGTGTGCAGGTAACCGCCGTCGAGCAGGCGACGCCGCTGATCAAGCGCTTCACCCTGGCCCGTGAGGACGGCGCGCCGATGCCGGCATTTACCGGTGGCAGCCACGTGATCGTGCAGATGCAGGGCGCCGACGGGCGCCAGTTCAGCAACGCCTACTCACTGATGAGCGACCCGCGCGACACCCGCAGCTACCAGATCGGCGTGCGCCTTGAAGAGCAGTCCAAAGGTGGCTCGGCGTTCATGCACCAGCAGGTCGAGGTGGGCAGCGTGCTGACCATCTCCAGCCCCAACAACCTGTTCGCGCTGGACCCGAGCGCGGGCCGGCACGTACTGATCGCCGGCGGCATCGGCATCACGCCGTTTCTGGCGCAGTTGCATGAACTGGAGGCCGGCAGCACCGCCTACGAGCTGCACTATGCCTTTCGCAGCCCCGAGCATGGTGCGTTCCAGGCCGAACTGAGCAGCGGGCCGCATGCGGCCAACACGCAGTTCTACATCGACAGCCTGGAGCGCAAGCTGGACCTGGCCACGCTGTTTGCGGGCCTGGATGACGCGGCGCATGTGTATGTGTGCGGGCCCAAGCCGCTGATCGATGCGGTGATCGCCACCGCAGCATCGCTGGGCATTGCCGAGCAGCGCGTGCACTGGGAGCAGTTTGCCGCGGCGCCGGTGACCGGTGCGGCGTTTACCGTGGTGCTGGCGCGCTCGGGGCAGGAGTTGCAGGTGGAGGAAGGCATGACCATCTTGCAGGCCATCGAGAAATCCAAGGCGGCCAAGGTGGAATGCCTGTGCCGCGAGGGTGTGTGCGGCACCTGCGAGACCATGATTCTGGAGGGTGAGGCCGAGCATTTCGACCAGTACCTGAGCGATGAAGAGAAGGCTTCGCAGCAGAGCATGATGCTGTGCGTGTCGCGGGCGCGCACGGCCCGGCTGGTGCTGGACCTGTAGATCGAATCGCGGGTCAAGCCCGCTCCCACAGGTGCAGTGCAGTTCCTGAAAACACTGCAATCCCTGTGGGAGCGGGCTTGACCCGCGAATGGCCTGCGCAGCAGGCCCAAGGTCTCAAGCCGGGCGCAGCACCAGCACCGCCAGTGGCGGCAGGTTCACCGCCAGCGACAGCGGCTGCCCATGGCTGGGCAACGCCTCGCTGTTCACCGCCCCGAGGTTGCCGTAGTTGGACCCGGCATACACCTGGGCATCGCTGTTGAGCACCTCCACCCACTGTTCGCCAAACGGCACCCCGATGCGATAACCCTCCCTCGGCACCGGCGTGAAGTTGGCCACCACCAGCAACGGCTCGCCCTCGGCGCTCCAGCGCAGCCACGCATACACGCTGTTGCGCGCATCGTCGCCGATCAGCCACTGGAACCCTTGCGGCACGCAGTCCTGCTGATGCAGCGCCTTTTCGTCGCGGTACAGCCGGTTCAGGTCGGCCACCAGCGACTGCACACCCTTGTGCTCGGGGTACTGCAACAGGTACCAGTCCAGTTCCGCATCATGGTTCCACTCGCGCCACTGGCCGAATTCGCAGCCCATGAACAGCAGCTTCTTGCCCGGATGGCACCACATGAAGGCCAGGTACGCGCGCAGGTTGGCGAACTTCTGCCAGCGGTCGCCCGGCATCTTGTCGATCAGCGAGTGCTTGCCGTGCACCACCTCGTCATGGGAAATCGGCAGGATGAAATGCTCGGAATACGCGTAGATCAGGCCGAAGCTCATCTCGTTGTGATGATGCGCACGGTGGATCGGGTCGTTCTGGATGTAATGCAGGGTGTCGTGCATCCAGCCCATGTTCCACTTGTAGTTGAAACCCAGGCCGCCCTGCTGGGTCGGCTGGCTGACACCCGGCCAGGCAGTGGATTCCTCGGCGATCACCAGCGCCCCCGGCGCCTCCTGGGCCACCACGTCGTTGAGGTGGCGCAGAAAATCGATGGCCTCCAGGTTCTCGCGCCCGCCGTGGCGGTTGGGCACCCATTCGCCGGCCTTGCGCGAGTAGTCGCGGTACAGCATCGAGGCCACCGCATCCACCCGCAGCCCGTCGATGTGAAAATGCTTGAGCCAGTGCAATGCCGAAGCCAGCATGAAGCCGTGCACCTCGTTGCGCCCCAGGTTGTAGATCAGCGTGTCCCAGTCCTGGTGGAAGCCCTCCAGCGGGTTGGCGTACTCATACAGTGCGGTGCCGTCGAACTGCGCCAGCCCATGTTCGTCGGTGGGAAAATGCGCCGGCACCCAGTCGAGGATCACGCCGATGTGGGCCTGGTGGCAGGCGTCGATGAACGCGGCGAAATCCTCGGCCGTGCCATAGCGCGCGGTGGGCGCGAACATCGACAACGGCTGGTAGCCCCACGAGCCGCCAAACGGATGCTCCATGATCGGCATCAGCTCGATATGGGTGAAGCCCAGCTCCTGGATGTAGGGCACCAGCCGCTCGGCCAGTTCGCGCCAGTTGTAGTAGCGGGCCACTTCACCGCTTTCATCCAGCTCGCATTGCCAGGAACCGGCGTGCAGTTCGTAGATCGACAGCGGCGCGTTGGTGGCCTGGTGCGCTGCACGCACGCGCATCCAGCCCTGGTCCTGCCACACATGGCCCAGCGCGGCGGCCACCTTCGAGGCGGTGCTGGGCGGCAGCTCGGTGGCCAGTGCCAGCGGGTCGGCCTTGAGCGGCAGGATGCCGTCGGGCCCGAGCAGTTCGTACTTGTACGTCTCGCCGGCCTGCAGGCGCGGGATGAACAGCTCCCACACACCGCTGGGCACGCGCTTGCGCATCGGGTGGCGGCGCCCGTCCCAGTTGTTGAAGTGACCGACCACCGACACCCGCCGCGCATTCGGCGCCCACACCGCAAAGCGCACCCCGTCGATGCCGTCAACCTGTGCGGGCTGCGCGCCGAACACCTTGGCCAGGTCGCGATGATTGCCCTCGGCGAACAGGTACAGGTCCATCTCCCCCAGCAGCAACTGGGTAAAGCTGTAGGGGTCTTCGGTGACCTGCTCGCCCCCTGCCCAGTTGATGTGCAGGTCGTACGCCTGCGGTTGCTGCAACCGCCCGCTGAACAGCCCGGGCACACTGCCCTGCTCCAGCTCCAGCAGCACCTGCCCGCTGTCGCGGGCCACCGCCCGGGCGCTCAGGGCATCGGGCAGGTAGGCGCGTATCCACTGCCCGCCCGCGCCATCCGGGTGCGGCCCGAGCACCGCGAACGGGTCGCCGTGCCTGGCATTGACCAGGTCATCGATATCCCTTGTGCCCAACCCAGCCTGTTCCCGCTTGTGCGCGCTCATTCATTCTCCCCACGTACTGACAAGCCCATGGAGGCCATGCAAGGGCACGGCCAACCAGCTCGGGCGATTCTCGGCTTCATACATAATTTCGTAGGCAGCCTTTTCCAGGCTGAACAGGTCCAGCGCCGCGCGTGCCCCGCCGGGCTGTTCCCAGGCGTGCGGCAGGTCGGCGGTGGCCAGATCGTAGGCCTGAACAAAGGCATGCCGGGCCTGGTGCAGGTAGCGCCGCGCCACGCGCTGACGGGCCTGGCGGGCCGGCGGCGAGACGTCCACCCCCGACGCGCTGCGCAACACCATCGCAGCAGCATAGTCGAACGAACGCAGCACGCCGCTGACGTCCTTGTACGGGCTGTGCTTGCCGCGTCGCTCCTCCAGCGGGCGCGCCGGCTCGCCTTCGAAGTCGATCAGATAGGCATCGCCCTGCACCACCAGCACCTGGCCCAGGTGCAGGTCGCCGTGTACCCGTATCAGCACGCCACCGACCGCCTGCATGGCCAGTTCGCTGACCTGTTCGAGCAGGCCCTTGCGCTGCTTGCCCAGGTCGTCGACCAGCGCCTGGCTGTCGGCATCCAGCTCATCGCGGTGCTGCTCCAGCAGGTCGAACGCCTGGTTGAGCTGGGCGCTGACCTGCTTGCCCCAGGCCTTGCCATCGCGCGCGCTACTCACCCGCGGCTTGAACGCCGGGTCCTGGGTGGGCGCGGCCAGCACCTGGTGCATCTGGCCCAGGCGCTGGCCCAGCTGCGCGGCAAAGGCCTGCAGCTCCTGCAAGGCATCGGCATGGGCCTGCGGGGCCTGGATGCCGGGTTCCATTTCGTCGCGAATCGCGCGTTCCAGGGTGTTCTGGGTCCAGTCCCAGGCGTCGCCCTGGTTGCTCAGGTAGCCCTGGGCGATCATCAGCAGGTGCGGCTGCCCGGTGGCGTCCACCCGGCTCAGCCAGCCCAGCAGCGGTGATATGTTCGGGTAGCCGGCGGCAGTGAGGTAGGCGCTCATCTCGAGCTCGGGGTGGATGCCGCCATTGACCCGGCGGATCAGCTTGAGCACCAGGCTGCCCCCTACCACCACCGAGCTGTTGGACTGCTCGGCCGACAGGTAGCGCACCGCCGGCTCGTCGCCCAGCTCCAGGGCGGCCAGCTGCTCGGTGGCCTGGAACTGCAACTCGCCGTCGCTGCAGCTCAGGCGCGTGCCATCGGCAAAGCCGGCCAGCACCGCGCGAATGAAGCTTTCGAGCACGAAACCATCGGTGATCAGGCCCACCTGGCGCCCCCGGCGTACCCGTGACAGGGCCAGTTGCTGGGGCAATGCGCTGGTCAGCTGGTCTTCGCCGATCAGGCCGAACGGCAACTGATAGCGGCTGGTCTGCCCGCCGCCGTCGACCTCGATTTCACTGAGCAGCACGGGGCTGGTGGCCGCACCGAAGCGCACGCCATAGGCGATGCGCACCTTTTCCAGCGCGGCGCCCTTACCCGCGAACCAGCGGCGCTTGGGCAGGTACTGCGGCAGGATGGCGTCTTGCAGGGTGTCGCGCGACGGCGATTCGAGCAGCTCTTCCATGCGCTTCTTGAGCACCACGGTGGTGAACTCCGGTAGCGGCTGCGCGGGCTGCACATGCCAGCTGGGCATCTGGTCCCTGGGCGCGAGCAGGAACCAGTAGAAGCCATAGGGCGGCAAGGTCAGCAGAAACGGCAGTTGGCCGATCGGCGGGAACGCGCTGCCGCCGAGCATCTCCACCGGCACCTGGTCGACATAGGCCGAGAGGTCCAGCTCTGCCGCCTGGGCGGCGCGGGACACGTTGGCCACGCACAGAATGGTCTCGCCCTTGCCGTCGCTGCCGGTGAACTCGCGGACATACGCCAGGATGCGGCGGTTGCTGGGCGAGAGCATGGTCAGGCTGCCGCGGCCAAAGGCCTTTTGCTGCTTGCGCACCGCCAGCAGGCGACGGTTGAAGTTGAGCAGCGAATGCGGGTCGCTGGCCTGGGCCTCGACGTTCACCGACTGGTAGCCGTACAGCGGGTCCATGATCGGCGGCAGCACCAGGCGTGCCGGGTCGGCGCGGGAGAAGCCGCCGTTGCGGTCGATGGACCATTGCATCGGCGTGCGCACGCCGTCGCGGTCGCCCAGGTAGATGTTGTCGCCCATGCCGATCTCGTCACCGTAATACAGGGTCGGGGTGCCCGGCATCGACAGCAGCAGGCTGGTCAGCAGCTCGACCCGGCGCCGGTCGCGTTGCAGCAACGGTGCCAGGCGCCGGCGGATGCCCAGGTTGATGCGCGCGCGACGATCCTGGGCGTAGTAGTTCCACAGGTAGTCGCGCTCGCGGTCGGTGACCATCTCCAGGGTCAGCTCGTCGTGGTTGCGCAGGAAGATCGCCCATTGGCAGTTGGCCGGGATCTCCGGGGTCTGGCGCAGGATGTCGGTGACCGGAAAGCGGTCTTCCTGGGCCAGCGCCATGTACATGCGCGGCATCAGCGGAAAGTGAAAGGCCATGTGGCACTCGTCGCCCTGCCCTTCGCCGAAGTACAGCTGGGTGTCCTCGGGCCACTGGTTGGCCTCGGCCAGCAGCATGCGGTCGGGGTAGTTGGCGTCGATTTCGGCGCGGATCTTCTTCAGCACCTGGTGGGTTTCGGGCAGGTTCTCGTTGTTGGTGCCATCGCGCTCGATCAGGTACGGGATGGCATCCAGGCGCAGGCCATCCACGCCCAGGTCGAGCCAGTAGCGCATCACCCCGATCACCGCCTTGAGTACCTGCGGGTTGTCGAAGTTGAGGTCGGGCTGGTGCGAATAGAAGCGGTGCCAGAAGTACTGGCCGGCAACCGGGTCCCAGGTCCAGTTGGAGTGCTCGGTGTCGAGGAAGATGATGCGCGTGCCGTCGTACCTGGTATCGGTGTCGGACCACACATAAAAGTCCCGCGCCCTGGAGCCGGGCTTGGCGCGCCGGGCCTTCTGGAACCACGGGTGCTGATCGGAGGTGTGGTTGATGACAAGCTCGGTTATCACCCGCAGGTTGCGCTTGTGCGCCTCGGCGATGAAACGGCGCACGTCTGCCAGGGTGCCGTAGTCGCTGTGCACGGCCTTGTAGGCGGCGATGTCGTAGCCGTCGTCGCGCCGTGGCGAGGGGTAGAACGGCAGCAGCCACAGGGTGTTGACCCCAAGCTCGGCGATGTAGTCGAGCTTGGCGATCAGGCCGGGAAAATCACCGATGCCGTCGCCGTTGGAGTCGAAGAACGACTTGACGTGCACCTGGTAGATGATCGCGTCCTTGTACCACAGCGGGTCGTTGATGAACGTGGCTGGGCGGGCTTTCTTCGCCATGTACGACTCCTTCTGGTTGGCGGGGGGCTAGCGGGCCGGGGTGATGCGCCAGATGCCGAACGGCTGGTGCCAGGGTTCGATGCGCATCCACTGGGTCTTGCCGTACCAGCTCCAGCGATGGCCGCTCATCAGGTCTTCGCCGAAGGTTTCGGCGTCGTCCTCCAGGCCCAGCTCCCACAGCGGCAACTCGAAGTGCGCCTCCTGGGCGTTGTGCGGGTCGAGGCTGACGGCCACCAGGATCAGGCTGCCGCTGGCCGGATCGCCCTTGGCGAAGTACAGGATGTTGTCGTTCCAGGCGTTGTAGAAGCGGATGCCCAGGTGGGTCTGCAGCGCCGGGTGCTGGCGGCGGATGCGGTTGAGCTGGGCGATCTCGGCAATGATGTTGCCGGGCTGGGTGTAGTCGCGCGGGCGGATCTCGTACTTCTCCGAGTCCAGGTATTCCTCCTTGCCCGGTATCGCCGCCGCCTCGCACAGCTCGAACCCCGAATACATGCCCCACAGGCCCGAGCCCATGGTGGCCAGCGCTGCGCGAATCAGAAAGCCCGGGCGACCGGAGTCGTGCAGGAAGAACGGGTTGATGTCCGGCGTGTTGACGAAGAAGTTGGGGCGGTAGCAGTACGACCACGGCGGCTGGTTGAGTTCGCTGAAGTACTGTTGCAGCTCGGCCTTGGTGTTGCGCCAGGTGAAGTAGGTATAGCTCTGCGAATAGCCGACCTTGCCCAGGCGCGCCATCATCGCCGGCTTGGTGAAGGCCTCGGCGAGGAAGATCACCTGCGGGTGCTGGCTGCGCACGTTGGCGATCAGCCACTCCCAGAACGGCAGCGGCTTGGTGTGCGGGTTGTCCACGCGAAACTGGGTCACGCCCTCCTGCACCCAGCCCAGCACCACGTCGCGCAGGGCCAGCCACAGGGCGGGCACCGCGTCGGCGGCATAGAAGTCGACGTTGACGATGTCCTGGTATTTTTTCGGCGGGTTCTCGGCATAGCGGATGGTGCCGTCGGGGCGCCAACTGAACCAGCCCGGGTGCTCGGTGAGCCAGGGGTGGTCCTGGGAGCACTGGATGGCGAAGTCCAGGGCGATTTCCAAACCATGCTCGGCGGCGGCGGCCACCAGCCGGCGGAAGTCTTCGCGGCTGCCCAGCTGCGGGTGGATGGCCTCGTGCCCGCCGTCGGCGCTGCCGATGGCGTAGGGGCTGCCGGGGTCGTCGGGGCCGGCCTGCAAGGCATTGTTGCGGCCCTTGCGGTGCTGGGTGCCGATGGGGTGGATGGGCGGGAAGTACAGCACGTCAAAGCCCATGTCGCGGATCATCGGCAGGCGCTGATGCACGTCGTTGAAGGTGCCGTGGCGGGCCGGGTCGTCGGTGACCGAACGCGGGAACAGCTCGTACCAGCTGGCAAAGCGTGCGCGCTCGCGCTCCACCTCAAGGGGGAACTCGGCGCTGCGGCTGAGGTAGGCACGGTGGTCGGCGCGGCCCATCAGGGCGCGGGTGTCGCCGTGCAGCAGCAGCTCGACGCCGGCCTGGGCAGGCAGGCTGGCCAGTTGCAGGGCCACCGCCTCCAGTTGCGCACGCAGCGGCTCGCTGCTGCGCTCGGCGCTCTGCATCAGGTGGCGGCGGCCTTCCTCCAGCTCCAGGCCTACGTCGACGCCGGCGGCGAATTTCTTCTCCAGCTCGTAGCAGTAGCTGGCGTACTGGTCGATCCAGGCCTCGATCATGAACAGGTGGCGGCCCACCTCGCTGACCGTGAAGCGCCCCTCCCAGCTGTCGTTGCCCAGCAGCGTCATGGGCACTTCGTGCCAGTTGGGGTGCTGCAGGCGGCGCCAGCTCAGGCGCACGGCCAGCACGTCGTGGCCGTCGGCGAAGACCTTGCTGGTAACGGTGACCTGTTCGCCCACGGTACCCTTGACCGCGTGCTGGCCGGCGTCGAGCACAGGTTCGGTGTTCTCGATCACTATGCGCGGCAGCAGCAGCGCCCTGGCCAGGGTCAGGGTGTGCTCGCTGGTTTCATCGGTGCTGAAAGGCTCATCGCGGGTCATCGAACATCGCTCCGTTACGCTGTGACGGTAAGGTTCAGAGCAATGGCAGGCGTGGGGGTTCAATAAAAAATGAGCGATGCGGCGCGGCCACGGTCGAAGAATGGGTCAGCCTTTGAACAGCCCTTTATGTGAGGTTCGGCCCATGAATATTCCTATTCCTGCTGAAACGCCCGATCCGAATATCGATGACCCCAATCTGCCACCACCGGTGCCCGAGAAGGAGCCCGAGCCGCCCAAGGAGCAGGAGCCCGTGGGCGACCCGCCCAGTGAAGAGCCGCCGGTGAAGGTGCAAGCGTAGACCGGGATCTGGCAGTTGCACTGCGGTGTGCCCATCGCGGGTCAAGCCCGCTCCCACAGGAGTGCGGTGGTTTACAGAAATGCGCGATACCTGTGGGAGCGGGCTTGACCCGCGATGGCTGAAACGCCGAGCTCAACGGTTGCACAACTCCTCGATGCTGATCTCGCGCATGCGAAACTTCTGGATCTTCCCGGTCACCGTCATCGGAAACTCCTCGACGAAACGAAAATGTCGCGGCGTCTTGAAGTGCGCGATGCGGCTCTTGCACCAGGCCTGCAGCTCCCCATCGGTGGCGCTGTGCCCAGGGTGCAGCTTGATCCACGCCACGATCTCCTCGCCGTAACGCTCATCCGGAATGCCGATCACCTGCACGTCCGCCACCGACGGGTGGGTAAAGAAGAACTCCTCCAGCTCGCGCGGGTAGATGTTCTCGCCACCGCGAATGATCATGTCCTTGTTGCGCCCGGCAATGCACACGTAGCCCTGCTCGTCCATGCTCGCCAGGTCGCCGGTGTGCATCCAGCCCGCCGGGTCGATCGCCTCGCTAGTGGCCGCCGGGTTGCCCCAGTAGCCCAGCATCACGCTGTAGCCGCGGGTGCACAGCTCGCCGATGGTGCCACGCAGCACGATGCAGCCGTGTTCGTCGACGATCTTGCTCTCCAGCTGCGGCTGGGTGCGCCCCACCGTGGTCACGCGCAGCTCCAGCTCGTCGTCCGGGCCGGTCTGCAGCGACACCGGGCTGGTCTCGGTCATGCCGTAGGCGATCTGCACCTCGCCCATGTGCAACTGGTCGATCACCCGACGCATCACTTCGATCGGGCAGGTGGCGCCGGCCATGATGCCGGTGCGCAGGCTGCTCAGGTCGTAGTCGCCGCGCCGCGGCTGGTCGAGCAGCGCGATGAACATGGTCGGCACCCCGTACAGCACGGTGGCGCGCTCGCGGGCCACGCCTTCGAGGGTCAGCAGCGGGTCGAAGGCGTCGTTGGGGTAGATCATGGTGGTGCCGTGGGTGATGCAGCCCAGGTTGCCCATGACCATGCCGAAGCAGTGGTACAGCGGCACCGGGATCACCATGCGGTCATGCTCGGTCAGGCCCAGGCTCTCGCCGACCATGTAGCCGTTGTTGAGGATGTTGTAGTGGCTCAGGGTCGCGCCCTTGGGGAAGCCCGTGGTGCCGGAGGTGTACTGGATGTTCACCGGCTGGTCGAACTGCAGGCTCTGCTGGCGCTGCTGGTACTCGGCCGGGGCGACCTGCTCGGCCATGCCGGCCAGCGCCGCCCACGGCAGGAAGCCGCCCGGCGGCGCGTCGTCGAGGCTGATCAGCCCGCGCAGGTCGGGCAGGCGCTCGCCATTGAGCTGGCCTGGCGCCTGGTGCGCCAGCTCCGGCAGCAGTTCACCGAGCATGGCATGGTAGTCGGAGGTCTTGAAGGTGCCGGCGCAGATCAGCCACTGGCAGGCAGACTGGCGCAGCACGTATTCCAGTTCGCTGGTGCGGTAGGCCGGGTTGATGTTGACCAGGATCACGCCGATTTTGGCGGTGGCGAACTGGGCGATGCACCACTGCGCGCAGTTGGGCGCCCAGATACCCAGGCGGTCGCCGGTCTTCAGGCCCAGCGCCATCAGGGCGCGGGCATGCAGGTCGATGCTGTCGGCCAGTTCGCGCCAGCTGTAGCGCAGTTGCTGGTGGCGTACCACTAGTGCCTCGCGCTCGGCAAAGCGCGCCACGGTGTTGTCCAGGGCCTGGCCGATGGTCATGGCCATCAGCGGTTTGTCCTGGCGACCCTGGGTGTAGCTCGGTTGATTCATGACGACCCCGTATTGTGATTGTTGTGGGTGCTGATTCACGCGAGACCTAATGTGGCGCAAATTAACGTTAACGTAAAGGTCATGGGGAGATTGACAGTGTTCGGTGCGGGGTTTACGTTAACGTAAAGGTGACAGATCGCAGCGCCTTGATCGCGGATCAACCACCACGCCACTCAAAGAACAATCGACAAGAAAGGTGCCAGCATGCGTTATCCGACCCTGAACTTCGCCCTGGGCGAAACCATCGACATGCTCCGCGACCAGGTGCAGGCGTTCGTCGCAGCCGAGCTGGCCCCGCGTGCGGCGCAGATCGACCAGGACAACCTGTTCCCCGCCGACATGTGGCGCAAGTTCGGCGACATGGGCCTGCTGGGCATCACCGTCAGCGAAGAATACGGCGGCGCGGGCCTGGGCTACCTGGCCCACGTGGTGGCCATGGAAGAAATCAGCCGCGGCTCGGCCTCGGTCGCGCTCTCCTACGGCGCCCACTCCAACCTCTGCGTCAACCAGATCAACCGCAACGGCACCGCCGAACAGAAAGCCAAATACCTGCCCAAGCTGATCAGCGGCGAGCACATCGGCGCCCTGGCCATGAGCGAGTCCAACGCCGGCTCCGACGTGGTGTCGATGAAACTGCGTGCCGAACAGCGCGGCGACCGCTTCGTGCTCAACGGCAGCAAGACCTGGATCACCAACGGCCCCGACGCCAACACCTACGTGATCTACGCCAAGACCGACCTGGAAAAGGGCCCCCACGGCATCACCGCGTTCATCGTCGAGCGCGACTGGGCCGGCTTCAGCCGCAGCAACAAGTTCGACAAGCTGGGCATGCGCGGTTCCAACACCTGCGAGCTGTTCTTCGACAACGTCGAGGTGCCCCAGGAGAACATCCTCGGCCAGCTCAACGGTGGCGTGAAGGTGCTGATGAGCGGCCTGGACTACGAGCGTGTGGTGCTCTCCGGCGGCCCTACCGGGATCATGCAGGCGTGCATGGACCTGGTGGTGCCCTACATCCACAACCGCAAGCAGTTCGGCCAGAGCATCGGCGAGTTCCAGCTGATCCAGGGCAAGATCGCCGACATGTACACCCAGCTCAATGCCAGCCGCGCCTACCTGTATGCCGTGGCCCAGGCCTGCGATCGCGCCGAGACCACCCGCAAGGACGCCGCCGGGGTGATCCTCTACACCGCCGAGCGCGCCACCCAGATGGCCCTCGAGGCAATCCAGATTCTGGGCGGCAACGGCTACATCAACGAGTTCCCCGCAGGCCGCCTGCTGCGCGACGCCAAGCTGTACGAGATCGGCGCCGGCACCAGCGAGATCCGGCGCATGCTGATCGGTCGCGAGCTGTTCAACGAGACGCGCTGAGGCGCTCAGCGGCAACGCCGCCATAACGCAGACCCACTCTTGCAGCTTGGAGCTTGCCGCTTGAAGCTGCGCCAGGAGCCACGATGATTCTGAAGTCTCAGTTGAACCCCCGCGCGCCCGAATTCGCGCTCAACAGCGCGGCCATGCTCGAACAGGTGCAAGGCCTGCGTGACCTGCTCGCCAGCGTGCACCAGGGCGGCGGGCCCAAGGCCCAGGAGCGCCACACCTCACGCGGCAAGTTGCTGCCGCGCGACCGCATCGACCGCCTGCTCGACCCCGGTTCGCCGTTTCTGGAGATCGGCCAGCTGGCCGCCCACGAGGTGTACGGCGAAGACGTGCCTGCCGCCGGCGTGATCGCCGGCATCGGCCGCATCGAGGGCGTGGAGTGCATGATCGTGGCCAACGACGCCACGGTCAAAGGCGGCTCGTATTACCCGCTGACTGTCAAGAAGCACCTGCGCGCCCAGACCATCGCCCAGCAGAACCGCCTGCCCTGCGTGTACCTGGTGGACTCTGGCGGCGCCAACCTGCCGCGCCAGGACGAGGTGTTCCCCGACCGCGAGCACTTCGGCCGCATCTTCTTCAACCAGGCCACCATGAGCGCCCAGGGCATACCGCAGATCGCCGTGGTGATGGGCTCGTGCACCGCCGGCGGTGCCTACGTGCCGGCCATGGCCGACGAGGCGATCATGGTGCGCCAGCAGGCCACCATCTTCCTGGCCGGCCCGCCGCTGGTCAAAGCCGCCACCGGCGAGGTGGTCAGCGCCGAAGACCTGGGCGGTGCCGACGTGCACTGCAAGGTCAGCGGCGTGGCCGACCACTATGCCGACAACGACGAACACGCCCTGGCCATCGCCCGGCGCTGCGTGGCCAACCTCAACTGGCGCAAGCTGGGCCAGTTGCAGGTGCGCACCCCGATCGCCCCGCTGTACGCAGCCGACGAGCTGTACGGCGTGGTGCCGGCCGATGCCAAGCAGCCGTTCGATGTGCGCGAGGTGATCGCGCGCCTGGTGGACGGCTCGCTGTTCGACGAGTTCAAGGCGCTGTTCGGTACCACGCTGGTGTGCGGCTTTGCCCACCTGCACGGCTACCCGGTGGCGATTCTGGCCAACAACGGCATCCTGTTCGCCGAGGCCGCGCAGAAAGGCGCGCACTTCATCGAGCTGGCCTGCCAGCGCGGCATCCCGCTGCTGTTCCTGCAGAACATCACCGGCTTCATGGTGGGCCAGAGGTACGAGGCCGGCGGCATCGCCAAGCATGGCGCCAAGCTGGTGACCGCAGTGGCCTGCGCCCAGGTGCCCAAGTTCACCGTGATCATCGGCGGCAGCTTCGGTGCCGGCAACTATGGCATGTGCGGGCGTGCCTACGACCCGCGCTTTCTGTGGATGTGGCCCAACGCGCGCATCGGCGTGATGGGCGCCGAACAGGCCGCAGGCGTGCTGGCCCAGGTCAAGCGCGAACAGAGCGAGCGCAGCGGCCAGGTTTTCAGCCCGCAGGACGAGGCGCAGCTCAAGCAGCCGATCCTGGACCAGTACGAACACCAGGGCCACCCCTACTATTCCAGCGCAAGGCTGTGGGACGACGGCGTCATCGACCCCGCGCAAACCCGCGAGATTCTCGGCCTGGCCCTCTCGGCAGCCCTCAATGCCCCGATCGAACCGAGCCGTTTCGGCATTTTCCGGATGTGACCGATGAGCGACTTCTCTACCCTTGAACTGATTCGCGACCCGCGCGGCTTCGCCACCCTGTGGCTGAGCCGCGAGGCCAAGAACAACGCCTTCAACGCGCAGATGATCCGCGAACTGATCATTGCCATCGACCAGATCGGCAACGACGCCAGCCTGCGCTTCATGGTGCTGCGCGGGCGCGGCCGGCACTTCAGTGCCGGCGCCGACCTTGCCTGGATGCAGCAGTCGGCGCAGCTGGACTACAACACCAACCTGGACGACGCCCGCGAGCTGGCCGAGCTGATGTACAACCTGGCGCGGCTCAAGGTGCCGACCCTGGCGGTGGTCCAGGGCGCAGCCTTCGGCGGTGCCGTGGGGCTGATCAGTTGCTGCGACATGGCCATCGGTGCCGACGACGCGCAGCTGTGCCTGTCGGAAGTGCGCATCGGCCTGGCGCCGGCGGTGATCAGCCCGTTCGTGGTGCAGGCCATGGGCGAGCGCGCCACCCGCCGCTATGCCCTGACCGCCGAACGCTTCAGCGGCGAGCGGGCCCGCGAACTGGGCCTGCTGGCCGAAACCTGCCCGGCCGCGCACCTGGATGCCGAGGTCGAGCGCTGGGTCGACAACCTGCTGCTCAACAGCCCGCAGGCCATGTGCGCCAGCAAGGAGCTGCTGCGCGAAGTGGGCAATGGTGAGCTCACCCCTGCCCTGCGCCGCTACTGTGAAGGCGCCATTGCGCGTATCCGCGTGAGCGCCGAAGGCCAGGAGGGCCTGCGCGCCTTCCTCGAAAAACGCACGCCAGCCTGGCAAACCCCCGCTTCGGACAAGGAGCCACGCCCATGAGCCGCCCTCTGCTGACCACCCTGCTGGTCGCCAACCGTGGCGAGATCGCCTGCCGCGTGATGCGCACCGCCAAGGCCATGGGCCTGACCACCGTGGCCGTGCACAGCGCCATCGACCGCGATGCGCGGCACAGCCGCGAAGCGGATATCCGGGTTGACCTGGGTGGCGCCAAGGCGGCCGAGAGCTACCTGGACATCCCCAGGCTGATTGCCGCGGCCAAGGCCAGCGGCGCCCAGGCGATACACCCGGGCTACGGCTTTCTGTCGGAGAACGCAGGCTTTGCCCGGGCCATCGAAGAGGCCGGGCTGATCTTCCTCGGCCCGCCGGCCAGTGCCATCGACGCGATGGGCAGCAAGTCGGCGGCCAAGGCGCTGATGGAAGTGGCCGGGGTACCGCTGGTGCCTGGCTACCACGGCGAAGCCCAGGACCTGGAGACCTTCCGCGCGGCCGCCCAGCGCATCGGCTACCCCGTACTGCTCAAGGCCACCGCCGGTGGCGGTGGCAAGGGCATGAAGGTGGTCGAGCAGGAAAGCCAGCTGGGTGAAGCCCTGGCCTCGGCCCAGCGTGAAGCGCTGTCGTCGTTCGGCGACGCACGCATGCTGGTCGAAAAGTACGTGCTCAAGCCGCGTCACGTCGAGATCCAGGTGTTCGCCGACCAGCATGGCAACTGCCTGTACCTGAACGAGCGCGACTGCTCGATCCAGCGTCGTCACCAGAAGGTGGTCGAGGAAGCCCCGGCCCCCGGCCTGAGCCCGGCGCAGCGCCAGGCCATGGGCGAGGCGGCGGTACGTGCGGCCCAGGCCATCGGCTATGTGGGCGCAGGCACGGTCGAGTTCCTGCTCGATGCCCGCGGCGAATTCTTCTTCATGGAAATGAACACCCGCCTGCAGGTGGAGCACCCGGTGACCGAGGCGATCACCGGCCTGGACCTGGTGGCCTGGCAGATCCGCGTGGCGTGCGGCGAGGCGCTGCCGCTGACGCAGGACCAGGTGCCGCTGCACGGGCATGCCATCGAAGTACGCCTGTACGCCGAGGACCCGGCCAACGACTTTCTGCCGGCCACCGGGCACCTGGCGCTGTACCGCGAGTCGGCGCCGGGCGAAGGGCGCCGGGTCGACAGCGGCGTGTGCGAAGGTGACAGCATCTCGCCGTTCTACGACCCGATGCTGGGCAAGCTGATTGCCTGGGGCGAGAACCGGGAACAGGCACGCCTGCGCCTGCTGGCGATGCTCGACAGCTTCGCCATTGGCGGCCTTAAGACCAACATCGCCTTCCTGCGCCGCATCCTGGCCCACCGCGCCTTTGCCGAGGCCGAACTGGATACCGGGTTCATCCCGCGCTATCAGGATCAACTGCTGCCCGCCCCCGTCGCGTTGCCGACAGCGTTCTGGCAGGCTGCCGGGCAGGCCTTCCAGCAATCGCGCCCCGCCTGCGTGCGCGCTGATGACCGGCACTCGCCGTGGGCAGCCGCCACCGGTTTCAGGCCGGGCGTACCGGCGCAGACCGCCCTGCACCTGCGCTGCAATGGCGAAGACCGGGCACTGAGCCTGAACCCCGGGTCGGTGTCCGCGCGCATGGACGGCGAGCACCTGGTGATCGAGCACGAAGGCGTGCGGCGCAGGCACCTGGCCGTGCGCCGTGGGCAAACGCTGTATCTGGAGTGGGATGGCGAGCTGCACGGGGTAAGCGCTTTCGACCCGATTGCCGAGGCGGACGCCGGCCATGCGCACCAGGGCGGCATGAGTGCGCCCATGAACGGCAGCATCGTGCGGGTACTGGTGGAGGTCGGTCAGGCGGTCGAGGCCGGCACGCAACTGGTGGTGCTGGAGGCCATGAAGATGGAGCACAGCATCCGCGCACCCCAGGCGGGGACGATCAAGGCGCTGTATTGCCAGGAAGGCGAGATGGTCAGCGAAGGGGCCGCGCTGGTGGAGCTGGAGGTTCAGGAAGGCTGACGACGCTGCACCTGCACAGGGTTTTGTGGGCGCCACGAAACCCTGTGTGGGCCGGCTTGCCAGCGACGCTTTTCAGCCCAGCCGGATAGACGCCTGCACCACCACACCGAGCACCTCGGTGCCCTCCTCCCACGTCAGTTTGGGCCAGGTGGGATTGAGCGGCTGCAAGTACCGCTGACCACCCTCCTCGACCAGCTGGCGAAACACCGCGACAGGATTGCCGGGCAGGCGCGCGATCACCAGCGCGCCGATCTCGGCAATTCGACCGCTGTCCACCAGCACCATCATGCCCGCCGGCACGCTCAGGCCCATGGGCGAATTCATCGCGTCACCTTCCACCGTCAGCCAGTAGCACGGGCCATCGGCCAGGTGGTCGCTGAGCACGGTCGGCGCGCCTTCGACAGGCTCGGCCAGGTGCTCCCAGTCCGACAGCGGGTAGCGGAATGCACCCAGCGCCGGTGTGGCATACACCCCGGACGGCTCCGCGACGGCGTCGTCGCAGACCACGCCCATGCGCCCCATGCCCAGTATCCGCAGGATTTCGTCGATGGTGGCCAGCGGTGGGTTGTTCCTTCCCCGAATCCAATGGCCAACGCCACCTTGGGTCACCCCGAGGCGTTCGGCCAGTTTCTCCTGCGTGAGGCCCAGCTCGCGCATTCTGGCTTTCGCCAGTTCATTCCATTTTTTCATCGCTGGCACGATACGGACTGACAGCAGCGACTCAATACATAATCTGTAGTATTTAAGCGATGGAATACAATACAACATGTACTTAGGATTGAAGGGTAATCTTTTCCTACTCACCACAAGGAAGGCAGCCCCATGACCCCACCCCCTTTCAACGACCTGGACAGCGAAGCGGCACGCCGCGCACTGGACTATTACCTCAACCCTACCCCATCTACGGTCAGCCACACGGACGACCAGCTGTTCATCGCCCGCCAGGACCTCTCGGCCGAAGCGGCCACCGAACACGCCTCGAGCATGCTGCGCTGCGCCGCAGCCAGCGCCTACGAGTCGGCCGACAACCTCAAGGGCAACCCACGGGACATGGCCTTCTCGGTGATGCACATGATCAACATGGCCAGGGCGCTGCTGGACCGCAGCCTCGCGGAACAGGCCAGGCGGCAGGAGCTTCAATCAAGGGAGGGATGATGGGCAACGGGAACGGCGGTGGGGCAGGCCGTGGTTCAACGACCAGGCACAGCGATGCGGAATTTTTTGCTGGATAACAGAAAATTCATTTGACTTGAAAATGAGAACGATTATTATTGCAAACAACTGGTCGCGAGACTGGTTGGATAACTGAAAGCCCTTAGGTCGGACTCTCAGATTATCTCCTCATCAGGCTAATCACGGTTTTTGACCCGGCTTTTTGCCGGGTCTTTTTTTTGGCTCTTCAGGCTAATGAAGGCGGGTGGTGCTTGAATGGCAGCGATGATAGCAAATGTATGTCTCGATATGTAACCCCGAGACAAGCCTTTGCCGATTCAGCACTTGAGAATCAATCTCATGTAGATTAAGCTGTCGCAGCGTCAGGGAAGACGCCCCCTTCTCTTCAGTCGTTTCTTTCTGCAAGGAGCTCGTACATGACCCGTCTGTTGCTGCCCCTTGAACACCATCACGATAGCGCCGACCTCGGCGAAGATGCCCTGCTCGTGCGCCTGAAAAAGCTGCCACGCCGGGTACAGCAGGTGTTCCTGCTCAATCGTCTCGATCAACTGTCGTTCGCCGCCATCGCCCAGCGCCTGGATATCGGCGCACCGACCGTGGAACGGCACATGGGCCAGGTGCTGCAGGCCGCCCTGCCGGTGCGCAGCGCCTCCAGCACTGCGGCGGCGCAATGGTATGTGCGCCTGCAGAGCCCGGACATCACAGCCAGCGAGCGCATCGACTTTCGCCGCTGGCTGGATGCCGCCCCCGAACACCTGCATGCGTTCCATGCCACCGAACTGCGCTGGCGCAACCTGCTGGCACCGGCCCGGCAACTGGGCGATGGGCACTGGTATCGCCAGGCCTGGGCCGGTGTTTCGCTGGGAGGCTGCTCGGTGGCGCTCGGCCTGGGGTTGGCAGCGGCGCTGGCGATCGGTTTCTGGTCGTGATCCAGGGGTGTAGAGTGGTTGGCACAACAACTCTACCGGAGCCTGGCCATGACCGTGACGCTGTCCCCCGTTAGCATCGATTGCGCATTCGATGCCGGCAACATCCTGCTCGTCGATGCCGGCAACCCGTCCCGGATTCACCTGAACATCCGCCCCGACACCCACAGCGGGCATTTCCAGTGGTTTCACTTCAAGGCCAGCGGGCTGACGCCCGGGCATACCCACGCCTTCAGCCTGGACAACGCCAGCCAGTCGTCCTATAGCGCCGCATGGGAGGGCTACCAGGCGGTAGCGTCCTACGACCAGCAGAACTGGTTTCGCGTGCCGACCCGCTACGACGGCAAGGCCCTGCACTTCAGCCTTGAGCCCCGCGAAACACAGGCCTGGTTCGCCTACTTCGAGCCCTACCCGCGCGCGCGGCACAATCAGCTGATCGAACGCGCCAGCGCCTTGCCGGGCGTGGAACTGCTGGCCACCGGGCGCAGCGTCGAAGGGCGCGATATCCCGTTGCTGCGGGCGGGCGACGGGGGCGCGGGCAAGCGCAAGCTGTGGATCATCGCCCAGCAGCACCCCGGCGAGCACATGGCCGAGTGGTTCATGGAGGGCGTGATTGACCGCATACAGGGTAACGATGCCACCGTGCAGGCCCTGCTGGCGGTCGCCGACCTGTACCTGATCCCCAACATGAACCCGGACGGTGCCGCTGCCGGGCACCTGCGCACCAATGCCAGGGGCAAGGACCTCAACCGCGCCTGGCAGGATGCGAACATCGAACACACCCCTGAGGTGCTGTTCGCCCAGCAGCAGATGAAGCTGTATGGCGTGGACCTGTTCCTGGATGCCCATGGCGATGAGGAAATACCCCATGTGTTCACGGCCGGGTGCGAAGGCAACCCGGGCTACACGGATCGGATCGCGGCACTGGAGGAGCGTTTTCGCAGCACCCTGTGCAGCGTGACCCGGGACTTCCAGACCACCCACGGGTACCCGCGCAGCAAGCCTGGGCAGGCCAACATGACCCTGGCATGCAATGCGGTGGGCCAGGCGCATGACTGCCTGTCGCTGACCCTGGAGATGCCGTTCAAGGACCACGACGACGCGCCCGATGCGGTGACCGGCTGGTCGGGTGGACGCTCCAAGGCGCTGGGCAGCGCGGTGATCGACACCTTGGCGAAGCTGGTCGCAGCGCTGCGCTAGGGGCTGGCGCACCGTCGCCCCGCAGCGCTCCCCATCGCGGGTCAAGCCCGCTCCCACAAGGCTTGCAGTGCCCTGTGGGAGCGGCCTGACCCGCGATGAGGCAGGTCAGGCCGGCGGCGGCCCCGCCACCCGCACGCAATCATCCGGCCCCAGCACCCGCCCATCCGCCGCACGCAGCTGCAGCGGGCCCACCGGCGCCCCGCTCTGGCGGTCCACCAGCACCGAATGCGCCTCGCCAGGCTGGTAGAAAAACGCCTCGCCCCACTGGCGCAGCCCCACGATCAAGGGAAACAACCCACGCCCCTTCTCGGTCAGCACGTACTCTTGGTACGCGCTGCCATCCGACGCCGGCACCAGCTCCAGAATCCGGTGCTCCACCAACTGGCGCAAGCGCGAGGCCAAAATGTTCTTGGCCATGCCCAGGTTGCGCTGGAACTCGCCAAAGCGGCGCAAGCCATCAAACGCATCACGCACGATCAACAGCGACCACCAGTCACCGATCGCGTCCAGTGACCGGGCCACCGGGCATTCGGCATCTTGCAGGCGGGTACGCTGAACCATGGTCGCTCTCGGCAGGCTGAAAAAAGTAGTTGCAATATAAAACCGGTCCTCTCAGCATACAACCAGTTTCATTATGCAACCACACAGGATATCGCCATGCCCGCCTCCCCTGCGCCCCGGCTTTCGCCGTGGCTCGCCCTGCTGTTCTCCGTCGCCTGCGCACTGGCGGTGGCCAACGTGTATTACGCCCAGCCACTGCTGGACGCGATGGCCCGCGACTTCGCCATCGACCCGGCGCTGGTGGGGCTGGTGGTGACCCTGACCCAGGTCGGCTACGGCCTGGGCCTGATACTGCTGGTGCCTCTGGGCGACCTGTTCGAGCGGCGCCGGCTGATCGTGCTGCAGTCGCTGCTGTCGGTGCTGGCCCTGCTGATGATCGCGCTGGCCACCAGCAGCGCCTGGCTGTTTGTCGGCATGGCCCTGACCGGCCTGTTGGCGGTGGTGGCGCAACTGCTGGTGGCGCATGCCGCCAGCGTGTCGGCCGACACCGAACGCGGGCATGTGGTGGGCATGGTCACCAGCGGTATCGTGATCGGCATCCTGCTGGCCCGCACCCTGTCCGGGGCGATGGCCGATCTGGCCGGCTGGCGCTCGATCTACGCCCTGTCGGCAGCGCTGACCCTGCTGATGACCCTGCTGCTGTGGCGCGTGCTGCCCGCACACACGGCTGCGCGCCCCAACACTGGCTACGGCGCGCTGCTGGTGTCGTTGTGGCAACTGGTGCGCGAGCAGCCGGTGCTGCGCCAGCGCGCCCTGCTGGCAATGCTCAGCTTCACCTCGGCCATGGTGCTGTGGACCCCGCTGGTACTGCCCCTGAGCGCCCCGCCGCTGTCGTTGTCGGCAACCGAGGTGGGCTTGTTCGGCCTGGCCGGCGCAGCCGGGGCGCTGGCCGCCGCGCGTGCCGGCGGGCTGGCCGACCGTGGCCTGGGGCAACGGGTCAGCGGCCTCTCGCTGCTGCTGATGATCGGTTCATGGGGCGCCATCGCCCTCACCCAGCAATCGCTGTGGGCACTGCTGCTGGGGGTGGTGGTGTTCGACCTGGGCCTGCAGGCGCTGCACGTGGCCAGCCAGAGCCTGATCTACCGCCTGCCGGCCGATACCCACAGCCGGCTCACCGCCGCCTACATGCTGTTCTACTCCATCGGCAGTGCACTGGGCTCGCTGGCCTCGACGCTGGCCTACGCCTGGGGCGGCTGGCTGCTGGTATGCGTGCTGGGCGCGGGGTTGAATGTGCTGGCACTGGGGTACTGGTGGCGCACCGTGCGCCAGCCGGCTCAGAACTGCACGTCGAGTATCACGCTGTCCAGGTAGTCGCCGGCCGGCGGCGTGGCCTGGTCGGTGTAGACCCTGGCGTTGTAGTTGAACACCTGGCTGCCGGCCGCGCTGCCACTGCCATTGCCGTTGCCCGGGTTGATGTCGGCGTCGCTGCTGGCGCGCCGCGCACTGCTCAGGCTGCCCCAGCGCACGCCCCCGCCACTCTTGAAGATGTCATAGGCCAGGTAGTTGCCGGCGCTGGATTTCATGCGCCGACGCCCGCCTGCCACGTTCTGCCCGTCATCCAGCCCCACCGTGTAGGCACTGCCCTTGGTACAGGCCAGGTTGACGTTCTGGCTCACCGTGGCGAACCCGCTGACCACCGGCGCGCTGCCGAACACGATGTTGGGCGAGCTGATCTGGCAGTCGTTGGTGACGGTCAGGTTGATGGTCAGGGTGGTAGTGGCGTTGAACACCTGCCGCCCCAGGCAGGCGCTGCCCAGCCCCAGCCCCCAGCAATAGTCGATGCTCCAGGCCACGGTGAACGTCTCCTGGTACAGGCCGGCCGCCACGTTGCTGGTCATTTGCGTGCGCAGGTAGATGGGCACGGTCTTGGGCGAGGTGCCGCCGAGCAGGCCCAGGGCATCGATGATGCCGTTGCGCGCAAAATCGTAGGGCTGGCCCCGGGTGATCGGGTAGCTGGTGCTGTTGTTGGCGTACAGCGTGTAGAGGATGACGTCGCCGGTGGGGCCCACCAGCCCGGTGGTGCCGTTGTTGGCGGTGAAGGTGGCCTTGAAGGAGTCATCCGAACGCAGCAGGGTCAGCAGCGAACCGGTGCAGCTCAAGCCGGCACTGGGCGCCGTGGTGGTCTGCACCGTGGTGCGTATCAGGGTGGAGTTGACCAGGCCGAAAGTGGCCGGCGTGGTTGCCAGCACCTGGCACAGCGCCTGGGCGCGCATGCCGGCCAGCAGTGCCAGCAGCGCAAGCAGCCCCGTCAGCCGGCGCTTCACTGGCACACCAGCGGGCCGATCAGCGGCACCTGGTCGGCCTGCGCCTTGAGCTCGAACTGCACCCGGCAACTGCCGCCTCCGGCCAGTTGCACCACCAGGCTGTTGTGTTCGCTCAGGTCCTCCAGGTACACCAGGCCATCCCAGCCCACCACCGCCAGCGCGCCGCTCTGCTCGTGGCGTACCTGGCTGCCCACGGCCAGGTCGTTGTTGCCGGCATCCACCAGCACCACGCTGGCGGCCAGTACCCGGCGCAACGGAAATTCCAGCAGGTAGCCGGCGCCGCGCCTTACCGCCACGCGCTGCTCCACATTCGGCGAGCGCACATCGGGGGGCAGTTCCAGCGGGTCGATCTCGTACTTGCCGCGGTAGTAGCCGCTGCCGTAGGGCACCAGCAGGTGCCCCTGGCTGTCGGTGTGCCCCACCACCTGGTTCTCGTAACGCACCGGCACATCGGCAAAGCCTTCGGTGCTGACCAGCACGAAGGCGTCGTCGATGCGATTGGCAAGGAACACCCCGGCGTCCATCAGCACCACCGAGCCGCTGGCGTCGGCCCAGCGGGTCATGTTGTCGCTGCTGCCGTACACCCCGGCCTGCAACTGCACCGATTGCAGGCGCCAGGTCAGGTCGGCCTGACGGTAGGTTTCACGGTCGCCACCGGCATAGCCCAGGTTGAACCCCACGCCGCCCTGGGCGGGTACGGCGCGGCTGTAGTTGACCCGCTGCAGGTTCTCGCCCTGCTGGTTGCGCTCCAGGCTCA
The DNA here is from genome assembly GCF_024355235.1 of Pseudomonas sp. S12(2018). Classification (NCBI taxonomy): domain Bacteria; kingdom Pseudomonadati; phylum Pseudomonadota; class Gammaproteobacteria; order Pseudomonadales; family Pseudomonadaceae; genus Pseudomonas; species Pseudomonas sp. S12(2018). Next base: position 196,737 of record NZ_QLAD01000004.1, read on the forward strand.
GGGCCAGCGTGCCGTGCAGGTCGAAGGGCACCACCACCTGCGCCTGCACCGCCCACTGGCTGTCGTCCAGGTCGCGGTTGGCCGACAGGTACAGGCTGCTGTTGCCCCACAGCGGCTTGCTCCAGCTGAGGTTGAGCAGGCGCGTGCGCGAGTTGTCGGCGGCGCGCACGTCGAAGTAGCCCGCCCCCAGGCTGCCATAGCGTTGCAGGTTGAGGCTCAGGGTGACCTGCTCGCTGCGCTGGCTGAGGCGGATATACGGGCTGTCGACCAGCGACAGGTCGGCGTAGTCGCCATGACGCTCCAGGCGCTGGTAGTTGAAGCCCAGCCAGCGGTTGTTGTACTGGTAGCCCAGGCTCAACTGCTGGCCACTGCGACCTTCGAAGCGGCTCTGGCTCAGCGCCGTGTTGAGCACGCCGAAGTTGCCCACCCGCAGGTTGCCGCCCAGCCCGCCCAGGCCCAGGGACCCGGCCGCCTCGGCATGGCTTTCCAGCGTGAAGTAGTCGGTCAGGCCATAGCGCAGGCTGCCCGCCGCAACGCCGGGGCCGTAGGCAAAGTCGCGCACGGCATAGTCGCGGCGCAGGGCGCCGGCCGCCACCGAGAAGTCCGCCAGCCCCTGTTGCAGCAGGCTGCTGGTGACGTAGAACGGCAACGTGGTCGAGACCTGCCGGCCAAGGGCGTCGGTGGTCACCACCACCGCCTCGCCGGCACCGTTGATGAACGGCACGTTGGTCAGGGTATAGGGGCCTGGCTGCAGGTCGGCACTGGCGCTCTTGTAGCCATTGATGAACAGGTCCACCGACGAGGGCACCGCGGCTTCACCGGCGAAGGCCGGCAAGGGGTAGGTCACCAGGTCCGGGCGCACGGCAAAGTCCCGCGACAGCTGCACCCCGCCCACCCGCACCGAGCTGGTCCAGGGCAAGGCGCCGGTCAGCACGTCGCCGGCCTCGAAGGTCAGCAGGCGCGCTTCGTCGGTGTAGCGCCAGGTGGTGTCGTACCGCCGAAAACCTTCCTGGGCGCCTTCGTAGCCTGCCCCGCCGAGGCGCTGGCGCCACTGCCCGGTGGTGGAGAAGGTGCCCCAGCTGTCGAACACCCGCAGTTCGTTCCAGGCTGCCAGGTAGGTGCCCCCCTCATCGGTGTCGTTGAAGTAGGCGTCGTAGTTGAGCAAGGCGCCGAAACTGCTCAACGCCTCGCCGGCCGGCCCCAGCGAGCGCTCGCCGATGCGCTGGTTGGGCAGCCACGCCGCCGGCACCTGCACCAGCAGCCGCTGGTTCTGGCTGTCGTACTCGCTGTGCAAGCCATCGATGGCGTCCAGCGCCAGTTCCGGGCCGGGCTGCCCGGGCAGTTGCACGCCCGCCGCCTGCAGGTCGGCGGTGGCCATGTACAGGCGCCCGGCCCGCTGGTGCACCAGCACCACGCTAGCGCTGCTCATCTGGTTGACCACCAGTTCCAGGTACAACGGCGCATCGGCGACAGCCTCCATACTCGCAGGGGGTGGCGGCAGTTCGCCTGCGACCGCGCTGCCCGCCAGCAGCACCGCCAGCGTCACGCTGCGGGTGCAGGCCAGAGAAGTACTCACGCACGCCGTCCCACCATGTCCGGGTCCTCCCTGGCCCCTGCTCCATCTTCATGCGCCCTTGAGGCGCCGGGCTCAGTGGCCCTGGTTGATGGTCTGGGGCGGCTCGGCCCCGTTGACGCGCCCTTTGAGCACACTGGCCGCCGAGGCTGCTGCAGGTGCCGGCCAGCGCATGCTCGCGCCGGGCAGTACATAACCCAGCAAGCCGTCGACCAGCGGCTTGCTCTGGGCGCCCTGCTGCATCACCACATCGGTGAGGCGCGCATGCACCGGCCCCACGTTGCGGATCTCGACGAAGGGCTTGCCCTGCTGCAATACCTGTCGCCAGCTCAGCAACGGCGTGCCCACGCCCGCTGCATCACGCTTGCCCTCGGCGTCCGGCTTGCTCCACAGCCCCTGGCCGTAGACGAACAATGGCACCGAGTAGCGCATCTGGAAGCGGATCTGCGCCTGGGAAGTCTGCGCATCGCTGGCCGGCAGGGCGGGTGGGATCTCGTCGATGATGATGCGGTAGGCCTGTTCCTGGCCGGCCGGCGACTGGCCGGTGCGGGTCAGGCGAATCAGCTGTTTCTCGCCCGGCTTGATGGTCGCCACCGGCGGGCTGCCGATGATCTCGCGCTGGGGCTGGAACTGGTCGTCATACCCGTCCTGGCGCCAGGCGAACACCCTGACCTGCAGGTTAGCCGGGGTGGTGCCACGGTTTTCCAACCACAACGCCCCGGCCTTCTGGTCGGCCTCCAGCACCGGGTCGATCGGCCAGATCAACACCGATGTCGCCGCCTGGGCGCCCCCTGCGCCGAGCAAGGCGCCCACCAGCAGCCACTTGCCCATCCCTTGCCATCCACGTGCGTACAGCGCCATGCACCCTCTCCTTTGGCTTGTTCCGATACAACCCCGGGAGCGCACTCACCAGGACAACACCACTTGCACCACGTCGGTGTAGGTGCCCGCCGGCAACACGCCGGGTAACTGGGCTTGCGCATACACCGGCAGCTTGATCGCCGTCGGATCGCTGTAACTGACCGCCACGAGCTGACCGATGCCCAGCACCTGGGACAAGGCCGCGTCGCGGTACAACTGATAGGCCACCAGCGAGGTACCGCTGGTGCGCTTGAGGTTGCGTACCCCGTTGTTGTTCAGGCCACCGTCGACGCTCATCTTCAGGGCCACCCCGGGCGTGCATTGCAGGGTCACCGTGGTGCCTGCCAGCTGGGTGTTCACGCTGGCGGCGCCAAGCGCCGGACGGGTGCCGAAGTCCAGGGTGCCGTAGTTGCTGGCGCCGCCCACCACCAGGCAACCTGCCGCAATCGTTGCGCTGACCTGAAGCGTGCTGGTGAGTGCGGCATCCAGCGGCATGGGCACTGCCCAGGCCAGCACCGCAAGGCCACCGAGCAACCGGCGCATGACCTAGAAGCTCAGCTCGACCGCCACCGTGTCGGTGTACACCCCTGGCGGCAGCGACGGCTTGCCCACGGCGCGGCCGTACAGGTTGACGGTCTGCGCCACCCCGGTGCTGGTGGCGAGGGTGATGGTGCCGTTGATTGCCAGCAGATTGGTGTGCCCGGCATCGGTATAGAAGTCATAGGGCACGTAGTTGGTGCCCATGGCCAGCGCGCGGCTGCCACCGGTGGTGGCCGCGTCATGCGCGCCTGCGCCCACCTTCACCACCGGCGTGGCACCGGGCGAACACAGCACGCTGATGGCGCCGCCACCACCGGTGCCGATCACCTGGGCGCTGGCCTCGGTGAACAGGGCAATCTGCGAGCCGAAATCCAGGTTACCGAAGTTGACCCCGGTGGTGGCGGTCGAACCGTTCACCTGACAGGCCGCGGTCAGGGTCAGGGTGGCGTTGATATTGCCCGTGACCGTGGCCGCCTGGGCCTGGCTGGCAAGGGCCAGGCCAAGCCCGGCGAAGAGTATGCGTGAGACGTTGGGATGCATGAGTCACTCCTTGTTGTTACCAGTCCAGGGTCACCATCAGGGTGTCACGGTAGATGCCGGCCGGCAGCGCCCTGGGGTGTGCCACCACGGCGCCGTAGATCGGTATGGGGATTTGCGCAGCGCTGCTGATCGAGAAGTTGCGCTGCTGGCCGATGCCGTAGCGCACTGCACCGCTTGGATCGGCCGCCAGCTGGTAGGGGATGAGCTCGCTGCCGTTGCGCAGGCGGCGCACGCCGTTGGCATCGTTGCTGCCGCCATTGATGCTCACCGTGAAGGCCCGCACCGAGGGGTTGCAGCTGACCTGCAGGGTGCCGCTGCCGCCGGTCTGGTCGAGGTTGGCGCTCAGCGGGCGGGCCCAGCTTGGCCCCTGGGTGCCGAAGTCCAGCAGGCCCAGGCCGCCACCGGCCGGGCTGTCGTCCGGCACATTGCTGATCTGGCAGGCTGCGCTGATCACCAGGCGTGCATGGATATGCCCGCTGAGGGCGGCATTGGCCATCGGACACAACAGCAAGGGCCCGAGGCTGATCAACAGAATCTGCGATGTCTTCATGCTGCCAGTTCCTTTAGCACGCACAGGGTTACCAGGTGACGGTCACCTTGAGCAAGTCCGAGTAATGGCCGACACGGGGCACCTGGGCCAGGGTGTCGATGCGGGCGTACAGCGGCAGTTCCACCGACCCCGAGTCGGGTACGCGTGCATGCTGGGCGATGTTCACCGCCAGCGGAGTGCGCCAGGCCGGGTCCTGGTAGAGGCGGTACGGGATGGGACGGGCCTGTGGCGTGTCGCTGGCCAGGTAGCGCACCTCGCCGACGCCGCCATGCTGGCCGCCATCGACCTTTACCTGGTACAGCGTGTCGGGGTTGCATTCCAGACGTGGGGGGCGTTGTTGCAGCAAGGCGCCGGTCAGCGGGCCTTGCGGATCGTCCAGGCGCGCGGTACGGCCGAAGTCGAGCAGGCCCTGGGCCTGGGCGCCGGCATCGCGGGTCTGGTGCACCAGCTGGCAACCACGCTGTACATCCACGCGAACTTCCACCAGAAAATCTGCGGCGGCGGCAGCGTCTGCGACAACCAGCCCGAGCAGCGCAGCCAGAGAGCGTCCCTTCACCGTTACCCTCCTTGCAATGCAGGATCCATCTGTTCCAGAGGGTAGCAGCCGAAGAAAAACCTGCCAGCAAGCTCGGAAATGTATAGGCCGCGTACAAGAACCTTCCTACATGACCTGCCAGGCACGACATGACTGGCAGCCCAACCCCCTATTCGGTACATTAGCGCCGCCCACTCAGCCGGCCCCTGTGCCCGGCACCCCCAAGGAGCCTGAGATTGACCGCCTTACCGCCGTCCTGGATCCGTTCGCCGCTGCGCGCCCTGCGCCAGCGCCTGGCTGCCCGTGCACACCCGCCGGCCAAGCGCCTGGCGGCTGTTGAAGTCGATGAATTCTTCCGACGAAAGGCCGATGAGCAGGGCTATACCTTGAGCCACGGCCAGCAGCGGGTGATCGCCTGCATGGCCGAGCAGGCCGCGCACCTTGCTGACGGCACGGCGCGCAGCCTGTACCTGTACGGGGCGGTGGGACGGGGCAAGAGCTGGCTGCTGGACGGCTTCTTCCAGTCACTGGAGCATCCGCACAAGCGCCGCCTGCACTTTCACGATTTCTTCGCCCAGTTGCACGAGGGCATGTTCCGCCATCGCCAGCAGGACGATGCGCTGGGCGCGACCCTGGACGAGCTGCTGCAAGGCTGCCAGGTGCTGTGCTTCGACGAGTTCCACGTGCACGACATCGGCGACGCGATGCTCATCACCGGCCTGTTCAAGGCGCTGTTCGAGCGCCGCGTGTTCGTGCTGCTGACCTCCAACTACCCGCCTGCCGGGCTGCTGCCCAACCCGCTCTACCACCAGCGCTTCGAACCGGTGATCCGCCTGATCGAGGCGCACATGCAGGTGCTTGAAGTGGGCGGCGAGCAGGACTACCGCAGCCACCCGGCCTCCGGCAGCCAGCAGCGCTTCACCCAGGGTCACTACCTCTGGCCCGGCAGCCCGGCGCAGCGCCATGCCGCCGGCCTGGATCAGGCCGGCGCGCCGGTAAGGCTGCAGGTGGGCAAGCGCTCGCTGCACGCCCTGTTCAGCCAGGAGCGCGCGGTAGGCTTCAGCTTCGAGGCGATCTGCGAGCAACCCACGGCGGTGATGGACTACCTGGAGCTGGCGCGCCGCTACGACCACTGGGTGATCGAGCACCTGCCGGACCTGGCGCAGTGCTCGATGGCGGCGCAGCAGCGGTTCATCAACCTGGTGGACGTGCTGTATGACCAGGACAAGCATCTGGTGCTGGTCGGCCAGGCCTCGCTGTGCGAAAGCCTGGGCGGCAGCGCCATCGACCTGGCCCGCACCCGCAGCCGGCTGGGCCAGCTCAATGTGCTGGGCCCGGTGGCCTGCCCGGGTTGACCCTCAGCTGGCCCGCGCCAGGCTGGCCAGCACCCCTTCGATCTCGGCCAGCACGGCCGGGTCGTCCAGGGTCGAGGGCGGGGTGTAGGGCTGGTGGTCGGCGATCTTGCGCAGCACCGCCCGCAAAATCTTGCCCGAGCGGGTCTTGGGCAGGCGCTTGACCACCCGCACCTGGTTGAAGCAGGCCAGCGCGCCGATCTGCTCGCGCACGCTGGCCACCAGTTCGGCCTGCAACTGCTGCTCGCTCAGGCTGACCCCGTCCTTGAGCACCACCAGGCCCAACGGCACCTGGCCCTTGATTTCGTCGCGCACCCCCACCACCGCGCACTCGGCAATCGCCGGGTGGCGCGCCACCAGGTCTTCCATCTCGCCGGTGGACAGCCGGTGCCCGGACACGTTGATCACGTCATCGGTGCGCCCCATGATGTAGACGAAACCGTCCTCGTCGAGGTAGCCGCCATCGCCGGTGTGGTAATAGCCGGGGTGGCTGTGCAGGTAGGCCTGCAGGTAGCGCGCATGGTCGCCCCACAGCGTCTGGCTGCAGCCGGGTGGCAGCGGCAGTGCGATCACGATGGCACCCTGCTCGTTGGGGCCCAGAAGGTGCCCGTCGTCGTCCAGCACGCGCACGTGGTAACCCGGCACGGCGCGGTTGCTCGAACCCGGACGCACCCCGCAACCCTCCAGCCCGACGCAGGGCGCGGTCACCGGCCAGCCGGTTTCGGTCTGCCACCAGTGGTCGTGCACGGCCTTGCCGCTGGCCGCCTCCAGCCATTGATGGGTGCTGGAGTCGAGTTTTTCCCCGGCCAGGAAGATCTGGCGCAGCGAGCTCAGGTCATGGCGCTTGAACAGCTCGCCCTGCGGGTCTTCCTTGCGGATTGCGCGCATGGCCGTGGGTGCGCAGAACAGCCCGTTGACCCGGTACTGCTCCACCACGCGCCAGTAGGCGGCAGCGTCCGGGGTGCGGATCGGCTTGCCCTCGTAGAACACCGTGGTGCAGCCGTTCATCAGCGGCCCGTAGACGATCAGCGAGTGCCCCACCACCCAGCCCACGTCAGAGATGCCCCACCACACATCCCCCGGCTGCATGCCGTAGATATGGCGCAGGGCAAAGCGCAGCGCCACGGCGTTGCCGCCGTTCTCACGCACGATGCCCTTGGGTTTGCCGGTGGTGCCGGAGGTGTACATGATGTACAGCGGGTCGCCTGCGGCCAAGGCCACCGGTGGCACCGGGCTGGCCGCAGCCACTGCCGCCTGCCAGTCCAGATCGCGGCCTTCGCGCAGCTCCGCGCGGGCCTGCGGGCGCTGCAGCACCAGCACCTGGCGCGGCTGGTGGGTGGCCAGTTGCAGGGCCTTGTCCACCGGCGGCTTGTATTCGATGACGCGGTCGAACTCCAGCCCGCAGGAGGCGGTGAGCAGCAACGCAGGCCGCGCATCGTCGATGCGCAGGGCCAGCTCGTTGGCGGCAAAGCCACCGAACACCACCGAATGCACCGCGCCGATGCGGGCGCAGGCCAGCATTGCCATGGCCGCCTGCGGCACCATCGGCATGTAGATGATCACCCCATCGCCCTGCTTCACCCCCAGCTCGCGCAACAGGCCGGCCAGGCGCGCCACCTCGTCGCGCAGTTGCACGAAGGTGAAGGTCTGTCGGGTATCGGTGACGGGCGAGTCGTAGATCAGTGCGGTCTGTTCGCCACGGCCCTGCTCGATCTGGTGGTCGAGGGCCAGGTAGCAGCTGTTGAGTTGCCCGTCGGCAAACCACTGGTGGGTGCCGTCGGGGTTGGCCACAAGGGTCTGCGCAGGCTTGCGGTACCAGGCCAGGTGGTCAGCCTGTTCGGCCCAGAACGCGGCGGGGTCGGCAATGGAGCGGTCGTAGCTGTGCTGGTAAGTCATCGATCGGTAACCCTGAACTTTGTTGTTATTAAAAGGGCGAATATCGAGTATGGACGCCAATTGCGCGCCTGCCATGGTACTTAAGTCGGGTATCATCGCCGCCGTCTTCATTGCCCTTGCAGCCCCTTCATGCACACCCTCGACGACCTCAGGCGCGGCCGCCTGGCAGGTGCCACCCGCCTCGACCTGAGCTGCGGGCTCACGCAGTTCCCGGATGAGATCTTCGAACTGGCCGACAGCCTCGAAGTGCTCAACCTGAGCGGCAATGCGTTGAGCAGCCTGCCCCATGACCTGGGCCGGCTGCACCGGCTCAAGGTGCTGTTCTGCTCCCACAACCGGTTCACCGAGGTGCCGGCCAGCGTAGGCCAGTGCCTGCGCCTGGAAATGGTCGGGTTGCGCAACAACCGCATCACGCACCTGCCGGCCGCCGCATTGGGCCCCAACCTGCGGGCACTGGTGCTGACCGAGAATTGCCTTGAACAGTTGCCCGACGCACTGGGCGACTGCCAGCAGCTGCAAAAGCTGATGCTGGCGGGCAACCGCCTGCGCGCCCTGCCGGCCAGCCTTGCGCGGTGCCAGCGGCTCGAACTGCTGCGGGTGTCGGCCAACCGGTTGAGCGAACTGCCCCAGTGGCTGCTGACGATGCCCCGCCTGGCGTGGCTGGCGTATGCCGGCAACCCCTTGCCCCTGGGCCTTGCGGCGCCGCAGGCGCCGGGCCGGTGCGACGCCATCGACTGGCACGCCCTCGAGCTGGGCGAGGTGCTGGGCCAGGGCGCCTCCGGGGTGATTCACCGCGTGCAGGTGGCGGGCCGAAAGGCGGCGCTCAAGCTGTACAAGGGCCAGATGACCAGCGATGGCTCGCCGCTCAACGAAATGCAGGCGTGCGTGGCAGCTGGCGCCCACCCGAACCTGATCCCGCTGCTGGGGCAGGTAGCCAACCACCCGCACCAGGTGCCGGGGTTGCTGATGGCGCTGGTGGGCACCCACCTGTCTGCCCTGGCCGGGCCGCCCAGCCTGCAAACCTGCACCCGAGACGTCTACCCGCCTGACCTGTGCCTTGGCCTGCAAGCCGCAACCCGGCTGGCGACGGCCATCGCGTCGGTCGCAGCGCACCTGCACCAGCGCGGCATCACCCACGGCGACCTGTACGCGCACAACATCCTGTGCGATGCACAGGGCAACGCGGTGCTCGGGGACTTTGGCGCGGCATCGTTCTTTGCGCAGGATGGCAGTGTTGCAGCAGACGCATTGCAGCGTATCGAGGTGCGGGCGTTCGGGGTGTTGCTGGGGGAACTGCTGGCGTGTTGCGGGGAGGCGTCAGAGGAACTGGCGGACCTGCAGGCGAGCTGTGTTCAGCCGCAGGTGCTGGCAAGGCCGGATTTTGCGCAGGTTGAACGGGTGCTTCGCCGGCAAGGCCGGCTCCTGCAAGAGGCGTAGGAGCAGGCCTTGCCGGCGAAGTGGGTTATCAGCCCGCCAGGCCGACGTACACGTTCTGCACGTCGTCGTTGTCGTCGATGGCTTCCAGGAATGCCTCGACTTCAGCCATGTGCTCGTCGCTGAGCCCGCTGACCGGGTTCTTGGGGGTGTAGCCGATCTTGGCCGAGATCACCTTGAAGCCCTGTTGCGGCAAGGCCTTCTGTACCGCGTCCAGGTCGGTGGTGTCGGTGATGAACAGGGTCGAGCCCTCTTCTTCACCTTCCGCGAAGTCCTGTGCACCGGCTTCGATGGCGGCCATTTCCGGGTCGGCATCAGGGGTTTCAGGGCTGGCTTCGATCAGGCCGACATGGTTGAAGTCCCAGGCCACCGAACCCGAAGCGCCCAGCTGGCCCTTGCGGAACAGCACGCGAATCTGCGCCACGGTGCGGTTGACGTTGTCGGTCAGGCATTCGACGATCAACGGCACCTGATGCGGGGCGAAGCCTTCGTAGGTAACGTGGTGGTACTGCACCGCGTCGCCATCCAGGCCCGCGCCCTTGCGGATGGCGCGTTCCAGGGTCTCTTTGGTCATCGAGGCCTTCTTGGCCTGTTCCACGGCCAGGCGCAGGCGCGGGTTCATGTCCGGGTCGGCACCGGCTTTGGCCGCGATCTGGATCTCCTTGGACAGCTTGCCCATGATCTTGCCCTTGGCGTTGGCTGCTACTTCTCTATGCTTGGCTTTCCACTGTGCGCCCATCTCGACTCTCTTGTTTCAGCTGCCGGTTCAGGTAGCGACCAGCAAGGTGGCGTGCAGTTTATACAGGCTGCGCCGGGCAATCGACAAAAAAACGCTGGGCTGTTGCCGGGCCTGGTGAACCCTTCGCCGGCAGGGCCGGCTCCTAATGGCGTTGCAGGAGCCGGCCTTGCCGGCGAAGAGGCCAGCAACCACAACCTAGAAACCACTTTAAGTTGTTATTTTTATTTCATATATATCAATCAGATAAGCCAAAAACATCATGTAGTTAAGCAGCTTCACGCTGCGCCACTGCCTGCGCCGCCGCCAGCATCGCCCTGAGCAGCACTGCGCACCCAGCCGCCAGGTCTTTGGGGTCGGCATTCTCGATTTCGTTATGGCTGATGCCGCCCTCGCACGGCACGAAGATCATCCCGGCCGGGCCCAGTTCGGCCAGGAAGATCGCGTCGTGCCCGGCCCCGCTGACGATGTCCATGTGCGACATGCCCAGCCCCTGCGCCGCGCTGCGCACCGCCTCCACGCAGCCCTTGTCGAAGTACAGCGGCGGGAAGTCCGCGGTGGGCGTCAGCGTGTAGGTCAGCCCATGCTGCTGCGCGGTCGCGGCGATCACCTCCTGCACCTGGGCGATCATCGAGTCCAGCCGCGCCGGCTCCAGGTGACGAAAATCCAGGGTCATGCGCACCTCGCCGGGGATCACGTTGCGCGAGCCCGGGTACGCCTGCAGGCAGCCCACCGTGCCGCACGCATGGGGCTGATGCTCCAGAGCCACGCGGTTGACCGCCGCCACCACCGCACTGGCGCCTACCAGGGCGTCCTTGCGCAGGTGCATCGGGGTCGGCCCGGCGTGGGCCTCGACACCGCGCAGGGTGAGGTCGAACCATTTCTGCCCCAGCGCGCCGAGCACCACGCCGATGGTCTTGCGCTGGTCCTCCAGGATCGGCCCCTGCTCGATATGCGCCTCGAAATAGGCGCCCACCGGGTGCCCACTGACCGCGCGGGTGCCGGCGTAGCCGATCGCATTCAGCGCCTCGCCCACGCTCACGCCCTGGGCATCGCGCTTGGCCAGCGTCTCCTGAAGGGTGAACTTCTCGGCGAACACGCCCGAGCCCATCATGCACGGCGCGAACCGCGAGCCCTCCTCGTTGGTCCACACCACAACCTCAAGTGGCGCCTCAGTTTCTATCTGCAAGTCATTGAGTGTACGGAGAACTTCCAGCCCGGCCAGCACCCCGAAGCAGCCATCGAACTTGCCGCCGGTGGGCTGGGTGTCGATGTGGCTGCCGGTCATCACCGGTGGCAGTTGCGGGTTGCGCCCGGGCCGGCGGGCAAAGATGTTACCCACCCCGTCCACGCTGACGGTGCAGCCGGCAGCCTCGGTCCATTGCACGAACAGGTCGCGGGCCTGGCGGTCCAGGTCGGTCAGGGCCAGGCGGCATACGCCGCCTTTGGCGGTGGCACCCAGTTGCGCCAGCTCCATCAGCGACTGCCACAGGCGCTGGCCATCGATGTGGGCCTGGGTACTTTGCAGAACGTCCTTAGCGGTTTGCATGAGCATCTCCTGCTTGGCCGGCCTCTGCGGGCCGTGGGGTTACACGGTGGGTTTGAGGCTGGTGGCACGCGCGCCCTTCAGGCTGCCCAGGGCGTAGTAGATCACCCCGCCCAGCGCCGAGCCGGTGAACCAGCCGAAGTCGTAGAACCAGCTGAACGCCGGGCTGTGCAGCGACAACAGGGTCAGCACCACCGGCACGCCGAAGGCGATGAAGCCGGTCGCGTTCCAGGCCGGGTACACGTCGTCGCGGTACAGCCCGGCAAGGTCGAGGGTCTGCTTGCGCAGCAGGAAGTAGTCCACCACCATGATCCCGGCAATCGGCCCCAGCAGGCTGGAATAGCCCAGCAGCCAGTTGGAATACACCGACTCCAGGCTCACGTCCGAGACGATCAGGCCGAGTTTCTTGAGCAGCTCATGGGCCATCAGCAGCAGGCCCACCAGCCCGGTCAGCAGCACGGCGGTGGTACGCCCGATCCACTTGGGCGCCAGGTTCTGGAAGTCGTTGGTGGGCGAAACGATGTTGGCCGCGGTGTTGGTCGACAGTGTGGCGATGATGATCAGCGCCATGGCCAGCGCCACCCACAGCGGGCTCTGGATATGCCCGATCAGGCTCACCGGGTCGGACACCGTCTCGCCCACCAGCGAGGCCGAGGCAGCGGTCAGCACCACCCCCAGCGCGGCAAACAGGAACATGGTCAGCGGCAGGCCGAAGATCTGCCCCAGGATCTGGTCCTTCTGGCTTCGGGCGTAGCGGCTGAAGTCCGGGATGTTCAGCGACAGCGTGGCCCAGAAACCCACCATGGCGGTCAGCCCGGCGAAGAAGTAGCCGGTCACGCTGGCGCCTTCGGGGCGCTTGGGCGGCTGCGCCAGCAGTTCGCTGAACGACACGTTGGGCAGCGCCCACACCAGCAGCCCGGCACCCACCAGCACCAGCAGCGGTGCCGACAGGGTTTCGAGCCACTTGATCGACTCGGCGCCGCGCAGCACCACCCACAGGTTAAGGCACCAGAACAGCATGAAGCCGATGACCTCGCCGGTGCCGCCCAGCGCCTTCCATTCCGGCCAGAACGAGCCCAGGAAGAGGTGGATGGCCAGCCCGCCGAACATCGTCTGGATACCGAACCAGCCGCACGCCACCAGCGCGCGGATCAGGCACGGCACGTTGGAGCCGATGATGCCGAACGAGGAGCGCAGCAGCACCGGGAACGGGATGCCGTACTTGGTGCCGGGGAAGGCATTGAGCGTCAGCGGGATGAGCACGATGGTGTTGGCCAGCAGGATCGCCAACAGCGCCTCGCCCACCGTCAGGCCGAAGTACGCCGTGAGCACCCCGCCCAGGGTGTAGGTGGGCACGCAGATCGACATGCCGACCCACAGTGCGGTGATGTGCCATTTGTTCCAGGTGCGCTGCCCCACCTTGGTCGGGGCGATGTCATGGTTGTAGCGAGGGCTGTCGAGGACGTCGGTGCCGGCGTCGAGCTCGAACAAGCCGTCACGCTCGCTCACTTGCGATCGGGTCTGGTGCATTGGCCGCTCCACTTTTCTGGTTATGTGCACCTCGCGATGAGGCGCCGGAGTCTTGCGCGTGCAGGTAAGGCAATCACGGTCAGGTGATCTGAGAAATCTTGACCATTTACGCATCCTGTCAAGCAAGACAGGACTCGCCAGAAACCTTTCCTAACCCGTAAAAAGAAGTTTTATTCTTATTTTTCAGTAAGTTGAAAACAGAATAAGCATATAAAAAATAATCTTGCCCAATCCCGGATCGCCAACTAGATTCAATTCTTGACGGCGATGACAGGATTACTCCGGCGCCGATCACGACAAAAATCTAGAGCCGGTAGCAACCGGTCAAGCCTGCGAGGAGCTTCGTGATGACGCTTTTGATTCGTGGCGCCACCCTGATTACCCATGACGAGAGTTACCCGGCCGACGTGTACTGCGCAGACGGCCTGATCCAGGCCATCGGCCACAACCTCGACGTCCCCGCCGGCTGTACCGTGCTCGATGGCAGCGGGCAGTACCTGATGCCCGGCGGCATCGACCCCCACACCCACATGCAGCTGCCCTTCATGGGCACGGTGGCCAGCGAGGACTTCTACACCGGCACCGCCGCCGGCCTGGCCGGCGGCACCACCTCGATCATCGACTTCGTGATCCCCAACCCGCAGCAATCGCTGCTCGAAGCCTTTCACCAGTGGCGCGGCTGGGCCGAGAAATCGGCGGCCGACTACGGCTTTCACGTGGCCATCACCTGGTGGAGCGAGCAGGTGCGCGAGGAAATGGCCGAGCTGGTCAACCACCACGGGGTGAACAGCTTCAAGCACTTCATGGCCTACAAGAACGCGATCATGGCCGCCGACGACACCCTGGTCGGCAGCTTCGAGCGCTGCCTGGAGCTGGGCGCGGTGCCCACGGTGCATGCCGAGAACGGCGAGCTGGTGTACCACCTGCAGCGCAAGCTGCTGGCCCAGGGCATCACCGGCCCCGAAGCGCACCCACTGTCGCGCCCTTCGCAGGTGGAAGGCGAAGCGGCCAGCCGTGCCATCCGCATTGCCGAAACCCTCGGCACCCCGCTGTACCTGGTGCACGTGTCCACCCGCGAGGCGCTGGACGAGATCACCTATGCCCGCGCCAAGGGCCAGCCGGTGTACGGCGAAGTGCTGGCCGGGCACCTGTTGCTGGACGACAGCGTGTACCAGCACCCCGACTGGCAGACGGCGGCCGGCTATGTGATGAGCCCGCCGTTTCGCCCGCGCGGGCACCAGGAGGCCCTGTGGCACGGGCTGCAATCGGGCAACCTGCATACCACCGCCACCGACCATTGCTGCTTCTGCGCCGAGCAGAAGGCCGCGGGGCGTGACGATTTCAGCCGTATCCCCAACGGCACGGCGGGCATCGAGGACCGCATGGCGGTGCTGTGGGACGAAGGCGTGAACACCGGCCGGCTGTCGATGCAGGACTTCGTCGCCCTCACCTCCACCAACACCGCCAAGATCTTCAACCTGTACCCACGCAAGGGTGCGCTGCGGGTCGGCGCCGATGCCGACCTGGTGCTGTGGGACCCGCACGGCACGCGCACCATCTCGGCCAAGACCCACCACCAGAACGTCGACTTCAACATCTTCGAAGGCAAGACGGTGCGCGGGGTGCCCAGCCATACCATCAGCCAGGGCAAGCTGGTGTGGGCCGACGGCGACCTGCGCGCCGAGCGCGGCGCCGGGCGCTATGTCGAACGGCCGGCATACCCGGCGGTGTTCGACCTGCTGAGCAAGCGTGCGCAGCAGTGCAGGCCCGGCGCGGTCAAGCGCTGAGCCTTTAAAGCATCGCGGGTCAAGCCCGCTCCCACAGGTGTCGTGCGATCCCGGTGGGAGCGGGCTTGACCCGCGATGGGCGCGCCAGCGCCCCGGTTTCTATAAAAAAACAAAGAGGCCACTACCGTGATCAACGCCTTGAACCATCTCCCGCACCCGCAAGACGACAACGCCACCCTCGCCACGCATTTCAGCGACCTGGCTCCGCCCCTCACCCCGCGCCAGGCCGCCGTGGAAAGCGCGCGCTGCCTGTACTGCTACGACGCCCCCTGCGTCGACGCCTGCCCCAGCGACATCGACATCCCCTCCTTCATCCGCAACATCCAGCAGGACAACGTGCAGGGCGCGGCCATCAAGATTCTCTCGGCCAACATCCTCGGTGGCAGCTGCGCCCGGGTGTGCCCCACCGAGATCCTCTGCCAGCAGGCCTGCGTGCGCAACAACGCCCAGGAATGCGCCCCGGTGCTGATCGGCCTGCTGCAACGCTACGCGGTCGATCATGCCGAGTTCGCCGAGCACCCGTTCCAGCGTGCGCCCAGCACCGGCAAGCGCATCGCCGTGGTCGGCGCCGGCCCCGCAGGCCTGGCCTGCGCCCACCGGCTGGCCTGGCACGGGCATGAGGTGGTGATTTTCGAAGCACGGGAAAAGGCCGGCGGCCTCAACGAATACGGCATCGCCAAGTACAAGCTGGTGAACGACTTCGCCCAGCGCGAGCTGGACTTCGTGCTGCAGGTGGGCGGTATCGAGATCCGCCACGGCCAGGTGCTGGGCGACAACCTCAGCCTGGGCGAGCTGCAACAGCAGTTCGACGCGGTGTTCCTCGGCCTGGGCCTGGCCGCCAGCCGCCAGTTGGGCCTGCCCGACGAAGGCGCCCCCGGCCTGCTCAGCGCCACCGAGTACATCCGCGAGCTGCGCCAGGCCGACGACCTGAGCACCCTGCCCCTGGCCGAACGCTGCATCGTGCTCGGCGCCGGCAACACCGCCATCGACATGGCAGTACAGATGGCCCGCCTGGGCGCCCATGACGTCAACCTGGTGTACCGCCGTGGCCTGCAGGACATGGGCGCCACCCAGCATGAACAGGACATCGCCAAGGCCAACCAGGTACGGCTGCTGACCTGGGCCCAGCCCGAGCAGGTGCTGCTCGACGACCAGGGCCGGGTGCGCGGCATGCGCTTTGCCCGCACGCACCTGGTGGACGGGCGTCTGCAAACCACTGGGCAAACCTTCGAACTGGCGGCGGATGCGATCTTCAAGGCCATCGGCCAGGCCTTCGACGGCCAGGCCCTGAGCGACCCGCAGGCCCTGCAACTGGAGCGTGATGGCGAGCGTATCCGCGTGGACGACAACCTGCGCACCAGCCTGCCGGGCGTGTACGCCGGCGGCGACTGCACGCACCTGGGCCAGGACCTCACCGTACAGGCCGTGCAGCACGGCAAGCGGGCCGCCGAGGCCATCCATGCCCAACTGACCCTCAACGTGGAGGCCGCATAAATGGCAGACCTGTCGATCGAATTCGCTGGCATCAAGGCGCCCAACCCGTTCTGGCTGGCCTCCGCACCGCCCACCGACAAGGCCTACAACGTGATACGTGCGTTCGAGGCCGGCTGGGGTGGCGTGGTCTGGAAAACCCTGGGCGAAGACCCCGCCGCCGTCAACGTGTCGTCACGCTACTCGGCGCACTTCGGGCCCAACCGCGAGGTGCTGGGCATCAACAACATCGAGCTGATTACCGACCGCTCGCTGGAGATCAACCTGCGCGAGATCACCCAGGTGAAAAAGGCCTGGCCCGACCGCGCGCTGATCGTATCGCTGATGGTGCCGTGCGTGGAGGACGCGTGGAAAACCATCCTGCCGCTGGTGGAGGCCACCGGGGCGGACGGCATCGAGCTGAACTTCGGCTGCCCCCACGGCATGCCCGAGCGCGGCATGGGCGCGGCGGTGGGCCAGGTGCCGGAGTACGTCGAGCAGGTGACACGCTGGTGCAAGACCTACTGCTCGCTGCCGGTGATCGTCAAGCTCACCCCCAACATCACCGACATCCGCCAGTCGGCCCGCGCCGCGCACCGGGGCGGCGCCGACGCGGTGTCGCTGATCAACACCATCAACTCGATCACCAGCGTCGACCTTGAGCGCATGATCGCCCTGCCGATCGTCGGCGAGGCCAGTACCCACGGTGGCTACTGCGGTTCGGCAGTGAAGCCGATCGCGCTGAACATGGTGGCCGAGATCGCCCGCGACCCGGCCACCCACGGGCTGCCCATCAGTGGCATCGGCGGCATCGGCAGCTGGCGGGATGCCGCCGAGTTCATTGCATTGGGTTGCGGCTCGGTGCAGGTGTGCACCGCGGCGATGCTGCATGGCTTTCGCATCGTCGATGAAATGAAGGACGGCCTCTCGCGCTGGATGGACAGTCAGGGCTACCACAGCCTGCAGGACTTTCGCGGGCGCGCGGTGGGCCACACCACCGACTGGAAGTACCTGGACATCAACTACCAGGTGATCGCCAGGATCGACCAGCAGGCCTGCATCGGCTGCGGGCGCTGCCACATTGCCTGCGAAGACACCTCGCACCAGGCCATCGCCAGCCTGGTCAAGGCCGAGGGCGGGCACCGCTACGAGGTGATCGACGCCGAGTGCGTGGGGTGCAACCTGTGCCAGATCACCTGCCCGGTGGAGGGCTGCATCGAGATGGTGCCCCAGGACACCGGCAAGCCGTTCCTGGACTGGCTGCACGACCCACGCAACCCCTACCGCGAGGCGTTCTGAGGCTGCGCCCCGCGCAGGTCTTCGAAGCAGGCCTTGTTCCCGTCCACCTGAACAGACGCCCGGGGCAGGTTCGCCGCCTCCCCGGTCGGCGTCTCCACATGCCAGTAGCAGTGCTTGATCGCGCGGGTGATGGCCACGTAGGCCAGGCGCAGGATCTCGTCCTTCTGGGCGTTGTCGTAGCCTTCGGGGTCGCCCGCGCGGCCCAGCCCGGCCTGGCGGTACACCTGGTTCTTGTACGGCGAGCGCGTCAGGTGCTGGCAGTCACCGAGCATGAACACCGCATCGGCCTGCAGGCCCTTGGCGCTGTGGTAGGTGAGCTGGCGGAACCGCCGCTGCGCCGCCGGCAGGCCGGCCTCGTGGTTGAGCAAGGGCTGCAGGTGCTCGGCAATCACCGACTTGTCGACGCTTTTGCGGTACAGCAGCATCACCGACTCGCCATCGCGGTAGTGGTCCATCAACTGCCGGGCCAGTGTGGCTTCGTCGCGCTCCATCACCATCACCGGCACCGGCTGCTCGGCCGCCGGGCCGCAGGCACGGGCCTTCTTGCCGGCAATTGCCGGGGCCGACTTAACGATATGCTCGGCTGCATCGATGATGTGCTGGTGGCTGCGGTAGTTGTCGGCCAGCATCACGCGGGTGGTGCTGGGGGCGACGAACTGCTTGGCGAACTCCATGAAGTACTTGGGCGAGCTGCCGCGCCAGCCATAGATCGACTGCCAGTCGTCCCCCACGCACAGCAGCGAGGAATGCTGCGCCACCTGCCCCACGTGCATGGCCGGGCCGCGCCGGCGGATCTCGCGCAGGCAGGCGCGCAGCCACGAGACGATCTGCGGCGACACGTCCTGGAACTCGTCGATCATCAGGTGCGACAACGGGCGCAGCATCGGGTCGGGCAGCAGGCGCAGGTTTTCCGGGTTGTTCTCGCCGAACAGGGCGAACATGCGGTTGTAGCTCATGATCGGCGGCGACTGTGCCAGCAGGTGCGCCTCCAGCGCCTTCCAGTACAGGCTCAGGGCCTCGAAGAACAGCGCGTCGGTGTCGCCCTGCGGGAAGCTCATGCCGCCCACCGCCACGCTCACATCCAACCCCAGGTTCTCGATGAACCCGGCAGCGCCGACGAACGCATCCAGCAAGGGCGCCGCGCCCAGCTCGCCTTTTACCTTGTAGTCAAAGCCTGGCCCGGCCACTGCATCACCGGCCAGCGAGGCGGTGAGGCGTTTGGCCGCCGCGTAGTTTTCCAGCCAGATCACCGGCTTGTCGCAGAACGCCTGGAACAGCGTGCGCTTGATCACCCATTCGGCCCACACCGGCAGCTTGGCGCCGGGGCGCTTGTACTGCTGATTCTCCTTGGGGTCGAAACCCAGCACCACCCAGGCGTCAAGCTCGGCGATATGGCCGTGGAAATGAAAGCGGCTGCCGTTGATTTCGACGGTTTCGCGGCTGGGCTCGATACCCTTGATCGGCCAGGCACCTGCCTGGAACCACAGGTCTTCGATCACGTCGCACAGCTCTTCGTCGCGCCCGGACGACAGCTGGGTCACCGCCACGCGCTTCTGCACGTCGGGGTGGTCGCGGTCCAGGGCCTTGAGCTGCAGGGCTTCGCGGCGCAGCCCGGCAATCAGCTCGGCGAACCGCGGGCTGGTGTGCAGCAGGTCGCGGTAGCACAGGTTGAGTTGCTGGCGCTGGGCATCGTTGATGCGCAGGTCGAACGGGTTGCTGTCCACGCCCGCCTCGCTGCCCCCGGGCTGCTCGCTGCCCAGGGTCTCGAACGCCCGCACCTGGCTGAAGCCCGGCAGGCTGCGCACCAGCGGCAGGATGCGCGAATGGAAGGTGCGCACCAGCTCACGCGCCTGCACCGGGCTCAGGGCCAGTTGCCACAGGCCGAACACCTGCACCAGGCGGGCAATGAAGTCCTTGCGCGACTCGCGGGTGAAGGTGACCACGGTCATGGCCTCCAGCTCGAAACCCAGGTAATGGCGCAGCAACAGGATACGCAGTACCAGCGAGGTGGACTTGCCAGCGCCGGCGCCGGCGATCACGCAGGTGGACGGCGTGTCGCTGAAGATCATCTTCCACTGCGCTGCGCTGGGTTGGGCGTGGGCCGGCAGGCGCGCAGCGACGTCGGCCTTGAAGCGCTTCTTCAGCTCGGGGGTCAGCGGCAGGCGCCAGTCGTCGAACAGGGCATCGTCCAGCCCCGGCACGCCGTGGGCATCCGGGCGCGTATCGCGGATCACCAGCACCTGGCGCCCGGCCTCGAAGCCGTCCACTCGCCCTTCTTCATAGCCTTCACGCAGCCCGTCGGCATGCCCGGTGCGCTGGCCGTTGGCATGGCCCTGGAACCACGAATCGCGGTGCTGTGCCTGCAACCGGCTCAGGCCACGGCCCAGCAGGCGTGCGGCCAGACGTCTGACCCAGGGCAGTTGCGCGGGTGGGGTTAGATCCGTGGGTAGCTTGGGACGCTCGTGTGACACACCGACTCCGGCAATCAATTCAACCAGCGGCCATGTTCGCTTTATCACGACCAAATCACCAGCCGAATGCTTTCAGATCAGTGGATTAGGCGACGAAGCGGCGAAACTACCGCAGGTTATATATCGAACATAACGATCATATTTAGCCGATATTTACGCTTTTTTTCGATGTTTATCGAGAGGATCATCAGCGCCATCCACCTGATTACCGAGGACACGAGCATGCTGCAACTGCGCCCCTTCGACACCCTTGGCCACGCCAACCATGGCTGGCTGGATGCCCACCATCACTTCTCCTTTGCCGAATACCACGATCCGCGCCGCATGAACTGGGGCACGCTGCGGGTATGGAATGACGACCTGATCGCCGCCGGCAGCGGGTTCCCGCCGCACCCGCACCGCGACATGGAGATCATCACCTATGTGCGTGAAGGCGCGATCACCCACCAGGACAGCCTGGGCAACAAGGGCCGTACCGAAGCCGGTGACGTGCAGGTGATGAGCGCCGGTACCGGCATCACCCACAGCGAGTACAACGTGGAGGCCGTGGACACGCGGATCTTCCAGATCTGGATTGTGCCCCAGCGTGTGGGCCAGGCACCGTCGTGGGGCGTGCGGCCGTTTCCCAAGGGCGAGCGCGGCGAAGGGTTCGTGACCCTGGCCAGCGGGCGCGAGGGGGATGAAGGCAGCCTGGGGATCCGCGCCGATGCGCGGCTGGTGGCGGCGACGCTGAAGGCCGGGGAAAGCGCCGAGTACCGCATCGATGCGGGTCGTCGGGCCTACCTGGTGCCGGCCAAGGGCGTGATCGAGGTCAACGGCCTGCGCGCCGAGGCCCGCGACGGGGTGGCGGTGGAGGATGAGCAGGTGCTCAGGGTGGTGGCGCTGCAAGACAGCGAGATTGTGCTGGTGGATGTGGCGTAGGTACCGACGTCATCGCGGGTCAAGCCCGCTCCCACAGGGTTTGCGAACGCCGCAAAACCTTGTGGGAGCGGGCTTGACCCGCGAAGCTTTTAGGCGATGGCAGCGTCCACCAGCTCCTGCGCCTCACCCACCAGGCGCTGCAGGTGCGCGTCGTCGACGAAGCTCTCCGCATAGATCTTGTAGATGTCTTCGGTGCCCGACGGCCGCGCCGCGAACCAGCCGTTGGCCGTCATCACCTTCAACCCGCCAATCGCCTGGTCGTTGCCCGGCGCATGGCTGAGGATCTGCTCGATCGGCTCGCCTGCCAGCGTGGTCGACTTGACCTGCTGCGGCGACAGCTTGCCCAACTGGGCCTTCTGCTGCGGCGTGGCCTTGGCATCCACCCGGGTGGAGAACGGCCTGCCCAGCGCCTCGGTCAGCGACTCGTATGCCTGGCTTGGGTCGCGCCCGGTACGGGCGGTCATCTCTGCCGCCAGCAGTGACGGGATCAGGCCGTCCTTGTCGGTGCTCCACACCGTGCCGTCCTTGCGCAGGAACGAGGCGCCGGCGCTCTCCTCCCCACCAAAGCCCAGCGAACCGTCGAACAGGCCATCGGCGAAATACTTGAAGCCCACCGGCACTTCGTACAGGCGACGCCCCAGGCGTGCCGCCACGCGGTCGATCATGCCGCTGCTGACCACGGTCTTGCCCACGGCCGCATCGGCGCGCCATTGCGGGCGGTTCTGGAACAGGTAGTCGATGGACACCGCCAGGTAGTTGTTCGGCGCCAGCAGGCCGCCTGACGGGGTGACGATGCCGTGGCGGTCATGGTCGGGGTCGCAGCCGAACGCCACGTCGAACCGATCGCGCAGGCCGATCAGGCCCTGCATGGCGTAAGGCGAGGACGGGTCCATGCGGATCTGGCCGTCCCAGTCCACGCACATGAAGCGGAACGTGGGGTCGACCTCGGTGTTGACCACGTCCAGGTCGAGCTTGTAGTGCTCGGCAATCGCCGACCAGTAACGCACCCCGGCACCGCCCAGCGGGTCGACACCCAGGCGCAGGCCCGCACCACGAATCACATCGAAATCAATCACATTGACCAGGTCGCTGACGTAACTGCCCAGGTAGTCGTGACGGTGCGTGGTGCTGGCCTTGAGGGCCTGTGCATGGGCCATGCGCTGTACGCCCTTGAGGCCGTCGGCCAGCAGCTCGTTGGCCTTGGCCTCGATCCACTTGGTGACGTCGCTGTCGGCCGGGCCGCCATTGGGCGGGTTGTACTTGAAGCCGCCACTTTGCGGCGGGTTGTGCGACGGGGTGATCACGATGCCGTCGGCCAGGCCACGGCTGCGGCCACGGTTGTAGCAGATGATGGCGTGGGAGATGGCCGGGGTCGGGGTGTACTCGTCATCCTTGGCCAGCATCACCTCGACGCCGTTGGCTGCCAGCACCTCCAGTGCGGTAGCCGCCGCCGGGGTCGACAGCGCATGGGTGTCGATGCCGATGAACAGCGGCCCGTCGATGCCCTGCGCCTTGCGGTACAGGCAGATGGCCTGGCTGATGGCGAGCACGTGCGCTTCGTTGAAGCCCAGGTCCACGGAGCTGCCGCGGTGCCCCGACGTGCCAAAGGCAACGCGCTGGGTGGCGACGCCTGCATCGGGCTGGCCGGTGTAGTACGCGGTCAGCAGCTGGGGGATATCGACCAGCACGGAGGCTGGCGCCGGTTTACCCGCCAAGGGACTGAGCTTCATGCAAAACCTCAAGTAAAGATGTACAGGGTGATGAAAATACGCAGTTTACTGGCACTTCGACCACAACGCGACGGCGGCGATCCCGCGCGCCGCGACTATTTGTACTGCGGTGCCCACCAGCCGGGAAACATCCGCTGCACCCGGGGCTCGGCAAAACGGTCGTCGATCAGCATGACCACACCGCGATCTTCAGTGCCACGTATCACTCGCCCGGCCGCCTGGATCACCTTCTGCACGCCGGGGTACAGGTAGGTGTAATCGAAGCCCGCGTCGAACAGAGCGCCCATGCGCAGCTTGAGCTGCTCGTTCACCGGGTTGACCTGGGGCAGCCCCAGGGTGGCAACGAAGGCGCCGATCAGCCGGGTGCCCGGCAGGTCGACCCCTTCGCCGAACGCCCCGCCCAGCACGGCGAAGCCCACGCCCTGCCCGTCTTCGACAAAGCGTTCGAGAAAGCCCTTGCGCTGCGCCTCGTCCATGCCGGGCGACTGCGACCATTGCACGATGTGCGGGTAGCGCTCGGCCAGCAGCCGCGCCACCTGCTGCTGGTAGTCGAAGCTGCTGAAGAACGCCAGGTAGTTGCCCGGCTGGAGGCGGTACTGCTCGGCGATCAGTTCCACGATCGGCGCCAGTGACGCCTGCCGGTGCTGGAAACGCGTCGACACGCTGCTGATCACGCGCACCTGCAACTGCTCGGCGGCAAACGGCGAGGCCACGTCCAGCCACGCGGTGTCGGCCGGCAGGCCGAGCAGGTCGGCGTAGTAATGGCGTGGGCTGAGGGTGGCGGAAAACAGCGTGACGCTGCGCGCAGCGGCCATGCGCGGGCCGATCAGCGGCGCCGGCACCACGTTGCGCAGGCACAGGGTGGAAAGGCTGCGCCGGCCCGGGCCGTCGCGCTTGCTGATGTCGAACACGAAATGCTCGTCGAACACCTCACACAGGCGCAGGAACTGCGAAGCCTGAAAGAAGAGCTGCAACAGCGGCCCTTCGACGCCGGCAGGCTGCTGGTTCATGCTGTCCTGCACATGGCTGACAAAACGCTGCAGCGCCTTGAGAAAGGCCTCGGGCAACTGGCCGGTGGCGCGGTAGGGAACGTCCTGGTCCTTGTGCACGGCGTTCCAGGCCCGGTCAAGGCGCTGCAAGGCATTGGCCATGCCTGCCGGGGGATCACGCCGCAGGGCCTTCAATTGCCATTGATCGAGGCTCACGCTGTACATCTGGCGTGCACGCTCCACCAGGTTGTGCGCCTCGTCCACCAGCACCGCCACCCGCCACTGGTCGAGCTGGGCCAGGCCGAACAGCAAGGCGCTCTGGTCGAAGTAGTAGTTGTAGTCGCCCACCAGCACATCCACCCAGCGCGCCATCTCCTGCCCCAGGTAGTACGGGCACACCTGGTGCGCCAGGGCTACCTCGCGCAGGCGGGCCTGGTCCAGCACCGGCTGCTGCGCGGCGGCCTGGCGGGCGGCGGGCAAGCGGTCGTAGAAGCCCTTGGCCAACGGGCAGGCTTCGCCGTGGCAGGCGGTGCCGGGAAACTCGCAGGCCTTTTCCCGTGCCACCAGTTCCAGGCTACGCAGGGCCAGCTCGGGGCTGGCGTGCATGACCCGCTGCACGGCCTCCAGCGCCAGCGCCCGCCCCGGCGTCTTGGCGGTCAGGAACAGCACCTTGTCCAGTTGCTGCGGCACCATCGCCTTGAGCAACGGGAACAGCGTGCCCAGCGTCTTGCCGATGCCGGTGGTGGCCTGGGCCATCAGGCAGCGGCCGGTGCTTACCGCCTTGTACACGGTCTCGGCCAGCTCGCGCTGCCCGGTACGAAAGCTGGCGTGGGGGAACGCGAGCGCCTGCAGGCCGCTGTTGCGCAAGGCCTGGCGTTGCATCTGCTGCTGGGCCCAGCGCAGGAACAGCGTGCACTGGACGATGAAGAACTGCTCGAGTTCGGCGGCGGTATGGCGGGCCTCCACCAGGGTTTCGCGGTCGCTGTCCACGTCTAGGTACACCAGCGCCAGGTTCACCTCGGCCAGTTCTCGCTGCTGGCACAGCAGCCAGCCATACACCCTGGCCTGTGCCCAGTGCAGTTGGCGGTGGTTGTCGGGCTGGCTGGCCAGGTCGCCGCGGTAGGTCTTGATCTCTTCCAGGCGGTTGAGCGCCGGGTTGTAGCCGTCGGCGCGCCCGCGTACCTGCAACTGCTCGAACTGCCCCTCCAGCGCCACCTCCGACTCATAGCCCCGACCCCGACGCGTAACCACCGTGCGGTGGCCGGTGATGCCCTCCTGCGCCGAGGGCGACGGGGTGAAGCGCAGGTCCAGGTCACCGACCTTGGCGGTGAACTCGCACAGCGCACGCACCGCTACCTTGTAGCTCATGCTGCCGGCTGTGCCCACTGCACGTGGCACACCTCGACGGGCAGGCCGTGCTCGGTGCAGAAGGCGATCCAGCGCAGCTGGTTGTCCTGCAGGCGATCGCCCGGGCCCTTCACTTCGATCATGCGGTAGCGCCGTTGCCCGGGCCAGAACTGGATCAGGTCAGGCATGCCGGCGCGGTTGGCCTGGATATCCTCCAGCAGGCGCTCGAAGCAGCGCTTGAGGTGCGCCGCCGGCAGGCAGTCCAGGGCCTGCTGCAACAGCGTGGCATCCAGCAGTTCCCAGTACACGAAGGGTGATTGCAGGCCGTGCTTGGCCTGGTAGTTGGCCAGGATGGTGTGGCGGTAGCGCTCATCGTCCAGCTGCCCCAGGCAGGCGGCAAAATGCTCGGCGCGGCGCGCCTGGAAGCCGGCATCGTGCAGGTCCAGCGGGCCGCTCTGGAACGGGTGGAAGAACGCGCCGGGCACGGGCGCGAAGATGGCTTCCCAGCACAGCAGCCCGAACAGGCTGTTGAACAGGGTGTTCTCGACGTAGTGCACCGGCCCGTCATCGGCCGCCAGGTGCACCTGCACCGCCTGCTCCACGCCAAGCGTCGACAGATCGACAGGCAGGCACAGGTCCAGCCGGCTGATCGCTGCCGGGGCGCGCCGACGCTGTGGCGGGCCGCCCAGCTTGCGCTGCAGGCGGGGCACGATGCGCGCCAGCGCCTGGACCTCCAGCGCGTTGGCCGGTTTGGCGCCCACTACGCTGGCAAGCTCCAGGGCGGCGGCATGATCGGCGCTGCGCTCCAGCACGCGGATATGCCGGATGCGTGCCTGGGGGTGGTTGCTGCGGGGGTAGATGTTCAGGGCCTGGGCCCAGTCGCCGCTGCGCTCGCAATGCTGGCCAAGCTGGAACAGCAACCTGGCGCGGCGCCGTTCCAGCCACGGGTTGCTCGGCTGCAGGCCGTCCAGCAGTGCCAGCACCTGCTCGACCGGCTGCCCGGCCTCGAGCTGCTCGGCACAGGTGTGCAGGGCCAGGCACAGGTCGATATCGGCGCGCTCGCGCAGCGCCCGGGAATCCTCGCCGAACGCGACCTGCTCGTAGCGCAGCAGGCCAAGGTCGGCGAGCACGAACTCCGACCAGTCCTGGTGCAGGTTGCCGAAAAACAGCAGGCGCAGACGATCGCACAGCGCCTGCAGGTGCAGCACGTACACCGGTTCGTCGAATTCGGGCCACCACTGACGCAGGGGCCTGGCCTCGGCATACAGCGCCGACAACTGTTCGAGCAGTTCGCCCTTGGCAGCCCGCGGGCGCTCCAGCACGTCGGCGAAACAGCGGGCGATTTCGTCCTTGCGCAGCAGCTGGAACAGGTGGTCCAGGCCCAGGCTCGGCTGGTCGTCGAGCCAGCCCAGCGCCACCAGCGGCGCGGCGGCAGGCTCGATGGCGCCGATTTCCAGGTAGGTCAGCTTGCTGGCGCGAAACATCACCCCCTTGCGCATCACCATGCGTACCAGCAGGGCCTGGGAGGCCTGGCCCAGCGTCGCGAACTGTTGAATGAAGGCGTGTTCGTGTTCATCGAGCAGGTCGGCGTAGCGCAGTTGCACCCAGGCCAGTACCTGCTGAAAGTTGCACAGGTAATAGAACGGGTCGGCGACGGAATGGGCGATCACGGAGCGGGTAACCAGCAGAAGGAATCCACTGGTTATACATACAGACAGGCGGGCTTGGCAACCTCAGCGGATCAATGGCGCAACCGGCCCGGATCGCTGTCGCGGGCCCGCGCCAGCAGCGAACGTCCACCGGCGGCCGCTTCACTTTCGCGCTGGTAGAGCATCTGCAGCGTGCTCAGGGACAAGCCGCTGATCTCCTCCAGCCATTGCACCATGGGCTGTGGCGAGGGTACGCCCTTGAGTGCCTTGTGCAGGTAGGGCAGCGCCGCCTGCATGCCGGGGTGCCGCGCCTGTACGAAGCGCTCCAGGTTGCGCCCGCGGTCGACGAAGGGCGCGAACAGCAGGCAGGCCAGCTGTTCTTCGTTGAGGTTGTAGCCCTGCAGGGCGAAGTCGTCCGCCAGGCGGCGGCGCTGGCCGTGGCGCTCGCGGTCTTGCCAGGTTTCCATGGCCAGTGCCTGCAGCGCCGCCGGCACCGGTTTGCGCCGCAGCTGGGCCTTGACCTGCTGCAGGTGCTCGGCAATGCCCAGCGCATAGTCCTGCCCCTGCACCCACTGCGCGCGCAGCCCGGCAAGGTGTGCCATCAGCAACGGGTTGGCACAGGCCGACTGGCTGAAACCCAGGGCCAGCTCGTCATAGCGAAACCTGAGAAATTCGAGCAGCAGCACGCTCTGCCCCTGCTGGCTGTCCTGCAGCAGGTCGGCGATGTCGATGAAGCGCGGGATACGGCGGGGGCCCGGGACCTGCCGAAGGGGCTCGGCTGGCAGCCCCAGCACCTCGTTGAGGTAGATGCGGCGCAGTTGGCCAAGGCCCTGCAACAGGGCGCCAGGGTGTGAGTGGGCCGGCCTTGCACTGCTCAACCCGGCCTCGCGCATCATGCGGCGGCCCCACGCCAGGTAGCGTTTGCGCTCGGGCATCGGGTCGGCGTTGATCAATGCGTCCACCCCGCCCTCCCAGCCCATGCCCTGGCGGTAGAGTTCGGCCAGCGCCAGGTAGAAGCGATTGCAGAACATCGGCCGCACCTGGCCGGCGGTCAGGTGCCCGGCAACCAGGGTGTCGAACCGCTCGACCTGCTGCTGACGCGGCGACAGCGGCTTGAGTGCATCGAAGTGCTGGAGGCCGCCGTCGTCCAACACCAGCAGCTCGACCCGCAGGTCGTCATGCAGCACCAGCGCCGAATAGCCACGCTCGATGTTCTCGATCACCGCCGTCGACATGCCCACATGGCGGGCGGTGACCACGCGCAGCTCGAAGGTGGCCGGCGCACGCGCCGCAAT
Source organism: Pseudomonas sp. S12(2018) (assembly GCF_024355235.1). NCBI lineage: Bacteria > Pseudomonadati > Pseudomonadota > Gammaproteobacteria > Pseudomonadales > Pseudomonadaceae > Pseudomonas > Pseudomonas sp. S12(2018). The sequence goes on from NZ_QLAD01000004.1 coordinate 224,788, forward strand.
GCTCAACTGCGCGGCGCGCAGAAACGCCAGGGCGAAGGAGCTGTCCTTGCCGCCGCCATGGGCCAGCATCACCTTGAAGTCGCCTATGCGCTCGATCCCGCCGGCGGCCACCAGCATGCGCTGGATAAGCAATTGCAGCGACGCGCGCTGGCCCTGGGTAAGGCACTCGAGCAGTCGCTGCAAGACCTGCTGGTAAATGTGAGTCATGGCTTGATCGTGGAGGGTACTCATGGTGTATACCTGATTCGATAACGACTGCCGGCAGCCGGAAGTTACCCGATGCGGGTAACAGGACATCGTTGCGTAACAACGGCAAAGTGAATTAAAAAAAGAATGATGGTCTTAGGATGTTTCTTACAACTTCCTACGATTGTTCCGACTCAGATCGAAACAGCATCGCCCGATGACCACCCTTGCCCCGGACAGCGCCCCCCGGCGCGTTGCGTGCGAGGGCCCCACCTCCATGAACAGTACAGCTGGCACACCATATCTCGCTCCTTGAGATGATTGATGGTTGGATGAACAGCGCCGCCTTAGGCACGACAGTGCCCGACGCCCATAGGAAACAGCAGCCCTTCCACGCGAAGATGTAATTTTACGGACACCGGAAAGTCTTTATTCCCACGCCCACAACATAACGCAAGCGCCGTACTTAGTCCGCACAAGTTAAATAGGAAACATCTGAAACTTTAATAAGAAATTTCCACAAAAAAGCCCGAGACTCGGCTCGGGCTTGGCGTGTCGCGCAGCCTGTCAGGCGTCAGGCAGCACCAGTACCACGCGGCCTCCACACGGGCACTCGTCCATGTGGCGGTGTGCGGCGACGACCTCGTCAAACGGGTAGGCCTTGATGATGTGTGGCAATACCTGGCGGTCGGCGGTGAACTGGTTGATATCGCGCAGTGCGCGCTGCAGCGCCACCTGGTCCTGGGTGATGCCCAGCTCCGGCTTGCCGGTGAAGTTGCTCACGCAGTGCACGAAGAACTGGATGTTCTTCTGGAACGCCGCACAGGCCGGGAACGGCGTCTGGTTGCCGCCCTGCAGGCCGTACAGCACCAGGCTGCCGCGTGGCGCCAGCACATCGCCCAGCAACGACATCTGCGGGCCACCCAGGCCATCGAGCACCATGTCCACGCCGCGGTTGTCGGTGTACTTGTTGATCTGCATGAGCAGGTCCTGCTCTTCGGTCACGATGACCTTCTCTGCCCCCAGCTTGAGCAGGTTGTCGCGCTCGGCGCTGTCCTTGGTGGCGGCGATCACCTTCAGGCCCAGGGCCTTGCCCAGCTGCACGAAGGCCGGCCCGGCGCAGTGGCTGGCGTCGGTGACCAGGGCGGTCTGCCCGGCCTTGGCCCGCGCCAGGTCGACATAGGCGAAATAGGCGATCAGCAGCGGCGTGTAGTGCACGCTGGCCTCGATCGGGCTGAGGATATCGGGGTAGCGGGTCAGTGCGTTGCGCGGCAGCACGATGACCTCGCCATACACCGGGTGCTCGTTGGGGCTGGTGGCCGGAAAGCTGGCGACCTTGTCGCCGATGGCCAGGTCGTCGACGCCGGCGCCGAGGGCGGTCACCACACCGGCCATTTCGTGGCCGATGCCGGCTGGCAGGCGCGCATGGGACGGCGCCAGGTTCTGCCGCCACAGCACGTCGTACCAGCTGATGCCGATAGCCTGCACCCGCACCTGTACTTCACCGGCAGCCGGTTGCGGCGTGGCCACGTCCTCGCACTTGAGCACCTCGGCCTGGCCGAATTTGTGAAAACGGATCATGCGGGACATCGCAAACCTCGCCTAGTGAACCTCTAATACCCGCAACTCTATCGGGGCTATAGCGGTTAGACCATCAGTGGCCATTAATAGTCAACATGCCTGTCATTGATTGGTGATAGCGCCTGCTGCGCAATTTATGCGGTGCAGGGTACCGTCTTTGCCCTTAAGATTCACCCCTGCCCCGACCAGACCTATGAAGCGAAGCCGATGAACCGTAACGACTTGCGTCGCGTCGACCTGAACCTGCTGATCGTGTTCGAGACCTTGATGCACGAGCGCAGCGTCACCCGCGCCGCGGAAAAACTGTTCCTCGGCCAGCCGGCCATCAGTGCGGCGCTGTCGCGCCTGCGCAGCCTGTTCGACGACCCGCTGTTCGTGCGTACCGGGCGCAGCATGGAGCCCTCGGCGCGGGCGGTGGAGATCTTCGCCCTGCTCTCCCCGGCGCTGGACTCCATCTCCACGGCGGTAAGCCGCGCTGCCGACTTCGACCCGGCCACCAGCACGGCGGTGTTTCGCATCGGCCTCTCCGACGACGCCGAGTTCGCCTTGCTGCCGCAACTGCTCAAACGTGTGCGCGCCGAGGCGCCGGGCATCGTGCTGGTGGTGCGCCGGGTCAACTACCTGCTGATGCCCTCGCTGCTGGCGTCGGGTGAAATCTCGGTGGGCGTGAGCTGGACCAGCGACCTGCCGGCCAATGCCAAGCGCAAGGTGCTGCGTCGCAGCAGGCCCAAGGTGCTGCGTGCCGACAGCAAGCCGGGCAGCCTCAGTCTGGATGAGTTCTGCGCACGCCCGCATGCCCTGGTGTCGTTTGCCGGCGACCTGAGCGGGTTCATGGATGAGATCCTCGAGAAGCTGGGGCGCAAGCGCCATGTGGTGCTGGCCGTGCCGCAGTTCAACGGCCTGGGCAGCCTGCTGACCGGCACCGACATCCTCGCCACGGTGCCGGACTACACCGCCGAGCAGCTGACCGCCGCCGGCGGCCTGCGCGCCGAAGACCCGCCGCTGGAGGTGCAGAGCTTCGAGCTGCATATGGCGTGGCGCGGGTCGCAGGACAATGATCCGGGGGAGCGGTGGTTGCGGTCGCGGATTCAGATGTTCTTTGGCGACCCTGACAGTCTTTAGGGGCTTCGCGCATGCTTGTTAGCTGGTCATTTCTACTTTTTCCGAGCCTCAAAGAGCCATTTACTTCCAGCTAATTGCTACATTTTGGGCATATTTGAGGGCATGCTTTGGATGGTTTGAAAAGGATGCCCCCAACCGTCATTGTTGTCCTGTAGAGGCGGCTCGCAAACTGCCAAGCGTCTGGGCAATATCCTGACCAGCACACCATCGCGATGACAGTCTGCATTCATCGCCGCAACGGAGAAAAGCATGGCGCGCTAGCCTGCAAATTCGCCAACACCTTCTCATACTCCAAATCTCCCTCAGCCTCTCGTGCAGGGATCACCTCGCCATGTAACTGAGCACGCAGGTCATCCCAACGCTCCAATAAAACCTGCCAGTTATATTCATCGTAGGTCCCTCGAAAGATCACCGGATGCACATCAATGCGCGGTAGCTCCGCCGCTGGAATATCCCGCTCCAACGCTTCGTCCAGTTGGCGACTCCAGTGACTGCCCACCCGGTCGACCCGGCCGATCTGCTGCTCGACCACCCCGGGGTTCCATTCTGGATGCATGAGGATCACGGTGCGGCAGGCCAGGTGCAGGTTGAGACCTTCGCGACCGACGGCGGATTGGGCCACCAGCACCCGGGGGAAGCTGTCGGGGCGATTGAAGGCCATCTGCAACAGGCGGCGGGTGGACTGCTCGGTGCCGCCATACATCAAGCGGGCGAAGCCACCCTCTTGATGGGCATATTCATCCTGCAGGCGGGCGAGGAGCGGCTCCCATTGCACGGCCACTTCGTCTTGGGCGACGTCGCTGTCGTCCGCGTACCTGTCGCTGGCGGCCTCCAGCAACTGACGAAAGGCCGCGCAGACTTGCTCGGGGGTCGGTGATCCGGCCGGATCGCCGGTCAGGTCGAGGATCGCCCGGGTGAACAGCGCCACGGGATGCTTCTCGGCCGCGTCAGCCAGGTCCTTGTTGAGTTCGGCGTCCCTGAGGCATCCGAACATAGCCCGGGGCACTTGCTCGTGTTCGCCCAGCCCCGCATCCAGCCACTCCAGCAGGCGTCGGCGTAGTTGCTCGCGGCGCGAGCCCTGGCTGTTGTACTGGCGAGCCAGCAATTCAGGGATCGCGGCAAGGTCCAGGGGCGACTGCAACTGGCGATGGGCAACCTGTACCGCGGCCCACTCGGAATGATCATCGGTGTCATCGGCGCGGATAACGCTCTGCGGCCAGTACACCCCGGCGTCCAGCCTGCGCAGCATTTCCCGGGCGTTGAGCAGGCGTACCAGGACGCGCATGGGCGCGGTGAAACGCCCGAACACCAGGACCTTCTCCTTGCGCTCGTGCACCGCTTCGATGGCGCTGATCGTGGCCAGGATCGCCGGATGCTCGAACAGGTGATGAGGGCTCTGGAACGCTTGGGCAGCGCTCTTCAACCACCATTGCACGCGCTGCTGGCGCTTTTCATCGAGCGGATTGAGCGGCTGGTCCGGCGTCGATGCGGACGGTTCCACAGGTTCATCAATCTGCCCGAGCAGGTCGGCGATCCCGTGACCGTTGGCCAGGGTCAAGCGCAGGCGCTTGGCCGTGGCGTTTTCCTCCAGTCGCGACGCCACCGAGAGCGCCTCGGTCGCGCACACCGCCTGGCGCCAGGGCAGCGCCAGGCGCTGAACATCCACGCTGACCGGCTCGCGGGTATTGCGATGGCTCTCCCCACGGGTGCGTTCGGTGAAGCGCAGGACGTCGGCGTCTTCGCGCTTGTCCCGGCGCAGCAGATAGGGACGGAGCATGGTCTGGAAGGTGCTGGCCGCGGTCTCGTAACGATGCCGTGCGGCGTCACTCGAACGCCAATGGATGCGCAGGTGACGGATGGCCTGGTCAAAGTCGTCGATCACCGGCTGAAGCCGGTCGCACACGGCCTCGTCCAGCCCCAGCCGCTGGAAGGTCTGCCGCCATTGCTGGACGTTCAATTCCACGGGGGTTGCGGTCAGGCACAGGCGTCGGCAATCCGGCGCGCCGCAGAGCATGCCGAGCAAACGGCTGAGGCCACCGCCGCTGCCGCGACCTTTATGGGCTTCGTCGATCACCACCAAGTCGAACGTGCCCAGGCCAATCCCGACGGTCTGCTCCAGCCAGCTTCGATAGAGGCTGCCGTTGCCGTAGTCGGTGTAGACCTCCGGGTGGGGCCAGGGGTGCTGTGCAGTGACATCGCTCAACCAGGCACTGGCAGGTTGGCGGGGATTGTCCCTGAGTGCGTTGACGATACTGGCTGCGGTATTGGTGACCCACTTATCGTATTTACCCGAGTGCAGATAACCGTTCGGATACCGGCTTCCGGTTGCCTTGCGCCACTGCGCAAACACCTCGGGCACCAGCTCCCTGCGCCAACGCTGGGTGCCCTCTCCAAGGCGCCAATTGGCGAAAGCATGGGACAGCAGCACGGTTGGCACCTCGAACCACGGGGTCTGCTCGCTGGCCTCTGCGGCCCCCCAGGCTTCGAAATAACCCAGCAACCCGCGAAGCATGGGGGGCACGCTGACGCCGCCGCGTTTCAACTCGTCCTGCCACTGATAGCCCAGTCCCGGCGGCGCGATGATTGCGGCACGGCCTCCAGCCTCGTTGACCGCACCAATTAGCTCGACGGCGATACGGGTCTTGCCCATGCCCACTTCGTCGGCCAGCACGACACTGTGTTCGCCGATGCGCTCGGCCAGCGCCAGCACGCTGGCGCACTGGCCCTTGTTCAGGTGCGCAGCCGCCTCACCCTTTTCCCACGCCAATTGCTCCTGCTCCGCCACCCGCCTACGCAGGGCCGCCGAAACCTTCGCCCAGCTGAAATCCGTCCGTGTCATATCGCAGCTCCCAGGGGAAATGCACTGCCGAGCTTCCAATGAGCTTCGATGGTGCTTAGTGCCGTCTCGTAGCGCTGGCCTTCCGGGCCATCCGCCGTTTCCGCAAACCCTGGCCTGAATGCCGGTTGGCGCAGCGCGTGGAGAGGATTGAGCTCAAGGGCCAGGAACTGCTGCAACAGCTCGCAGCCGGCAGCCTGGCTGAGGGACTGCTCCAGGCGGGCACACCACAGTGGCCAGTCCCGAGGCTCCAGGGCCGTCTGTTTTGCGGCGATGCTTTCGATCAGTTCCATCATCTGCCGGATCGGATAGCGCGCAGCCTCCCCCGCAGATGCTCGGCTGCCCTGCCGGTCAGGCGAGTCCTGGGAGGGATCGAACGCATTGGGCAGTTCGTCTTCCCCGGGGGTGTGGGGGAATCCGTCGAGCTGCAGCCAAGCATCCTCCAGGCTGATGTCCGGCAAGCCGGTGGCGGCCAAACGGCCGAATCCGTCGAGTACCGGTACCACGGCAGTACGGGTAGCCCCGGCGTCCTGCCATGCCATCCGCACCTGCCGCGGTCGCGACCCGGACCAGACGAAGCCCTGCCCCTCGACCCAGGCACACGACTGCTCCGACGTGTCCAGCAGCGAGCAAGCCGGCTGCGCAAGCTCGTCGGCGCTCAACCAGCCGTGCTCCGGCGTCTCAGCATCCCGCCAGACCAGATAGGCGACAGGGGCCGCGGCGAATACCTCATCGCCCACTTCGAGGTCCTGGCCCTGACGCAGGTTTTCGGGGACACACTCCTGCTCCCGTTGGATCGGTAGTCGATAGCCGATCGCTTGCGGGTCGGCGACAGCCGTCTTCGCCGGATACCAGTTCATCGGTTCAGGAGCGAAGACCACTCCGGCCTCCAGGTTGCCCTTCAAGCGCCCCATCTGCAGGGTGAAGCCCTGTCGGGTCAGGTTGCCCGAGCCAAGGTAAAGCCACGGGCTGGCGGTTTTTCCCGAGTGGCCGACCTCGCTGGCGCTGAAGATGAACTTGGCGTGCAAGGTGCGCTGGGGCTGCTCAGCAAACCAGGCCGGCTGGGCCGCAGGTTTTACGCTGATGCCTGCCGCCTTCAATCCTGGGACGGCATCAGCGATGCCCTGACAACTCGCCTCGTTGACGAAAAGGTCCACGCAACTGCTCGCCGTCAATAGACGGGGCTCGCCCTCTTCACCGCGCAGGCGTCGGACGATGCTCAGCGGGACCGATGACTGCTCGACGGCCAGGGACGATTCATAAAAACCCGAGCCCATGGCCAAATAGTTGCGCGCGCTGCCACGGCCCGAGGCATGCAGTACCTTGGCTGACAACTGGTCGAGTAGGGACTTGTTGCGGTTATCGAAGAAGCGCGGGGTCAGGTTGGCTGCACAGGGCTTGACCAGCTTGAGCAGACACTTGTCCAGTTGCTCTACGACGTCTTTCGTATCCGAATTAGCCTGCAGCGCCCGCCCGTCGTAACGGCTGCGAAGCCAGCCCAGCAGTCCCCAGGCGCTGCTGATGTCCGCACACACCTGCCGAGTGGCGTCGGACGGCGACGACAGGTCATCGCTGTGCAAATCCAGGCACCAGACCAGGTCGAGGCTCTGTTCCAGGGTCTGTCGCGTCCAGTTACCGGTGGACACCAGCAGGCGCAGACACCAGGCACCGCTGGTGTCCGTGCTGCGAAAAGCCAGCAGCGCCACCTTGGCGTGCATCAGGTTGAACGGCAGCTTGCCGTTGGCCCACGGCAAGTGCAGCAGGCCCGGCACCCCGATGGGGTCGATCTGGCCCGCACGCGGGTCCAGCATCAGCGCCAGAAGCGTCTGCCCGGCATAGGCACGCTGATTGGCCTGCTGGTAGGTGAAGCGTTCAAGGGCCTCATTGAGGAAACCCTCGTCTGCGGAAAAGCCGCACAGCCAGCCGAACTGACCGGTGAAACCCTCCGGTACCTCGAAGTGCCGAACGAGAGAAGCAGGTACCTGGTTCATAGATTCACCTCTTCGATGGCTGTGCTCGGGTTCGCTGAAGTGCTGACCTGCGCCAGGCCCTGGAGATCCAGGTCCAGACACCGCAGGCGCTCAACACGGTGGGAGATCCAGGCGGGCAGCGCTGCATGGACTGGCACCTCGGAAACCTCGTCGGTCACCCGGTCGCCGTCGATTGGCGCGCCCTGGTGCAGGAATGCAGCGCCGGGCACAACCTCCCGGCCGCGCAGACGCAACACCCGGTCGTCGCGGCGGACCAGGTGGGTCAGCAGGCTCGCATCGTCGGGGTCCGCGCATTCGCGGCAGAAGGCCTCGGCCACGGTGATTGTCCGTTGCGCCATTGGGTTTTCAAGGAACAGGCGGGCCAGTTGCCGCAGGTGATCCAGGCGCGTGGCGATACGCTCGGGCAGGACATTGTCCAACCTGAAGCGCAGCGTGCTCAGTACTGCCAGATGCTGCTCCAGCGCGTTGAGCACATCGTAGGCCGCATCCTGGACCTGGAAGAACAACGCGCCGTAGTGCAGGTCGTTCCAGTGCTCGGGGTCGATGGCATCAGGTCGCAGGCGCCAGTCGAACCCCTGCGCCGGCTCGGCGTGACGGGCGGCCAGCCAGCGACGGATAGCGACGCGGCGTTCACCCCCGTCTGCACCGCTGTCGATACGCCGCGACAGCAGCGCACAGGCGGCTGCGGGCAACCCGTGCAGCGGTGAAAGCAGCTTCCGGACACCGGGCTTCAGGTCACCCACCGCGCGGCCTCTCAGCGCCCATTGCACCAGGGTCTCCAGCAGCGCGCCGTCATCCTCGCTGCTGGCATTGATGAACTCACGGCCGAAGTCCGTGCAGGCGAAGGCATTGAAGCGCTCGCCCTGGGCATGCACCAGCCCAAGGGCCAGCAAGGCCTGGCCGGAGCCCATGCGCATCGGCTGGCTGACATAGAAGCCGGGCTTGCACAGGGTCTTGAAGTCGAAACCGGCCTTGCCGCGCAGCTTCTCCGAGCCGCGCACCCGGCTATCACCCTGGCCGTTGTAATGGGTGAGCGCGAAGTAACAGCCCAAGGCTTCGACGGCATTGGCCGCGGCGATGTTCGAGTGCGTCATTCCGTGCCGGCGCAGGGCCTGGGCCAGGGCGACACCCAGGGTCGCCAGCAGCAATTGCTTGGCGTACCAGACAGCGCCCATGCCGGGCACGGCTCGCTCGTTGTACTCGCGAACCGCCGCGCCGATATCGAGTGTGCGGGTCCGTCGCTCGCTGCCCGCATGATCCGGGCCACACAGCCCCCAGGTCATGGTCATTACAACATCCTCTTCATCCGTGAAAGATCGGTATTCGTACTGGCATAAGGCCGCTAACGATAGCAAAATGCTGCAATCGCAACCAGATCGGATCGTGTCCCGGGAATGGTGTAACGGAACCAGCCGATGCACTCAGATTGGCCCTGCCTGAATACAGGCTGGATGCCACCTCGGCGACCTATATGAAGGATGAGATGACATGGACACGAAAGAGACCCTCGAACAGGGTGTTCTCTATGCGCAGGCTGGCTTCAACGAACTGCAGAACCAGTTCCTGAACGATGCATTGGATCAATACTCGGTGATGCTCAAGCAATCGATCACGAGAAAAGATGGTGAGTATGCAAACTGGACCCTGGATAAACAGCAGGGTCGAATCGCAGAGGCTCACCACGCGGGCTCATACAACATCGAAGCAGCTGGCAAAGGGGCCAACAACCACCGAGCCACCCTCGATGTAGGGCGACACAACGATCCAGTCACCGACATTCGCATCAACACCCCTGATGGCTCCAAGGACTACCAGCTCAAGTTCTACAAGACTGCCGAGGACAGCACCAAAGCCATCAACCATGGTGACTATCAGGACGTAGGCAAGATCGTCCCGGAGGAGCAGCTCGCTGACGCCCGAACCGTTGCCAATGACGAGGCGAAAAATAACGCACAGAAGCGGCCCGAGGTCAGCAAGAACTACAAGAAGACTGCTGAGACCCTGGATGACTCGATCCACTCGGACGACCGCCCTGACATCAAGAGCAAGTCACTCAAGCGTCGCGGCAAAGGCAGTTCGGAGGAGCTCGTCAAAGAAACAACCAAGGAAGACAAAGGCCCCGAGTACGCAGAAAAGGACCGCGTACGCGCTGAGTTCAATCGCATGCAATACGCGAATGCAGCCAAGGCAGGAGCAATCGGTGGTGCAACGCTAAGCGCCGCTTCCGAGCTACTTGGCATCATGCGCAGCGATGAATCCCTTACGATGGAGCAGTGCTATGAGGCAGCCGAGCGCATTGTTCTGAGCTCGATAAAGGGTGCCGGCAATGCCGTTCTGGTCACTGGCATTCAGCATCTTGGCCAGAACCTGATCGACAGCGCCTCACACACCGTACTCAAGAACGCAGGCGGCCACATGATCAAAGGCAACATCGCTTCGGCTGTTGCCAACATTGCTGTCAGCCTTGGCCAGAACATCTATAAGTTCTCGCGAGGAGAAATCGACAGTTTGGAGTTCGGCGGTTCAATGATCAGCACCACGGTGTCAGTCGTGGGCGGATCCTTGGCTTACAGTGCAGGCACCGCAACGGCGACCTTCCTGGGCCAATGGGTGGCTTCCGAGATCGCCTCCACAGCGCTGTTTGGCACCACGCTTGGCGCCCTTGGCCCCATTGCACTGGGCGCCGTATTCTCGATTGGGTTCTCCTTCGCTGTCTCGGCTTATGTTGGCCACTTCGCAGGCCAAGGTAGAAAGCTGGCAATGGAGGATATGCAGTCTGCGATGTCCCAGCTCACCAACGGCTCGATTAACCTGTCGCAGTACGCTGGGCTGGTCGGAACGATGTCCGAATTCAAGTTCGAGTGGAAGGACATGCTGCCGTTTTCCGGCAGTATCTCGGTATTCTCGGAATACCGTGCTCGCAAAGGTCAGCTCATGGCCGTGCAGAAGCAGATCGAGCAGCAGATCGCCAGCCTTCCCTCCCAAGAGGCAGGGGCCCTTTATCAGCTTAAGGCCAGCTACCAGCAGAAGATTCTGCAGATTGAAGAAGACTACGAGCGGCAACGCCAAGAGATCACACGACAGGCCGGTGAGCGTTATCAGATGTTGAGCAAAGACCTGAACGCTCACTTGGAACTTCAGTTCCTCATGTTCACCCCTATCAAGAATACTCTTCTCGGCGAACGCAAGGCGCTCCAGGCAGCCAGTACCGAGCAGCAACTCGAACAGGCGCGCATGGACTCCTATCGCGAGGAGCTCAAAACATTGCAGCAGTCGCTCGAAGCGACTGCATTCGAGGGTGGTGACACCGACAAAATCGCACGGACGATGCTCGCCACAATCGATGTCCGTCTCACGGACGTGCTGCCTGAGCAGACGTCTTGGGATCAGGCCTACGAATTTTTTGTGCGCCCGTAGTGCAAGGAGCCCAGGATGCTAAAGAAACTTGTCCATTACTTCACCAGTCGTAGTCTGGATAAGCATCTGCAGAAAACGCAGTGCATGATCGATGAGTATGAACGCGAGGCCGCGGCTAGCCAGGCCCGGGTTCAAGCTCAAGCCGATGCTTACAAGCTTCAAATCCAGCAGCTCGCCAAGCTGCGCGAGGAAGAACTCAAGCAGTATATGGAGTTCCTCAACGATCACATCGAGAAGACCACAGACTACATCAACCATCTCAAAGACCTCCCGCAGGCCATGTTCCTGTGTGTCGAGGCTTGGCTGCGCAAAAACATCAGCGAGCTGCGCTGGAATCTTGAGCGAGACAAAACCCAGGTCATCCGATCAACGATTTCGTACCTGGATGAACTCAATCAAGAGATAATCCGCCTATCGCGCGCCGACGAACGTCGCACCTGGCAAGCACAAATCGCGAACCGTACGCCTCGCGTCACGACCCCAGAGATCACCAAGCTCGTCAAACAATTTGCCCGAGATGCCAAGTCCGATGCCAAGGACTATGAACGGGATCTGAGCCGCATCAAAAGCTATCAGACCAAGCTGCGAAAGCAGCTAAGTGACCTCAGGGTTTCCACCTCCGAGCTCAAGGCCGAGAAAGAGCGGAACAGTGAACAACACCAGCTCGTTAGACAGCGAGTGAAGGCCCTCTACGAGCAGTGCGGTACCAAATTCAGAGCACTGCAGGACATCTTCGAAAACTACTACCAGTTCTCGGACAGCGAGTCGCCTCTGGCCAACCTGTGGATTTCACAAATGCCCAATGGCGGTACGCTCAGGGAAATCAATCAGGTGCTCATCGATACAAGGCCCGATTGGGAAGACGCCAAGCGCAGAACATCAGACCTCAAACATCGTAGAGCGATTATCCAAACGCGCATCAAGTGGGCTCATGACTTTAAAGAGTTCTCCACACTCGACGCGGACAAGGAAGCACGCTCAGAGATTTTCCATTCGCTGGCAGCCGCCCGCGAGCACCAGGACAATTTCTTCAACGCCCGTCAGGTGTTCACATCTCGTCGCGATGAAATCAAAAAGCTCATGGGCTGGATCAACGACCTGCACCCCTCAAAAACCATCGAACAGGTATTCACCCTGCTCTCGCGCGACGACACAGACATCTACTGGCCAGCGATCGGCCTGGCAACCAAGTCAGTGCGTCACCCAGCAAGGAGGCAACAATGAGCACATCAAGCACAATACGTGTGAGGCTCAGCTTCCAATGGGGTGCCTGGCAATTCAGGGAGTGCTTCATCGCCATTTCCGAGGCCGTGCGACTGGGTTACACCACCAACGATGAGTTAATCAACGTGCTGCCCCAATTTTCGGTCAACCGCCTTGTCCTGGGCTTGGACAAATTGCTCGCAGCGGAAATGGCACACCTCAACATGGACACGCTCTCCATCGATGACGACATGCGCATCGTCGAGGCACTCGCGGCTGGCCAGGTGTTTGAGCTGCCGCTGACCATCGAGCAACTGGAGCGAAACGACCCTCTGATGAGCAAGATTCTGATGGGTATTGGCGTACGAAACCCAGCGGGTGCGCTGTCGCTTTTGAAGCCAAAAGTTGAGGGAATCTGAGATGACATCTAAAGAGCACTTCAACCAGGACGACCTGAGCACATCTCCTTCCCCTGTCACGCCGGATCCAGACTTCCTCGATCACATCGACGACTGGCTGGAGTACCTGGTAAAGCTTGTCGAGATCACAGCCGATCCGATCACCCGCGCAAAGTATGAAAGACAGATCAGGTATGTCCTGCGATTCCGCAGTGGCGCCAACTGCAATGTCGCTCACAACAACACCTTGGCTAAATATTACACCGAGGCGGCTGGATCCACAGACGATGCATCGGACAGCAAGCCGGCATGCTCCCCCCGCGCTACCGATCGCAAAACGAAGGTTGGATCTGAACTTGCCGAATTGGGGCTGCACGATTCGATGGCCATCCATGCCACCGCGCCGGTGCAGGAGTGCTACCTGACTGACACTTATGCCTACTCCCAAATCCAAAAAGCCTTGGCTTGCGAAGACATTTTCTTCCTCCAAGGGCCTCCCGGTACGGGTAAAACCACTGCGATCGTGGAGATCATCCTCCAAACCCTACGTAGCAAACCCGAAGCGCGAATCCTCATCAGCTCCGAAACACACGTCGCAGTCGACAACGCCCTTGATCGCCTGACCACGCACCTTTCAGCTTCCGACATGTCCATGGTGATGCGCTACCCACGCTTCATGGTCGCCACCTTGGAAAACCCTGCAGCCATCGAAGTACAAGCTTTTGATCGGGCTGATGCTGTGTGGAGAGGTGCCTGGGAGAAAGCGCCGGAGCTCACAGAGCGGTTGTGGCAAAAGCTGGATCGCGGACGCACGAACAGCGACGGGAACGTCGACCTTCCCCGGTGGCTAGTCCGCAACCTCGCCGACCGGCATCAGATCATCGGCGTGACCTGCAACCAGGTGGATCACTTCATCGACAAGGACAGTGACATGTTCGACCTGGCCATTGTCGATGAGTGCTCCAAAGCCACCCTGCCCGAGTGGCTCATGGCACTCACAGTGGCCCGCAAGTGCGTGCTAGTGGGCGACCACAAGCAGTTGCCACCGACCTTCTGCAAAGAAGAGTCTTCGGCCCTCTCAGCACTCGACAAGGCCCAGGAGAAACTTATCAGAGGTGGCGTCATCGAGCGCATCTTTGAAAACTTCCCCGGGCACATGAAAGGCACGCTACTGAAGCAGTACAGAATGCTGCCTGAGATCGGAAAATTCATCTCCAAGCACTTCTACAACAACAGCCTCGCCCACAGCCGCACGGAAGGTAATGGTCTGTTCGAGCACTTCGCCTGGCTGACCTACGATTCCAAGGACTATTTCGTCCCCCCTGAACGCAAAAACGAAGAAGAGAAGACACTCATCAACCAGCGCGAAATTCAGATTATCGTTGATCGCCTGAAGACCATGTGTGAGCAAATCGTCGAAGCGAAAGCTGCGGTGACTGCTGATGCCGCCGCGGGTGGTGATGCTGCAAACTCTGGTGATGTGATGCTGAATGACAGCACCCTCACGCATGAAGACGAAGAGGCCAAGCCCTACTTCAGCGACGGCAAGCGGCTGAGCGTGGCCGTGATCACGCCGTACCGCGCACAGTGCAGGCAGCTCAAGCTTGTCCTGGGAAAACTCGATTTCCGTGAGCACCTGACGATCGAGGTGGATACCGTCGATGCGTTCCAAGGACGGCAGGCTGACGTCGTCTTCTTCTCGTTCGTGCGCACCGTGGGGCCGGCCACGTTCTATGCAGACGACCGACGCATGAACGTTGCCATTTCCCGGGCCAGAGACTGCGTGTATCTGGTTGGAAGCATCGACTACATCCGTAGCAAGAGGGTACCTGCACTGACAGCGCTCGTGGGAAGACCGGTATTAACCCGGGTTGGATGATGCAGGCCGCGGAGAAAACGCTCTCAGCGGGAACCTACCCTGGTCAAGCGGTTTCAGGTGGAACGATAGAGACTGAGAGGATGAATGGATCCTCGATAAGCCCAAGTACCGGGAGAGGGATGTCATCGAGCGTCTATTTGGCTGGCTGAAAGAGCACCGCCGGCTGGCCACGCATTACTGCAAGCTCGCAACAAGTTATGTGGCCATGGTCGCATTGGCCTGCCGCCAGCGGCGTTTAGGACCTCTCTTCGTAGAGTGCCTAGATCACAGCTGCAGCAGTATCGATGCCGCGCGTTCGCTTGGATCGATTGAGCCAGCCTTGCGTTGGTGGGTCGCCCAGTTTAAGGGCATCACGTTCCGGTATCATCGCTGCCTACCCCGTCAGCGTGTAAGCGACAGCTGATTAAACAAAGAAGATCCCGCCTTTCAAGATCTCATCGAACGCTTCGTGCGTGTTACTCCGCTGAAGTATCCGAACTTGCCAGAGATAGAATGAACGAACCATCTGGCCTTCGGAGGCCGCAAACTCGCGATAGGTTGTTCCGCGCGACACCAAGGCTGCACCACAAGCCCCACTCAGCTGCGTCGGCCGTACTGGCCCCCAGCCCGCATTCCAGTGGGAATAGTCCGCCACCGCTTTTCCATCCTCTAGAACCTCAACGTTGCCGCCCTCGTGGCGCACCTCATTTTGAGCAGCCTGCACGAGTGTCGGCACAAATAATCTAGATGGATAGAGGTTCAGCTGCAGGTATCCCATGCGATCAAAGTCAACCCGTCCCGCCAAAGGCAAAGACGCCGACGGGTCGTCCAAGAGCTCATCGATAGGCATTCTACGCAGCCATATCTTTCCGTCGAGCGGCTTCGTAGGAGCGCTCGATAGCGTAGGCATGTCGTGCCAGTAGGTGTCGAGATGTACTGCCAAGTCCTGATCCGCCACCTCACTGTCACCGACCTGCAACCAACGCACCAGCGATACCTCAACACAACGCCCCATCGTCATCTCTACGGGAGAGCTGAGCGCAACTAACTCATCACCGGGTCGCTCGGCTTCGACGCGGTCGACGACACCTCGCAGGATTTCCTCAATCACCGTTGAGTCCCCGCTGAAGTCCCCCCGAATCAGCCCCCATGCCGGACGTAACGGTCTCAGCGCAGCCAGCGCTGGATGAGCGGGCAATGCGTTAAGCGCGTAATGGCGAACGACGCCGGCCGACAGTCCCCACAACTGTTCTGCTACCACCAAGGTACGCAGATAGGCAGAAATCCCACGAAGGGCGGCACGACTCGAGTACGGCCCCACGAACCCTTCGCCCAGCGACCGCGAAAAGTGCCAGAAGTCCCCCTGTATAGGCGACTCAGGATAAGCCGTCTGGTTCTGTGCCCATTCGAACGCCATCTGGCGGATTAGCGGGAGCGAGGTTCAATTCTCTAGCCGGCTCAGATTCGTTCGTAAGTTCCTGGCCAGTTGCAGCCCCTGCATGCCATCGAAGTCACCGGGAATCTTGAAGTCTGGGGGGGCCACTTTAAGGTCAACATCGAGCGCCTGCGCCTCAAAACCGAGGGCCTCTAAGAACAGGTTGGACAGCAGGGACGGTTTGGGTGTGCGCTTCAACAAGTCTAGATTGGCAACGTAACCCTCCACCTCCGCCGCAATCCAGAAAATGCAAAGCGCCTCGACGACTTCCGCCTCAAGCTTGCACGAGTTCAGCAATCTCAGGAGCGCAGCCTCGGTTTCTACCGCTGTGGCAGGGGCGCCCAGTCGTTTTGCCAACTCCTGCATTGTCCACCATCGGCCCGCGGGTATTGGCCATCCGAGACGAGCAATGAGAATTCGAAGATCGTCCATCACTCCTCCTGAAAGTCTACTGTCGCCAGTTCTACTCCCCAGAGCGGCACAGTCAGGGGTAGCGTTCGAGTATCTTCGAGCACGCAATCGACCATCACCTGCGCAAATGCGACCGCTTCATCAATGCGTTTTTGCTTCGCATAGAAAGATGCGCCATACGTGGTCAAGACCGTCCAAGATCAGCACGAACGGTTTGTCGAGCGACTTGTAGTGGGATGCAGCGGCTTCCAATAAAGCTCGCAGGCTGCCTGAGGTAGAAGGAACGTTCGGATGAAATCGTTTGATCTGCGACCGGATAGACTCCTCGACAACGTGGCTGTGTACGCGATCCCGACCACGCTCCGTCGTGGACAAAAAGTAGTGGTGGCGTACAGTTGGAATATCTTTTTCGGCAAACGTGTCGCACAGAGCGCTGAGGTAGGTGCTCTTGCCACGGCCTGGCGGCCCAGTCAAGACAATCGCCTTACCGGCCGAGCGCATGACTTCCTCGACGAATTCGCGATGGAAGACTGCATCGGGTACCTCATACCCCTTAGGGACTGCAAAATCCTCGGGCAGCGGTGCAGGCGGCGTCGCTTGAAGGATCGCGCGAAGCTCTGGCAACGTAATCCAGCCGGACGGCGGCGGAGAGTCCTTCTGAGTAGCCCAGTTCAAAGCAAGAGTTTTGAGTACGGCGATGCCCTCCGGCGTGCCATGCGCGCGTAACCTTGCGTCAATCTCGTGTTCAAGAGTTTCGTAACCCTTATCGCTGTGCGTGATCTGCAACTGGTCGAGAAACTTCTTGCAGTCGTTCTCGTCGCCAAGCTCGGCGATAAGCGCCGCGCGCCTCGGACCAACAACTTTGGAAAAGTCAATCTTGCCGTTCGATAGACAGACTTCAATCTCGGCATCTGGTCGGCGATTGGTCAGCAGAGAGATTTCGCCGATCCGCGCGGGGTCCAGCGACCGGTATGCGTCATACCATTTTTTCAACATCGACCGGGATCGCTCTGTCTTGCCTGACTTCTCAAGCAACCAATCCCAGGACAGCGGATGTGCATCAGGGTTTGGCGTGAACTTTACCTGCTTGAGATCCTGCAGACCGTCTGAACGCTCCACCACGATGTCATCCAGCCCCATCGGTGCGTCCGCATCGACGTCACATTCGAACTTAACCATTGCGTAGCGACTCGGCGCATCTAGCCAGTCGCACAACACCCGCAACCCTTGCCGGTTCTGATAGATATAGCCGGCTGCGGTGATCGCCGTGTTCTTGATGTTCTCAGTCATCATTTGCGGTCCTTTGTGCCGCGATTTCAGGTGAGCCCATGTCCGTGCGGCACAAAACCGGCGCCAATCAGATCATCAACTGACGTTTCAGGTAAGCGGTCGGCATAGGCGCCCGGTTGGCTACACCAGCGCATCGAGGCGCCGCTCAGCGATGAAGCCTCTCTTACGCCAAGTTGCACGTACAAATGACTGGAAATTAGCCTTCCCCTTGAGTTTTAAATCGTCAGCATGATCTGTGACGATGATTTGCGGCATCATCCCGGTAGCCGCTTTAGTCTGTTCGCAAAACTCGACCAGCTTGTTAAACATGTTCGTTACCGCGCTTAAGTCGTCGTCCAAACGATCAGTGCTTGCAGTCTTCTCAGCTAGCGCCTTAGCGTCAAAGGCCTGGCCATGGTCAATTTTGGTCGGGAAATAGACCTGGGTGGGCTGATCTAGGAACAGGATGGGAGGGATTTTGCAGCCCTCTTCATGCTTCAGCGCGAACACCGAGTGGAGTGCAAGGAACAGTGTCAGGTGGGAATAAAGCCAGTTCGCCCCACTCCCCATCGAACGGAGGTAAACGTTACCCATGTCGGCACTCTCGTGCCACAGATCGAAAGTGTGCAGATCGAACTTTAGGTTGATCGGCTGGTAAGCTTCTTCAAAATCGAACCCGGCACCAATGCGGGCCATCTCACTGTTGATCAGGTCGCTCAGGTCGCCCATTTTTCCGCTGACGTTGTAGGCATCCAGGAGCGGCTTGATCACGGCCAATCTGTCTTTGATGAATTGGAGAGTACCCTCATACTCGGTTTTAGGCTTGCTATCGTAGTCCTCGATAACCCCCTCGATGCGGTGTTTCACGCGCAGCGCAATCTCATCAACCGTCTTGCTTTTCTTGAGATCTTCGACCTGCTTGGTCAACTGGTTGATGCTGGTCTGGATACCCGAAAGGACATCCTTTTCCTTGGCCAGCGATTTGATGAGTTTGTTTTCCTCATCTCTGAAACTCTCCCGCGCATAGGACGTGGTTTTGAGCTCACGGTTCATCCAGCCAATCGCGGCGGTCAGCTTGTTCGCCTCCACCTCCACTTGCTCATGGGGCGCATCGCAGAATGGGCAATACGCGTCGCTAACCTCGGCGTACTCCGGCACCGGAATCTCGGCGATGTTCTTGGCGAAATCTTCTGTGAGGCTGATCGAGGACTGCACCGCGTGGAGTTTGTCCTGAAGTTCACGAACGATGATCGTCTGTTTCGACCGGTCGTCTTCGAGCGCTTTTTTGCGCAGCGAGTAGGCGTCTGCCTGACTGTCTATTCGAACGTTCGCGTCGTGGATCTTGCGGAAAGACGGCTTGAGACTACCCGCAATCTGGGCGCCCGTAAGCGGGGTCAGATCCGTGCCACTGATCGCCCTGTACTCGGCCAGCAGGCCGTCGATGCGCTTAATAAAACGCTCTTTCTCGTCCTTTGTCTTAGGCAGCTGCGCCTCGATCTTCTTCTGCTCAGCCCGGAGATGATTTTGCTCTTGGGACAGATAGAAGTAATCCTGATCGACAAAATTCATGAATATCTTCAGGTGTTCGATCGCCTGGTCACGTTTCTCTTTTTCATCGAAACGGTAGAAGAGTGCATGCTTGTTCGCCACCAAATTTTGATGTTGTAGCATGTACGAGGCAAAGCTTCGTACTGAAGGCGTTGCGCTCTTCGACTTCCCATACTCACGCGGCGAGTCGTCTTCATCAATATCCGTCATGGTAACAGCGAAGTAGCGACCTAACTCTTTATTAAAGTCTCGTACTGATAAAAACATATTCGGCGTGAAGAATGCGTTAATATTCTTCATCCGCTGGAAAATCTCATCAAGCGAGCCACTGACCTCACTGATGAAAATCTTATTTGTATCGCGTGTTCGCGCCAGACACAGAAGCTCAGCCTCTAGCTGCAGAATGGTGAAATACATCTTCGCCCGGGTGGTAATGACACCTTTCGGAATCGTGTCATCGCTATTACCAAAGCAAAAATCGAATATTTCAATAATCGCACTTTTGCCCATCGAAGACTTGCCTGTGATGATGTTCAGGCCAGCCTTGAACGTGACCTGATGCACTTCATTATCACGATCCACCACACCGACAGATTTGACGTAACATTTCATAGCTGCACAATCCCTAGCGACTTGAATACCCGAGGAGCTTCTCGATCCTGCAAGAGCCTTGCCAGATTGCGCGCAGACGCCACTTTCTGCCCCAAACCCTTCAGGGGTGGATACGTTTTTTTTGTGACCCTGACGATCATGTCATCATCGATCGTCAGATACTCCGCGCTCACCAGACTCATCAATGTAATGTTGGTGACCTCTCGCAACGACTGGATCCGCTTATGAACACCCGCGATTCGCGTTTTATCGCCTACCATTGTGCGCCAGGTATTCCGCTCGCTGATACGGTGCAGGTATGTAGACGTCGCCTCATGCAGCACAAAAGGCAGCACAAGATAGCTGAAGAGAATGTTCTTCTGCGTTTCCTGTAGCTCGCTGTAGAACCCGTGGAGAATGGGTGCCATGATCAACGGACTGCGCTGCAGGGTATGAATGTGGTCAATGGTTGTAAAGTTCATCACCAAAGCCTCCAATGTAACTTCTCATTACCCTGTTCATCCTCATCGTCTGCCAACATGTGCCAGACCCCATTCCGAAACTCCACCGAGGTGCCATCGAATGCTGACATTCCATCGACGGGCTCACCGCAACGGGCATCAAAGAAGTTCTGCGATTCGAAACACCACTCCCCTTCAGGCTTTCGGGAGCAGCGCCTCATCTCGACCGACCTTAAACTCTTATGCCGTTTCAGCTGATCATGCTTGTAATTATCGACGTCAATCTTCTCGACGGTGAATCGCTTAAATTCGTTGGAGATGGTGTGCACGGCCACCATGTGCTCTAGTATCGCAGAGGATACTTTGTCGGCATACTCTATTTCATAAAGCTTCTTCACAAACAGCCGATCAACATAGCCGGACTTATCCTCGCTTTCGAAGATCGCCGGATCAACCACAGGGAACTTTCGCGAGTTTCTTCCGTACCGCGAGAACAACTTAGCAAACTTAATATCGAAATCTTCGTAGGTGATCTTCCATCCGTCCTTGGCAAGGCAAGGCTCGATCAAGTAGCCCAGCAGCGCCTGGAAATACTCATCACGCTGTGTGGGATCAATCCCTTTACCAAAGCGGCTTCGAGCATCGAGTGCACGCGATTTGAGGCCAGGCTCATCAGAGAGTATCTTGACCTTTTCGATCACGTCCTGCAGAACAGATCTTCTTTCATCTGCCATGACGAACTGCTGAGCCTGAACGGCCTTGGAAGGCTTCTTCCGGGATTCAGTTATACGCGCCTCACTGTCAGCCAGTACTTTGTCAAGCAATGCCAGGCGACCATCACCGCTGAGGTCGTTCCAATGGCGCAGCTCTGCCGTTGCGCCGTAGGACTGGGTCGTGAGCAAGATGAGCTCGGCATACTTCTCTTGCTTGAACTTCGGTGACAACCAATTCTTCAGGGTATTCCAGAAATTGATGTGTCCATCAGTAAGGTCATCAATGAAGTTTTTGACTTCGACCTGGACACTACCACTGACAGTGACATCACCATACACCTCAAGCCAGAGGGTCTGCCCTTCGACCAATTGGTGGCAGTACTCAAGTGTCACGATCAACTGGTAATCAATGGCCTCCAGCAATCTGGTTGCATCGTTGGCAAGCTTAGCCACAACATTCTCCGCTCTTTGCTTCACCGTTGCGGTGTGCAGATTCGCGAGGAGATCGAGCGCCGTCCTGGCCAATCCGCCTACCAAAGCGGCAAAATCAATTCAGGCACGAAAACCCTGTACCTTGTGTAGCCAGGCCACACAACTGTATCCATATACAGTCATAGAGGACGATAGCTTCGCGATTTTAGCGTGATGGCATTTTATTAGCAAAAAGCCATGCTCCGTTCTAATCCTGATAATCTAACTTGCTGGCTGTCAGCAACAAGGACGAAGGTGCATGGTTTTTTCGACGGATAACGGTGGGTTCGAATTTGATTGCAAAGCCGCGAAGATGTCACTCGGTTCCAGCACATGGTCAACCCGACTGAGCCAGCTTCGCAAGATGACCGGGCGAGTGAGTATTCTCACCGCCGACCTTCCGGATCCCGGCTACGCCATTGGGGTCCTTAGCAAACGCCCGACAGATGTCCACATCGTCACTCACTTGAACGCAGCATCAGCCGCGAAGAAGATCAAACAGGCGCTCCCGGATATACGCATCGCGCTGCATCCTGGCCTGGGTGCCAAAGCCATCTTCGTTGCACCCAAGACTCTATGGATCATGAGCGGTGACTTCGGCAGAGGCAGCAAGCTCGACGCAGGCGTGGGCTTTCATAGCCCCGAGCTGTATGAAAAAACATGGTCGCAGCTCTTCGCACGAGCATGGCGGGAAGCGCATGAAGTCACTAATGTATGAAGTTTACACAGGAGTACAAAAGTACCCCTGCACATGTAATCACCCCTCCGAGTGCGGATGTCCGCCGACTTCAATCGCTTGTAGTTCTTTTAGCCATACCTGCATCCCCAGTAACCTGTGCTGTCGTTTGCCTTGTCATTTCACAGAGCAGACGCCCGCCAAAGACCGACCGGATCGATAGCTGCCGCTCGTGACAAACGGCCCCATAGATATGCAGCCCCGCCCCGCTTCTTCCCATCCGCCATGGGGGGTAGATTTTTCTGACTGCCCCCAGTGTGCGCTACCTCGACAGGTGTCAAAAATCGTCATTCTTGATCGCGCATCCTGTCGAGGGTATCAAGGGGTATTTCTGGGGGTTACATTTCTACTTTTGCAAACTAGGAACACCGTCCTAGAGCCCTGTCAAAATGTTCTTTGGCGACCCTGACAGCCTCTGACAGACCAGCCTCCCAGCACACCCCGCAAAACATGGCCCCAAGCCACCATTCAGGTTATTGTCGACATTTTTCCCGGCAGAGGCGCTCTAATCGTGTCAGTGCCACTGACACAGCCTGTCAGTCGTCCTCGCTAGAGTCGCCGCCAAGCCCATCGACAAGGACCCGCCATGGCGGCCACCGATCACGACACCCTGGCCCTGCGCCTGGCCGATACCCTGCGGTTGCTGCAAAGCGGCGAGCGCCCTACCCGCCTGCAACTGGCCGAGCGCTTCGGGGTCAGCGAGCGCACCATCTACCGTGACCTCAACCGTCTGGGCGATGTGATCGAGCCCGGCGCCAACGGGGTCTACCAACTGGCCCGCCATCACCGCAGCAGCCTGTCCCCCGCCGACCTGCAGACCTTCGCCCGCATCAGCGGTGTCGAGCAACTGTTCCCGGCCAACGACCGACGCTCCTGGCTGGACCTGCTAAAACCCGGCCCCACCAGCTTCCTGGTACGCGACGGGCATTTCGCCGCCCAACGCCCGGACAGCTGCGACTTCCGCGAGCTGGGACGGGCGATCGAGCAACAGCGCCGCTGCCAGCTGAACTACACCGGCAAGCAACGCCGAATCGAGCCCTACAGGCTGATCCACAACAAGGGCATCTGGTACCTGGCCGCCACCGAAGACGGTCGCCTCAAGAGCTTCGCCTTCGCCCGTATCGATGCCTTGCAGGTGCTGGACGAATCCTTCGTTGCCGACCCGGCCACCCAGGCGCAGATCGAGAGCGACGATGACATCTGGTTCGGCGAAGACCGCCTCGAGGTCACCGTCCAGGTCGCCGCCAGCAACGCCTACTACTTTCTTCGGCGCAACGTGCTGCCGCACCAGGAACTGATCGAGCAGCAGGCCGACGGTCGCCTGCTGCTGCGCTGCCGGGTCAATCACCCGAACCAGCTGCTGCCGATCATCCGCTACTGGATCCCCCATGTACGCATTCTCGAGCCCGCCTGGTTGCAGCAGCAACTGCGCGACGAGCTCACCGACTACTTGCACTGAACAGCAGGACGACTGACATGACCGAAATGGAAAAGCCCCTGGGCGACGACTACAACCGGGACGACAGCATCGACTTCGAGCAGGTCAATCAGGATCAGGCCCGCTACCTCGAGGCCGAGCTGTTCGACGGCGACAGCAGCAACGGCGAGAAGACCACGGCGGTGGTCGCCTCCTTCGTCGACTCGTGCAACGCGCGGGGTGAAAAGCCGCTGGACCAATGGCTGAGCGACGAGTTTCGCAAGTACCCGCATCTGTGGAGCAACGAAGAGGAACTGCTGAGCACCAGCCAGCAGGTGATCGCCTCCACCGTGACTTTCAACCAGTCCCGCGAATCGCTGCACGCGCACATGGACAAGGGCCGCAGCAAGGCCTCATGGCTGGCCGGCGAAATCGAGAAGAACGCGGGCCTCTCCGGCTCGGTACACGTGGGTCAGTACGCCGGACACATCGACAAGGCGCTGGCCGATGCCACGACCAACGCACGGGACATGGTCACCACGCTCAAGGGTGACATCAACCGCAGCCCGCACCTCAACGGCCTGATTGCCGAGCAGCACCACGTCGACACGTTCAACATCGACGCCGTCAGCAAGGGCAGCCCTTACCGTGCCCGCGTGGTGGGCTCCCAGGAAGCGAACTCGGTGGACATCGAGATCGTCGACGGCAACGGCAATGTGGTCGGCAAGTACCAGGCCAAGTACGGCGCCGATGCCGACGCCACCAAAGAGCTGCTCAACCGCGGCGACTACGAAGGGCAGAAACCGCTGGTACCCGAAGGCCAAGGTGCGGACGTGCCCGACAGCGCGGAGGTGATCGAAGCCGATGGCGTGAAATCCCGCCCGCTGTCAAAGGAAGAAGCCCGCAAGCTGCAGGAAAAGGCCCAGCAGGAAGCCGAGTCGCGCCAGTACGACTGGAACGACACCAACCGCGCCACCATCGCCCGCCAGATCGGCAAGCAGGCAGTCATGGGCGCATGCATCGCAGTGGGCATGCAGGGCACGCGGATTCTGGCGCGGCGCTTCTGGAACCGGTTGAACGGCCGGGAAAACCCCAGCAGCCAGGACGACCTCAAGGAATTCTTCGAGAGCTCGCTGCGCGCCGGCACCAACACCGCTGCGCAAGTGGCGGTTTCCGGTGCCGTGGTGGTGGCAGTGAAGAACGGCTGGCTCGGCGCGGCGCTGCGCAACACCCCGGCCGGGCTAATCACCAACATCGCGTGCGTCGGTCTGCAGAACGCCAAGGTCCTCTACAAGTTCGGCAAGGGCGAGCTGACCGGCGAAGAGGCCATCGACGCCATCGGCAACACCACGGTAACCACCACCATGGCCATCGCTGGTGCAACCAAGGGCGCAGCGCTGGGTGCAGCGCTGGGTACGGTGTTCGGCCCGGCAGGTACGGCCATTGGGGGTTTTGTCGGTGGCGTGGCCGGTGGTATCGCCGGCGGGCAGATCGGCGAAGTGGTGTACGAAGCCGGCAAGTCGGTCGCCAGGACGGCTACCCGGGTCGCGGCCGTGGTGCTCGAAGGCACAGGCCGTGCACTCGAATCGGTGGGCAGCGGTCTGCGTAACCTCGCCTCCAGCCTCTTGTCCCTGTGGTGACTGCCATGAACCTGCTCGAACTCAAGGACAAGATCAAATCCCATCTGGTCGCCGGCTATCCCGGGCTGTACATCCACTCCGGCGAAGAAGCCAGGGTCGATACCATGCTGCAGGATGTCGCGAGCCAGTTGGGCATGCACCCCAAGGAATGGAACCTGGGTTATGGCTGGGTGGACTTCGTCAACAAGCAGCCACGGGGCAGCCAGGGGCCTAGGACAGACCTGGCCGAAAGCCTGCCATCACTGCTGGACGACGATCTGGACCACAAGCTGTTCATCATCAAGGACGCCCGCAGTGCGCTGGAAAACCAGCCGCTGGCGGTGGCTCGGCTCAAGCAGTTGCTCAACCGTATCCAGCGCCATCATCGCGGCACGTCGGCGGTGGTACTGGTCTCGGAGACCCTGCACATTCCGTCGCAGATCGAAGCGCAGATCACCCTGCTGCCCCTGCCGCTGCCCCGGGGCGAGGAAATCACCAGCCAGCTTGAAGCGGTGTGCCAGCAGCTTGACCTGCTGGTACCCGAGGGCCTGCGTCAGCGCCTGCACGCAGCGTGCAGCGGCCTGAACCAGGAAGAGATCCGCTCGGCACTGGCGATGGTCCGCCAGCACCACGAGCAGATCAACGATGCCGCCCTGGTACTGATCCAGCATGAAAAAGAGCAGATCATCGCCAAAAGCGGCGTGCTGGAAATGCTGCGGGTCAACGAGAACGCCACCGACATCGGCGGCCTGGAAAACCTCAAGACCTGGCTGGGCCGCCGCGCACAGATCTTCCGTCGCCTCGGCGAAGCGCGTGACGCGCGGGTGCAGGCGCCCAAGGGCGTGCTTATCGCCGGCATGCCCGGCTGCGGCAAGTCGCTTACGGCCAAGGCCGCCGCCGGCCTGTTCCAGTTGCCGCTGCTGCGCCTGGACATCGGCTCGCTGCTGGGCAAGTACGTCGGGGAAAGTGAGCACAACATGCGCCGAGCCCTGAGCATGGCCGAGTCGGTCAGCCCGTGCATCCTGTGGATCGACGAGCTGGAGAAAGCCTTCGTCGGCCTGACCAGCGGCAGCGGCTCCGAAGTCTCGTCGCGGCTGTTCGGCTACTTCCTGACCTGGATGCAGGAGAAGACCGGCGCAGTGTTCGTCATCGCCACCGCCAACAACATCGCTACCCTGCCGCCGGAACTGTTGCGCAAGGGGCGCTTCGACGAAGTGTTCTATGTGGGCTTCCCGAATGCGGTCGAGCGCGGCGCGATTCTCGATATCCACCTCAAGGGTGAGACGGTGCAGCTCGAACCCGCGCAGCGCAGCAAGCTGGTGACCCAGTGCCGCGACTACGCCGGGGCGGACATCCAGAACGCCATCAACGAAGCACGCGAAGCCGCCTTTCTGGACGGTCGCCCGCTGAAATTCGAAGACCTCGAAGCCGCCATCGACCTGACCGTGCCGCTGCGTGAAACCCTGCGCGATCAGGTGGCCAAGTACGAAGAGCTGTTCGAGAAGTTCAAGCTCAAGCCAGCTTCAGCCAGCGACGGCCTGAGCGTGGCGCAGATGATTCAGATGGCCGAAAACCACAATGCGCTGCGCCGCGAGGAAGTCGCCCGGCATGAAGACTGCCCTGACGACCTGCTGGAGAGGCTGGTCGGCGATACCGACGCCAAGGTTCGCACCGCGGCCTACGGCAACCCCAACTGCCCGGAAAAGCTGCTGACGCTGCGGATCAACATCGAAGAAGGCCAACCCGGCTTCGATCGCGCCCTGCTGCACCTCGCCTGCCTGCATGCCCACGCGCCGCATGACCTGATAGCGGCGCAGTTCGAACGCCTCGAGCTGGACGCCGAGCAACGCCGTCAGTTGGCGAAAAGAACCGACGACGAATCGTTGCAGCAACGTCTGCTGGCGGATCAGGAGCCGCTGGTACGCAGGGCACTGGCGACCAACAAGGCCGTGAGCAAGGTCGTGCAACAACAGTTGGCCAAGGACACAGCCGTTACCGTGCGCGATTACCTGATCGGCAACGACAACCTGCATCCCGAGGTACAGGAACAACTGGCCCGCGATCCTTCCTTCGAGGTACGCGAGCGCCTGGCTCGGCGTGACGAACTGAGCGAAACCGTGCAGTTGCTGCTGACCCGTGATGAAGACCAGGATGTACTCGAAGCGCTGGCCCGCCGCGCAGGCGCGACCGCCCTCCCCGACGCGGTACAACTGGAGCTGGTCAAATGCGACCCTGATGTGCGCGAGGCCCTGGCACGCAACGACAACCTGGGTGCCCCTGCCCAGTTGCTGCTGGCTCGGGACCCAAGCCTGCAGGTACGGCGCATTCTTGCCGACCACCCGAACCTCACCAGCGCCGCCCTGCAATGCCTGACCACAGACGTAGAAGAGGTACAGGCAAGCCTGGCTGGCAACACCAACCTGGGGTCCGCCTTGTTGCAGATGGGCCTGAGCCAGCATGAATCGGAGGACGTGCGTCGCGCTCTGGCAGGCAACAGCGCGCTCAATGTCGAGGTGCAGGCGCGGCTGCTGAAGGACCCCGAGCCCAACGTGCGCGAGGCGCTGGCAGGCAACGACCACCTGGCCGAGCAGATCCTCGAGGCACTGATGTACGATGAGCAGGACGATGTGCGCGAGCGTCTGGTGCGCTGGCGCGACACGGTACAGCCAAGCGTGCAGCGCCATCTGGCAGCAGACCCAAGCACCGACGTCCGCAGATGCCTGGCACGCGTAGCAGACCTGCTGGATGACGTGCAGCAGCAACTGGCCGGTGACCTGCCCGAGATCCAGCAGGAACTGGCGGAAAACGCCGCCCTCGGCACTGACATCCAGCAGCGCCTGCTGGAACGAGGCGATGCGCAGACCCTGTGTGCGCTGGCGGGCAATCAGGCCGTGACAGCACCGCTGCAAGCCCGGCTGGCCGATGACAGCAACATCGATGTACGAACCCGCCTGGCAAGCAACCCGGCGCTGGCCGGGCCGGTCGCCGACAAGCTGATCGGCGACGTGGAAGCGGTGCAACGCGCCCTGGCCGGCAACCGCCACCTGAGCGAGGCACAGTGCCTGCGTCTGTACAAGATCGGCAGCGAGCACGTCCGCCAAACCCTGGCAGCAAACACGGCCATCGGTGAAACCCTGATGACCCTGATCTGCCAGACGAAAACAGCAGCGCCAACCGAGGCCAGTGATTCGGTAGGAAGGGCCATCGGCACGATCTTCTCTGGTTACATGGGCGCGCAACAATCGCCCGTGAGCGGGCAGGAGCAGCCTCCAGGCAAGGAAAAGCTGGTGCTGGCTGCGCAAGGCAAGCTGCCTGCTCATCTGCAGGCCGACCTGTTGGCCGAAGGCGCACAGGCGCAACCCCTGCTCGAAGCGCTGGCCGACAACTCGACGCTGACCAGGCCCGTGCAAGAGGCCCTGGCGGCGCACAAGAGCGCCAAGGTCAGAGCTCGACTGGCCGCCAACAAGGCCGTCGACAGCGACATTCTGCGTCAGTTGCTGCGCGACCCCGAACCCGACGTGCGCATCGCACTGCTGCGCGACTGGTGGATGGATCGCGACATGGAACTGGAGCTGGCACAGGACAAGAATGTCAACGTGCGCTTCGCCGTGGCCGCCAATCAACACGTCGGCACAGCCGCACAACTGCTGCTGGCCAACGACCCGGACGAGTCCGTGCGTGCGCGCCTGATAGAACGTGACAGCCACTTCATGTTCACCCTGCATTCGCGGGCCCAGGAGATCCTGGCACAAGACGTCGAACAGGACATCCGCGAATCGCTGGCTACCTACCCCAAGCTCAAACCATCGGCGCAACTGGTGTTGGCCAAGGACGACGAGATCTGCGTGCGCATCGCACTGGCCAGGGGCAACAAGGACTGGAATGGAGGTGACCTGTGCGAGGAAGCACAACTGCAGCTGTTGCGCGACGAGGAAAGCAGCGTGCATCTGGCGCTGGCTGAAAACCGCCGGCTGTCTCCCGCAACCCAGGCGCTGCTGGCCCAGAACGCGCTGGCAAGCGTGAGGCTCAAACTGGTGGAGTCATCCAGCTACATGAATCAGCTCACCCCAGAGGCGCAGCGGATCCTGGCCAGGGACAAGGACAGCAAGGTCCGCCAGGAACTGGCGAACAGGCTGTTTGGCCTGCTGGCCATGCCCAGTGAAGAAGACGTGCAGTTGACCCTGGCCAGCGACCCGGACACAGAGGTCAGGCTGTCGATCCTGGTTTCCCTGCGCTATGGAAGCACCCGCGTAAGCGATGCAGTCAGGGCGCGGTTGATCGAAGGGCTGGACCACGACACCCGCCAGACCGTGGAAGAGATGCTCGACAGCTGCGAGGAAGATTGAGCCCTCCCCGAGTGGCATCTTCCGAGCAACCTATTCGCGCAGGTTGCCGCTATGTTGCAACCTGCGCAAACGAACTTTCCGCTCGACAGGCCCCTCTGTTGCCAACGGAAAGTATTACCCCTAGCATCGTGCGGTTAAACCCCGCCCAATCCGATAAAGGACACTCGTGATGCAATCGAAAACAGTTGAACTTCAATCCCCGGCACTGGACTCGATGACCGAAATCAAGCGCCCGGCACTGAAATTGAGCGAGCTGGATCCTGGTACCCTCAGTGACTTCGAGGCCATGTTCGGCCTGTGGAAAGAAGCGGATCACTGCGACAAGGAACTGCGCGACTGACGCCAAGGGCGGTGGCGGCAATGACAATGTCAGTTGATTTGCAGATCGTTTCAGGCTTGTCGTCGGCCGCCGCTTTGCCCGGCGTCCTCGGGGCGCATCTTGAAGCCCTTGGACATCCTGTGCACCAGCGTATCGATACACTCGATACCGGCGCTGCTGGATGTGCAAGGCACCCGGACACACCCTCTACTGCAGCCATCGTGCTGGTGCTTCCCATCCTGGGCGATAACGACCTGTCGGACGAACACCTGCTGAGCCTGCGGCACTGGCGCGATACCCAGAGCCTGGCGGGCCGACGCATTTTTGTCACCCTCAAGGGCGATCGTCATGTATCGGATGAATTCGTATCCCCACACCACCCCATCCACATCAAGTTGCGCAAGCTGTTCTATTTTCTCGGTGGGTTGAAGATTCTGCCCATCAAGCTGGACAGCGACACGCCGGCACGCATTGCATCGCTCATCGCCGCAGAACTGCAAGCAGGCAGCACAGCCCCCTGCAAAGCGTGGGACCATCTGGCGCAGCTCACCGGCAGGCCCCCCATGTGGGCCCCCGACCGCAAGCTGCTCGACTTCGATGACGAAGAGAATGGGTCGAGCCTGCTACTCGAGACTCCCCGAGCGCGGTTGAACGATATCTTTCACGCCATCCGGGCATTGACCCCCCGCACACTCAAGCTCAATCGGGCACGGTTGTGCGACAGCGATATGACCCGGCTGCCTGCCATCCCCAGCGTGCTGGCGGCAGAGCTGGGCAGCAACTGCATGAGCCTGCAGAGCGCGTCCACGGTGTTTCCCGGCTGCAAATGGCTCGGCCTGGGGGCGAACAGCTTGCAGACTCTGGACCTCACCGCTGCCCCCCCCGGGCTCGATACCCTGCTGGTGTACAAGAACAGTCTGCGGGAGCTGCGATGGCCCGCCACTGCTGGGTGTCGCCTCAAGCACCTGAGCCTCTATCGCAACAGGTTTCGACATATCGACTGGCCGGTCGATCAGCTGGACATCGAGCGGCTCAACCTGGGAGCCAACCCTGTCGAGGCACTGCCCGAGCAGTTGGCCCAAGCCCGTCATCTGCGCTGTCTGGGCATTGCCCGGACTCACATACGCCGCCTGCCGGACTGGCTGCTCGAGCTGCCCGCGCTGGTGGAAATCGATATCAGTCATATCGAAGACCAATTGCCGCCCGCGCAACTTGGCAAGTTGATCGATTCAGGTATCACGCTCATAAACAAGCCCAGGTAGAGCCCTGCCCCATGACCCTATTCAACTTCATCTTCGAACACATCAGCCAGCAGCAGTTTCTGGATGAATACTTCGATCGCGCTGCGTTGCACATCAAGGGCAGCCCGCAGAAATTTTCCAGCTTGTTGGATATGCAGGCCTTCAACCAGATTCTCAACAGCAACACCTTGCTGTACCCGAAGGTGCGCATCACCAACCACAACAACACCATTCACAAATACGATCTGATCGATGATGTGGATCGCTATGCAAACAACCAGAACAACACGCTGAACAAGAAAAAGATGCTGCACGCGATTGCCCGCGGCGGCACGCTGGTTTTCGACAACATCCAGCAACACAGTGCGCGACTGGAGAATTTCACCGATACGCTCGCCTCGGAACTCAATACGCGCATCGGCATGAACGGCTACTACACCGCCGCCAACCAGCGAGGCGTCAATCCTCACTTCGACAGGCACGATGTACTGGTGCTGCAGATCCACGGCAGCAAACGCTGGTACTACCGCGACGAACAGCATGTGTTGTCAAAGGCCATCCGTCATCAGCGCGTTCCTGCAATCGATGCGGCTGCCACCGGCTGGTCTTCGGTGCTGCTCGAACAGGGCGATGTCTTCTATTGCCCTCGCGGCCTCTGGCACTTCACTCGTACCGAAGCCCGGCACTCGGCGCACCTGGCTGTGGGGCTGTACCCACTGACCTTGAGGGAGTGGCTGGTGCGCCAGGAGCAGGATGAGAACTTCGCCACACTGCTGGAAACCTACGTGCGCCAACCGTTCCAACCTTCGACCTCGCCCATCCAACAGGTGCCGGTGCAGGCCCTGGTCGATCACCTGAGCGCCACCTCGCAGGCAGACTTCGACCTCGACCTGCACGCACGGCCCTATCTCGAGCTTGAATGATGGAACAGTTCTATTTCGTACTGACCGAACGCTGCAACCTGGCCTGCAGCCACTGTATCCGCGACTCTTCGCCTTATCGCGACGAAACCGCCGAGAAGGCGATGATCCTCGACACGCTGTCGCAGATCCGCCAGGACCATGCGCATAGCCTGGTGCTGCTCACGGGCGGAGAGCCCACGCTGCATCGCCATTTCGACAGCATTCTGCGGCACAGCCTTGCGCTCGGACTGCAGACCAAGATCAACAGCAACGGCGTGACGTCGTTCTACAAGCAGAACATCCTGGAGCAATGGGCCGGGCAGCCGTCACTCTCGGTACAGATATCCCTGGATGGCACAGAAGCCGAACATGACCTGGTGCGTGGGGCCGGCACCTACAGGCGCGCGCTGCGCACACTCGCCAGGCTGCGGGCACAAGGCATTTCGTGCAGTGTGTCGGCGACCGTCATCGACCTCGATTTTTTCGCGCGCATCGAACAGTTCATTCAACCGCTGGATGACCTTGAACTGACCCATATCGCAATCAAGCGGGCAACTTACGCAGGGCGCGCCTCATCAGGCATGGAGGTCTGCAGCCAGGCCTGGAACCAGCATGTCTATGCGCTGCGCAAGCAGCCCTACAAAACGCGCATCCTGGCGTTTCCAATGTACGACTTCAGTCGGCTGCAAGCGCTGGGTGACGACGCCATCGCCGAACTTGGCCGAACCATCACCACAAAAAACTGCGGTGCTGCGACGGCGAAGGTCTATATCTACCCCAATGGCGACGTGTGCTCCTGCACCTGCTTCAAGGCCCACCCCATGGGCAACCTGTACCAACAACCGCTATCGGCCATTCTTGCCCAGCCACTGCAGATCAAGGTGGAGCATCCCACCTGTCAGGGCTGCCGCTACTTTGCCGTATGCAACGGTGGCTGCCTGGGTAGCGGCTACCAGCATACCGGCGAGCTGGGAGAGCCCGACCCCCGGTGTCCGCAGATCCAGGCAGCACGTGGTGCAATACCGGCATTCAACATCTGATGCCAGAGGTGATGCTTGCGCTGGGTGTGTTGCGGCCAGCGCCAATCAACCAGCACTCACCACATGCTTCAACTCCTGAAACGCTGCCAGCCCCCAGGGGCCGAGCTCGCGCCCGATGCTGCTCTGCTTGTACCCACCCCAGGCGGTCTGCGGGAAGATCACCTGAGGCGCATTGATCCAGACCATGCCGGCCTGCAAGGCATCCGCTACCCGGTTGGCCGCAACGCGGTCGCGGCCGACCACCGTGGCCACCAGGCCAAAATCACCCTGGTTGGCCAGCGCAATGGCCTCGGCTTCGGTGCCGAAACGGCGGATGCAGATCACCGGGCCGAAGATCTCCTCGTTCCACAAGCTGCTGTCCAGCGCCACGTCGGTGAACACCGTCGGCGCAACGTAGAACCCCTGCGCCAAGCCCTGCGGGCGCCCACCGCCGCACTCGAGCCGGGCGCCCGAAGCCAGCCCGCGCGCGATGTGCGCCAGCACACGCTCGTACTGGGCACGGTTGACCAGCGCACCCATCTGCACCCCGTCGACAAAGGGGTCGCCAACGGTGATCGCCTGGGCGCGGGCCCTGACCTTTGCCACGAAGGCGTCCGCCAGGTGCTCGGCGACCAGCACCCGGCTGGTGGCCGAGCACATCTGGCCGGCGTTGTAGAAGCCGCCGCCACAGGTCAGCTCGACCGCCAGCTCCAGGTCGGCATCCTCCAGCACGATCAACGCAGACTTGCCGCCCAGCTCCAGGCTGACACCCTTCACCGTCTCTGCCGCGCGCTGCATTACCTGAACCCCCACCGCGTTGCTGCCGGTGAAGGAGATCTTGGCCACCTGCGGATGCGCCGACAAGGGTGCGCCCACGGCCAGCCCGGTACCGCACACGATGTTCAACACGCCCGCCGGCAGGCCCGCCTCGAGAATGATCCGCGCCAGTGCAAGCTCCGGCAACGGCGTGACCTCCGATGGCTTGAGCACCACCGTGCAGCCCGCCGCCAGGGCCGGCGCCAGTTTCCAGGCCGTGGTGACCATGGGGAAGTTCCACGGCACGATCAGCGCAACCACGCCACACGGCTCGCGGCGCAAGCGCGCGGCATAGTCGCTGGCAGGCAGCTCCACATCGCGGTCCTGCGCAGCGTCAAGGCCCTGGGCCAGGTCGGCGTAATAGTCAAAGGTGGCTATCACGTCGTCCACGTCCAGCCCCGCTTCGGCCAATGGCTTGCCGTTGTTGCGCGATTGCAGCGTCATCAGGGCTTGGCGGTTCTGCTGTATGCCCCGGGCAATGCGGCGCAACACCTGGGCACGCAACGCGCCAGTGCTGGTTGACCACTGCGCAAACGCTGCAGCGGCGCTTTGCACGGCAAGCTCGACGGTTTCAGCATTGCCCCCGCCCACCGTGGCGATTAGCGCCTCGGTGGAGGGGTTGATGACCTCGAGCGGCGGGCCGTCGGCGAGCCATTGCTCGCCGATCAGCACGCCGGCGAGCACTTCGGATGAACATTCAGGAGGGAGCATCGTCATTCCTTCGCAAGCGGCTCAGAGGCCGGCCTGCAGCTTCTCGATGAACTGGCGGATCCGCTGGCAGGCGTCCAGCAGGTCCTTGTCGGCAACGGTGAACGACACCCGCACGAAGCCCGCGCAACTGGCGCCAAAGGCCTGGGCATCGAGCACCGAGACGCCGGTCTCGCGGAACAGCGCCCAGGCAAAATCGACGCCCGACAGGCCCGTGGCACGAATGTCCAGCAGCATGAACATGCCCGCCTCGGGCACCTTGCCCTTGATCAGCGGCACCCCGTCCAGCTCCCGGGCGATCAGGTCACGGCGGCGGGTGTAGAGTTCGCGGGCCGAGGCGACGATCTCATCGTCCAGCTCGATGGCCTTGAGCGCGGCTTCCTGAACAAAGCCCGGCAGACCGTAGAGCATGCACAGCAGCAGGTTGTCCAGGTGCTGGACAAGGCTCGTGGGCGCCACCACCCAGCCGACCCGCCAGCCGGTCATCGCGTGGGATTTGGACAGGCTGTTGAGCACCACCGTGCGCTCGGCCATGCCCTCCAGGCTGGCGATGCTGATGTGCGGCGCGTCGTAGGTCAGCTGGCAGTAGACCTCGTCCGAGATCACCCACAGGTCGTGACGCCGGGCCACCTGCGCCACCGCCTCCAGCTCCTCGCGGGTGTAGACGTTGCCGGTGGGGTTGTTCGGCGTGGCCAGGGCGATACCACGGGTGTTGGGGGTCAGTGCGGCTTCAAGCGCCTGGGCCGTGAGGCGAAAATCCTTCTCGGCAGGCTGCTCGATGCACACCAGCCGCGCACCGGATGCCTGCACGCTGGCAGCGTAGGTCAGGTACATCGGCTCGGGCACCAGCACGTCATCGCCGCTTTCGAACAGGCACATGGCTGCGGCGTACAGGCCGTTCTGCGCACCGGCCACCAGCGCGACGTTCTCGGCGGCCACCGGTATGCCCAGCAGCTTGCGCTGCTTGGCCGCGATGGCTTCGCGCAGCTTTTCCCGGCCCACTACCGGGGTGTAGTGGGTATCGCCGGCCTTCAGGGCCTGGATCGCGGCCTCGCAGATCGCATCGTCCGTCGCGAAATCGGGGTCGCCGATGCTGAGGATGATCGCGTTCTCGCCCCGCTCCTGCGCCTGGCAGGCAGCATAGTGGATGTCCCATGCGGCTACGCTCTCGCCGCTGATGCGTTGAACCAGAGATGAATACTTCATTTGAATTCCTTGTGGCGTGCAGACCGACGCCAATACGTTAGCCACTAGACTCGACGCTGCGAGGTGGTGCCCATCAACTTGAAGCTCTTTTCGATGATCAGGGCCAGGACGATGTAGGTGATCGCCACCAACAGCAGCGGCTCATAGACCCGCAGGGTCTGCGAACGCACGATGTTGGCGGCGCCGAGCAGGTCGGTAACCGCGACGGTGGAGGCCAGCGCCGTGGATTTGAGCAGCATCACGCTCTCCCCCGCCAGGGTCGGCCTGACCATCTGCAATGCCCGCGGCAACCAGACCCTGCGCAGGATCTGCCCGCGGCGCATGCCATAGGCGCGTGCCGCTTCGAGCTCGCCCCTGGGTACGGCGCGCAGGCCACTGCGCAGCACTTCGCCCACATACGCCCCCACGCTCAAGGTCAGGGCAAGGGCCACATACCAGAACCCTTCGCGCAGGTAGGGCCACAACACCCCGCCCCTGATCAGCGGGTAGCTGGCCAGCACGCTGCCGACGCCGTAATACAGGATGTAGATCTGCACCAGCAGCGGCGTACCGCGAATCACGCTGCTGACAAACCGGCAGGCGTTGGCCAGCACAACGCTGTTGGACAGGCGCCCCAGGGCCATCGCGATGGCCAGTACAAACCCGAAGCCTGCCGAGATGAGCAGCAACTGCACGGTCAGGCCGGCACCGCGCAGCAGTTCACTGGAAAAATCATTCAGCCAAGTCAAATCCATGATCGTCCCCTTATACGTTCCTGGGCATCCAGCGTTCGAAGCCGGCCTCGAACTTGCGGAACACCATGCTGGAAACCAGGGTGATGACGTAATAGAACGCCGCGACCACCAGGTAGAACAGCAGGTAGTGCTTGGTGCTGGCCGCCGCCTGACGCCCGGCGGTCAGCAGTTCGCTGTAGCCCACCACGCTGATCAGCGCACTTTCCTTGACCAGCACCAGCCACAGGTTCGACAGGCCCGCGATGGCGAACGGCAACATGCACGGCAGGATGATCCGGCTCAACAGCTTTGCGCGCGACATGCCGTAGGCCCTGCCGGCCTCCACCAGCCCCGCAGGAATGGCCTCGACGGCGCCGCGAATCACCTCACCCGAGTAGGCGCCCTGGACAATCCCCAGCACCACGACCGCAGCCAGAAAACCGTTGATCTCGACACTGGGCCGGCCCATCGCGGCCATCGCCAGGTTCAGCAGGTCGGTGCCTGCGTAGTACAGCAGCAGGATCAGCAGCAGTTCCGGCACGGCGCGGTACAGCGTGGTGTAGCAGTTGGCACAGGCGACCATCCAGCGTGGCCCCCTGAGCTTGATCAACGCGACGAGCAGGCCGATGCACAGGCCCAGCGCGAAGGCCCCCAGGGAGATACCCAGGGTTTTCACCGCGCCCTGGGCCAGGGTTTGAATCCAGCCCTCGGCGAACAGCAGATTGGACATTTCAGAAATGGTCATACAGGCACCCGATCACCCGCGCAGGTTTCAACCGCCTCATTGGGCGGCTGTGACACTGGATTTGAAGTAGCGCGCACCAATGGCGTCGTAGGTGCCGTCTTCGCGCACGGCCTTGAGCGCCTGGTTCAGCTTCTCGCGCAGGGCATCGTCGCCCTTGCGCACCGCCGCGCCGATGCCCTTGCCGAACAGCGGGTCGGCCGGCGCGATGCCCTTGCCGGCCAGCATCGCGTTGTCGGGCAGTGCCAGCATCGGCTCCACCGAGATCTTGTCGGCCAGCATGATGTCGATGCGGCCGCTGCGCAGGTCGGCCAGCAGGTCGTCCTGGTCGTTGTAGTAGCGGATGGTCGAGCCTTTGCCGAAGTACTCCTTGACGTAGGCAGAATGGCTGGTCGAGCCCTGCACGCCGATGATCTTGCCCTTGAGCCCTTCCGGGGTAGGCGTCAGTTCCAGGGCGGCATCCCCGACCCACAGTGCGGGCGTCTCGATGTACGGGTCGCTGAAGTCCACCACCTGCTCGCGTTCGGGGGTGATGGACATCGAGTTCATGATGACGTCCACCTGCTTGGAGCGCAGCGCCGGAATCAGGCCGTCCCAGGCCATTCCCTTGAGCGAGCACTCGGCCTGCATGCGCTTGCACACTTCGCTGATCAGGTCAGGCTCGAAACCGCTCCACGCACCATTGCTGTTTCTGAAGGAAAACGGCGGGTAGGGTTCCTGGGAAATCGCGAACACCACCTTGTCCTGGGCGTGAGCGACATTGATCGCCCCGGCCAGCAGGAGCGAGTGCACGACAGCAACGAGTGTCTTTTTCATTTAACAGTCCTTATGCAGCTATTGTTTGGTTTTTGGCAGCGGACAATGCAGGGGCACGCCCCCGCGGATGAATAGTGTTGTTATGAGCGATTGTTCTGCGCCATCACGAACTGGCGGCACCGCTCGCTGTGCGGGTCGAGCATCACCTGTTGCGGTGGGCCCTGCTCTTCGATCTGGCCCTGATGCAGGTACACGACCTGGGTGGAGACATCCCGCGCGAACGCCATCTCGTGGGTCACCAGGATCATCGTGCGGCCCTCCTGCGCGATGTCGCGGATCACCTTCAACACGTCGCCCACCAGCTCCGGGTCCAGCGCCGAGGTAGGTTCGTCGAACAGCATCACCTTGGGCCGTACCGCCAGTGCCCGCGCGATGGCGACCCGTTGCTGCTGGCCACCGGACAGAAACGAGGGGTAGTCGTGGCGCTTGTGGGCCAGCCCGACCTTCTCCAGCAACTGCTCGGCATGCGCGATCGCGTCCTGGCGCTTCTCACCCAGTACATGCACCGGGGCCTCGATCACGTTCTCCAGCACGGTGCGATGCGGCCACAGGTTGAAGTTCTGGAACACCATGCTCAGGGTCGCACGAAGCCGCTCGACCTGGCGCAGGTCGGCGATCTCGCGCACCCCGCCACGCCCCTGCCTGAACCTGACTTCCTCGTCGTTCACGCGCAGGCTGCCGGCGTTGGGAATCTCCAGCAGGTTGATGCAGCGCAGCAAGGTGCTCTTGCCCGAGCCGCTGGAACCGATCAGGGACACCACGTCCCCCTCATGGGCACGCAGGGAGATCCCTTTGAGGACGTGATGGTCGCCGTAGCTCTTGTGCAGGTCATCGATGGCGACGACGGGGGTCGACTGCATGCTTGGCAGCCCTTTTTCGTGGATCATGCTTCGATGTCCCATTGTTGTTGATCAACCCGACCGGACAGCCCCGTCAGGCAGGCAGAAAGTCCGAGGCGTTCAGTTCGATGACGTGCGGCTCGCCGCTCTCCAGGCCTTGCAGCAGATCGCGCAACCCGTCCAGGCTGCCGGCGGTGTGGTACTGCACATGACAGGAGCGTGCGAAGGCCGCGAAGTCCGGCGTGAGGATGTCCACGCCCAGGGGCGCAATGTCGCGCGCCGTCATGTAGTCGCGAATTTCGCCGTAGCACTGGTTGTTCCACAGCACCAGGATGACCCCGATGCCGTGCTCGCGCGCCGCGATCAGTTCGGCGCTCGAGAACTGCAAACCACCATCGCCCACCAGCGCCACCACGGCACGTTCAGGCAGGGCAACCTTGGCACCGATGGCCGCCGGCAGGCCGTAGCCCAGCGTTCCGTACCCGGTACCGGCGTTGAACCAGGTGCACGGGGCCGGTGCGCGATAGCCCAGCGCGCCCTGGTACACCGGCTGCGTCGAATCGCCAACCAGGATCGGCGCCGGCAGGCTGTCGCGCAGCGTATCCAGCAGCGCCTGCATGGCCTGCTGCCTGCCGGTCCAGCTGCCGCGCTCGGCGGCATTGACCCGCGGCACGTTCAACGCGGCCCAGTCACTGTCTGCGGCCGCCCCGGGCAGCGCTGCGATCAGGGCCTGCAGCCCCAACCGTGCGTCGCCAAGCAGCCCGACGGCTGCGCGTTGCACGCCCAGGATCTGCATCGGGTCGATGTCCAGGCGAATCACCGGCACCTGCAGGGCCAGTGGCCCGAGGCCGAAGAAGTCGTAGTCGGTTTCGCCCAGCTCGGTGCCCACCGCCAGCACCACATCCGCCTGGGCAAAGAGTGCCCGGCCATGGGCGGACGATTGCACGCCATCGAGCAGCAGCGGGTGCGCAGGCGGCAGGATGCCGCGTGCATTGGTGGTCAGCGCAACGGGGGCCTGGAGACGCTCGGCCAGTGCCCGCAGTGCATCACTGGCACCGCGCGCGCCGCCGCCGGCGAGAATCAGCGGCCGCCGTGCCGCGCCCAGCAAGGCGGCGGCCTGCTGTACGGCCGCCTCGGCAGGCGCGCTGGCCAGCGGCAATGCGC
Organism: Pseudomonas sp. S12(2018); assembly: GCF_024355235.1. Taxonomy (NCBI): domain Bacteria; kingdom Pseudomonadati; phylum Pseudomonadota; class Gammaproteobacteria; order Pseudomonadales; family Pseudomonadaceae; genus Pseudomonas; species Pseudomonas sp. S12(2018). Next base: position 264,882 of record NZ_QLAD01000004.1, read on the forward strand.
GAGGGCTCAGGTCCAGGCCATCGGCCGGCATTTCCAGCACATCCAGCGGGATCTCGATATGAACCGGGCGCGGCCGGGCGCAACCGAACAGCGCGAAGGCACGGGCAATCACCTCCGGCAGTTCCTGCGGGCGCTGCAGGGTATGGCTGAAGGCACACACGCCGGCCACCATGGCGCGCTGGTCAGGCAGTTCGTGCAGGTAACCGTGCCCCAGCCGCTGGTGCTCGCGACGGCTGGTGGTGGAAATCACCAGCATCGGCACCGAGTCGGCGTAGGCCTGGCCCATGGCGGTCAGAATGTTGGTCATGCCGGGGCCTGTGATGATGAAGCACACCCCCGGCTTGCCACTGGCTCGGGCATAGCCGTCCGCCATGAACCCTGCGCCCTGCTCGTGGCGAGGGCTGACATGGCGAAGCCGGCTACCGTGCAATCCGCGATACAACTCAACAGTGTGCACGCCCGGAATACCGAACACGGTGTCCACACCATAACCTTCAAGCAGTTTGACGAGCGCCTGAGCACAACTAGTCATTGGGTCTTCTCCTGTTATTTTTACCAGACCGCCGAGGCATTTTTCAGTAGATGCTGGGCAACCACAATCGAATTAAATTTGGCTGATTGTTGATATCTGCTCACCACTCCTGCCCCCTCCGCACAGGCCAAAAGGCCACTACCACCCACATTGCTGAACCTGCCGGAGGCCGTCGCCAATTCCGCTTCACCCATGATGTGAATAAAGCTTGTCATTTGTGTGGACAACGCACGCCTGGAAGCCGGCCTCGAGCGCCTCGGGGGCCAGGGTGCCGCGCTTGCCGATGCACACGAGCCGGGTGTGGGGCGTTTCATCGCCCCAGGCGCGGTCGGGCAGGATCTCGCAGCGGCTACCGACCAGGTGCATGATGAACCGCTTGCCCGGCACTTCGGCGATGTGCAGCGTGCCCTTGGCCCGATAGATCGACGCCGGCAGTTGCGCCAGCGTCGCGCGCAGCGTGTCGAGCGCCATCGGTCTGTCGCTGGCGAAACTCCAGGACTCGAACACGCTGGCGTGATCTGCCGCGTGCCCGCCCATGCTCGGCGCTGAGGCCGCCTTGGCCGGCGTGAAGGACGCCAGCGGGTTGCCGCGCCCCACGCCCAGCACCAGCTCCAGCGGTACATCGCCATACTGGCATTCGAGCATTCGCGCCCGGGGGTACAGCCAGCGGCTCTTGAGCGCCTCGATCTGGCTGCGTTCGACCCGGTCCACCTTGTTCAGCACGATGATGTCCGCCACGTCCAGCTGGTCCATGGCCAACTGCGCCATCTCGCCCTCGAGCTGCCCGAACTGCTCGGTGTCCACCACCGTGATGATGCTGTCGATCGACAGCGCATCGCGAAACTGCGGGTACTTCAGCGTGCGGGCGATCTTGCCCGGGCTCGACACCCCGCTCGCCTCGATCAGAATGTACTCCGGGCGGTTCTGCCGGTCGCCGAGCAGGCGCCCCAGTTGCTCGATCAGGTCGCTTTCAACCGTGCAGCAGATGCAGCCGTTGGCCAGGCTGAGGGTGGTCTGGGTCTGGCTGACGATCAGCTCGCTGTCGATGTTGATCGCGCCAAAGTCATTGACCATCACCGCCATGCGCAAGCCGTGATCGCTGCCCAGGATCTTGTTGAGCAGGGTGGTCTTGCCGGAGCCGAGAAACCCCGACACCAGCGTCACCGGAATGGGAGACTGCTTGTTCATCAAAACGGCCCGCCTCAGAAGTTGGGGAGTTCACGGCGCCAGGTGGCCGCGTGGGTGCCGGCATCGAACTCGCCGTTGCGGTCCCAGGTGATTTCACCTTCGAGCACGGTGATCTGCACCTGGGTGTTGTGAATGTTGCCCTTGGGCTCCACCTCGAACAGGTTGCGATCGAGCACGATCAGGTCGGCGGACTTGCCCGTCTCGATGGAGCCGGCCTTGTCCTCGATACCCATGCACCACGCCCCGTTGATGGTCATCACGCGCATGGCCTGCTCCAGGCTGATGGGCGAGCCGTAGAAACTGCCCTGCTCCTCGCCGAACGGGTTCTGCCGGGTGACCATGGCCTCGAAGCCGACCCAGGGGTTGATGCTGGACACCGGCCAGTCGGTGCCCATCACCGCAACGCCGCCATGCTCGAACACGCCCTTGAAGTTGTAGGCGCGCTGCATGCGGTCCTCGCCGAACACGGCGCGGGCGTTGGCGAACGATGAAGGGAACCAGCCCACCGGGGAGAACTCGGCGGTGACGTTGAGCGCGGCAAAACGCGGCAGGTTGGCATCCAGCAAGGTGGTGCTGTGCGCGCACTGGTGGCGCACGCCGTCGGGCCCGTTCTTGGCCCGCGCCATGGCCACGGCATCGAGGAACAGGTCGGAGGCGCCGTCACCGGTGCAATGGGCGATGACCCGGATACCCCGGCGGTCCATGTCCACCACCATGTCGGTGATGTGCTCGGGGGTCAGGTTGAGGTGGCCGCGCCAGCGCTCCTCCCCCGGCCATGCGCTGGACAGGTACGACGAGCGCGATTCGTGGGTGCCGTCGAAGTGGAACTTGACCGCATTGGCGTTGAGCCGTGCGCTGCGATAGAAGTGACGCTCACCCGCCAGCAGCTCCCAGCGCCGCTTGACCGGGAAGATGTCGTCCTGCCAGCTGATCGCGGCCTCCACGCGCACCGACAGCTCGCCCGCCTGGTCGATGGCCTTGAGCGCATTGAGACGGTGCTCGCACACGTGCACATACTTGGTGCCCACCACCCCATGACCGCTCTGGAACCACACCCCTTCGCGGTAGGCACGCTTCAGGGCGTGTTGCGGCGTGGGCGGCATGGCGGCGTGCATCAGTGCATAGGCGCCGTCCACCAGGATGCCGGTCGGCTCGCCGGTGACGCTGTCGCGCTCGATGTAGCCGTGGCGCGGGTCGATGGTGTCGGCGTCGATCCCGGCGATCTCGAGCGCCCTGGAGTTGACCATCATGCAGCCCCAGGAGCGATCCAGGATCGCCACCGGGCGGTCCGGCAGCACGCTGTCCAGCCATTGGCGCGACGGCACCAGCCCGGCCTGCTTGAAGGTGTAGCGCACGAAGTACTGCCCATACACCCAGCCGTCGCCCGGGTGCTCGGCCGCATAGTCGAGAATGGCCTGGCGCACCTGCTCCGGGGTCGGATCGCTGACGCCGACTTCGAGGTAGCCGGAGTACCCGGGCGCAAGCTTGAGGTCCGGGTGGGTGTGCATGTCGTAGATACCCGGCATCACGAAACGGCCGTCCAGGTCCACCACCTGGGTGCGCGGGCCGACGAACGCCTTCGCCTCGTCGTTGCTGCCCACCGCGACGAAGCTGCCATTGCGAATGGCCACGGCTTCGGCCCAGGGGGCAGACTCATCGACCGTATAGATGCGGCCATTCAGAAACACCAGGTCGGCGGCGCCTTGGGGGCCGGGCACATGGCTGGAGCGGTAATCGGTCATCGCACTCATCGCAGGGAACACCTTTGCATGGCACCGCCGCGCGGTACCAGTCCAAGAAAACCAGGTTGGGTAAAAGGCGCCGCAGGCGCCGTCGCCGGTCGGCTATTCGTCGTCCCGGGCCGGAATCCACCACTCCTCGCCACGGGCGGTGCGGATGTATTCGGGCCAGCGGAAGTCATGCGGGACCTTGAAGTCCCGGGGCAGCAGCGGCGCCTGCCAGCGTGTGCCGCCAATGCCGCCGCCGGTACGCTCGGTGAATTCCTGGCGGGCGGCGGCCAGCAGCTCGGGCCGCGTGAGCAGGTCGATCAGGGTGGCACCGATGGTCTTGGCCGCCACCTGGATCATCGGGTCGATGGTCTGGCGGATGCCGCCCAGAGCATTGGGCACCCAGTCCGGGTAGGTGTAGCCAGGCGGTGCCGAGAGCATCGGGCGGGCCACCAGCAGGCGCACGGTCGGGCAATGCCAGGTGTATTCGGGGTAGTCGTCCGAGGTCAGGTGCTTTTGCCAGGCGGGCATCTGCTGGCGCAGCAGGCGCTCGCACTCCTGTGGGTCGATCAGGGTTTCGGTTTCGGGCAGAAACGGCCGGGCCATGGGTTCGAGCCCCAGGTTGCCCTGGATCTGCTGCGCGATGGCGATGGCCTCGTCGTCCCAGGTGGGGGCGCCGATGGCCTGCAGGTTGTCGTAGGTGGCCTGCGCCAGCACATGGTTGGGCAGCCCGCCACGGGACTTGCACACCCAGGTCTTGTTCCACTGGCAGCCGGTGGCCAGGGCGGCGGCGGCAGCGTTGTTGTCCATCACCTGGGAGATGGCCTCGGCCTGCTCGAGCGAGTCGCAGCGCGACAGGTACTGGATCTGCGCGATGTGCGGCGGCAGGTTGTCGGCCGTGGCCTGGCCGGCGGTGAGGATCGCCTCGTTGTAGCTCCACAGCCCGGTGAACGGCAACGTGGAGCGGCGCATGCTTTCGTTCAGGGTATAGAAGTGCACCAGCGCGTCGTTGGCCCCAGGCGCCCTGGCGGCCAGGTGGTTCTGCGGGATCGGGCTGTACTTGTCCGCTGCGATCCAGTCCTGGGGCGAATCGCAGGTGAAGGTATAGATGTAGGCGTAGGCGATGCCGCAGTGCGTATCCCAGGTAGTGGTGTTGTTCAGCGGCAGCATGTACGTGGGGTGGAAGCTGATGGCCGCGTCCAGGTCATCGTAATAGCCCTTGGCCGCGTGCACCGGCTTGGAGGCGCGCAGCTTTTCCGCCGGCTCGCCGAAGAATTTCAGCGTGCCCGCAAGGCCATGTTCGAGCATGGCGGCCTTGGCGGCCAGCAGGCCACCCAGGGCACTGATGCCCAGCGCCGAATGAGGGTCGGTATGCCCCGGGGCGAAACGCGACAGCCCTTCGCGCGGCTGGCGCCGGGTGGTCGCTGCCTGGTTGTTGCCCGGCACCGCGTCGTACTCCGCGTAGGTCGCCAGCACAGGGCCGTCGCCGTTGCGAAACGTGGCGCAGAAGGCGGTAGGCATGCCGCCGCTGCCCTCCTCCACCTCGAACCCTTGCCTGCGCAGCAGCTCGACGTACCAGGCGCAGGACTTGTACTCACGAAAGGCCGGCTCGGCATAGTGCCAGATCACCTGGTGCCAGTCGGACAGGGTCGTTTGCTGTTGGTCCACCCAGTTCTGGGCAAAGGCCTTGGGCTCGATCATGCAGGGCATTCCTTATTGGTATGTGACCCCGCTGAGCGGCTCGGACCCGCAGGGCCTGCCTAGTATTGTTGAACCAGAAAATACGACAATCGATTTATTTCGCCATTAATGTTTATATTTGCTCAACAATAAGTCAGTGGAGCGCCCCATGCGTCTACCCTCGATGCCCGCGTTACGTGCCCTGGAAGCGGTTGCCCGGTTGGGCAGCGTGACTGCCGCGGCGCTTGAGCTCAACCTCACCCGCAGCGCCATCAGCCACCAGATCACGGGCATGGAGGACACCCTCGGCTTTGCCCTGACCGAGCGCCAGGGCCGGGGTATCTCGCTGACGTTTCGCGGCGAACGCTACGCCCGGGAGATCCAGCGCCTGCTGGCCAACCTGGAGGATGCAGGCCGGCGGGTCGATGACCAGGAGGTGTATGGCAAGTTGACCATCAGTTGCAGCTCGGGGTTTTCCACCTACTGGCTGTGCCATCACATCGGCGGCTTCGTGAAGGAATACCCCCAGGTCCAGTTGCACATGGTCACACCGACCACGGCGGATGACGTGAGCAACCACAACGCCGACCTGTTCATCTCCTACGGTATCGGCGACTGGCCTGGCATGCAGGTGGAACAGATAGCGGCGCTGAACTACTTTCCGGTCTGCAGCCCGCGGCTGATCAACGCCCTGGGCGGGCTCAAGACCCCGCAGGACCTGGCCGCGTTCCCATTGCTGCACATGAGCGACTACAGCGACTGGCGGGTGTGGCAGGCGGCGGCGAACACCCCGGAGCTGAACGTGGCCACCGGCATCCTGTTTTCCGATGCACATTGCGCACAGGCGGCGTGCATCGCGGCCCAGGGCGTTGCCATGGGCGACAACCTGTTGTGTGGCGACTCCATGGCCAAGGGGCTGCTGGTGCGCCCCTTCGATATCGTCATCCACTCGCACCGCGGCTACTACCTGGTCACCGACCTGCAGAAGTGCGAGCGGCCCGCCGTGCGGGCCTTTACCAACTGGATCAAGAACCAGCTGCAGGCTTCGAGGCAGTCCTGGACGGCGCTCTAGGCCGTTGGCTCCGGCCTGCTGGCGCCGCCAGCCGCCGCCCTAGAAAATCCGCTCGCTCCTGGCGTAATGGGTCACCACCTCGATCAGTGCCTGGTGCGCAATCGCGTGATCGCACGTCGCCAGGGCCGCCTGCAGGCTGTTCATGTACTCGAGCAGCTGGCGCTGGTTGCGCAGGGCGAAGTCGTGCTCCAGCCCCTGATCCTCGTAGATGAGCACGTAGCTGCGGCAAAAGCCCGCGACCAGAAAGGCCGCGCCGGCCTGGAACGGCTCGTCACGGATGATGGCCTCACAGTCGGCGTTGGCCTGCTTGAACGAGTCGGTGCCCGGCAGCGCGGCGGCGAAGCGTTGCACCATTTCATGAAAATTCATCGTTGTTCGTACCTCTTGTTGCGCCACTAGGCAGGCGTGGCGCGGTTGAAGGAAAGTCGTTGCCCACGGACTGCACTGTTCACCGTGGCGCCGTCCCACACCCGTTCGCCATTGACGAACGTGGCGACGATGCTCGATGAGAACTCGGTACCGGCAAACGGCGTCCAGCCGCATTTGGACAGCACCTGGTCATTGCTCACCCGGTGCGGGCGCTGCGGGTCGACGAGCACCAGGTCGGCGGCGTAGCCCTCGCGCAGGTAGCCCCGGCCACTGACCTGGAACAGCTGCGCCGGTGCGTGGCTGACCACCTCGACCAGACGCTCCAGGCTCAGCTCCCCGCAGAAGACACGCTCCAGGGCGGCCTGCAGCGCGTACTGCACCAGCGGAATGCCTGACGGCGCCTTGGCGTAAGTGCTGCGCTTTTCTTCGAGCAGGTGCGGGGCATGGTCGGTCGCCAGCACGTCGAGCCGACCTTCGGCCAGCGCCTTGACGATGGCGTCGCGGTCACTGGCCGACTTGATCGCCGGGTTGCACTTGATCAGAAAGCCCAGCCGCTCGTAGTCGTGATCGGTGAAGTGCAGAAAGTGCACGCAGGTTTCGGCGGTGATGCGCTTGCCGCTGAGGGGGCCGGGCTCGAACAGCTGCAGCTCTTCTGCCGTGGAGATGTGCAGCACATGCAGGCGCGTGCCGTGCTTGCGCGCCAGCTCGATGGCCAGCCGAGTGGACCTGATGCACGCCTGGCGCGAACGGATCAGCGGGTGCTCGCGGGCCGGAATGTCCTCGCCAAAGCGCGCCCTGGCCTTTTCCAGCTCGGCATTGATCATGGGCGTGTCTTCGCAATGGGTGATGATCGGCACTGGCGAAACCCGGAAGATCTCGTTCAATACCTCGGGATCGTCCACCAGCATGTTGCCGGTCGAGGCCCCCATGAACACCTTCAGCCCTGGCGTACTGGCCGGGTCGATGGCGCGAATGGCGGCCAGGTTGTCGTTGCTTGCCCCCATGTAGAAGGCGTAGTTGACCGCGCTCGATGCGGCGGCGATGGCGTACTTGGCTTCAAGGCTGGCCCGATCGAGCGCGGGCGGGTTGGTGTTGGGCATCTCCATGAAACTGGTGATGCCGCCCGCTGCACAGGCCCGCGACTCGCTGGCGATGTCCGCCTTGTGGGTCAGGCCGGGCTCCCTGAAGTGCACCTGATCGTCGATCATTCCCGGCAGCAGCCACAGGCCGTGCGCCTCGATCACGCCCTCCCCGGCAAGCGGCTGCAGGGCCTGCCCGATACAGTCGATGCGGCCCTCGCGCAGCCGCACATCGGCCGCCCAGGTGCGGCCTTCGTTGACCAGGGTCGCGTTGCGGATCAGCCAGGCATTGCGGGGTACGCTCATGGTGTCAGCTCCAGTGTCGTGTGATAGAGCACCTCGGTGGCCACCAGAAAGTCGTCCAGGGCCATGGCCTCGTGGGGGTTGTGCGAGCCGTGCTGGTTGCGGATGAACAGCATGGCGCTGGGGATGCCGACGTTGGCGAAAACCGCAGCGTCATGGCCGGCCCCGCTGGGGGTGAGCACGCCCTGCCAGCCTTGTTGGCGGGCCTGGCGCACCAGCGCCTCGACCCAGGGGGCGTGCATGGCCGCCGGGGCCGTGTCGATACGCAGGTCGAACTCGAAGCGAACCTGGCGGGCCTGCTCGATGGCCTGTGCCTCGTGCAGCGCAACCGCGTGAAAGGCCTCGAGCGTGGCCATGTCGAGGCTGCGCATCTCGAGGCTGAAGCTGACCTCGCCGGGAATACGCGAGACGGCATGGTGCGCCGCGTTGGTCCCCAGTGTGCCGACGGTAACCACCAGGTCTCGCCCGACCGCGAGGTACTCGCGCCAGCATTGGTCGATGCGGGCCACCAGCTCGCTCACGGCAAACACGGCGTCGTGGCGGTCCTCCCGAGCCACGGCGCCCGAATGGCCATCTTCGCCCAGGCAGCGAACCTGGTTATGGCGCAGGTTGCCGCGGATGCCGGGCACGATCCCCACGGCCTGCCCCATGCGCTCCAGCGACTGCGCCTGCTCGATATGCACTTCCAGATAGCCGGCAAACTGGGTGCGATCGACCAGCCACTGCCGACGGCCAATCGCTGCCAGGTCGGCGCCCACGGCCTGCATGGCCTGGCCCAGGGTGCGCTGGCTGAAGCGGTTGGTCAGCTGCAGGTCGTGCTCGCTCAACCCGCCGACCAGCGCACGCGAACCGATGTACGACTTGCCGTACCAGGCGCTCTCCTCGCCACGCAGCCCGATGACCCGCACCGGCTGCGCCGTGGCAACGCCCTCGCGGTCGAGCCGGCACAGGCACAGCAGGCCCGCCACAACGCCGGCCAGGCCGTCGTAGTTGCCGCCCTGGGGCACCGAGTCCAGGTGCGAGCCGTACCACAGTGCGGGCTGGCCATTGTCGCTCTTGCGCGTGAAGATCACGTTGCCCGCACGGTCGGTTGCCACCTCCAGCCCCTGGGTCAAGGCGAAGTCGCTCAGGCAGGCGATGGCGTCACTCTCGCCGGGGCCGTAGCTTTCGCGGGTAATCCCCTCCTGGGCATCGCGTGACAAGGCGGCGATGGTGTCGAACAGTCTGGCGGCCTGTTCAGGCCATTGCGCGATCATGGCAAGGCTCCAAACGGCTCGGCGGGCAAATCGTCGAGGGCGCCGATCAGGGTGCTGATCGAGGCAACGCCCTTGCGCCGGCAGTAGGCCTCCAGTTCAGACACCATGGTGTTCATGGTTTTCGGGTGCAGGAAGGTGGCCGTACCCACTTGCACCGCCGAGGCGCCGGCATAGATGAACTCCAGCGCATCGTCGGCCGTGGCAATGCCACCACAGCCAATCACCGGAATTTCCAGCGCCTGGGCGCATTGATAGGTCAGGCGAACCATCAGCGGGCGGATGGCGGCGCCGGATATGCCGCCCATGAAGTTGCCCAGCCGCGCGCGGCCTCGCTCGATGTCCACCGACAACCCGAGCAGCGTGTTGCCCACCACGACGGCATCGGCCCCGGCCTCCTGTGCAGCCAGGGCAACCGGCACCACCTCGCCGGCATTGGGGGTCAGCTTGACCCACAGCGGCAACGAGGTGACCTGGCGCATCAGCTCCACCACGTCGCGGGTACTTTCAGCCTGCATGCCGAACGACTGGCCATGCGCTTCCAGGTTGGGGCACGAGATATTGGCCTCGATGCCGGCCACGCCTGGCACATCGCTCAGCCGCGCCGCCAGGTCGGCAAAGCCCTGGGCCGTGGGCGCCGAAATGCTCACGATCAACGGCGCGTCGTAGTCGCGGTAGAACGGCACCACCTTGTCGATGAACAGCTGCGCGCCTTTGCTGGGAATGCCGATGGCATTCATCATCCCGTCGTTCAGCTCGCAGACCCGCGGCATCGGGTTACCGCTGCGCTTTTCGGTGGTGATGGTCTTGGTCACCAGTGCACCCAGCTGGTTGAAGTCCAGCAGGTGGGCAAGCTCTTCGGCAAAGGTGCCCGATGCCGGCATCACCGGGTTCTTCAGGCGCAACCCGCCGACCTGTACGCTCAGATTGATCATCACACCACCTCCGCCAGGTCGAATACAGGGCCTTCGAGGCATACCCGCTTGCCCACCCTGAGCCCGTCCACCTCGAACACCTCGACGCAGCACTGGCACATGCCCAGGCCGCACACCATCTGTTGCTCCAGCGCTACCTGGCCCACCAGGCCGAGCTCGGCGCTCAGCTTCTTCAGCAACTGGGTCAGCCGCCTGGAGCCACACGTGAACAGCGCATCGGTGCGTTCACGGGCGATGATCTGGCGCAGCAGCGGTTCGAGCCGTTCGGGCGAGCTGCTGCCATCCTCATCCAGCACCACCCGCACGTCGGCCCCCAGCGAGGCGAAGCGCTCGCGCGAAAGCAGGCTCTTCTCGCTGCGGGCACTCAGCACTGCGGTCAGGCGGATGCCCAGCCGATGCGCCGCTTCGGCCAGCGGCGCCAGGGTGGCCAGCCCCACACCCCGGGCCACGATGATCATGTGCTGCCACCCCGGCTGCAGGTCGAAGCCCTTGCCCAGCGGGCCTAGGATCTCCACGGTCTGCGCCTGGCCAAGCGTCTCCAGGCCATAGGTGCCCTTGCCGGTCACCTTGTACAGAAACTCCACCTGGCCCGTGGCCGGGTCGGCCTTGTAGGTGCTCATGGGGCGACGGAAGTACGGCTTGTGCTCGCCTTCACTCGGGCACAGCAGGTTGAAGAACTGCCCCGGAAGCGACTGGCTGGCGGCGCCGTCGGCCTGTAGCACCAGGCGCTTGTATTCATCGTTGACCCATTGGTTGGAAATCACGACCGCCAAGGTGTCGTCTGGGGGAGTCAGGGCACTCGCCTGGCAGCAGCCGGAAATCACGTTCATTGAGGTGGCCTCGCATTTGTCTAATTTTTTATACAGCACGGTCAAAAGTAGATGCCGCCTCAGTGATGAAGCGGCAGATGAAGCGGTGTTTCAGCGATTGCTTAAGCTGACTGTACTGCAGCTCGGTGTTTCTGTCTAATTTTTGATACGAATAAGCCAGGGCGAATTCATAACCATCCCGCCGGGCTAGGCCGGCTGCGGCTTCGGCACGTCGTGGGCCTGGCAGGCGGGAAGCAGCAACACCGTCGCGAGCATCGCCACCCCATACAGCGAGGCAAGCAGCATGATGGCCGCCGAGAACGAATAGTGCAGCGCTACGGCGCCCACCACCAGCGGCCCGAAGCCACCGGCGGCCCTGCCCACGTTGAACAGCACGTTCTGCGCCGTGGCACGGATCTGCGCGGGGTACAGATCGGAGATCAATGCGCCGTAGCCACCGATCATGCCGTTGACGAAGATGCCCATGATCGCGCCGGCAAACAGCATGACCGTGGGGTTGTCGAGGTTGGCATAGGCGATGACCATGAACGCTGCGCCGGCCTGATACAGCAGGAACATGCGCTTGCGTCCGAAACGGTCGGCCAGGTGCCCGAACAGCCAGATACCGAACGCCATGCCCAGCACCGTCACTGCGGTCCAGGTTCCGGAGGCCATCAGCGAGAAGCCGAACTTGTTCGACAGGTAGCTGGGCATCCAGATCATCAGCCCGTAGTAGCCGAAGTTCTGCACCGAGGTGAGCACCATCACCCCCAGGCTCGCCTTGCTGGTCTGCCGGTCCTTGAACAGGTCGGTGAAGCGCCGCGCGAAAGGCACCGGGTCGGCTGCGGCCTTCACGAATTCTGCCGGCTCGCTCATGGTATGGCGAACCACGAGCGAGACGAACGCCGGCAGCAACCCGACCAGGAACATGCCGCGCCAGCCGATGTAGGGCAGCAGCAATGGCGTGAGCAATGCAGCGGCGAGCACGCCGGCCTGCCACCCCATGCCCACATAGGAAGAAGCACGATTGCGCCGGTTGGCCGGCCAGGTTTCGGCGATCAGTGCCATGCCGATGCCGAACTCCCCGCCCAGGCCGAACCCGGCCAGGGTTCGATAGATCAGCAGGTCCCAGTAGCCCTGGGCGAATGCGCACAGCCCGGTGAATATCGAGAAGGTGAGGATGCACAGGGTCAGCATGCGCACCCGGCCATAGCGGTCGCTCAGTTGGCCGAAGATCAGCCCCCCGGCCACGGCGCCGAGCAACGTCCATGTCACCAGCGAGCCAGCCTCCGAGGAACTCAGACCGAGACCGATGGTGATCGCCGGCAGCATGAACCCGAGAATCAGCAGGTCGAAGCCGTCCATCGCATAGCCGGTCACGCTGGCTATCAGGGCCTTCTTGGGTGACGCGTCCTTCTTCGGACGCTTTTCGGAAGAAGCCATCTTGGTTTACCTCTTGTTTTTGTATGGTTTTTTAGACAGCTGACGCCTGAACCCGCCCAGGATCGCCGCCGGTCCGCCCGTGCAAGGCTTCACAAAGCGTACTGCCAGCCTGCGCGATTGTCTAAATATTTAGATTGCGGGCTCGCAAAAAAAACGCCGCGCTCAGAAATGCCACTCCAGGTTGATCGACAAGGCGTCCACGTCGATCCCGTCGCCACGGCGGTTGCCGAACTTGTTGCGCCAGTACTCATATCCGGGCCCGACCCATAGCGTGTTTCTTGCGCCCCCCAGCACAGCCCCTGCATCCAGCATCAGCGAGGTGCGCATCAGCTGTTCATCCGCCGTCGGGTTGCGCCGGTAGTCATCGCCCTTCTCGCCGCTGTAGCTGTAGAAGCCCTGGAACTTCATCGGCAGGCTGCCCAGCGCGAACGGTATGCCCCAGGTCAGGTTCAGCTGGTAGAACGGGTCGAACGCCATGCGCGAATGGTTGCCCGGCTGCCGGCAGCTGTCGAGCCCGCAGTGGTTCCATTCCCTGGCATAGAACAGGCTGAGGTCGAGAAACCCTGCCGGCAGCGCGAACTTGAGGGTCGGGCCTATCAAAATCATGCGCTTTCGCGACTGGAACGCGTTGTTCTTGGTGTTCCAGTCCAGGCCCAGGGTCAGCGCGACGTCCTTCACCGGCCCGAACGCCAGCGGCCGATCGAACACCCGTGCATGCTGCAACTGATTGCGGTAGGTCAGGTAGACCTCGGTGGCGCCGCTGCTGCTGTCCTTGCGCGGGTCATCGCGGTCGGACTTGAACACATCCACGTTGGCGAACTGCTGGCCCAGGGCGTAGCTGCTCACATGGGCAAGCTGGACAATGTGCTTGGCTATGTCCTGGCGCTTGCCCGGGTCCGAGAAATGGCTGCTGTAGCGATAGCCGATAAAGGTATCGCTGAAGGCTGGCGGCGGGCCAGCCATCACCATAGGGGTCATGAAAAGCGCGAACGCGGGCGCGCCGATGCGAGTCTTCATCAGGGAAGCTCCTATCAGGTGGGGGGTGGAGTTGTGGTATCAGGTGGCAGCGCAGGCGATGCCGCAGCAGCTGCAGGGTGGTGTGGACATGTGTCGGCCTTTTTTATATTTTTTGGACAAGCAACAGTTCATGTCTAAATATTGATACACTCGCGCCATGGCCTCGTCAAGCCGATCTGGTAGAACATGCCACCACGAAAAAACGACAAGGATCCCCCAGTGAACCAGATTGATTACCAGGCAATCGGCGAGCGCCTCCGGGCCTTTCGCATCGGCCGCCAGCTCAACGCCGACCAGGTGGCCGACAAGCTCGGCATCTCGCGGGCTGCGGTGTACCGCCTGGAACTGGGCAAGATCGTCAAACTCGACACCCTGGAGCGCCTGGCCGACCTGCTGAAGGTGTCGCTGACCAGCCTGCTGGGTTCCGATACGGAGTACTTCGACAACGCCCTCGGCTACTTCGAGCGCATGCGCCAGCTGGAGGCCCGTTCCAGCAGCGTCATCTCCTACTTCGACCCCTTTTCCTACCTGCTGACCACGCCCGAATACTCGGCGCTGTTTCAGACCATGCTCCACGAGGCTCGACCACAGGGCTTCAGCCCGGCACAGGAAGCGATGGAGAGCCAGATTCTGAGCATTCTGGACGAGCGCAAATCCACCTTCTTTCGCGAAAAATTCCAGGTCAGGTCGATTGTCAGCCTGCGTCAGATCGAGCGTTACCTGCACATCGGCCTGGTCGGTCGCCTGGACCTGCCCCCCAGCGTGCGAATGGAGCGCGCCCTGCTGGCACGCAAGGAAATCGAGAACCTGATCTCCATCGTCGAGACCAACAGCGATCACCCGGGAATCTACCTGATCGACGAGGCACTGCCCAGCGCCACCTTCCAGATCTTCGAGCAGAAGACCACCAGCTACGTGGCGGTGAGCCCTTACCGGCTAGGGGAGCTGCCCAACCTGCATGTGGGCATTGCCAGCGTCACCTCCTCTGCCCAGGCCGTGGACATGTACAAGAACATGTCCAGCGACCTGCTCAGCCGCGCCTGTTCCGGGCGCGAAGCCACGAAAAAACTGCAGCACCTGCTCGCCAAGCTGTGACTGGCGCTGGCACGCCAAGGCACGCAGGGCCCGGCAGGGCCGCTTTCAGCCCTTCCTTTGCGCCTCGGCCAGGCGCCGCTGGATTTCGCGGGTCTTTTCTTCCTGCTCCTTGATGGACGTCGGCGTGATCACCTTGTCCACTGCCTCGGTATCCGGGTCCGGTTGTTCCAGCACCGGGTCGGGGGATGGCGTGCCCTTCTGCGCCTGGTCCGACGAGAGTGGCCGCGGGACCTTGTCGCCCTGCTTGGTATCGGTGGGTTTCATCGGGTTCTCCTTCGAGTGCGGGGTGTTACTAAGCAGAACCCGTGAGGTAGGAAAAGTTTGAAGTGATTTGGCCGGCCGGTCTCAGATGAAGATGGTGCCGCGCAGGTAGAGCGCCGCGTGACCGCTGATGATGACCCGGTCGTTGTCCAGGACTTCGCAGTGCAGTTGGCCCTTGCGCGCCCCGCCCTGCTCGGCACTCAGGCTGCGCTTGCCCAGGCGTTGGGCCCAGTAGGTCGCCAGCGAAGTGTGGGCCGAGCCGGTGACAGGGTCTTCGTTGACCCCCACTCGCGGCCCGAACCAGCGCGAGACGAAGTCCATGTGACGACCCGGCGCGGTCACGGCAACCCCGCGCACCTCGAATGCGGCCAGGGCGGCAAAGTCGGGGTCGAGCCCGGCGACGATGCTTTCATCCTCGACCACCACCAGGTAATCGTCCGTGCGATACAGCGCCTCGGCCTGCTCCAGCCCCAAGGCCTGCAGCAGGCCAGGCGGCAGGGCTACGGCTTCAGGCTGCTTGGCCGGAAAGTCCATGGCCAGGCGACCGCCTTCGCGGCGCACTCGCAGTTCACCGCTGCGGGTGGAAAAACGCAGCGTGTCGCGGCATTCACCAAGCTGTTCGAACAGCACCCAGGCGGCGGCCAACGTGGCGTGCCCGCACATATCGACCTCCACTGCGGGGGTAAACCAGCGCAGCTCGAACACCTCACCGTTGCGTACCCAATAGGCCGTCTCGGACACATTGTTCTCTGCTGCGATCCGTTGCAGCGTCGCATCAGGCAGCCAGGCGTCCAGCGGGCACACAGCCGCCGGGTTGCCGCCGAACGTCTCGGAAGAAAAAGCGTCCACCTGGAAAATATCGAGTTGCATCGGGCACCCAAGTAATGATCGTCGGGCCTAGAAAATATCAACCAATCGTTGAATTATCAATTTATTGTTGAAATTCTGAAGCGGGAACCCGCGTTGGGTCGATTGCGGCCTTTCTCTCAACCAGCGCAGCACACCACCTCCGCCTCTTCACTTCCCCCAAATCCCGCAAGCCCGCCGTTCGATGTCAGAATTGCCCCCATTCGATCGTTTTGGAGACCACCATGCTTCGTGCATTTGAACGAAGGCTCGACCCTTTCCCTCCTGACGAGGTGCCCCCGCCGCCCGTGGGCCTGGCACGCTTTCTGTGGGCGTGCACGCGGGGTGCGCGCGGCTACATTCTGGCGTTCGCACTGCTCAGCGCTGCGGTGTCCATCTATGAAGCCTGGCTGTTTTCGTTCCTGGGCCAGGTCGTGGACCTGCTCTCCACCTGGCAGGCCGGGGGCGATGCGGCAGCGCAGGAACGCCGCGTGCTGTGGGGCATCGGCATCGTGATGCTGTGCAGCGTCGGGCTGGTGGCCCTGCGCACCATGGTTCAGCACCAGATACTGGCAATCAACCTGCCCTTGCGCCTGCGCTGGGACTTCCACCGCCTGATGCTGCGCCAGAGCCTGTCGTTCTTTTCCGACGAATTCTCCGGGCGCGTCACCACCAAGGTCATGCAGACCGCACTGGCGGTGCGCGACCTGCTGTTCACCCTGATCGAGATCGCCCCCGGCATCGGGGTGTACTTCATCGCGATCATCGCGCTGGCCGGCGGCTTCGCGCTCAAGCTCATGCTGCCCTTCGTTGCCTGGGTGGTGCTGTTCGGCCTGGCCATGCTGTACTTCGTGCCGCGCCTGGGCAAGGTCGGACAGGAGCAGGCCAACGCTCGCTCGATGATGACCGGGCGCATTTCCGACGCCTACACCAACATCACCACGGTGAAGCTGTTCTCCCACTCCAACCGCGAGGCGCACTTCGCCCGTGCGGCGATGGAAGACTTCAAGCAGACCGGCTTTCGCCAGATGCGCCTGGTCAGCCAGTTCGAGATCGTCAACCAGGCACTGGTGGTGGCCCTGATCATGGCCGCCGGCGGCTATGCCCTGTGGCTGTGGCACCAGGGCGAGGTCGGCGCAGGTGCCGTGGCGGCGATCACCGCCATGGCGCTGCGCATCAATGGCATGTCGCACTGGATCATGTGGCAGATGACCTCGCTATTCGAGAACATCGGCACCGTGCAGGACGGCATGGCCACCCTGACCCGCGGCCCCAAGGTCAAGGATGCCCCCGACGCCAAGGTGCTGCAGACCCGCGGCGGCGCGGTCACCTTCGACAAGGTGAGCTTCAACTACAACGGCGAGCGCCAGGTGCTCGACGGCCTGAGCCTGAGCATTCGCCCGGGTGAAAAGATCGGCCTGGTGGGGCGCTCCGGCGCGGGCAAGTCCACGCTCATCAACCTGCTGCTGCGCTTCTATGACGTCGACAGCGGCCAGATCCGCATCGACGGGCAGGACATCGCCCATGTGACCCAGGACAGCCTGCGCAGCGCCATCGGCATGGTCACCCAGGACACCTCGCTGCTGCACCGTTCCATTCGCGACAACATCGCCTATGGCCGGCCCGACGCCACCGACGAACAGGTCCGCAGCGCAGCCGCCAGTGCCCAGGCCGACGGTTTCATCAGCCAGTTGAGCGACCAGCAAGGCCATAGCGGCTACGACACCCTGGTGGGCGAGCGCGGCATCAAGCTGTCGGGGGGCCAGCGCCAGCGCGTCGCGATCGCCCGAGTAATGCTCAAGAACGCCCCGATCCTGCTGCTGGACGAAGCCACCAGCGCACTGGACTCCGAGGTCGAAGTGGCCATCCAGGAAAGCCTCGACGAGATGATGCAGGGCAAGACCGTGATCGCCATCGCCCACCGTCTGTCCACCATTGCGGCCATGGACAGGCTGGTGGTGATGGATGACGGGCGCATCATCGAGCAGGGTACCCACGCCGAGTTGCTTGCCAGAAATGGCACCTATGCGCAGCTGTGGCACCACCAGAGTGGCGGGTTCCTGGGTGAGGATCAGGGGGTAGCACAGGCCATGCATCAGGACTGAGCCGTACAAGCCTGCGATGGTCCGTGGTCAACGGCTATCGCAGCGTCTGCGCAGGCCGTTCATCCGCTGATCTGCACTTTGTTCACCTGGTCATGATCACAACACGATACTGACCACGCCCTCCACTTCACTCGGGAGCCACGAACATGGGGTATGTCACTACGCGGGACGGTGTCGAGATTTTCTACAAGGACTGGGGCCCACGCGATGCCCCGGTGATCGTCTTTCACCACGGGTGGCCACTCAGTGCCGACGACTGGGATGCGCAGATGCTGTTCTTCCTTGATCACGGCTACCGGGTCGTCGCACACGACCGCCGCGGCCACGGGCGCTCCAGCCAGGTGTGGGACGGGCACGACATGGATCACTATGCGGACGACGTTGCGGCCGTGGTCGACCATCTTGGCGTGCAGGGTGCAGCCCACGTGGGGCACTCCACCGGCGGCGGCGAGGTGATCCGCTACATCGTTCGCCATGGCCAGGAGCGTGTGTCGAAGGCTGCCCTCATCAGTGCCGTGCCACCGCTGATGGTCCAGACCCCAAACAATCCGGACGGCTTGCCCAGGTCGGTATTCGATGACTTGCAGGCGCAGCTCAAGGCCAACCGCGCACAGTTCTACCATGACCTGCCGTCGGGCCCGTTCTATGGCTACAACCGCCCAGGCGCAAACGCCAGCGAGGGTACCATCCTGAACTGGTGGCGCCAGGGCATGATGGGCTGCGCCAAGGCACACCTTGACGGGATCGTGGCCTTCTCCCAGACCGACTTCACCGACGACCTCAAGCGCATCACGATTCCCGTCCTGGTGATGCACGGGGACGATGACCAGATCGTGCCCTATGCAAACTCAGGGCCGCGGTCAGCGAAGCTGTTGCAGAACGGCACCCTGAAAACCTATGCGGGCTTGCCGCATGGCATGCCGACCACCGACGCCGACACGATCAACGCCGATCTGCTCGCGTTCCTGCGAAGCTAGACGACCGGGGCAGGCATCCACCTGCCCCTCCCTCTCACCACGCCGGGCTGGCAACCCGATGCCGCCCCGGCTTCATCGCCGAGGGTCGACCATGAACACTCGACACACACCTTCAACGGCCTCGCAGGTACTGAGGCTGCAACCCGATGACTGGGTGCCCAACAATACCCGGCTGCCGGTGCTGATCTACCCCCACGCGATTGCGCTGCATGGCAGTGATCCGGCGGCGCAAATCGAACGCACTTTCGAGGCCAATGGCTGGCCGGCGCAATGGCGCGATGGCATCTACGCCTACCACCACTACCACACCGAGGGCCACGAAGCGCTCGGCGTGGTGTGTGGCCAGGCAAGGCTGATGCTGGGCGGCCCGCGGGGCCGCGAAGTACAGGTGAGTGCAGGCGATGTGCTGTTGCTGCCCGCCGGCACGGGCCACTGCAAACTCGATTGCAGCCCGGGCTTTCTGGTGGTGGGGGCCTACCCGCCCGGGCAGCACGCAGACATCCGACGCGAAGCGCCAACCCAGGCCCAGCTTGCGTGCATCGCCAACCTGCCCTTTCCCGATCACGGCCCGGTGCAGGACCCGCAAGGGGCCTACCAGCAGCATTGGCTCAACCAGCGTTGAAGGGCAGCGTCTGGCTCCAGCGGGCCCAGGCCCGATTGCTCCCGAACCGCTAGAGACGCTACCCCAGCGCCTCTGCCGCGTTGTTTTAAATGATATTAATTCCTGTTATCTTCCTGCGCTCCCTGACCCCCAGCTCGCAGGTGTTTCGTGTCAAGCGCAGACCTCAAGGCGTTGTACCTTGCCCACCGTGAAGAAATTCAGGACTACCTGAATCGTCAGGTGCGCTGCAAGGACACCGCCGCAGACCTGACTCAGGAAACCTTCATTCGCCTGTCCGAACAGCTGGGGCGCACGCCCATCGACAACTTTCGCGCGTACCTGTTTCTGTGCGCGCGCAACCTGTTCATCGACTACCTGCGTCGCGAGCGCCACCGCAAGGGCGAGGTGGTCGAGCCCACCGAGCTGCAGGCGCTGGAGCAGAAGACCCCGAGCCTGGAACGCACGGTGATCGCCCAGGACCAGCTGGCCACGCTCAACCGCGTGATGCAGCGCATGCCCGAGCCTTGCCGCGAGGTGTTTCTGCTGGCGCGCGGCGAAGGCCTGACCTACGTGGAGATCGGTGAACGCCTGGGCATTTCGCCCAAGACCGCCTACAGCCGCATGGTGCGGGCACTGGAATTGCTCAAGCTGGGCATGTCCGAGTGAGAGTGGACTATCATGCGCCCCTGTACACCTCACCGCGCGCACAGTGACCCGACCCATGGCTGAACCGCCCTTCCCCACGCCGGCCCCGGCCTCGCCCGACGAGCCCCAGGCCGACCCCATCTCGCAGCAGGCCTGCGCCTGGTTCGCGCTGATCTTCGAAGGCTCGGCCAGCCAGGCCGAGCACGAGCAGTGGCTTGAGTGGATGCTGGCCGACCCGCGCCATGCCAAGGCCTACCTGGAACTCGAAGCGCTGTGGGCCCTGGCCGCCGAGCTGCCTGCCGTGCAGGCGCCGCCTGCCCCCAAGGCCCGCGGCGTCTCGCGGCGGCGCTTCATGCAACTGGCCATGGCGGCGTGCACCGCCGCAGTGGCCACCGGCTCGGCCACGCTGTGGCTCAAGGGCGACGGCCTGTCGTTTGCCGACCTGCACACGCGCGTGGGTGAAACCCGCACCGAGCGCCTGCCCGATGGCAGCGTGATCGAACTGGCCGGCAACACCGCCCTGGACCTCGACTTTTCCGGCACCACGCGGCGCCTGCGCATGCTGCGTGGTCAGGCCTATTTCAAGGTGGCCGCCGATACCCGCCCGCTGCGCATCGACACCGAGGCCGGCACCGTGGTCAGCCACCAGGGTGCGTTCTGCCTGTCCTGCGACGCCGGCAGCGCCGACCTGGCCGTCAGTGAGCACAATGCCGGGGTGCAAATCCCCGGCCAGCAGGCACAGCTGGGCCAGGGCGAGGCCGTGACCTTCGGCGCCGCCGGGCTCGGCCCGGTGCAGCGCGCCGAACTGGACCAGGTGCTGGCCTGGCGCAACGGCAGCCTGGTGTTCTTCGACACGCCCCTGGCCAAGGTGGTCAATCACCTGCAGCGCTGGCGCGAGGGCCGCATCTTCATCGCCGACGAGCGCCTGGCGGCACGCCCTGTGAGCCTGATCCTCAATCGCCAGCACCCCGAGCAGATGCTCGATGTGCTGGCGCGCACCTTGCCGATCCGCCTGAGCCGCTACACCGATCTGGTGACCATCATCCGCCCTGCCTGACCCGCCGATGGCTGATTGAAAATTATTTGCAGTACCCATCAGACATTTACACTCCTCGTGCGTCATCACCAGCAGATGAAACCCATTCGCAAACAGGCGAAGTCGTTCTGCCGAGGAGTCAAGGAAATGGCAACACCCCAGACGTTGTTCCCCCAGGGTTCGTGCTGGCGCATGTCGGCGCTGAGCGCCGCGATCAGTTGCGCGCTGCTGGCCCAACCGGCCCAGGCCCAGCTGCCCGCGCCCGGTACAGGGGCGGTCAGCGTGCACACGGCATTCGATATCCCCGCCCAGCAACTGCGCCAGGCATTGCTGGTGTTCAGCCAGCAGACCGGGCAGAACGTGATGCTCGACGGCAACCTGGACGCCGGCCTGCGCAGCGCACCGGTCAAGGGCAGCTACTCCGCCGATCAGGCCCTGGCCCAACTGCTGGCCGGCAGCGGCTTCACCTTCGGGCGCAGTGACGCCTCGACCCTGTACCTGGTACCGCTGCCAGACAGCGCCGGCAACAACATCGAACTGGGTGCCACCACCATCAACAGCGCCTGGAGCCTGGGCAGCACCACCGAGGGCAGCGGCTCCTACACCACCGGGCAGACCAGCACCGCCACGCGCCTGGACATGTCGCTGCGCAAGACCCCGCAGTCGATCAGCGTGATCACCCGCCAGCAGATGGACGACCAGGGCCTGAACAACCTGTCCGAGGTGATGCAGCAAACCCCGGGCATCACCGTCAACCGCGAGAACTCCGAAGGCTTCACCTTCTACTCGCGCGGCTTCGAGATCCAGAACTTCCAGTACGACGGCGTGCCCAGCCTGAGCACCGACGCCGGCAACCTGCGCGACAACTACAGCATCACCAACTCGGTGATCTACGACCGCGTCGAGGTGCTCAAGGGCGCCACCGGGCTGGTCAACGGCATCGGCTACCCGTCGGGGGTGATCAACCTGGTGCGCAAGCGGCCCACTGCCCAGTTTCAGGGCCATGTGTCCGCCGGCGCAGGCTCGTGGGATCACTACCGCACCGAGCTGGACGTGTCCGGACCGCTGCTCGACAGCGGCGCCCTGCGCGGGCGTTTCGTCGCGGCCCGTGAACAGCAGCACACCTTCATCGACTACCAGAAGCAGCAACAGGACATCTTCTACGGCGTGCTCGACGGCGACCTGTCTGACGCCACCGTGCTGAGCGTGGGCTACGAGTACCAGCAGAACGACAACGACGCGTCCTCCACCACCCACCTGCCGGCCTTCTACAAGAACGGCACGCCGGTGCGCTTCTCGCGCTCCACCAACCCGGCGGACAAGTGGGCCTACCGCAACCATCGCACCCAGCGCGCATTCGCCAGCATCGATCACCAGTTCGACAACGAGTGGTCGCTCAAGGCCACCGCCAGCTACCGCAACTATGCCTCGCGCGAGATCATCGCAGGCCTGGCCACCGCCCATGTCGACCCGAACGACAACAGCGTCGCCCACGGCTACTACCCGGGCGGTGCGGCCAAGTTCAACACCGATACCGACGAGAAGTCCTTCGATATCTACGCCAAGGGCCCGTTCTCGCTGCTGGGCAGAAGCCACGACCTGGTGGTGGGCTACACCTATGCCCACACCACCGCGCAATCGGACCGTACCGACGGCAGCACCGACGCCGTGGCACCCGATGCCTTCGACTGGAACAACAACGCCGCCTACCCCACCGACTGGGCCTGGTGGTCGACCTTCGATATCAAGACCACGCAGAAGGTCGGCTATGCTGCGGTCGTGCTCAAGCCCACCGACGCACTCAACCTGGTGCTGGGGGCGCGGGTCACCGACTACGCGTGGAGCCTGGACAGCATCAACGCGCTGCCGCGCAGCAGCCGCACCGCCACCCGCGACACCGGTGAAGTGATCCCCTATGCCGGTATCACCTACGACCTCGACGACCAGCACACCGTGTACGCCAGCTACACCGACATCTTCAAGCCGCAGCCCTACAACCGGGGTGCCGACAACAAGCCGCTGGACCCGCTCACCGGGCAAAGCTACGAAGTGGGAATCAAGGGCGAGTATTTCGACCGTCGCCTGAATGCCAGCCTGGCGCTGTTCGAGCTCAAGCAGGACAACCTGGCGCAGTCGACCGGCACCACCGGGGAGTTCGGCAATGAAGTGATGCGCGCCGTGCAGGGCGCCACCACCCGCGGTGTGGAGCTGGAAATGTCCGGCGAGATCCTGCCCGACTGGAACATCAACGCCGGCTACGTCTATCAGGCCTCCTACGACGCCGATCACCGGCGCGTGGCGACCAACCAGCCCCAGCACCTGCTCAAGGTCGCCACCAGCTACCGCCTGCCGGCCGAGCTGAACAAGCTCACCGTGGGCGGCAACTGGCAGTGGCAGAGCCGCACCTACTTCGTCGACGACACCTTCTACGACGACGTCAACGACGTGGCGCTGCCCAGCCACAAGTTCTTCCAGGACGCCTACGGCGTGGTCGGCCTGATGGCCGCGTATGACGTGAGCAAGCAACTGAAGGTGTCGGCCAACCTCAACAACCTGTTCGACAAGACGTACTACAGCGGCATCGGCAACTACTACTCGGTCTACTACGGCGACCCGCGCAACGTGATGTTCAACGTCAGGTACAGCTTCTGACGCGCAACGCGCACGCCATCAGGCCTGCTGGCGGGTCGCCGCCAGCACGATCTCGCGGATGCACACGCCCTGAGGCTGTTCGTAGGCGTAGCGGATCGCATTGGCCACATCGTCCGCCGACAGCACCACGCCGCCCATGCCGGCCTTCCAGTCCTGGTAGCCGGACTTGATCGCCTCATCGGTGGTGTGGCCGAGCAGCTCGGTTTCCACCGCACCCGGCGCGATGGTGATGACCCGCACGTTGTGCGCCGCCACTTCTTCGCGCAGGTTTTCCGAGATCGCGTGCACGGCAAACTTGGTGCCCACGTAGGCCACATGGTTGGGGAAGGTCTTGCGCCCGGCCACCGAGCCGACGTTGATCACCGTGCCGTGGTTGCGTTCGATCATGCCGCCCAGTACCGCATGGATGCCGTTGAGCAGGCCCTTGACGTTCACATCCAGCATGCGCTCCCACTGCTCGGGGGCCTGGGTGGCGGTATCTCCCAGCAGCATCACCCCCGCATTGTTGACGATCGCATCGGCCGGGCCGTACTGCGCCTCGGCCTCCTTCACCGCAGCCAGCAGCGCCTCGCGGTCGGTGACATCGACACCCTTGCACAGGGTGGCGGGCAAGCCCAGTGCGAGCAGGCGCTCCACGCGCCGGGCCAGCAGCAGCAGGGGGTGGCCCTGGGCAGAGAACAGGCGCGCGACTGCTTCGCCGATGCCCGAGCTGGCGCCGGTCACGATGATCAGGGGTTTGTTCATGAAAGTGCTTCCGTCATTGGTTTATCAGATGACGCAAAGCGTATAGTGCCGGCCACAGCAGATAAAATGCTTAATTCCTCTTGCAGACATCGGCCTTACCTATGGATATCCGGCACCTCAAAGCCTTTGTGGCGGTGTTCGAAGAACGCAACATCACCAGCGCCGCCCAGCGCCTGTGCATCAGCCAGCCGACCTTGTCGGTGACCATCCGCCAGCTCGAAGAAGCCTTGGGCGCCACCCTGTTCAACCGCCAGTCGCGAGGGGTGGAGGTGAGCGAGGCGGCGCGTTCGCTGTACCCGCAGGCCTGCGCGCTGGTCAGCGAGGCCGAGGCCCTGCGCCAGCGCTTTCGCACCAGCGATGCGCGCCAGCACCTGAGCCTGGGCATCGAGCCGGACCTGAGCCCCGTGCAGGTCGCTGCGTTTCTGCGCTTTGCCCACCAGGTGGTGGCGCACCTGTACATCACGCTGCACGAGGGCTGTGCCGGCGATGCGCGCCTGGCGGTGGAAGAACAGTGCTGCGAAGACGAGCTGTTCCTGCCGGTGTGGGACGACCCGTTCGTGCTGGTGAGCGCAGCCGGCAGGCAACCGGGCACGGTCACCAGCCTGTACCCCTGGGTCATCTGCCCCGAACACCCCTCCCACCAGCGCCTGATGGCGCTGTATGGCAACTCCACCGCGTCGGCGGTGGCCAGCAGCGGCTCGCTGCAACAGTCGCTGCTGCTGGTGGCGGCCGGGGTCGGCGTGGCGGCGCTGCCGCACTCGCTGGTGAGCGCGGCACAAGGGGTGCAGGTGCATGCGCTCAACAGCCCGCTGCCCAGTCGCCGGGTGGGCCTGTGCTACAGCGGCACTGCGCTGGAGCACCCGGTGCTGCGCCTGCTGCACGCCGCGCTGCGCGACGCCCCGACCGGTACCTGGGCGTCGCCCCTGCCCTGAGCACGAAGCGCCGAGGTCATGGCGCCAGGTCAGGGTCCGAGTCGCTGTGCTTCTGGCCGATCGGGTCGGTGGCCGGCGACTGCTGCGGCGCCTGGGTATCGATGCCCGGTGGCGGCGCAAGCTGCAGTATCTCGCTGGTGTAGGCCCACTCCTGCTGCACCCGGGCCGGGTCGTCGTTCAGGTGGGTGCCGTAGCTGGGCACGATCTGGTGCAGCTTCTGCTGCCAGGCCGGGCTGGCGACCTTGTCCTTGAACACCTTCTGCAGCACTTCGAGCATGATCGGCGCCGCCGTGGATGCGCCGGGCGATGCGCCCAGCAGCCCGGCAATGCTGCCATCGGCCGCGCTCACCACCTCGGTGCCCAGCTTGAGCACCCCGCCCTTTTCCTTGTCGCGCTTGATGATCTGCACCCGCTGCCCGGCCTGCCACAGGCGCCAGTCTTCCTTCTTGGCCTGGGGGAAGTAGGTCTGCAGCGCCTCGAAGCGGTCGTCGTCCGATTGCATCAGCTGGCCTGCCAGGTACTGCACCAGGTCGAACTGGTCGATCCCCACCTTGGTCATGGGCCACAGGTTATGGGTGGTCATGCTGGAGAACAGGTCCAGGTACGAGCCTTCCTTGAGAAACTTGGTGGAGAAGGTCGCGAACGGCCCGAACAGGATCACCCGCTTGCCATCGAGTACCCGGGTATCCAGGTGCGGCACCGACATCGGTGGCGCGCCCGTGGCGGCGATGCCGTAGGCCTTGGCCATGTGCTGCTGGGCGATGGTGGGGTTGTCGGTGACCAGGAACGAGCCGCCCACCGGGAAGCCCGCGTAGTCCTGGGCCTCGGGAATGCCGGACTTCTGCAGCAGCGGCAGCGCCGCGCCGCCGGCACCGATGAACAGGAACTTGGCATCGGCGGTCGACTTCTCGCCGCTCTTGAGGTTCTTGTACTCCACGTGCCAGGAGCCGTCGTCATTGCGACGGATGTCCTCGACCTCGCTGGACAGCTTGAGCGAGAAATTCTCCTGCTGCTGCAGGTGCGCCACGAACTGGCGGGTGATCTCGCCGAAGTTCACGTCGGTGCCGATCGGCGTCCAGGTGGCGGCGATCTTCTGGTTGGGGTCGCGGCCCTCCATCATCAGCGGCACCCACTTGCGGATCTGTGCCGGGTCTTCGGAGTACTGCATCGGCCGGAACAGGGGGCTGGCCTGCAGCGCCTCGTAGCGGCGCTTGAGGAAACTGATGTTGTCGTCACCCCACACGAAGCTCATGTGCGGCGTGGAATTGATGAACGAGCGCGGGTTCTTCAGCACCCCGTTCTTGACCTGCCAGGCCAGGAACTGGCGCGTCACCTGGAACGCCTCGTTGATCTCCACCGCCTTGGTGATGTTGATCTTGCCGTCCTTGTCCTCGGGCGTGTAGTTCAGCTCGGCCAGCGCCGAGTGCCCGGTGCCGGCGTTGTTCCAGCCGTTGGAGCTTTCCTCGGCCACCCCGTCCAGGCGCTCGACCATCTCCATCGACCAGCCCGGCTCCAGCTCGTTGAGCCAGATTGCCAGCGTGGCGCTCATGATGCCGCCCCCCACCAGCAGTACATCGACCTTCTTCGATTCCGCCCCCTGCGCCTGGCCGGCCGCCAGCGACACGGCCAGGCCCAATGTGGCCACGTTCCTTGCGAACTTCATGGCATATCCCCCCAATTGCATTACGAGACGATCCAGTGAGTGTGGCTCATGGATCGCGCATGACAAGCCGTACAAGCGACCCGGTGCAGTCAGTGGGGTTCCCTTGGATCGGGCCGCGGCGGCGCCAGGGCACGGGCAAAACGCTATCAAACTGAACCAATTCATCAGCTAAGGATCAGTTTTAGCATCGTGAAACCACAGGATTTGATACCTTGTCCGCGCTTTCTACACTTGGCCGGGATCGCTTGTGCCCTTCCCCTGCACGGCCTGCCAACACGCCTTCAGGAGGGATCTTGTGACCACCACCCACCCCAGCGACGCTTTCCAGATCGCCCTGGCCAACTGCGCCCGTGAACAGATCCGTACCCCCGGCAGCATTCAGCCCCAGGGGTTCATGGTCGTGGTGCAGGAGCCGGCCATGTTGATCCGCCAGGTCAGCGAGAACCTGCCGGACTGGCTGGGGGTGGAGATCGACGCCTTGCTGGGCGTGCATTTCGATGCGGTGGTGCAGGACGGTTGCAGTTTCGTCGAGCAGCTGGGCGAACTCGACGAAGACCAGTCCCAGCCCTATCACGTGGCCGACGTACAGTTTCTGATCGGCCAGCAGGCGCAGCGCCTGCCGATGATGCTGCACCGCCACGACCAGGTGCTGATCGCCGAATTCCAGCGCCCGGCCGCTGTGCCGGCGCCGAGCTCGCGCCTGTACCCGCTGGTGCGCTCCTTCGTTGGCGGCGCACCGGACAGCGAGAGCATCGACGAGCTGTGCGAGCGGGCGGTGCGCGTGATCAAGCGCCTGACCGGGTTCGGCCGGGTCAAGTCCTACCGCTTCGACACCGAGGGCAACGGGCTAGTCAACGCCGAACTGGTCGACGACGACTACCCCAGCTACAAGGGCCTGTGCTTCCCTGCTTCGGACATCCCGGCGCAGGCCCGGGCGCTGTACTGTGCCAACCGCATCCGCGTGATCGAGGATGCCGACTACCAGCCGGCGCGCCTGCTGCCGGCCGCCAACCTGCTCACCGGCCAACCCCTGGACCTGAGCTTCTCGACCCTGCGCAGCGTCTCGCCCGTGCACCTGCAATACATGCGCAACATGCAGACCTGGGCCTCGATGTCGGTTTCCATCGTGGTCGAGGGCCGGTTATGGGGGCTGGTGTCGTGTCATCACCGCACGCCGCGCAGCGTGAGCTTTCAGGTGCGTACCGCCTGCGAACTGCTGGGCCGGGTGCTGTCGCTGCAGATCGAGACCCGCGAAGCCCACCTGCGCCACGCGCGCATGCTCGAGATCCGCCAGCGCATCGTGCAGCTGCTGGGCGCCATCGCCGACCAGGACAGCGTGCGCCTGGGCCTGCGCGCCCTGCCCGACATCTTCACCGACTTCGTCGGCGCCGCCGGTGCCGCAGTGGTGTCCAGCACCGGCTGCGACACCTACGGGCACACCCCGCCCCAGGCGCGGATCATGGCCCTGGTGGGCTGGCTGACCGCCCGCGGCGACGCCGAGGTGTTCCATACCGACAACGCCGGGCGCGATATCCCGCACCTGACGGGGCTGGCCGACATGGCCAGCGGCATCCTTGCCGTGTCCATTTCCGAACTGCACCCGCATTACCTGATCTGGTTCAAACCCCAGCAGTCCCAGGTGGTGCACTGGGCCGGCCGCCCGGAAAAAAGCATCGCCCAGAGTGGCTCGCTGAACCCGCGCGAAAGCTTCGAGCAGTGGCAGCAGATCGTCGAAGGCTTCTCGACCCCCTGGGACCCCAGCGAAATCGAGGGCGTGCAGGAGCTGCGCCAGGCCATCCTCGGCATCGTGCTGCGCAAGGCCGAAGAACTGGCGCAACTGTCCGAATCCCTGGAAAAGACCAACAAGGAACTGGAAGCCTTCTCCTACAGCGTCTCCCACGACCTGCGTGCGCCGCTGCGGCATATCGCCGGCTACGCCGAGCTGCTCAGCGATGCCGAAGGCGCCAACATGTCCGAGCGCAGCCTGCGCTTTCTGGGCACCATCGAGAACTCCGCCAAGTTCGCCGGCACCCTGGTGGACAACCTGCTGAGCTTCTCGCAGATGGGCCGGTGCGCCATGCACCTGTCCGACGTCAACCTGTCGGCGATGGTCGCCTCCATCAAGCTGGAGATGCTGCCCGACTACGAGGGCCGCGACATCCGCTGGACCTTCAACGCCCTGCCGATCGTGGTGGCCGACCCGGCCTTCCTGCACCTGGCCCTGCGCAACCTCATCGCCAACGCCATCAAGTACACCCGCGGCCGGCCGGTGGCGCTGATCGAGGTCGACGTGCAGGAACGCGACGACGCCCACGTGATCAGCGTGCGCGACAACGGCGTCGGCTTCGACATGCAGTACGCCAACAAGCTGTTCGGCGTGTTCCAGCGCCTGCACCGCATGGAGGAGTTCGAAGGCACCGGCATCGGCCTGGCCAATGTGCGGCGCATCATCGAGCGCCATGGCGGCACGGTATGGGCCCACGGTGTCCCGGACCAGGGCGCGACGTTCTATTTTTCACTTCCAAAGAAAACCCTCATGCCCACTGCATGACCCACACGAGGGCGCTCCATGCTCAAACCGATACTCCTGGTAGAAGACAACCCCAACGACCTCGAACTGACCCTGCTCGCGCTCGAGCGCAGCCAGCTGGCCAACGAGGTGATCGTGGTACGCGACGGCGCCGAGGCGCTGGACTACCTGTTCCGCAGGAACAGCCATGCCGACCGCCCGCAAGGCAACCCGGCAGTGCTGCTGCTCGACCTCAAGCTGCCCAAGGTCGATGGCCTGGAGGTGCTCGAACAGGTGCGCGACTCGGCCGACCTGCGCAGCATTCCGGTGGTGATGCTGACCTCGTCCCGCGAAGAGCCGGACCTGGACCGCGCCTATCAGCTGGGCGTGAATGCCTACGTGGTCAAACCCGTGGAGTTCAAGGAGTTCGTCGGCGCCATCTCCGACCTGGGGATTTTCTGGGCCGTGCTCAACGAGCCACCGCCCGGTTCCACCCGGGTCGTGCGTCGCCCCAAGTCATGATGACAAGACATGCCTAGACGAGAGCCCGGAGCGCCGACGCCGCTCCCCAGAATAAAGCTGCTGCTGATCGAAGACAGCACCCACGACGTCGAGCTCACGCTGTTGACGCTGGAGCGCTATGGCCTGCAGGTCGACCCGGTGGTGGTGCACGATCACATCGGCGCCTGCGAGGCCATGCAGCAGCACACCTTCGACGTGATCGTGTGCGACTACCTGCTGCCCTCCTCGTCGGGCATCCAGGTGCTCGAGGTGGCCCAGCGGGCGGCCCCGGAAACGCCGTTCATCTTCCTGTCCGGCATCTTCGGCGAACAGCAGGCGGTGGAGACCATGCGCCTGGGCGCGGTCGACTACGTGCTCAAGCAGAACCTCAAGGTGCTGCCCAAGGCCATCCGCCGCGCCGTGCTCGAAGTGCGCGAACGCGAGAAGCGCCGCGCTGCGGAAAACGCCCTCGAAGAGGTCGAGACCCGCGCCCGCCTGGCCATCCAGGCTGCGGAGATGGGCGTGTGGGAACTGAGCGTGCCCAGCGGCTCGGTGCTGTGGGACGAGCGCTGCCGCGCCCTGTACGAAGTCACGCCCAGCTGCAACCTGCACCTTGACCAGGTGCTGGAGCACTGCCACCCCGACGACCGGGCTATGCTGCGGGCCAAGGTCGAGCAGGCCCTGAGCTGCGAATCGGTGTTCCATGCCGAATACCGCGTGCAGTTGTCGGGCGGTCGCCTGCGCTGGATCAACTCCAACGGCCGTTCGCTGTTCAAGGATGGCCGTTGCGTGCGTTTCAGCGGGGTGATGCAGGACATCAGCGAGCGCAAGGTCGCCACCCAGGCCCTGGTGCAGTTGACCGAAACCCTGGGCGAGCGCGTAGAGCAACGCACCCGCGAGCGCGACCGCACCTGGGAGCTGTCGCGTGAACTGCTGGGGGTGCTGCGCTTCGACATGACCCCGATCAACTTCAACCCGGCCTGGGAGGCGGCGCTGGGCTGGTCGCGGGACCAGATCGGCAGCCTGCGCCTGTGGGAGCTGATCCACCCCCTCGATCTGGACGCCACCATCAAGGAAACCCGCAGCATCGCCAGCGGCAACGTATCGACCCGCTTCGTCAACCGCATGCGCCACGCCAACGGCGACTACCGGTGGCTGTCCTGGACCATCGTGCCGGAGAACGGCCTGATGTACGCCGCCGTGCGCGACATCACCGATGAGCGTGCGGTGGTCGAGGAACTGGCCGCCACCAACAAGCGCCTGCGCGAACAGATCGACGAGAAGGAACGCGTGGAAGCCACGCTGCAGCAGATGCAGCGCCTGGAAGTGGTCGGCCAGCTGACGGCTGGAGTGGCCCACGACTTCAACAACCTGCTCACGGTGATCCTCACCAGCGCGACCTTTGCCACGCGCGACATTGCCCGCGGCAACCTGGACAAGGCCCGCACCCGGCTGGAACACATCACCGATGCCGGTGAACGTGGCGCCCGGCTCACGGCCCAGCTGCTGTCGTTCTCGCGCCGCCAGCGCCTGCAACCGCGCCCGGTGGACCTGAACGCCACCGTGCGCGGCATGCAGAGCCTGCTGAACAAGGCGCTGGGGGCCAATATCTGGGTAGAGATGTCGCTGGCCCCGGACCTGTGGACCGCCTCGGCGGACCTGACCCAGACCGAGATGATCATCCTCAACCTCATCATCAACGCCCGCGACGCCATGGCCAACGGGCCCGGCTCGGTGCTGCTGCGTACCCACAACGTCACCGTGGAGGCCGCGCCCCTGCGGCCCGAAGACCCGGAACCCGGCCACTACGTGGTGTTCTCCATCGTCGACTCGGGCAGCGGCATGAACGAGGACACCCTGCTCAGGGCCTTCGAGCCGTTCTTCACCACCAAGCCGGTGGGGCATGGATCGGGGCTGGGGCTGGCCCAGGTGTTCGGTTTCGCCAAGCAGTCCGGTGGTGGGGTGCGCATCGAAACCACCCTGGATGTCGGCACCACGGTCAGCGTGTACCTGCCGCGGATCCAGGGCGACGCGGTGGCCGTGCTGCCCAGCCCTGCGCCGGTGAGTGAACCGCATCAGCCGCTGGGCTCGACCATCCTGCTGGTGGACGATGACAGCACCGTGCGTACCCTCACGGCCACCTTGCTGGAATCGTTTGGCCTGAAGGTGGTGCAGGCGCGCAACGGCCCGGATGCACTGAACATGCTGAGCCCCGAGATCGACCTGCTGCTGACCGATTACGCCATGCCGGGCATGACCGGCGGCGAGCTGGCGGCCCTGGTCAAGCGCTCCTACCCGCAGTTGCCGGTGGTGTTCGTGACTGGCTATGCCAATACCGACGTGCTGGGGCTGAGCCATTCGACGGTGATCCAGAAGCCGTTCAGCGAGCGCGACTTGCGCAGCAAGATCTGGGCAGCGCTGGCGCGTTGAAAAAACCTGTACACGCTTTCTACCTGGCCGAGCAAAAAAGATTATTCTTGAAAGACATTTTTCAACGCCAGACTATGTGAGAGCCGAATATGAAGATCGATGACATGGACGCCTTCGTCGCCGTCATCCGCTGCCAGTCGACCAACCTTGCGGCGCAGTCGCTGCAGTTGACGCAGCCGGCCATCACACGACGCGTGCAGAACTTCGAGGAAGACCTGGGCACCAACCTGCTCGACCGCAACACCAAGCCGCTCAAGCCCACGCCCATGGGCTGGCGCGTGTACGAGCAGTGCAAGGCCATCCTGCGCGAGATCGACACCCTGCGCGAGCTGGTGGCCAGCCACGGCTCGCCCAGCGGCACCCTGCGCCTGGGCGTGCCGCAGACCATCGGCGATGTGGTGCTGCTCGATGCCCTGGCGCAGATTCGCCAGGCCTACCCCGAGCTGCGGACCCAGGTCGCCAGCGGCTGGGGCAGCGCGCTGATCGCCAGGATGGAAAACGGCGAGCTGGATGCGGCCGCCGCGCTGTTCCCCTCCGGCAAGATCTTCCCCGAAGGCATCGCCAGCCGTTCCATCGGCCGCATGCACCTGCGGGTGGTGGCCGCCAAGGGCAGCGCCAGCAAGCGCAGCTACAAGCTCAAGGACTGCTACAGCCAGGGCTGGGTGCTCAACCCCGACGGCTGCGGGTTTCGCGCCGGCCTGCAGCGCGCCTTGAGCGAACAGGGGCTGTCGCTGCAGATCAACCTGGAAACCTTCGGCACCGAACTGCAACTGGGCCTGGTCGTCAACGGCCAGGGCCTGGGGCTGGTGCCCGAGCCGCTGCTGGCCGCCAGCCGTCATCGCGACCTGCTTGAAGTGGTCAACGTCAGCGACTTCAAGCCCCAGGTCGACCTGTGGCTGTTTCACCCCAGCTACCTGGGCAACCTGCAGGAGCCGGTGGAGCTGTTCGGCAGCGTCACGGCGCAGCGGCTGGCGCTGTAGCAGCCCCGCCCTGCCCCGCATCAGCCAAGGCAGCGGGCCTCACTCCAGCGTGATGTTGCCCGCCCGGATCACCTCGCCCCACCGTGCGCCGTCATCGGCGATCAGCTTGGCAAACCCCGCCGGGGTACTGTGCTCGACGCTGATCCCGTTCTGCGCGAACCGCTCGGCGGTCTGCGGCGCCTGGGCAATCGCGGCAATCGCCGCGCTCAACTGCTCGACCAGCTGCGGCGAAGCGCCCTTGGGCAGCACCAGGCCGAACCAGCCCGATGCCTCGAACCCCGGCAGGCCTGCCTCGCTGGCACTCGGCACCCCTGGCAGCAACGGCGAGCGCTGCGCGCTGCTGAGCACCAGCCCCTTGAGCTTGCCGGCCTGGATCTGCGGGGCCAGCACGGTGAGGGTATCCACCGCCACATCCACCTCGCCGCCCAGCACCGCCGTGACCGCCGGCGCACTGCCCTTGTACGGCACGTGCAGCAGGTCGATGCCCGCCAGGTTCTTCAGCAACTCCCCGGACAGGTGGCACAGGGTGCCGTTGCCGCACGACGAATAGCTCAACGCGCCCGGACGCGCCTTGGCCTGGTCGATCAGCGCCTGCAGCGTGTCGACCTTGCTGGCAGCCGGTACGGCCACCACGTTGGGCACCGAGGCCAGCACCGCCACGGGCGTGAAGTCCTGCAGCGGGTCGTAGCGCAGGCCCTTCTGCAGGTTGGGCAGTATGGTCAGCTGCCCGGCGGTGGCCAGCGACAGCGTGTAGCCATCGGGTTTGGCCTTGGCCACGGCCTCGGCGGCGATTGCGGTGCCGGCACCGGGCTTGTTGTCGACCACCACCGGCTGGCCCAGCGAGGCCGACAACTGCTCGGCGTAGTAGCGCCCCACGGTATCGGCAGCGCCGCCCGGCGGGAACGGCACCACCAGGGTCACGGCGCGGCTCGGGTAGGCATCGGCCTGGGCCAGTGCGGCAACGCCCAGGGCCAGTGCGGCCAGGGCAAACTTGAGCGGTAGGATGATTTTCATGCAAAGGTCCTGGAACAGTCAGGGTTGAAGCAGCCCTCAGTCTTCACTGAAGGCCACATGGCGCGTGGCGCGCACCCGCGGGATGAGCATCAGCCCCACCGCCAGCACGCACAGAATCAACAGGGTCAGGCTCAATGGCCGGGTGACGAACACCGTGGGATCGCCCCGCGACAGCAGCATCGCCCGGCGCAGGTTCTCCTCCATCAACGGGCCGAGCAGATAACCCAGAAGCAGTGGCGCCGGCTCGCAGCGCAGCTTGATGAACAGGTAGCCCAGCAACCCGAACGCCACCGTGAGCAGCACGTCGAACAGGCTGTTGTTGACGCTGTACACACCAATGCAGCAGAACAGCAGGATCGACGGGTACAGCAGGCGGTACGGCACCGACAGCAGCCGCACCCAGATCCCCACCAGCGGCAGGTTGAGCACCAGCAGCAACAGGTTGCCGATCCACATGCTCACGATCAGCCCCCAGAACAGCTCGGGGCGCTCGTCGATCACCTGCGGGCCCGGCACGATGCCGTGGATCATCATGGCCCCGGCCATCAGCGCCATCACTGCGTTGGAAGGCAGGCCCAGCACCAGCATCGGGATGAACGAGGTCTGTGCCCCGGCGTTGTTGGCAGACTCCGGCCCGGCCACGCCCTCGATGGCGCCCTGGCCGAAGCGCTCGGGGTGCCTGGCGATACGCTTTTCGACCATGTACGAGGCAAACGCGCCCAGCATCGCCCCGCCCCCCGGCAGCACGCCCAGCACCGCGCCCAGGCCGGTGCCGCGCAGCATCGGCTTCCAGCTGCGCCGGTAGTCTTCGCGGGTCGGCATCAGGCTGCCCACCCGCGCCACCTGGGGCGGCTGGCCGCGGCTGCGCTCCAGGTTGGCGATGATCTCGGCGATGCCGAAGATGCCCATCGAGATCACCACGAAACTGATGCCGTCGCTCAACTGGGGCAGGCCGAAGGTAAAGCGCTCCACCCCGGAATTCACGTCGGTGCCCACCAGGCCCAGCAGCAGCCCCAGCAGGGTCATGGCCACGGCCTTGAGCACGTCGCCCTGGGCCAGCACCACGGCGGCCACCAGGCCCAGCAGCATCAGCGAGAAGTACTCGGCCGGGCCGAACTTCAGCGCCACTTCGGCCAGCGGTGCGGCAGCAGCGGCCAGCAGCAGGATCGACAGGCTGCCGGCAATGAACGAACCGATCGCGGCAATGGCCAGGGCCGCCCCGGCCCGGCCCTTGCGTGCCATGGCATGGCCGTCCAGGCAAGTCACCACCGAGGACGACTCGCCCGGCAGGTTGACCAGGATCGCCGTGGTCGAGCCGCCGTACTGGGCGCCGTAATAGATGCCCGACAGCATGATCAGCGCCGCCGCCGGGCTCAGGCCGTAGGTAATCGGCAGCAGCATGGCGATGGTGGCCACCGGCCCCAGGCCGGGCAGCACCCCCACCAGCGTGCCCAGGGTCACACCGATCAGGCAGTACAGCAGGTTGTTCAGGGTGAAGGCGGCTTCAAGGCCGATACCCAGGTGTGCCAACAGCTCCATGGGTCGCTCCTCAGACAGGCCAGGCCGGCAGGTTCAGGCCCAGCCCGTAGCCGAACACCAGCACGCTGAACAGCCCCAGCGCGCTGCCCACCGCCAGCAGTTCGCCCAGGTGCGCCTTGTGCCGGCCCAGGCCGCTGAGCAGCGTCATGCACAGGGTCGCCAGCGCCAGGCCAAGGCTGGGCAGCAGCAGCGCGAACGCCACCACGCTGGCACTGATGGCCAGCGCCGGGCGGACGATGAACAACCCGCCCAGCGTGACCTTCTCGCGGCCCAGCCACAGGCCGCGCACCAGCAAGGCCACGCCCAGCCCGCACAGGGCCAGGCTCACCAGCCAGGGAAAGTAGCCTGCGCCCATGCGCATCGCCGTGCCGCTGGCATAGGCGCTGCCCACCAGCAGCCCGGTCAGGCCGAAGCCCAGGAACAGGCAGCCGGCCAGCACTTCGCGGGCATCAAGGTTCAGGGTCAGGGAATGCGGGCGCGCAGTGGCGGCCCGTTGCAGAGCATCTCGCACGCAGGTCTCCAGGTGCCGGTACGGCACAAGGCAAGGCGATCCGCGCGTGCGGTCTCGGGGTGGGGTTGGGGTAGCTGCGCCGTTCAGGCGCTGCGTTGTGCCTGGCGCGCCGCGACCTTGGCGTGGGTCAGCGGGATCAGCTCGCGGCCGTAGTCGGCGGCGTCGTTGATCGGGTCGAACCCGCGAATCAGAAAGGTGGTCACGCCCAGCTCGTAGTACGCCAGCAAGGCATCGGCCACCTGCTCGGGGGTTCCCACCAGCGCGGTGGAGTTGTGCCCACCGCCAACCAGTGCAGCCATACCGGTCCACAGGCGCTCATCCACGCGCTCGCCTTGCGCCACGGTGTCCAGCAGGCGCTGCGCACCGACGCTCTGCGGCTTGTTGGCCACCACCGGGCCGGCGCGCTCCAGGCGCTGGCGAGCGGTATCGAGAATGGCATCGGCCTTGGCCCAGGCCGCAGCTTCGGTATCGGCGATGATGGGCCGGAACGACACGCTGAACTGCACTTGGCGCCCGTGCAAGGCCGCCTGGGCACGTACTGCCTGAATGGTTTCGCGGGTCTGCTCCAGCGACTCGCCCCACAGCGCGAACACATCGGCATGCTTGCCGGCCACTTCCAGGGCCGCCGCCGAAGAACCACCGAAAAACACCGGCAGGTGCGGCTTTTGCACAGGCTTGATGGCGGAGAAGGCGTTCTGCGCCTGGTAGAAGGTGCCGTGATGATCGAAGGGGGTGTCTTGGGTCCAGACCTTGCGCACCACCTCCAGAAACTCGTCGCTGCGCGCATAGCGCTGGTCGTGGTCGAGGTAGTCGCCGTCCTTGCGTTGCTCGCCGTCATTGCCGCCACTGATCACGTGCAGCGCCAGGCGTCCGTCGAGCAGGTGATCGAGGGTTGCCAGCTTGCGCGCGGCCAGGGTCGGCGCCACGAAGCCGGGGCGATGCGCCAGCAGAAAGCCGATACGCGGCGCCGCCAGCCCGGCCAGGGCCGTGACCAGAAAGCCGTCGGGCTGATCCGACCAGTACCCCACCAGAATCCGGTCGAAGCCTGCCTGCTCGTGCACCTGGGCAAAACGGGTGATGTACGCCTTGTCGAAGATCGGGCCAGCCGGATCGAGGGTCTCCGAAGACAGGCGGTGGCCGATCATGCCGATGAATTGAACGCTCATGGGGGGCTCCTTGAAGAGGGCGAAGAAAGCTTATTGGTTATAGAAGGTTCTTTCTTCAAAACGAACGCTTATAAGCTACCGAGCCCGCCACCCCTTGTGAAATTCATTTTAGGCATAACCTAATATAAAAAATGATTTATATCGAAACAGCTTTAAAATTCACTTTGCGCATATTAGCTTATGCTCAATTTGAATTTTGAGAATCATCAGGCGGTTGCTAGGCTGATTCGAAACCGTAGCCAGAGCCCCGACCATGACCGACCCCCTTCGCCTGGACCGCTTGCGTCAGTTCATCGACGAACTGGCCAGCCTGCTCGACCGAGAAACCGATGAAGCGGCCCTTCTCGATGATGGCCAGCGCCTGTTGCAGCAACTGGTGGCCCATGACGACTGGCTGCCGCCAGAGCTGGCCCAGCCCAGCCCCGAACGCTATCAGCAATACCTGCTGCACTGCGATTCGCGCCAGCGCTTCTCCATCGTCAGCTTCGTGTGGGGGCCGGGGCAGACCACGCCGGTCCACGACCACCGGGTATGGGGCCTGATCGGCATGCTGCGCGGCGCCGAATACGCCCAGGGGTTTGCCCGCAGCGAGCACGGCGCGCTGCTGCCGTCCGGCAGCCCGGTGCGCCTCGAGCGCGGCCAGGTCGAGGCGGTGTCGCCGCGCATCGGCGACATCCATCAGGTCAGCAATGCCTTCGACGACCAGGTGTCGATCAGCATCCACGTGTACGGCGCCAACATCGGCGCGGTCAGGCGTGCCGTGTACCTGGCCGACGGCAGCGAGAAACCCTTCATTTCCGGTTATTCCAACACCCAACTGCCCAATCTGTGGGACCTGTCAAAAGAGAACCTTGCGCCATGAGCACCCCGACCACCCGCACCTACGCCCACCTGCGCCAGCACTTGCTGGCCAGGCATGAACTGGCCCTGATCGATGTGCGCGAAGAAGCACCCTTCGCCGTGGAACATCCGCTGTTCGCGGCCAACATCCCGCTGTCCAGGCTTGAAATCGAAATCTACGCGCGAGTGCCCCGGCGCGATACACCGATCACCGTGTATGACGATGGCGAGGGCCTGGCGCAGATTGCGCTCCAGCGCCTGGGTCAACTTGGCTACAGCGACGTGGCCCTGCTCGAAGGCGGCCTGGCCGGCTGGCGCGAGGCCGGCGGCGAGCTGTTCCAGGATGTGAACGTACCTAGCAAGGCGTTTGGCGAACTGGTGGAAAGCCAGCGCCACACCCCTTCGCTGGCGGCCGAAGAAGTGCAGGCGCTGCTGAACGAAAAGGCCGACGTGGTGGTGCTGGATGCGCGTCGCTTCGACGAATACCAGACCATGAGCATTCCGGGCGGCATCAGCGTGCCGGGTGCCGAACTGGTGCTGCGGGTGGCCGAGCTGGCACCGAACCCGGCCACCCGCGTGATCGTCAATTGCGCCGGGCGCACCCGCAGCATCATCGGCACCCAGTCGCTGGTCAACGCCGGCATTCCCAACCCGGTATCGGCTTTGCGCAACGGCACCATTGGCTGGACATTGGCGGGGCAGACCCTGGCCCATGGCCAATCGCGGCGCTTTGGCGACGTGAGCCCGGCCAACCGGCAGCGCGCCGCCGAACAGGCCCGGGCCGTGGCCGACAAG
Organism: Pseudomonas sp. S12(2018); assembly: GCF_024355235.1. NCBI lineage: Bacteria > Pseudomonadati > Pseudomonadota > Gammaproteobacteria > Pseudomonadales > Pseudomonadaceae > Pseudomonas > Pseudomonas sp. S12(2018). The sequence continues at coordinate 304,131 of NZ_QLAD01000004.1, forward strand.
GCCGGCGTCGTGCGTGCGGACAGCCAGACGCTGGCGGCGTGGCGCGCCCAGGCCGATCGCAGTACTTATGTGTTCGATGTGCGCACCCCCGAGGAATTTGCCCGGGGCCACCTGCCAGGCAGCCGCTCGACGCCGGGTGGTCAGCTGGTGCAGGAAACCGACCATGTGGCCAGTGTGCGCGGGGCGCGCATCGTGCTGATCGATGACGATGGCGTGCGTGCCAACATGAGTGCGTCGTGGTTGGCGCAGATGGGCTGGGAGGTGGCGGTGCTCGATGGCTTGGGCGCAGGCGACTTCAGCGAAACGGGTGATTGGCAGCCGCCGTTGCCGGCGTTGCCGCAGCCTTCGACCATCGACCCCGAGCAGTTGGTGCAGTGGCAGGCCGACGCCGACACGGTGCTGCTCGACTTCACCACCAGTGCCAATTACGTGCAGCGGCACATACCGGGTGCGCACTGGGCGATCAGGGCACAGCTGGAGCAGGCACTGGAGCGCTTGCCGGTGGCGGGACGTTACGTGCTGACCTGCGGCAGCAGCTTGCTGGCGCGGTTCGCGGCGCAGGACCTGCAACGCCTGACCCGAGTGCCGGTGTTCGTGCTGGAGGGTGGTACGGGCCGCTGGATTGCCGAGGGGCGGCCGCTGGAGTCGGGCGAGACGCACCTGGCGGTGCCGCGCAGCGACCGTTACCGCCGGCCGTATGAAGGCACCGACAACCCGCGTGAGGCGATGCAGGGGTACCTGGATTGGGAGTTCGGGTTGGTGGCGCAGCTGGGGCGTGATGGCACCCATGGGTTCCGGGTGATCTGAACCTCCTGAGCAGACCGTATCAGGTCTGCCCCTGGCCGACAGGCCGCATACGCAGGTGCGGGCAAGGCCCGCTCCTGCTTGCGTCGGGCACAAGCACAGTAGGCGCCGGCCTTGCCGGCGAATCGAGCGCGAAGCGCTCGTACAACCTGAACCCACCGTGGATCAGGCAGCCCCCACCCGCCGAGCCGCAATCAGCGCCCTGCCACCGGCTCGAACAACGACACCGCCGCCGCATCCACCTTGCGCGGCAACAGGCCCTGGGCAAAGAACACATCGGCAATCTGCTGCTGTTCGGCCAGATGCTCCGGCTTCACCAACTGCACGTCGTAACTGCGCCGCGTATTGGCCTGCTCCACCGTGGCCACATCCAGGTTGCCCCACAACGGCCCCAGCACCTGCGCCGCCTGCGTGGGGTTGGCCTTGGTCCACTGCCCTGCCTTCTGCAACGCACCGAACACGGTTTCAAGCACCTGCGGATGCGCCTTGGCGTAATCGCTGCCCGCCAGGTAGTAACGCTGGTAACTGGCCAGCCCCTGCCCGTCGCTCAGCACCCGCGCATGCTGCTGGCGCTGGGCGCTGGCCACGAACGGGTCCCAGGTGACCCAGGCATCGACCTTGCGGTTCTCGAACGCCGCACGGCCATCGGCCGGGATCAGGTAGGCCGGCTGGATATCGCTGAAGGTCAACCCGGCCCTGGCCAGGGCCTGTATCAACAGGTAATGGCTCCCCGCGGCCTTGGTCACCGCCACCTTCTTGCCCTTGAGATCCGCCAGGCTGTGCAGCGGCGAATCCGCCGGCACCAGAATGGCCTGGGCCAGTGGCGATGGCGTCTCGCGGGCAAAATAGGTCAACCGCGCCCCCGCCGCCTGGGCGAACACCGGCACGGTGTCGGCCACATCCGCCGACACATCGACATTGCCCAGGTTCAGGGCCTCCAGCAGCGGCAGGCCGCTGGCGAACTCATGCCAGCTGACCTGTATGCCCTGCTGCGCCAGCTGCTGCTCCAACGTACCCTGGGCCTTGAGCAGAATCAGCAGCGTCGAGGATTTCTGGTAACCGATGCGCAGGGTTTGCCCCGCGCTGGCGCTACCGATCAGGCTGGCGCCAAGCAGCGCGCCGATGGCCAGTTGTCGCAGACGTTTGAACGGTTGCATGGGGTCAGCTCCTGTCAGTGGGCCTGGGTCACGGCGACGCTGGCGGGCAGCACGAAGCCGCCGGCAAAGGTCGGCGCCACGTCCAGACGTTGGGCAATCAGGCCGTGGGCCTGGTAGAAGTCGGCGGTTTCCTGCTGCTCGGCGATGGTGCCGGCGTCCACGACCTGCCAGCGCAACTGGCGACGCTCGAACTGCAGCCGGGCCGCGTCCTGCGGGAAGCCGATGATCTGCGCCAGGGTCTTGGAGTAGCTGTCCAGGTTCTGGTTGGCCCACACCTGGGCCTTGGCCAGGCGCGCCAGGTAGTCCTGCAGGGCCGCGCGCCGGGCCGGGTCGGCCAACGCCTTGTCAGTCGCCGCCAGAAAGCTGTTGCCACTGGACAAGCCGCGACCATTGACCAGCACCCGGCCCTGGCCAGTGGTTTCGGCCAGCGCGGTATAGGGCTCCCACGTCGCCCAGGCATCCACCGAACCGTTGGCCAAGGCCATCCTGGCATCCACCGGGCCAAGGAAGCGGAACTCGACGTCCTTCTCGCTCAGCCCCGCGCTGGCCAGCGCCTTGAGCGCCACGTAATGGCCAATCGAGCCGCGCCCGGTGGCGATGCGCTTGCCCTTGAGGTCGGCCGCCGCGTGCAGCGCCGACCCGGGGTCCACCAGCACCGCTGTGCCATAGGCGTCGGACTTGTCCACGGCAATCGCCTTGACCTGCGCGCCGGACGCCAGGGCGAACAGCAGCGGCGCATCACCGATGATGCCGGCGTCCACCGCGCCGGCATTGAGCGCCTCGGCCAGCGGCGCGGCAGCCGGAAACTCCGCCCACTTGATGTCATACGGCAGGTCGCGCAGCCCGTCGGCGGCCTCCAGCTGGGCACGCATGTTGCCCTTCTGGTCGCCGATGCGCAGTTCGATACGCGGTTCGGCCAGCACCTGCCCGGCCAGCAGCAAGGCGCCAGCGAGGGCGAGAAGTCGTGAAATGGGTGGCATGCAGTGCACTCCTGAAGGCGATTGTAGAGCGACTCTACCGGCTCGCCATAAATCAGTGAAGTGCATTTTATGAATATCCTAATATGCAAATAGCGTTTAATTATCGCCATTAGCTTATAACCATAAAGAATTTTACAGCAGAAAATTTAACGCATACGGTCATAAGCCCGCCGATCTGCACACACAACTCAGGGCGGGACGACGGCACCCCCGGGTGCTCCCTGGATTTTCTGCGATGAGTGCCTGATGAGCCTGTCTTCTATTGCCGCGCCGTACCGTTCGATCGAGTCGGCCCCTGCCCTCGCCGACCTGGACCCACTGCTGTTTACCCTGACCCGCGAGCTGGCCGCCAGCGCCACCGAGGTGGACCGCAGCGGTGCCTTCCCCGCCGCCAACTTTGCCCTGCTGCAACGCCATGGCCTGCTCGCGCTCACCGTGCCGCGCGAGCTGGGGGGTGCCGGTGCCGACCTCGCCACCGCGCGCAAGGTGGTGGCCGCCGTGGCCAAGGGCGAGCCCTCCACCGCACTGATTCTGGTCATGCAGTACCTGCAGCACGTGCGCCTGCAGGACGACCAGCGCTGGCCGCTGTCGCTGCGCCAGCGCCTGGCCCGCGAAGCGGTGGAGCACGGCGCGCTGATCAATGCCTTCAGGGTCGAACCCGAGCTGGGCACCCCGGCCCGTGGCGGCCTGCCCTCGACCCTCGCGCGGCGTACCGCCGAAGGCTGGCGCCTGTCCGGCACCAAGCTCTACTCCACCGGCAGCCACGGCCTGAGCTGGTACCTGGTGTGGGCGCGCAGCGACGATGCCGACCCGCTGGTGGGTGGCTTTCTGGTGCACAAGGACAGCCCCGGCATCCGCATCGTCGATGAGTGGGATCACCTGGGCATGCGTGCCACCTGCAGCCACCGCGTCGAGTTCGACGATGTGCTGCTGCCGCTGGAGCACGCCGTGGCCGTCAGCCCGGCCAGCGCACCGCGCGCCGAGCTCGATGGCGAAGCTCAGCTGTGGATGGCGGTGCTGCTGGCCAGCCTCTACGACGGCGTGGCCCAGGCCGCACGCGACTGGCTGGTGAGCTTCCTGCGCGAGCGGGTGCCATCCAACCTCGGCCAGCCGCTGGCCAGCCTGCCGCGCTTTCAGGAGCGGGTCGGGCGCATCGATACCCTGCTGTTCGCCAACCGCAACCTGCTCGACTCCGCGGCCAGCGGCCACGTCACCGCGCAGCACGCCGGGCAGCTCAAGCAACTGGTCACGCACAACGCCATCCAGGCCGTGGAGCTGGCCATCGAGGCCAGCGGCAACCCAGGGCTTTCGCGGCACAACCCGCTGGAGCGGCACTACCGCAACGTGCTGTGCAGCCGCATCCACACCCCGCAGGATGACGTGGTGTTCCACAGTGCCGGGCGCTCGGCGCTGAGCCAGGAAGCGCCGTGACCCTCGCCCCCGGCTGACAGCGGCCGAACGGCCACGCACCGCCGCCCACCAAATCGGCCTATGCTCAAACAGGCCTGCCGGCGGAGGTGCACATGTGCGGACGACTGAGCCAGTACCACGGCATCCACGAGTTCGTGGACGCCCTGAGCATGCCCAACCCACTGGTCAACCGCGTGGGCGATGCGCCGCTTGGGCACTACAACGTGGCCCCCACCACCCAGCTGGCGGTACTCCGCCTGCAGCATGACACCCTGCACGCCGACCTGCTGCGCTGGGGCTGGCGGCCACACTGGGCGCAGGACAAGCCGGCACCGATCAATGCCCGCGTCGAGAAGGTGGCCCACGGCCCGTTCTTTCGCGCCATCTGGCCGCACCGGCTGATCGTGCCGGTCGACAACTGGTTCGAATGGGTCGATGAGGGCGGGCCTAAGAAGCAGCCCTACCTGATCCGCCGCCGCGATGGACGCCCTGCCCTGTGCGCGGCCATCGGCCAGCTGGGCGACCCACCCGGCGAACAGGACGGCTGCGTGATCATCACGGCCGACAGCCAGGGCGGCCTGCTGGATGTGCATGACCGGCGCCCGGTGGTGCTGGCTGCAGATGCGGCACGCCACTGGCTGGACCCCGCCACCTCCAAGGCATACGCCGAACAGCTGCTGCTGGACCTCGCCGAGCCCGCCCAGGTGTTCGAGTGGTACCCCGTGGACAGCGCCGTGGGCAACAGCCGCAACCAGGGCCCGGCCCTGGTGCAGCGCCGGCCCCCCTGAACGGCGCCTACTCGCCCAGGTACGCCTTCTGCACCTGCTCGTTGTGCAGCAGGTCGCTGGCCTGGCCTTCCAGCGCGATGCGCCCGCCATCGATCACATAGGCGCGCTGGCAGGTCTGCAAGGCAAGCCTGGCGTTCTGCTCCACCAGCAGCAGGGTCACGCCGCCCTTGACCACCTCGACGATGGTTTCGAAGATCTTCTGCACGATGATCGGCGCCAGGCCCATCGACGGCTCGTCGAGCAACAGCAGCTTGGGCCTGCCCATCAATGCCCGGGAAATCGCCAGCATCTGCTGCTCGCCGCCCGACATGGTGCCGGCCAGCTGAAAGGCGCGCTCCTTGAGCCGCGGGAAGATGCCGAACATGCGTTCGATATCTGCCTGGATCGCGTCCTTGCCGTCGGTTCGCGAGAACGCGCCCATCTCTAGGTTCTCGTACACCGTCAGTTTGGGGAAGATCCCGCGGCCTTCCGGCACCAGCGCCAGGCCCTGGCGGATCAGGTCGTAGCTCTTGATCGCCGCATGCGCCTTGCCATCGAAGGTGATCTGCCCGGCAACCGGGCTGAGCAGGCCGGCCAGGGTCTTGAGGGTGGTGGTCTTGCCGGCGCCGTTGGCGCCGATCAGCGCGACCATTTCGCCTTCGCGGATGTGCAGGTCGATGCCCTTGATCGCCTGGATGGCCCCGTAGGCCACCTGCAGGTCGCGTACTTCAAGAATGTTCTTCATGTTCAGGCCACCGCCTCCGAACCCAGATAGGCCTCGATTACCCGAGGGTCCCTTTGCACATCGGCCGGCAGGCCATCGGCGATCTTCCTGCCGAATTCCAGCACGGTGACGTGATCGCACAAGCCCATCACCAGCTTCACGTCATGCTCGATCAGCAGCACCGTCTTGCCGTCGGCCTTCATCTTGCACATCAGCTGGCGCAGGCCTTCGGTCTCGGAGGCGTTCATGCCGGCCGCCGGTTCGTCCAGGGCAATCAGCAAGGGTTCGGTGGCCAGCGAGCGGGCAATTTCCAGACGCCGCTGGTCGCCGTAGGAGAGGTTCTTGGCCAGTTCCCCGGCCAGGTGCCCGATGCCCACGTAGGCCAGCCAGTGCCGCGCAGCCTGGCGAATCTCGCGCTCTTCGCGCACGCAGGCCGGGGTGCGGAACACGGCCCCGAACACCCCGCAGCGGGTGCGTACATGGCGACCGATCATCACGTTTTCCAGCGCGGTCATGTTGTGGAACAGCCGGATGTTCTGGAAGGTGCGCGAGATACCCGCCTCCACCACCTTGTGCGGCTTGCTGATGTTCAGCGGCTTGCCGTCGAATTCGACCTTGCCCTCTTCGGCCCGGTACAGCCCGGTAAGCACGTTGAACAGGGTGGTCTTGCCCGCGCCGTTGGGGCCCAGCAGGCCGCGGATCTCGCCGCGCCGGATCGACAGGTCGATGCCGTGCAGGGCCTGCAGGCCGCCAAAGAACTTGCTGACCGAACGCAGCTCCAGTAATACGTCGCTCATACCTTGTCCGCCTGTTGGGCCGGGTGATCGAAGGCCGGCGTGCTCGCGGGCACCGTGGTGCTCAGCGCGGTCGCCGCCGGGGTGGGCTCGGGGTCGCCGTCATGCAGCTCGGCGCGGCGTCGGTTGGACGGCCACAGGCCCTCGGGCCGGTAGCGCATCACCAGAATCAGCGCCAGGCCGAACACCAGCATGCGCAGGGTCGAGGCATCCAGCACGTTGCGCAGCACCTCGCGGCTGACGAAGGTCACGTTGTCCATCACGAACGGCTGTATCCAGTTGACCAGGTCGCGGAACACCTCGGGCATCACCGACAGGATCAACGCCCCCAGCACCACGCCGCGAATCGAGCCCATGCCGCCGAGCACCACCATCGCCAGCACCATGATCGACTCCATCAGGGTGAATGACTCGGGGCTGACGAAGCCCTGGTAGCTGGAGAACAGCACCCCGGACACCCCGCCAAAGGTCGCGCCCATGGCAAATGCCAGCAGCTTGAGGTTGCGCTTGTTCAGGCCCATGGCCTCGGCCGCCACCTCGTCCTCGCGCAGGGCCATCCAGGCCCGCCCGATGCGCGAGACTTCGAGGCGCTTGGACAGCACGATGGCGAAGATCACCACCACCAGGAAGAACAGGTAGTAGCTGATCACCGGGGTGACCTTGAGCCCGAACAGGCTCCATGAGGTCTGCAGCGACAGCAGCGCCTCGGGCGCCTGCCCTGCGGCATGCGACCAGGCCCCGCCGTCGATGTGCAAGGGTGCGATGTTGCTGATGCCCTGCGGCCCGTTGGTGATGTTCACCGGCTGGTCGAGGTTGTTCATGAAGATGCGGATGATCTCGCCAAAGCCCAGGGTCACGATGGCCAGGTAGTCGCCGCGCAGCTTGAGCACCGGGGCGCCGATCAGCACCCCGCAGATGGCCGCGGCAATCGCTGCCAGCGGGATGATCACCCACAGCGGCCAGTTCAGCACGCCGTCCACCAGCCCGGCCATGTTCAGGTGCGGCGAGGCCAGCAAGGCGTACAGGTAGGCGCCGATGGCGTAGAAGCCGATGTAGCCCATGTCGAGCAGGCCGGCGTAGCCGATCACGATGTTCAGGCCCAGTGCCAGCAGCACGTAGAGCATGGCAAAGCCGAGGATGCGTACCCAGGTGGGCCCCAGGAACGGAATGCTGTCGACGACGAAGGGCAAGGCCACGAACGCCAGGATCAGCAGCAGGTACTGTGCGGTTTGGTTTTTCATGTGCGTTGCCTCCTAGGCCCGGTCGGCCTGGCGTTCGCCCATCAGGCCGTTGGGCCGGAACAGCAGCACCAGAATGAGCACGGCGAACGCGAAGATGTCCTGGTAGTTGGCGCCCAGGAAGCCCCCGGTGAGGTGGCCGGTGTAGCCGGCGGCCAGCGACTCGATCAGGCCCAGCAGCAGCCCGCCGGCCATGGCCCCGAACAGGTTGCCGATGCCGCCCAGCACCGCCGCCGAGAAGGCCTTGAGCCCCAGCAGCAGGCCCATGTAGGCGTCGGCCTGGCCGTAGTTGACCGCGCGCATCACCCCGGCGATGGCGCCAAGCCCGGCACCGATCAGGAAGGTCGCGGAAATCACCCGGTTGATGTTGATGCCCATCAGCCCGGCCACTTCCTGGTTCTGCGCGGTGGCGCGCATGGCCTTGCCCAGGCGGGTCTTGTCGACCAGCAGCCACAGCCCCAGCATGATCACCACCGAGATGATCATGATGCTCATCTGCACGTTGGTGACGGTGGCGCCGAACACCTCGATCGGGCGGGTTTCGACCACTTCGGGGAAGGTCTTGTAGCCACGCCCCCAGATCATCATCGCCAGGTTCTGCAAGGCGATCGAGATGCCGATCGCGAGGATCAGCGGGGTCAGGCGCGGGGCCTTGCGCAAGGGCCGGTAGGCGAACTTCTCCATGCCCTGGGCCATCAGCATGCACACCGCCGCCGCCACCATGATCGCCAGCAGCAGGGTCAGGATGCCGGGCGCAAAGCCCATGCCCGCGAGCATGCTCAGCACCGAGATGGTCACCATGGCGCCCACCATCACCACCTCGCCGTGGGCGAAGTTGATCAGGCCGATGATGCCGTAGACCATGGTGTAGCCCAGGGCTACCAGGGCATAGATGCTGCCCAGCACCAGGCCGTTGAGGACCTGCTGCAACAAGATATCGAAATTGCCTTCCACGAGCTGAATCCTCAAAACTGCGTTGTCGCTCACCGCGTGCGCTGGCAACAGCGACGCGGCGGCATGCCTGGCAGGTCAGAAATGAACGCTTCTTATTGTTGCGAGCCGGGCGGCCCGCTTGTTATTCGAGGTAGAGCAACGGCTCAGTCGCGCTCGACCGAGAGGGTTTTCCAGCCGCCGTCGGCAAACTGGAACACCGTGGCGGCCGGGCTTTTCAGGTTGCCGAATTCATCGAATGCGATGGTGCCGGTGACGCCCTCGTAGCTTTCGCTCTTGAGTACCGGCAGGTACACGGCAGGGTCGGCCGACTGCGCCTTGACCATGGCGGTGATCGCCGCCCAGGTGGCGTCGTACGCCGCAGGCGAGGACTGCACCACGCCCGTGCCGAACTTGGCCTTGAGCTTCTGCTCGAACGCCGCGCCCTTGGGCATCTCCAGCAACGGGGTGCCGTAGTTCCAGGCGTACACGCCCTCGGCGGCGCTGCCGGCCATCTTCTTGAACTCGTCGTTGGGCAGGTTGCCGATGTTCATGAACCTGGCCTTCAGGCCCAGGTTCTTCATCTGCTTGGCCATGGGGGCGGCCTGGTAGTCGAGGGCGGCGAAGAACACCGCATCGACCTTCTGCGACTTGGCGGTGGTGAGGATGGCATTGAAGTCGGTGGACTTGTCGTTGGTGTATTCGCGGACCACCACGTTGCCACCGGCGGCCTTGACCGCCTTGGTCACTTCGTCGGCCAGGCCCTGGCCGTAGGCGGTGCGGTCGTCGAAGATCGCGATGCGCTGGGCCTGCAGGGTCTTGACCAGGTAGTTGCCGGCATAGCGGCCGAGGGTGGCGTCGTCGTTGACCACGCGAAACACGGTCTTGATGCCCTGGCGGGTCAGCGCCGGGTTGGTCGCCGACGGCGAGATCTGCGGGATGCCGGCATCGGCGTAGATCTTCGAGGCCGGGATGCTGGTGCCCGAGTTGTAATGCCCGATCACCACCGCCACCTTCGAATCCACCAGGCGTTGCGCCACGGCGGTACCGGTACGCGGGTCGGCCACATCGTCCTCGGACACCAGCTTGAACTGGGCCACCTTGTCGCCCAGCTTCAACTGCTGCTGGTTGGCCTCTTCGATGGCGATGCTCACGCCATGTTCCACATCCAGCCCCTGGTGTGCAGAGGGCCCGGTCAGCGGGCCGGCAAAGCCGATCCGTACCAGCTGGGTGTCCGCCGCGTTCGCCGTGCCAGCCCCTATCAGTGTTGCCATCAGTGCAGCAAGGGCGGTCAAACCCCGGTTGTTCTTATTCATTCTCAGCTCCCAGTAATCATTGGACGAACTGCACACGCCTGGCCAACCTCGCCGGCGCACTTGTAAGATAACAGTCAGCAGGCAACTGTCAATGGGTGTATGCTTGAGGAAAATGAAAATGCTGACAAAAGCCACGCACGCCTTGATCCATGCACCTTAACGAGGCATGGGATTGCAGTAGAATCAGGCGCTTGCACCATAACAAGTCAGTTGTTTGATAACATATGGCTACATTTTCGCCGCTACTTCGGGTTTTTAGCGGGTCGGGTGATTTCGACGCAGATCGCGTTTGACGGATGCGCCAACCTGTTCAACCATTCAATCCATCGTGATGAGCACATCAGTTTCAGGAGCTACACAACTATGAATGCGTCGTTTGGAACGCGCAGGGCCAATCTGGCGGAGACAGTGATCCACGAGCTGTCCAACCGGATCGACAATGGCACATACGGGCCGGGGCAGAAGCTTCCGTCCGAACAGGAGCTGTGCAAGGAATTCGGCGTCAGCCGTCCTGTGATTCGCGAGGCCGTGGCCTCGTTGCGTCTGGGCGGTCGGCTGATCGCCCGCCAGGGTGTAGGCGTGTTCGTGGTCGAGCAGGACGTCAAGCGCCTGGGCTTTGCCCTGAGCACCGCAGTCGATGACGTGCGCGCCGCCGCCCACGTGCTGGAACTGCGCCTGGGCATCGAGACCGAGTCGGTCGCGCGTGCCGCCGAGCGCCGCAGCCCCACCAGCGTGGCGCAGATCACCGAGGCCTTCGACCGCTTCAACGCGCTGGACGGCTCCAACCTCGAGGAAGAGGCCCGTGCCGACTTCGAGTTCCACCTGGCGATTGCCCGCGCCACCAACAACCCGCACTTCCCGCAGCTGCTCGAAGCCCTGGGCCCGGACATCATCTTCGACCTCAACCTCAAGCACGGCCAGTCCACCGGCAAGAACCGCCTGGCGCACATCAAGAAGATCGGCCGCGAACACGGCGCGATTCTCTCGGCCATCAGCATGGGCGACGTCAACGCCGCCCGTTCGGCGGTGCGCAAGCACCTGGAAGAAAGCCTGTCGCGTTACCAGCGCCTGGTCGACAGCGGCGACTGAGCGGCGCTGTCGCCCTGCCCTGGCGGGTCAGCCCAGGCCCAGGCACACGTACTTGATCTCGAGGTAATCCTCGATCCCGTAGCGCGAGCCTTCGCGCCCCAGCCCCGATGACTTCACACCGCCAAACGGTGCGACCTCGGTGGCCAGCACGCCGACATTGACGCCGACCATGCCGTACTCCAGGGCCTCCGAGACCCGCCAGATCCGCCCCACATCCCGTGCATACAGGTAGCAGGCCAGGCCGAACTCGGTGGCATTGGCCTGGGCGATGACCTGTTCTTCGCTGTGAAAGCGAAACAGCGGCGCCACCGGCCCGAAAATCTCCTCGCGGGCCACGCGCATGTCCGGTGTCACCTCGGCCAGCACGGTGGGCTGGTAGAACGCCTCGCCAAGGGGGTGGCGCCGGCCACCGGCGACCAGTCGCGCACCGCCCTCCAGTGCGTCGCTCACCATCGCCTCGACCCCGGCCACGGCCTTGGCATCGATCAGCGGGCCGACGGTGGTGCCGGCCTGGCTGCCCTCGCCCACCACCAGCTCGCCGACCCGTTGGGCAAAGCGCTCGACAAAGCGCTCGTAGATGCCGTCCTGGATGTAGAAGCGATTGGCGCACACGCAGGTCTGCCCGCTGTTGCGGAACTTGGCCACCAGTGCGCCCTCCACCGCCGCTTCAAGGTCCGCGTCGTCGAACACGATGAAGGGCGCGTTGCCGCCCAGCTCCAGGGTCACCTTCTTCACCGTGGCCGCGCTCTGCTGCAGCAACTGGATGCCGATGGGCGTGGAGCCGGTGAACGACAGCTTGCGCACCACCGGGTTGGCGGTCAGTTCGCCACCGATGGCGGCCGAGTCGCCGGTCAACACGTTGAGCACGCCACGCGGTATGCCCGCGCGTTCGGCCAGCACGCACAGCGCCAGGGCGCTGAACGGGGTCTGCGAGGCGGGCTTGAGCACCAGCGTGCAGCCGGCCGCCAGGGCCGGGGCGGCCTTGCGCGTGATCATCGCCGCCGGGAAGTTCCACGGCGTGATCGCCGCGCACACGCCAATCGGCTCCTTGGTCACCAGCAGGCGTCGGTCGGCCTGCGGCGAGGGGATCACGTCGCCATACAGGCGCTTGCCCTCCTCGGCATAGAACTCCACATAGGCTGCGGCGAAGGCGATCTCGCCACGGGCCTCGGCCAGGGGCTTGCCCTGCTCGGCCGTCATGATGCGCGCCAGGTCTTCCTGGTGCAGGAGAATTTCGCGAAACCACGCCTGCAAGCGGCTGGCGCGTTCCTTGGCGGTGAGGGCGCGCCAGGCCGGCAGCGCCGCCTGGGCGGCGAGCACGGCGCGGCGGGTTTCGTCGGCGCCCATGCGCGGCACGCCACCCAGGCGCTGGCCGGTGGCCGGGTTGGTCACGTCAATGCTGCGGGCGCTGTCGGCGCCCACCCAGGTTCCATCGATATAGCAACGTTCACGCAGCAGATCAGGATCGGCAAGGTTCATGCTGATGGGCTCGCAGGGGAATGGGGGAAACGGCGGGAGGCAGACCCTGCCCCCGCCTGGAGGGTCAACGCGACGCCAGGGCCTTTTCGCGGATCTGGCTGAGGGTCATGCGCGGGGTCAGCGCCTCGGGATCGATCTGCACCTCGATCAGCGCCGGCTTGCCCGACGCCTCGCAACGCTCGAACGCACCCGCGAACTGCTCGGTGGCGCTCACCGTTTCGGCATGCAGGCCATAGGCCCGTGCCAGCGCGGCGAAGTCGGGGTTGTGCAGGTCGGTACCCGACACCCGCCCCGGGTAGCTGCGCTCCTGGTGCATGCGGATGGTGCCGTACATGCCGTTGTTCACCACCACCACGATGACCCGTGCGTCATAGTGCGCGGCAGTGGCCAGCTCCTGGCCGTTCATCAGAAAGCAGCCATCACCGGCGAACGCCACCACGCTGCGCTGCGGCGCGGTGAGCTTGGCCGCAATCGCCGCCGGCACGCCATAGCCCATCGAGCCGTTGGTGGGCCCCAGCAAGGTGCGAAACGCCTGGTGCTGGTAGCCGCGGTGCACCCAGCCGGTGTAGTTGCCGGCACCGCAGGTGATGATGCTGTCGGCGGCCAGGTGCTGGTTGAGCCAGGCGATCACCTCGCTCATCTGTACCGCGCCGGGCGAACGCGGGCATTCGAAGTTGGCCCGGTAGCCGCTGTTCAGGCGCTGTACCCACTCGGCGAACGCCTGTGGCTTGGCCGGCGCCAGCGCCGCCAGTTGCGCGGCGATGGTCGGCATGCCGGCGTTGATCGCCAGGGTCGGCTGGTACACCCGGCCCAGTTCCTCGATGCCGGGGTGAATGTGCACCAGCGCCTGCCTGGGCACCGGAATGTCCACCAGGGCATAGCCGCCGGTGCTCATCTCGCCCAGGCGTGCACCGATCACCAGCAGCAGGTCACTGCTTTTCACCGCCTCCACCAGCTCGGGGCCGGCGGCAAGGCCCAGGTCGCCGGCGTACTGGGGCAAGGTGTTGTCGAACAGATCCTGGCAGCGGAACGAAGCCGCCACAGGCAGGTTCTGGGCCTGGATGAAGCGCCGCGCATCGACCACCGCCTCGGCGGTCCAGCCGCCACCGCCCAGCACCACCAACGGGCGCTGTGCCTCGCCCAGCAGAGCCTGCAGGCGCTGCAGGTCGGCAGGTGCCGCCGCTGCCTCGATCCGGCGGGCCGGGCCGGCATCGGCCACTGCCACCCGATCCGTCAGCATGTCTTCGGGCAGGGCCACCACCACCGGGCCGGGGCGGCCGTTGGTGGCGCGGTGGAACGCCTGGCTGAGCAGCTCGGGCAGGCGCGCGGCATCGTCGACCTCCACCACCCACTTGGCCATCTGGCCGAACATGCGGCGGTAGTCGATCTCCTGGAAGGCTTCGCGCTCCACCTGGTCGCGGGCCACCTGGCCGATGAACAGGATCATCGGCGTGGAGTCCTGGAAGGCGGTGTGCACGCCGACCGAGGCATTGGTCGCCCCCGGCCCGCGGGTGACGAAGCAGATACCCGGCTTGCCGGTGAGCTTGCCGTAGGCTTCGGCCATGTAGGCGGCGCCGCCCTCCTGGCGACACACGATCAGCTCGATGTCGTCCCTGGCATCGTGCAAGGCATCGAGCACCGCCAGGTAGCTCTCGCCGGGCACGCAGAACGCGCGCTCCACGCCATTGATGCGCAAGGCATCGACCAGCACCTGCCCGCCCGTGCGCAGCCCGTTGTTGTCAGTGTTCATCTTGTTGTTCTCCATCAGGCGGCGCGGTCAGATGACCGAGTCTTCCAGGAAAGGACGGTTCTCGATCACCCGTTGATAACTCAGGGCACTCAGGTCCAGGGTGCGGTAGCCCCCGTAGATGATCAGCTCGCTCAGGCCGCGGCCGATGGCCGGTGCCTGCTGCAGGCCGTGGCCACTGAAACCGTTGCAGAACAGGAAGTTGCGCACCTGGTCATGGGGGCCGACGATGGCGTTGTGGTCGAGCACGCAGAAGTCGTAGTGCCCGGCCCAGGAGTTGACCACCTTGATCGCCTCGAACGCCGGCACACGCTCGGCCAGCACCGGCCACACCTCTTCCTCGAACTCGTCGTGCATCACGTCGAAGTCGCTGAAATCCACCTCCGGGTCGTGGCGTGGGTAGGTGCCGCCCAGGTACAGGTGGCCTTCGGGGCGGAAGAACACCCCGGTGGGGTCGATGGTCAGCGGCACGGTGCCGGGCAGCGGCGTATGGCAGTCGAACACGAACAGCGAACGGCGCCGCGCCTCCACCGGAATGTCCAGCCCGGCCAGGCGCGCCACCTGGCGTCCACGGGTGCCGGCGGTGTTGACCAGCTGGCCACAGCCGATCAACTGGCCATCGCCCAGGCGCACACCGGTGACCACATCACCCTCGCGCAGCACCTGGACCACTTCGTTCTCGACATACTCCACGCCCAGGCTGCGGGCCTTTTTGCGAAAGCCGTTCATGATCCCGTAGTTGTCGAACCAGCCCTCGTCCCTCTCGCCATAGGTGCCGCCGGCCAGGCTGTCGGGGTTGACCCACGGGAAGCGGCGGATCAGCGCCTCGGTGTCCAGCAACGTGACGTCGGCACCGTTGTCCAGCTGGGTCTGGTGCAGACGCTTGAGCACGTCGAAACCCTTCTGGTCGGCCAGGAACAGGTAGCCGTTCTCCTTGAAGGCCAGGTCGGGCCTGTCGCCATTGACCGCCATCAGTTCGGGGAAGTCGCGGATGAACTGCGCGCCAAAGCGCGAGATCTGGATGTTGATCGGGTTGGAGAACTGCACCCGGATAGAGCTGCTGGACAACGCCGTGGCCGATTGGGCATAGGTCCAGTCGCGCTCCACCACCAGCACCGAGCCGGTGAAGTCCGGGTTGCTGGCCAGAAAGTACGCGGTGGCGCTGCCATTCACCGCACCGCCGACGATCACCACATCGTAATACTGCTTTGTTGCTGTCGAAGCCATGGCTGGGGTCTCTTCAAAAGTGCTCGGAAAAGGTCATTTCGGGTCTTCGAAGTGGCCGGCGCCGGCGAAGTTGCCGCCGTGGTAGCGCGCTGCCGGCTCGTTCGGGTGCAGCGGCGGGTGCTCGGCCAGGACCTTCTCGCGGTAGTCGTCGGCGCTGTCCCTGGGCACGTAGCCGAGGGAGGACGCCAGGCGGTTGTCCCACAGGGTTTCGCGGTTGTCGGACATGCCGTACACGATCATGTGGCCGACCCGTGGCGCCAGCAGCGAGCGCTCGCACAGCTGCGCGAAGTCGGCGAACGACAGCCAGGTTGCGAGCATGCGCCGGTCCAGCGGTTCGGGGAACGAGGAGCCGATGCGCAGGTTCACCGACTCGATGGCGAACTTGTCCCAGTAGTAGCGGCCCAGGTCCTCGGCAAAGCACTTGCTCACCCCGTACAGGCTGTCGGGGCGGTGCGCTGCGCTGGCGTCGATGGTTTCGGTGCGGTCATAGAAGCCGATGGCGTGGTTGGAGCTGGTGTAGATCACGCGCTTGACGCCATGCTGGCGCGCCGCTTCATAGATGTTGTAGGTGCCCACGATGTTGCCGTTGAGGATCGCCGCGAAGGTGTCCTCCACCGGCACGCCGCCGGCATGGATGATGGCATCCACGCCCTCGGCCAGCGGCAGCACATCGGCCAGGTTGCCCAGGTCGCAGCGCACCAGCTCTTCGTGCGGCGCGGCGCTGCCCATGTCGGCGATATCGGTCAGGCGCAGCTCGTCGGCAAAGGCCTGCATGTGCTTGCGCAACACGCTGCCCAGGCGACCGGCTGCACCGGTGATCAACAAACGTTTGAACGGCTTGCTCATGCTTGAAACCTCGTGAAAGTCGGTTTGTCGTTACTAGGCCAGCGCCGCGAACGCATCGCGCAGCTGCCCCAGGGCCTGCTCCAGCTCCTGGCGCGAGGTGGCGAACGACAGGCGAATGTAGGGTTCGAGGCCAAAGGCCGAGCCCGGCACCGTGGCCACCTTGCCCACCCGCAGCAGGTAGCTGGCAAGGTCGGCGTCGGTTTCGATCACCTGCCCGTCCGGCGTGCGCCTGCCGATGAATGCGGCGCACTGCGGGAAGGCATAGAACGCGCCCTCGGGCATCTGCAGGCTCAGCCCCTCGATGGCCGCCAGGCCCTCGACCACCAGCGCCCCTCGGGCCTGGTACTCACGATTGGCCTGGCGCACGAAATCCTGCGGGCCATTTAGCGCCGCAGCAGCCGCCAGTTGCGAAATGGTCGACGGGCAGGTGGTGGTCTGCGACTGGGTCTTGTTCATTGCCACGATCAGCTCGCGTGGCCCGGCCGCATAGCCCAGGCGGTAGCCGGTCATGGCGTAGGCCTTGGACACGCCGTTGATCAGCAAGGTGCGCTCGCGCAGGTGCGGGCAGGCGCTGACGAACGACACGAACGGCTGCCTGCCCAGCACGATGTGCTCGTAGATCTCGTCGGAGATCACCAGCACCCGGGGGTGGCGCTCCAGCACGGCGCCCAGGGCCGCGAACTCTTCACGGCTGTAGATCGCCCCGCAGGGGTTGTTCGGCGAGTTCAGCATCAGCCAGCGGGTACGCGGGGTGATGGCGGCCTCAAGGCGCGCGGCATTCAGCTTGAAGCCGTGTTCGGCGCCGCACGGCACCACCTTCGGCACGCCGCCGTTGAGCATCGCCATGTCGGTGTACGACACCCAGTACGGCGCTGGCGTGAGCACTTCATCGCCCTGCTCCAGGGTGGCGAGAAACGCATTGAACAGCAGTTGCTTGGCGCCATTGCCCACGCAGATTTCGTCCAGTGCGTAGCGCAGGCCGTTTTCCCGCTCGAACTTGTCGACGATGGCCTGGCGCAGCACCTCCAGGCCATTGGGCGCGGTGTAGTGGTTGTAGCCCTCGAGCATCGCCTGGTGCGCGGCCTCGATCACGTGGGCCGGGGTGTTGAAGTCCGGTTCGCCCAGGCTCAGGTTGATCACCGGCTCGCCCTTGGCCAGCATCTGCTTGGCCAGCACCGATACCGCCATGCTCGGCGAGCTTTTCACCGCCCGCACACGGGCACTCTGAAAGTCCATGGGTCAGCCCTCCTGGCCGGGTTCGAAGGCGTAGTCGTCGCGTGCCTGGCTGGCACTGATGTAGCCAAAGCGCAGGTCGCGCGCCACCTCGTGGCGTGGCCGCTGGCGCGGGTCGCCGTAACCGCCGCCACCCGGCAGGCGCAGCACCAGGCGCCGATCGGCCGGCACGAACTGCTGGCCCTTGCCGCGCAGCAGGGTGCCGTCGTCCAGGCCCACGTAGCCCTGGGCCCCCTCCTTGCCCCCCTCGAGCCCACGCGCCGGGTACTGGATGCGGTCGAACATGGCGCTGAAGCGGAAGCTGTAGCCTTCGGCGGCCGACACCTCGATTTCCTGGCCCAGGCCGCCGCGCAGCAGGCCGGCACCGCCAGAGCCTTCGCGCAGTTCCTTGCGCCACACCACCACCGGGCCGGCCTGTTCGGTGGCTTCCACCGGCATGGTGTGCACGCCGCTGGGGAACGCGGTGGCGCTCAGGCCGTCCATGCCGGAGCGCGCGCCCATGCCGCCGCTGTTGAACATCAGCATCTCGGCGTTGCGCCCGGTCGGGTTGCTGTCCAGCGGGCGCACGCTCAGGTGCAGGTTCCACAGTGCGCTGGCGCCCTCGGCCGGCACCTGGCCGGGCAGGCATTTGTGCAGCGCACCCAGCACCAGGTCGGGCACGAAGTGGCCCAGTACATGGCGTACCGATACCGGCGCCGGGTGCTTGGCATTGAGAATGCAGCCCTCGGGCGCAGTGACCGCAAAGGGCTCCAGCGAGGCGCTGTTGTTGGGGATCTCCGGCGCCACGATGCACTTGAGCCCGTAGCAGGCATAGGCCTTGGCGTAGCCCAGCGGCACGTTGATGCCGAACTGGCTCATGCCCGAGGTGCCGCTGAAGTCGGTGAGAATGCCGTCCGGACCCACCGTCAGGGTCACCGCCAGCGTCACCGGCACGTCGTAGCCGTCCAGGGTCATGCTGTTGTGGTAGGTGCCATGGGGCAGCGACTTGAAGCATTCCAGGGTGGCGCGGCGGCTGTGCTCCAGGATGAACCCGCCGATGTGCTCCAGGTCGTCCAGGGCAAACTCGTCGAGCATGCTCAGCAGGCGCTTGTGCCCGGTCTCGTTGCAGGCCGACAGTGCGTAGAAGTCGCCGACCACGCGGTCGTTCTCGCGCACGTTGTTGCGCAGGATGTTGATCAGGTCGCGGTTCACCTGGCCGCGCTCGAACAGCTTCATGATCGGGATGAACAGGCCTTCCTCGTACACCTCGCGGGCATCCGGGCCGAAACCGCGCCCGCCGATGTCCACCACGTGGGCGGTACTGGCGAAGTAGCCGATCAGCCGGCCCTTGTAGAACGAGGGCGAGACGATGGTGATGTCGTGCAGGTGCCCGGTGCCCTTCCACGGGTCGTTGGTGACGTACACGTCGCCTTCGAAGATGTTGTCCGGGCCGATGTCGTTGATGAAGTGCACCACCGCCTCGGCCATGGTGTTGACGTGGCCGGGGGTGCCGGTAACGGCCTGGGCCAGCATGTTGCCGGCGCGGTCGAACACCCCGGCCGAGAGGTCGCCGGCTTCGCGTACGCTGGTGGAGAACGCGGTGCGGATCAGGGTCAGGGCCTGTTCTTCGACCACCGACACCAGGCGGTTCCACATCACCTGCATTTGAATATCGATCATTGTTTCGCTCATGGGTTATCGCCTTCCAAACGAATGCGGCTTAGCGCCGGACGACCAGCAGGCAGCCGTCGGGCTGGACCGTGGCGGTGAACGAGGACGACACGAAGGTCGAGGTTTCGCGCTCGGCGATGATCGCCGGGCCATCGATGCGCGCACCGGCCTGCAGCGCTTCGCGCTGGTAGATGCCGGCATCGACGAAACCGCCGGCGACCACGTCGAACACCTGGCGACGCGCCACTTCGTGGGCGCGGTGCGAGGCCTTGACCTGGCTGGCCAGCGCCACGGGCGGCAAGGGCGAACTGGCCTTGACCGACCAGCTGACGATCTCCACGTCCGGGCCTTCGATCGGGCGGCCGAAGAACACGGTGTAGGCCGCCTCGAACAGCGTCTTGAACTGCGCCGTGTCGCTGTTGCTGAAAGCCTTGAACGGCAGGCTCACGGGGATCTCCCAGCCCTGGCCGACGTAGCGCATGAACGCGGTGCACTCCATCTCCGGCTCGCCCTCGGGCATGCCCTGGCGCAGGAAGCCCAGGGCCTCGGCCTTCATGTCGTCGATCAGTGCATTGACCTGCCCCGCCTCGAACTCGGCCAGGCGCACGAAGGCGCTGCGTACCGCTTCATAGCCGAACGGCGCACGCAGAAAACCGATGGCCGACCCTACTCCGGCGCCGGCCGGCACCAGAAAGCGCGACACGCCCATCTTTTCGCACAGACGCGCAGCGTGCAGCGGGCCACCGCCACCAAAGGTGATCATGGTGTAGTCGGCAATGTCCTTGCCGCTCTCCACCGCGTGCACCCGGCCGGCGTTGGCCATGTTCTCGTCGACCACTTCGCAGATGCCGAAGGCAGCGGTGCGCGGGTCCATGCCCAACGGCTGGCCGATCACCCGGTCCACCGCGCTGGCGGCGTTGTCGACCGACAGGCGCAGCGCGCCGCCGGCGAAATTGTCGGCATCCAGGCGGCCCAGCAGCAGGTTGGCATCGGTGATGGTCGGCTCAAGGCCACCGCGGTCATAGCAGGCCGGGCCCGGCTCGGACGCCGCGCTGTGCGGGCCCACACGAATCTGGCGCATGCTGTCGATGCTGGCGATGGAACCGCCGCCGGCGCCGATCTCGACCATCTCCACCACCGGGATGGAAATCGGCATGCCACTGCCCTTCTTGAAGCGGTAGGTGCGCGCCACCTCGAAGGTCTTGGCGGTCTTGGGCACCTGGTTCTCGATCAGGCAGATCTTGGCCGTGGTGCCGCCCATGTCGAACGACACCACCGCGTCGAGCGCGTATTTGCGTGCAATGTCGGCGGCGAAGATCGCCCCGCCCGCCGGGCCCGACTCCACCAGGCGCACCGGAAACTCGGCGGCGCTCTGCACCGAGATGATGCCGCCGCCGGAATGGATCATGAACACCGGGCAATCGGCGCCGGCGGCCTTGAGGGTGACCACCAGGCGGTCCAGGTACGACTTGATCAGGGGTTTGACGTAGGCGTTGGCGCACACGGTGTTGAAGCGTTCGAACTCGCGCATCTGCGGCGAGACTTCGCTGGAGATCGAAATCGACAGGTGTGGCAGGCGCGCCTGCAGGGCGTCGCGCAACAGGCGCTCGTGGGCACCATTGATGTAGCTGTGGATCAGGCCGATGGCCACGCTCTGGTAGTCGCCCTCGCCGATGCGCTGCACCAGCGCGTCGATATCGGCCTGTTGCGGGGCGATCAGCACGTTGCCGCGCACGTCCAGGCGCTCGCGCAGGGTGTAGCGGTGCTCGCGCTCGATCAGCGGCGGTGGCAGGGCAATGTTGATGTCGTACTGCTCGAAACGGTTTTCGGTGCGCATCTCCAGCGTGTCGCGAAAACCTTCGGTGGTGATGAACGCAGTGCGCGCGCCGCGGCGCTCGATCAGGGCGTTGGTGGCCAGGGTGGTGCCGTGGATCAGTTGCTCGATATCCGACAGCTTCAGGCCTGCCGCGTCGACGACCGCCTGCACACCCGTGAGGATCGCACGCTCGGGCAATGCGTAGTCCGTCAGAATCTTGGTCGAGTGCAACACCCCGCCGACATCCAGCGCGATATCCGTAAAGGTCCCACCTATGTCCACGCCGACTCGGCATGCTGTAGCAGTCATCGTCGTTCCCCTGAATTCTTGTGCTTGTCACACCCGACTGGTTGGCGGGTTTAATGTAAGTTATATGTTGTCTTACAGGTGGTCAAGCACTAACACCACGCTTTTCCACCCTCGCCCGGGCTGGCGTGCCGATGCGCCGTGCGCACCGGCACCGCCTGCCTCAGCCGAGCGTCTTGACCATCCGCGCGCCGCCCACGGCCTGGGCCGTGGGGAACACCTCCAGACGCGAAACGTCCACCTGCTCGGGCAGGCGCAAGGCCGCCAGCAGCAGCTGGGCGATGTCCTCGGGCATGATCGAGGCGTAGCCGTCATACAGCTCGCTGCCCGCGGCCTGCATGCCCATGGCGGTACGGTACAGCTGGGTCTGCACGCGACCCGGGGCGATTTCGGTCACCCTCACCCCGCTGCCCAGCAGGTCGCAGCGCAGCGCGTCGCAGAACAGGCTGATGCCGGCCTTCGACGAACCATACACCGCCGCCCCGGGGTGCGGCGCACGCCCGGCACTCGAGCCGATGAAGAACAGGTGGCCATGGCCGCGCTGCACCATGCCCGGCAGCACCTGACGGGTCAGGTGCAGGGGCGCCTTGAGGTTGATGTCGAGCATGGTGTCGATCTCGGCCGGGTCCATGTCCTGGAACGCGGCGCGGCTCGACAGCACCCCGGCATTGTTGACCAGCACGTCCACCGGGTACTGGCTCAGCACCTGGGCAAAGGCGTCGGCCTGGCGCACGTCGGCCTCCACCGTCACCACGCCCTGCTCCTGGCCCAACGCCTGCAGCGCCTCACGGCTGCGGCCTACGGCAATCACCTGCAGGCCGGCATCGCGCAGGGCCAGCACGATGGCCTTGCCGATGCCGCTGGTGGCACCTGTCACCAGTGCACAGCGGTAGGAGGCCGGTAATGCGGCTGCTTCAGGCATAGATATAACCCCCGCTGACAATCACGTTCTCACCCGTGGCATAGCTGTTGCGGCTG
Source organism: Pseudomonas sp. S12(2018) (assembly GCF_024355235.1). Taxonomy (NCBI): domain Bacteria; kingdom Pseudomonadati; phylum Pseudomonadota; class Gammaproteobacteria; order Pseudomonadales; family Pseudomonadaceae; genus Pseudomonas; species Pseudomonas sp. S12(2018). Next base: position 326,622 of record NZ_QLAD01000004.1, read on the forward strand.
CTGCCCATCATCACGATCCATTCGGCGATCTCTGCAGGTTCCGCCGCGCGGCCCAGCGGGTTGGCGGCGGCCAGCTCGCCGAGAAAACCCAGCTGGCGGGCGCGCTCGGTGGCAAAGCCGGCCGGCGCCACCGAGTTGACCAGGATCTGGTCCTTGGCACAGGCCTGGGCGAAGGATTTGGTCAGGCTCACCACCGCCGCCTTGGTGGCGGCATAGTGGGCGTTCTGCGGGTGCGCCTTGAAGGCGTCCACCGAGGTCACGTTGACGATGCGCCCGGTCACCTGCGGCGCCGCGACGAAGCCCTGCATGTGGCGCACGGCGGCGACCATCATGTGGTAGGTGCCCTTGATGTTGACCGCGTTTTCCAGGTCCCATTCTTCGTCGGTGATCTCGAAGATGTCCTGGCGCGGGTAGATCGCCGCGCTGTTGACCAGGCAGTGCACCCGCCCCAGTGCCTCGACGACCTGCCCGAAGGCTGCATGGGCGCTGGCCTGGCGCGAAATGTCCGCCGCCGCCGTGGCCACCTCGCAATCCAGGGCGCGCAAGGTGCTTGCCGCCTCGGCCATCAACTGCTCATTGCGATCGATCAAGCCGATTTTTCGTGCCCCACGCTTGACCATCAACCTGGCGGTTTCCAGGCCCAAACCCGAAGCCCCGCCAACGATTACGACCGTCTGACCTTCCATAACCACCTCCGCGCATTAGTCTTTACGTAAGATGCCTGTTGTCTTACATTTGGTCAAACCGAATTTGCCCCGCTCGATGCCCATACAGGACTGCGCCATGCCCGCTGCCGCTACTGCCTGCTCGCCCCGGGACCGCCTGCTCGACGCGGCCACCGAACTGTTCGCCACCCGCGGCTACCAGGCCATCGGCCTGCGCGACCTGGCCAGCCATCTGGGCCTGCGTGCCGGCTCGCTGTACCACCACATCGAGAACAAGCAGTGCCTGTTGTTCGAGCTGATCGAGTCGACCCTGGCCGACCTGGTGTTCGACACAAAACGCTGCATGAAAGGCGCCAGAACCCCCGAAGAACGCCTGCAGCGCTTCGTCCAGGCGTTTGTGCGGTTCAACCTGGCCCACGCCCATCGCGTGCAATTGGTGACTCGCGAGTACGTCAACCTGTCCCACGAACAGCAGTTGCAGATCGACGCGCTCAACCGCAGCCATGCGTCGATCCTGAGCGGCATCATTGCTAGCGAGTGTGCACGCGACGGGCGCCAGGGAGGCGCGATCGGCCTCGTCACCCATGCCGTCATCGGCATGCTGTACGGGCACGCGCAGTGGCGCGGGGTGCAGGTCAGCGAACAGGGCCTGACCCAGGCCCTGATCACCTTCGTCACGGGCATCATCGAAAGCGCAAAGAACAATTCCAACATGGCCTGATCTACATGCACCCACAGCGCAAGACCTTGCACAACGAGCTGCACGCCCGCCCCTCGCTGTACTTCGACGAGCCCGCCCACGTCTACCACCTGGCCTTTCTCAGCGACGACGCACGTTGCGAGGCGCTGCTGCAGCAGTGCTGCCCGGAGCCGGTGAGCCCCGGCGCCGTGCAGGGCATCACCCGACTGCAAGGCCACGCCCTGAAATGGGAACGACACGCCGAGTTCGTCACCCTCACCCTGGTGGTCACCACCACCGAGCAGACGCCGGCCTGGCAGCCCCTGCCCGCGCTGCTGATGGACAGGGTCGATGCCTTTTTGCCGTACCTGATCAATGCTGTGCAGATCATGGTGCACAACGACGCGGCATTTGCCGGCGAGCTGTCGCGCTACGGTTTCAAGGACCCGTGCGGCTCGTGCATTGGCGGGGGCGATGCGCGGGTATGGAGCGATTTTCGCCTGGGCGAGGACGGCACCAACCGCTTCCTGTTCGTCAACAGGCGCCTCAATGCCTACCGCCAGGGCCGCATGATCCGGCGCCTGCTGGAGATCGAGACCTACCGCATGATGGCCTCGCTGTCGCTGGACACCGCCAAGGCCCTGAGCGTGGAGCTCAATGCCTACGACAGAACCCTGGTGAGCCTGTCCGAGCGCAACGCCGACCCGCAGCCGGGCAACGCCAAGGCACTGCTGGGCGACATTGCCGGGCTGTCGGCGCAGATGGTGCGCAGCGCCGCGAAGACCCGCCACCGCTTCAGCGCCACCCAAGCCTATGCGCAACTGGTGTTCGAGCGCCTGGGCGAGCTGCGCGAAAGCCACCTGGGCGATTGCCAGCGGCTGGGTATCTTCATCGAACGGCGCTTCAAGCCCACGGTGCGCTACTGCGCCGTGACCGAACAGCGCCTGGACCAGCTGGCCAAGAGCGTGGCCAACCTGGGCGACCTGCTGCAGGCACGGGTGCAGGTGGAAATGGAGGAGCAGAACGCGGAGATCCTCAAGAGCCTGAGCACCCGCGCCGACACCCAGATCAAGATCCAGCGTGCAGTGGAAGGGTTGTCGATCATCGCCATCACCTACTACCTGCTCAACCTGTTCAAGCTGATCTATTCAGGCCTGACGGTGATGGGGCTGCAGGTCAGCGCACGGGACGCACTGCTGGGCATGGCGCCGCTGGCCATCGGCGTGCTGGGGTTGATTCTGGTGCGGGTGCGCAAGGTTAAGCACAACGATCACTAGCCCTGCGGCCAGCGTTTGAACCTGCGTTGCTTAAACCGAGCGCCATGGCCTGCAGCCTTGGCGCCGCTGGCCCGGCAGCGAAACGCAGCACGAACGGAAGCCGATCGCAATCAAGCAGCTTTTGATAGTTGGGGAAGGTTGATACGAGAAAAATGGCAGGGGCGGCTGGATTCGAACCAACGCATGGCAGGATCAAAACCTGCTGCCTTACCGCTTGGCGACGCCCCTGTGATGCAACTGGAAGCCCATGAAAGGCCTCGGCAGGAATGAGCGGAAATGTACCAACTTTCGCTTCGTCAGGGAAGCCCCCAACGATAAAAAATAACGAAAAAACAGGTGGTTACCGCATGGCTTACGGCATATCCGGCTTTTGCGGCCCATTCACGCAGCCAAATCGCGTCTCCTTCGACGGGCCGTACCCATAAAAAGAGGTGTAGCACTTGCTGAAATGGCTGGGCGAAACAAAGCCGCACGCCAGGGCCACATCGATCAACGCCAGGTCCGAGTGCTGCAACAACCGGCGACTCTCGGTAATGCGCAACTCCAGGTAATAACGGACCGGCGTGGTCCCCAGCTGCGACTGGAACAGCCGCTCGATCTGACGCCGGGACAACCCCACATACTGCGCCAACTGCACCTGGCTCAGCGGCTCTTCAAGGTTGGCCCCCATCAGCTTGATCGCCTCGCGCAGCGGCGCACTCATGTTCTGGTGCACGGTCGGCTGCACCCGGCGAAAGCGCGAGGCCTCGTAGGCCAGGATATCGACCACGGCATCCACCAGGCCACGCCCATGACGCTGGGCGATCCATTCCAGCACCATGTTGAACGCCCCCGCCGGGCTGCCCGCCGTCAGGCGGTCTCGGTCCACCGTGTAGCTCTCCCCTGTCACCTGGCTATGCCTGGCCAGCTCGGCCAGCGCCGCACGGTTCTCCGGGTGCACCGCACACTGGTAGCCATCGAGCAGGCCGGCCTGGGCCAGAAACCAGGCACCATTCCACAGCCCCGCCAACGCCCCCCCCGCCTGCGCAGCCCGTTGCAGCAACAGGGCCAGCTCCGGCAGCGGGCGCAGCACGGTGCGCAGGCCACCGCACACCACCAGCAGGTCCAGGCCTTCGAGCGTCTTCAAACCCAGCGGGGCATCCGGGCAGATCACCAGCCCCAGGTCGCTGACCACCGAGGCACCGTCAAGGCTGAAGGTGGTGGTGGCGAAGGCATCGGCCTGGATAAGGTTGGCGGTGACCAGGGTATCGAGCGCCTGGGTGAAGGCCGGCAACGAAAAATGTTCGAGCAGCACAAAGCCCACCCGCGCCCGGGGCCCGCTGCCGTAACCCTGCCCGCCTACAAAACGCAGGTTCGAGCCCTGCAGGGCACCGCTGAACTGCCGCCGTTGCACCACGTTCTGCCTCTTCTGGTTGTTCTGGTAAAGCGTGCAGAGCACGCCGGGTGGCACGGCAATATGCCTTCAAATGCCCCCGCCGCGATAGTCGTCGCCACGCTCGACAGTTGAAACTTTCTGCGCGCGCGCCCGGTCCAGACCTCTGACTATCACTTGTAAACGTGAGGGATCGAATGACGACGACAGTGGGCGACTTCCTGGTTGAGCGGCTGTATCAATGGGGCGTGCGACGTATCTACGGCTACCCTGGCGATGGCATCAACGGCGTGTTCGGCGCGCTCGACCGGGCCCGGGGCAAGATCGAATTCATCCAGGCGCGGCACGAGGAAATGGCCGCGTTCATGGCCGCAGCCCATGCCAAGTTCACCGGCGAGCTGGGGGTATGCATCGCCACCTCCGGCCCCGGCGCCTCGCACCTGCTCACCGGCCTCTACGATGCGCGCATGGACCACATGCCGGTGCTCGCCATCGTCGGCCAGCAGGCCCGCACCGCGCTGGGCGGCCATTACCAGCAGGAACTGGACCTGTTGTCGATGTTCAAGGACGTGGCCGGCGCCTTCGTGCAGCAGGCCTCCGAACCCTCCCAGGTACGCCACCTGATCGACCGTGCCGTGCGCACGGCGGTGGGTGAGCACCGCGTCACGGCGGTGATCCTGCCCAACGACCTGCAGGACCTGCCCTATAAAGAACCCGCCCGCGCCCACGGCACCCTGCATTCGGGCGTCGGCTACAGCAAGCCCAGGGTGGTGCCCTACGAGGCCGACCTGCAGCGCGCCGCCGACATCCTCAATGCGGGCAAGAAGGTCGCCGTGCTGGTTGGTGCGGGCGCGCTGAACGCCACCGACGAGGTCATCGCCGTGGCCGAAAAACTCGGCGCCGGCGTGGCCAAGGCGCTGCTGGGCAAGGCCGCCCTGCCCGACGAACTGCCCTGGGTCACCGGTGCCATCGGCCTGCTCGGCACCGAGCCCAGCTACAAGCTGATGCAGGAGTGCGACACCCTGCTGATGATCGGCTCGGGCTTCCCCTACGCCGAGTTTCTGCCCAAGGAGGGCCAGGCCCGCGCGGTGCAGATCGACATCCAGCCCGACATGCTCAGCCTGCGCTACCCGATGGAGGTCAACCTGGTGGGCGATGCGGCCGAAACCCTGAGCGCCCTGCTGCCGCTGCTCGACAGCAAGACCAGCCGCAGCTGGCGCAAGAAGGTCGAAGGCTGGCGCGCCCGCTGGGACAAGACCCTGGAAAAACGCGCCCTGGTCAGCGCCAACCCGATCAACCCGCAGCGGGTGGTGCACGAGCTGTCCCCGCGGCTGCCCGACCAGGCCATCATCACCAGCGACTCGGGTTCGTGCGCCAACTGGTACGCCCGCGACCTGAAGATCCGCCGCGGCATGCAGTGCTCGCTGTCCGGCGGCCTGGCCTCGATGGGTGCGGCCGTGCCCTACGCCATCGCGGCCAAGTTCGCCCACCCCGAGCGCCCGGTGATCGCGCTGGTGGGCGACGGCGCCATGCAGATGAACAACATGGCCGAGCTGATCACCGTGGCCAAGTACTGGCGTCAGTGGCAGACCCCGAACTGGATCTGCGCGGTGTTCAACAACGAGGACCTCAACCAGGTCACCTGGGAGCAGCGGGTAATGGAGGGCGACCCCAAGTTCGAGGCGTCGCAGAACATTCCCGACGTGCCCTACCACCTGTTTGCCATCTCCATCGGGCTCAAGGGCATTTTCGTCGAGCGTGAAGAAGACGTTGCCGCCGCCTGGGAGCAGGCCCTGGCCAGCGACTGCCCGGTGCTGATCGAGTTCAAGACCGACCCCAACGTGGCGCCCCTGCCGCCGCACATCACCGTGCAACAGGCGAAGAACTTCGCCACCACCCTGCTCAAGGGCGACCCCGACGAAGCCGGCGTGATCACCCAGACCGCCAAGCAGGTGCTCAGCGCGGTGCTGCCCAAGCGCAAGCGCTGATTGCATGCCCACGCCACTTCGCTGAGGCAGCGTGGGCAGTGTGCCTTCATCCAAACTGCATGATCCGGTGGCCGTTTCGGGCAATTTGCAAGCCTGACGCTGCCCATGCGCGGGCGACGCCGTTGATTCAGCGAGGTTTTTCCAGCGGTGCAGGCTGGCACCGTTGATGCAACGACTACCGAGGCGAACACGCCACCGTACCCGCCACCGGAGATCACCATGAATGCCATTGAACTGCTCGAAGCCGATCACAAGCGCGTAAAGGCCCTGTTGGCAAAACTGAGCGCATCCACCGAGCGCGGCGTCAAGACGCGCACCCAGCTGCTTGCCGAACTGGAGATGGAAATCACCGTGCACACCGAGATCGAGGAGCAGATCCTCTACCCGGCGTTCAAGCAGGCCGGCGGCAAGGAACAGGACGTGATGTACTACGAGGCCAAGGAAGAGCACCGCACCGTCGACTCCCTGGTGCTGCCCGACCTCAAGACCACCGACCCGTCGACCCCGGAGTTCACCGGCCGCGTGAAGGTGGTGAAGGAGCTGCTCGAACACCATATCGAGGAAGAAGAGTCCGAGATGTTCCCGCAGGCCCGCAAGCTGCTGAAAAAAGCCGAACTCGAGGCCCTTGGCGAACAGATGCAGGCGTTCAAGGCCAACTACATGAAGGCCCTCAAGAATACCACCAGCCACTGACCCCTTCCCCAGGCCCGCCGCCGGGCGGGCCCGTCCCACCTTTGGTCGTGCCCTTGGCAGTCACCTGTCACTTGCCTTGAACTCTGCCGCCACGTCCATCGTCATCCGCCTGAGAGTCCGTAAAACAGTGCTTGGCAATCAGCGCAGTGTGCCCGGCGTTTATCCGAACGTAAGGGAGAACCACAATGAACGGGACTGATCAGTCGGCCCACGGCGACGCCTCGCAGTCGCCACAGGGCACCCCGCAGGAACACCTGCACACCCTGGCCGAAGACGCCGGGGCATTGCTCGACGACGCCAGGGAACACGGCGCCAGACAGTACGAGCAGTATCGCGACCTGGCCGCCGAACAGCTCGACTCGCTGGTCGAAGGCGCCCAGTCGGCAGCCTCGGCCCTTGAAGGCAAGGATTCCCTCGGGCTGGCCCAGTACATGGCGCAACTGGCCAGCGGGCTGGGCGATTTTGCCGACCAGGTCCGCGACAACAGCATCGAGGACCTGGTGCACAAGGGCGCGCAACTGGCCCGCGACAACCCCACGCTGTTCCTGGCCGGCAGCGTCGCCATCGGCTTTGGCCTGTCGCGCTTCCTGCGCGCCAGCAGCAGCCACCCGACCGCGTCGGGCACCCCCACGCAGGCCTACGGTGCCAGCGCGCCCTACCAGAGCTCGGTACCGCCGCTGCGCGACAACCCCGTGCCCGCCGACCCGCTGGGCCGCACCCTGGCCGATGGCCCCAACACCCAGGACAGCTTCAAGGGAGGTGTGTGATGGAACGCGACCCACTCGATACCCTGCCCCCCGCGCCACCGGGCGAGCACGACAACACCAGCATCGGCAGCCTGCTGCGCCAGCTCACCCGTGAAGTGCCCGAGCTGTTCATCAAGGAGCTGGCACTGGCCAAGGCCGAACTGCAACGCAGCCTGACCACCCTCAAGGCCGGTACAGCCGCCGTGGCCGGCGGCGCCATGGTGCTGCTGGCGGGCCTGATCATCCTGCTGATGGCGGCGGTGTACGGCCTGGCCTACGTGGTCGCGCCCTGGCTGGCGGCGCTGATCGTGGGCGCGGTGACCCTGGTCATCGGCTTCGTGATGCTGCAGGCCGGCAAGAAGCAGTTCGACCCGTCCAACCTCACCCCTGACCGCACCCTGCATGCCCTGCAACAGGACAAGGACGCACTGAAGAGGAAAGTCTCATGAGCACCTCATTCGAAGCCGAATCGCACAAGAGCCCGGAAACCCTGGAGCAGGAGATCGACGCCAAGCGCGCCAGCATCAGCCACCTGGTGGACTCGCTGGAACACCGCCTCACCCCCGGCCAGCTGATCGACCAGGGCATGGCGTACTTCAAGGGCAACGGTGGCGAATTCTTCCAGAACCTGGGCACCACTCTGAAGCACAACCCGGTGCCCACCGTGCTCACCGGCGTGGGCCTGGCGTGGCTGGCGCTGAACCAGAACCGCCCCTTCTCACCCGGCTCGCCGACCTTTGGCGGCAGCGGCCTGGCCGACACGCTGGGCGACGCTGCCAGCGGCATCAAGGGCGCCATGGCCCAGGCCGGCGAGCACCTGCACCACGCCTCGGACGTGGCCCACGACAAGGCGCGCGACGCCGGCGACAGCCTGGGCAGCTCGGCCGACAAGGTGCGCCAGGCCGCGCACCACGCCAGCGACCGGGTGCAGGCCCAGGCCGCGCAGCTCAAGGGCCAGTTCGACCACCTGCTCAAGGACCAGCCGCTGGTGCTGGCCGCCATCGGCATCGCCCTCGGCGCGGCCCTGGGCGCGGCATTGCCCGGCACGCGCAAGGAGGACGAACTGATGGGCGAAACCCGCGATGCCCTGGCCGACAAGGTTACCCGCACCGGCAAGGCGCTGTACGCCGACGCCACCCAGGCCGTGCACAACGCCGACGCCAGCGCGCCGGCAGCTGCCGCGCAGGCCCCCCGCGAGGGGCCTGCCGACCTGTCCGACGGCCTGGGCTTCAGGCCCTGAGTGTCGCCCCGGCGCCCTGTGCGCCGGGGCGCGCCCCTCTGTGTTGCACCTACTTACGCGAAGCTGGAGAGACCATGAGAGCACTCACCTACCACGGCGCCCACGACGTCAGGGTCGATACCGTTACCGACCCCATTCTGGAAGAATCCGACGACCTGATCCTGCGGGTGACCGCCACCGCCATCTGCGGCTCGGACCTGCACCTGTACCGCGGCAAGATCCCGGCGGTCGAAGACGGCGACATCTTCGGTCACGAGTTCATGGGCGTGGTCGAGGAAGTCGGCACCGGGGTGACCGCGGTGCAGCCGGGCGATCGCGTCGTGATCCCGTTCGTGATTGCCTGCGGCAGCTGTTTCTTCTGCCAGCAGGACCTGTTCGCCGCGTGCGAGACCACCAATACCGGGCGCGGCGCGATCCTCAACAAGAAGCTCATCCCCTCTGGCGCAGCGCTGTTCGGCTACAGCCACCTGTACGGTGGCGTACCCGGCGGCCAGGCCGAGTACGTGCGCGTACCCAAGGCCAACACCGGGCCGTTCCGCGTGCCCGGCACGCTGAGCGACGAGAAGGTGCTGTTTCTGTCCGACATCCTGCCCACGGCCTTCCAGGCGGTGAAGAACACCGAGATCGGCCAGGGATCGAGCCTCGCCATCTACGGCGCGGGGCCGGTCGGGCTGCTGTGCGCGGCGGTAGCGCGGATGCTCGGCGCCGAACGCATCTTCATGGTCGACCACCACCCCTACCGGCTGGCCTATGCGCAGCAGGCGTATGGCGTGATCCCGATCAATTTCGACGATGACGACGACCCGGCCGATACCATCATCCGCCAGACCCCGGGCATGCGCGGGGTGGATGGTGTGGTCGATGCGGTGGGCTTCGAGGCCAAGGGCAGCACCACCGAAACCGTGCTGGCCGCGCTCAAGCTCGAGGGCAGCAGCGGCAAGGCCTTGCGCCAGTGCATCGCGGCAGCCCGGCGTGGCGGTGTGGTCAGTGTGCCGGGGGTGTATTCGGGGTTCATCCACGGCTTCCTGTTCGGCGATGCGTTCGACAAGGGCCTGACCTTTCGCATGGGCCAGACCCACGTGCAGCGCTACCTGCCCGAACTGCTGGGCTACATCGAAACCGGCGCGCTCACGCCGGAAACCATCATCACCCACCGCCTGTCGCTGGAGCAGGCGGCCGAGGGCTACAGGATCTTCGACAAGAAGGAGCAGGAGTGCCGCAAGGTCATCCTCACGCCTGGCGACAGCAGCATCGAGTTGCCGATGGCCATCGTCGACGACGGCGTGGTGGCCTGAGCCCGTGACGCTGGCCGGCAGCCTCGCCGGTCAGCGTCGGGCGGGTTCAGTGGTGGGCGTGCAGCGCTTCGATCAGCTGCGCCTTGGTCATGCTCGAGCGCCCCTTGATGTCCTTGCTGCGCGCCTCCTTGAGCAGGCTTTGCTTGGTCTGGCTGGCCAACGAGGTGGTGGAGGTGCGCGCGTGGCCGGCGCGGGTGCTGGCGGCGCGTTTGGCCGAGTCGGAGGCAGCGGCGTGCTTTTCGCCGGCCGGGGTGCTGCGACCTGAGCCGCCCTTTTTCTCGCCCCCGCCAGACTGCTTGTTCACCGTGGCCCAGGCACGCGCCTCGGCCTCGGCTTTGGGCGTGCCTTTTTGCTCGTAGCTTTCTTCGATGTGCTGCGCCTTGCGTTTCTGCTCGGCGGTGTACTTGGCTTTGCTTCCCTGGGGCATGGTGCTCACCCTCGATCCGGTTGAATGCGGGCCCGTGTCACGGGCCATTCAGGGGGTTTGAGGGCGCGCGTGCGCCAGGGTGCGATTGGGTGGATGAATGGCAGAGGAGCGAAGACCACCAGCCTCTTCGCTGGCACGCCAGTGAACGAGCGCGAAGCGCTCGCCACCTGTCCTACTGGGTAGCCCCGGCCATCTGCCCCGCCGGCTCATCCGCCCCGCCGATCGGCGCCTTGAGCAACAGGAAGTACGCCAGCGCCGAGCACAGCGCCACCACCGCACTGATCATGAACGCGGTATTGAACGAGCCCGAATACTGGATGCTGAACCCGGTCACGATCGGCGCCACGGACCCTGCAATGTAGCCGCCAAAGTTCTGGATCGAACCAAACGAGGCCACCCGCGGGCTGTCGACGATGGTGTTGACGATCATCCACGCCGTGGCACTGGCCATGTTGATGCTGAACAGCGCCAGGCACAGCAGTATCACGCACCCGGTCAACCCGCTCACATATGACAGCGGCAAGGTGAACAGCGCCGCCAGCACCAGCCCGGTGATCACGCTGAACTTGCGGCTGGCCAGCACGCTCATGCCACGCCGTACCAGCAGGTCGCAGAACCGCCCCGCCACGATGGTGCCCACCGCGCCGAAACCATAGGCCAGCGATACCACCCACGCGGTGTCGTACAGGTTCAGCCCGTGCTCGCGCTCGAAGTAGCCCGGCAGCCAGGTCAGGTGCAGCCACAGCATGTAGATCACGCCCATGAAGCCCAGCACCGCGCCCCAGGTGCTGCGATGCTTGAACAGGTCGAGCCAGCCGGCAAAATACGACGCCTTGGGCGCCTGCACCGCGTCAGCCCGCGGCGCCGGCTGTTCGCTTGGCAGCGCCTGGCCCTGCGCCGCCAGTTCGGCCAGGTACCTGGCCTTGCTCTTGTAGAACGTCAACCAGCACAGCGCCAGCACGATGCCGATCACGCCGGTGATGATGAACATCCCGCGCCAGCCGAAGTTGACCATGAACAGCGTCAGCAACGGTGGCGCCAGGCACGGCCCAAGGCAGGTCGACGACCACACGATGCCGGTCGGCGTGCCCCGCTCGTTGGCGTCGAACCATTCCGACAGCGCCTTGGCCGCCGAGGGGAACATCGGCGCCTCGCCGATACCCAGCAGCACCCGCAGGCCCATGAAGCCGCCAAAGCTGTTGACCAGCCCGCACAGCGACTGCGCCACCGACCAGGCCAGCAACGAGGCGCCCAGGGCGATCTTGCTGCCCAGGCGGTCGATGATCAGGCCCAGTGGCAACTGCGCAAAGGCATAGGCCACGGAGAAGGCCGACAGCAGGATGCCCATCTGCGAAGGGCTGATGAGCATGTCGCGCTGGATCGAGGTGTTGGCAATCGACAGCGCGCTGCGGTCCAGGTAGTTGACGATGCCGATCAACAGCAGAAACACGACGGTGATGCGTTGGTACTTCTTCAGTGCGTTCATCTGATGGCCTTTATTATTGTTGTTGCAGCGTCAAACGCCGAGGCGATCCTTCATCCACACGTCATCCCTGGAATACGCACGCCCGCTCAGGGCTGGCGTGCAGTCACTGCCACCTCCAGCAAGCCACGACGGCTCAGGCTTTCGATCAGCGCACGCAGGCCGAATGCCCATTGTGGCGCCTGGTCGCTGGTGGTCACGCGGTTGCACAGGCTGCCCAGCAGCGGGTTGCTGATGGTGACCACATCGCCCAGCTTGTGGGTGAAACCGCTGCCGGGCTGGTCACGGTCCTGCTTGGGCGCGAACAGGGTACCCAGAAACAGCACCAGGCCGTCGGGGTACTGGTGGTTCTCGTTGAGGGTCTGCTGCACCAGGTCGACCGGGTCGCGGCTGATCTGGCGCATCGAGCTGCGCCCCTGCAGCACGAAGCCATCCCGGCCTTCGACGCGCAGGTCGACTTCGGCGGCGCGCACGTCCTCCAGGCTGAAGGTCTCGTCGAACAGGCGCAGCAGCGGGCCGAGGGAGGTCGAGGCGTTGTTGTCCTTGGCCTTGGACAGCAGCAGCGCGCTGCGCCCCTCGAAGTCGCGCAGGTTCACGTCGTTGCCCAGCATGGCGCCGTGGATGGTGCCGTTGCTCGACACCGCCAGCACCACCTCGGGCTCGGGGTTGTTCCAGCTGGACTTGGGGTGCAGGCCGATATCGGCGCCGTGGCCGACCGCCGACAACGGCTGGGCCTTGGTGAACACTTCGGCGTCCGGGCCGATGCCCACTTCCAGGTACTGCGACCACATGCCCTGCTCCACCAGCAGCACGCGCAGTTCTTCGGCCTGGGCCGAGCCGGGCACGATACGCGACAGGTCGGCGCCGATGCGGCTGACCAGGGTGTCGCGAATCGCGTCGGCCTTGGCCGGGTCGCCCTTGGCCTGCTCTTCGACCACACGCTCCAGCAGACTGGCGGCGAAGGTCACGCCGGCGGCCTTGACCGCCTGCAGGTCGATGGGGGCCAGCAACCATGGCAGGCGCGCATCGCGCTGCTGCGGGTCGCTGTTGGCCAGCAGCGCGGGCAGCTCGATCAACGCCTCGCCCAGCGGCAGTGCGCGCAGGTAGGCGGCCGGGTCGGGTTGTTCGAGCAGGGCCGAGACGGTGGCCACATGGGCACTGATGTCATGCACGGCGCCGGCCCTGACCAGCACCACGGCGGGGCCCTGCTCGGGCAGCCACACCCGCCCTACCCAGCTGCCGGTGGCGAACACGGCGAGATCGTTGCTCAGTGCGAGAGGCGCGTGCGCCTGGTTCTGGTTGGTCATGTGTGCACTCTTGTTGTGGTGGTCGGTCATTGCGAAAGCGGCGCCAGTTGCAACTGCGCAGCGGTCTGGTTCAGCGCATCGAGCACCGCCGGCGACAGGCCCAGGCCCTCGCGCAACGCCTGCTCGCGCAGTTTCAGCCCGGCCTGGCCCGGCAGGCGCACCGGGCGCTGCGGGTCGAGCGGACGGCTGGCCAGCACCAACTGGCCAAGGAAGCTGCTCTCGGCGGTAAAGGCCTCAAGCCCGCCGAAGAAGCGCGGGTCGATCACCACTGCGGTGGCCGAGGCGCCCCACTGCTGCGGCGCGTCCTTGCGCCCGTGCCCGGCCAGGCCCGAGGTCAGCGCCTCGACCAGCAGGGCCAGGGCAAAGCCCTTGTGCCCGAAGGCCTGCCCGCCCAATGGCAGCAGGCTGCCCTGGGGCGTGGTGAAGAAGTCGCGCGGGTCGTTGCTCGGCGTGCCGTCGTTACTCATCAGCACGGCGTGGGGCAAGGTGGTGCCGGCATCGCGGCACTGGCCCACCAGGCCCAGGGTGACGCTGGACATGCTCACGTCCAGCAGGATCGGCTCGCCCTGGGTCGGAATACCCGCGGCAATCGGGTTGGGGGTGTAGATCGGGTCGATGCCGCCCTGGGCGCACACCAGCCCCACCGACGGGTCGGAGGAATACAGCAGGGCCACCAGGCCACGGTCGGTGTAGGGCTTGAGGTAGGCCGCCAGGCAGCCGATGTGCGAGGCACGGCGCACCACCGAGATGCCGATACCCTGCGCCTGGGCACCCTGCGCGGCGCATGCCAGGGCACGCTCCACGCAGTACGGGCCCAGCACGTAGTGGCCGTCGAACAGCGTGGCGATGCCGCTGCCCTGCAGGTGTTCGAGGTCGGCGGCACGTGCCTTGACCTCACCGCGCTGTACGCCACCGACATAGCGGCTGACCAGGTTCAGGCCGTGGGTGCGGTGCCCCAGCAGCTCGCCCTCGAGCAGCACGCGGGTCACCACCCGGGCCACCTCGGCGTCGGCCCCGGCACCCTCGAACAACTGTTCGACGAACCGGGTCAGCGTGGCCGTGTCGTAGCGCCGGGCTTCAGACATCGCCCAGGCCCTGGCGGCTGTACTGGCCATCGACCAGGCGCTGGATACCCAGCGGGTTGGCGTCCTTGAGGGCGTCCGGCAGCAGCGCGTCGGGCACGTTCTGGTAGCACACCGGGCGCAGGAAGCGGTCGATGGCCAGGGTGCCGACCGAGGTGCCGCGGGCATCGGAGGTGGCCGGGTACGGGCCGCCGTGCACCATCGCGTCACACACCTCCACACCGGTGGGGTAGCCGTTGACCAGCACGCGGCCGACCTTGTCTTCGAGCACGCCGAACAGCTGGGCGAAGGCCGGCAGGTCGTCACCGTCGGCCAGCAGCGTGGCGGTGAGCTGGCCCCGCAGGGCGCTGACGGCGCGCAGCAGCTCGGCGGCGTCGGCCACCTGGATCACGATGGTGCAGGGGCCGAACACCTCTTCCTGCAGCAGTTCGTCGTGTTCCAGCAGCAGGCTGACATCCGCGCCGAACAGCTGCGGCTGGGCCTGGTTGCCGGCTTGTGCCTGGCCGCTCAGGTGCTGGATGCCGGGGTGCGCCAGCAGTGCCTGCAGGCCCTTGCCATAGCTGGCCAGGGTGCCTGCGTTGAGCATGGTCTGCGGCGCCTGTTCGGCCAGGTGGCCGCCCAGTTGCTCGATGAAGGTGGTGAAGGCCGGCGAGCGGATGCCCAGCACCAGGCCCGGGTTGGTACAGAACTGGCCACAGCCCTGCACCACCGAGGCGGCCAGTTCCCTGGCCATCTGCGCACCACGGCTGGCCAGTGCCTGCGGCAGCGCCAGCACCGGGTTGATGCTCGACATCTCGGCAAATACCGGGATCGGCTGCGGCCGCGCCGCCGCCATGTCGCACAGGGCACGGCCGCCCTTGAGCGAACCGGTGAAGCCCACGGCCTGGATGCCGGGGTGCTTGACCAGCGCCTCGCCCACACCGCCACCGAAGATCATGTTGAACACGCCGGCCGGCATGCCGGTTTTGTCGGCCGCACGCAGCAGCGCCTCAGCCACGCGCTCGGCAGTGGCCATGTGGCCACTGTGGGCCTTGAACACCACCGGGCAACCGGCCGCCAGCGCTGCGGCGGTGTCGCCGCCAGCGGTGGAGAATGCCAGCGGGAAGTTGCTGGCGCCGAACACCGCCACCGGGCCCACGCCGATGCGGTACTGGCGCAGGTCCGGACGTGGCAGCGGCGTGCGCTCGGGCAGCGCCTGGTCGATGCGCGCACCGTAGAAGTCGCCACGGCGCAGCACCTTGGCGAACAGGCGCATCTGGCCGCTGGTGCGACCGCGCTCCCCCTGGATGCGTGCGCTTGGCAGCGCGGTTTCGCGGCAGGTCAGCGCCACGAAGTCCTCGCCCAGCGCGTCGAGTTCATCGGCAATGGCGTCGAGAAATTCGGCCCGGCGCACGGCCGGCAGGCTGCGAAACAACGGGAAGGCCGCGCTGGCACCGGCAACGGCACTGTCGACTTCGTCCAGGGTGGCCTGGTGGAAACCGCCCGGCAGGCGTTCGCCGGTGTGGGCGTCGACGCTGTAGACCAGGGTGTCGCCCAGGGCGCTGCGCTGGCCTGCGATGAAGTTGTGTCCGGAAAAGCTCATGTGCATTTCGCCTCTGTAAGGGTGCGGAAAGGTCAATCAGGTCACGGCGCCGATCTGCCACGGCACGAACTCGTTCTGCCCGTAGCCGTGTTGCTCGCTCTTGCTGCGCTGGCCCGATGCGATGCGCAGCATCTGTTCGAAGATGTAGGCGCCGCGTTCTTCAATGCTGGTGGAACCGTCGGCAATGCCGCCGCAGTTCACGTCCATGTCTTCTTCCTGGTGCTCGAACACCCGGTTGTTGGTGGCCAGCTTGATCGACGGCGCCGGGGCGCAGCCGTAGGCCGAACCGCGACCGGTGGTGAAGGCGATCAGGTTGGCACCGCCGGCGACCTGGCCGGTGGCCGACACCGGGTCGTAGCCGGGGGTGTCCATGAACACCAGCCCCTTGGCGCGCACGGCCTCGGCGTACTGGTACACGTCCACCAGGTTGCTGGAGCCGGCCTTGGCCACGGCGCCCAGGGATTTTTCGAGAATGGTGGTGAGGCCGCCGGCCTTGTTGCCGGCCGAGGGGTTGTTGTTGAGCTCGGCATTCATGCGCTGGCAGTAGTCTTCCCACCAGTGGATGCGCGCGATCAGCTTCTCGCCCACTTCGCGGCTGACCGCACGGCGCGTCAGCAGGTGCTCGGCGCCGTAGATTTCAGGGGTTTCGGACAGGATCGCGGTGCCGCCCGCGGCCACCAGGCGGTCTACCGCATTGCCCAGCGCGGGGTTGGCGGTGATGCCCGAATAGCCGTCGGAACCGCCGCATTGCAGGCCCACGATCAGGTGCCGGGCGCTGACCGGCTCGCGGCGCACCTGGTTGGCGTCGGCCAGCAGCGCCTTGACCTGCTCGATACCGGCGGCGATGGTCTTGGAGGTGCCGCCAATGCCCTGGATGGTGAACGCGCGCAACTGGGCGCCGGCGGTCAGCCCCTGGGTCTGCATCAGGCTTTCGATCTGGTTGGTCTCGCAGCCCAGGCCGATGATCAGCACGGCGGCGAAGTTGGGGTGCACGGCATAGCCGCCCAGGGTGCGGCGCAGCAGGCCCAGGGCTTCGCCGCTGGGGTCGACCGCGCAACCGGCACCGTGGGTCAGGGCCACCACACCATCGACGTTGGGGTAGTCGGCCAGCGCCTCGGGGTGGATATCGCGGCGAAAATGGTCGGCTACGGCACGGGCAACGGTCGCCGAGCAGTTCACCGAGGTCAGGATGCCCACGTAGTTGCGGGTGGCCACCCGCCCGTCGGCACGCACGATGCCTTCGAAGAAGGCTGCCCTGGCCGGCACGCTGTGGGCGTCTTCGCCAAAGGCGTAGTCACGGGCGAAGTCGCCCATCTCCACGTTGTGCACATGCACGTGTTCGCCGGCCTCGATGGGCTGCGAGGCAAAGCCGATGATCTGGCCATAGCGGCGCAGCGCCTCGCCCTGCTCCACGCGCTGGCTGGCCACCTTGTGCCCCGAAGGGATCGACTGGCGCACGGTGACCGCCTCGGCGTCCAGGTGCAGCCCCTCGGGCAGCACCTGGCGGGCAATCAGCACGTTGTCCAGCGGGTTGAGGCGGATGACCGCAGGGTCTTCGCTGCTGCGGGTTCTGGCAATCAGGTGCATGGGACCTCTCAGGGCGCTACGGCAAGCTTCTTGTTATGGCATCACGCCCGTCTTGTGCGGGCGAATCTGCACCAACTGTAAGGAGCCGGCCGGCGTATTCCCAATGAGATGATCCGATCAAGCGATAACCCTGGGTTATCGAAGTGCGAATTCTCGTTTCATTTATAGATCGTTTTATGACCCTCGGCCTGACGGCGCTGGCGGGCGAAGTCCAGCAGGATATCGGCGAACACCTGCGCCGAGCCGGTCAGCGGCTGGTCCTTGCGGGTGATGATGCCGTACTCCAGCGGTGCCAGGTGCAGCGGGGTCTGCAGCTCGCGAAACTGACCGCTGGCCAGCTGCGCCGCCACCATCGAGCGCGGCAGCATGGCGATCATCGGCCCCGACTGCAGCAGTTGCAGGAACATCGGCATCGAGATGGTATCCACGCTGTCGGCGGGGGTGGCGATGTTGGCAGCGCGAAACGCCCGCTCCAGGCGGTCGCGGATCGGCGTGCCGACCGGGTACAGCACCCACGGCCAGTCGCCCAGGGCCTCCAGCGGCGTGATCTCGAGCTGGTTGAGCGGGTGGCTGCTGTTGACCACCAGGCAGAAGGGCTCGGGCTCCAGTGCCTGGAAGTCGAACAACTGGGCGAAGCGCGGTTCGGTGAAGCGCCCGATCATCAGGTCGAGCTTGTTCTGTTCGAGCATCGCCAGCAGGTAGTCGCTGGACTGCTCCACCACTTCTATCGACAGCAGCGGGCTGCGCGCCTTGATCGCGGCAATGGCCTGGGGCAGCACCACCGAGGTGGCGGCGAAGATGCCGCCCACCTTGATGAAGCCGTGGCCGCCCTTGCGCAGGCGGTTGACCTGGTCGACGAAGGTGTGCGAGTCGGCCAGCGCGTTCTGCGCATAGCGCACCACGTACTCGCCCAGCTCGGTGGGCGGCATGCTGCGCGGCAGGCGTTCGAACAGGGCAAAGCCGAACTGCTCCTCGAGGTCGCGCAGCATCTTGCTCAGGGCCGGCTGGCTGAGGTTCATGCGCGAGGCGGTGGCGTGCATGTTGCGCGTGCGCGCCAGGGTGTCGATCAGCACCAGGTGCTTGAAGCGCACCCAGTTGCAGAAGCTGGAATGGGTAATGTCCGAGGGCATCGGCTCAGTGCCTCCTGAAGGTGGCGGCGCAGGTCATGTCATTGCGCCCGCAGGTAATGCAGCAGGGTGTTCAGCGCCACCGAGCGTGGGCGCGAACGCAGGGTCAGCAGGCCCAGGTTGACCATGCTGATGGGCAGCTCCACCGGCAGGATGGCGACCATGCCATAGCGCGCATAATGCTCGGCCACGTCGTTGGGCACCACCGCGATCATGTCGGAGGCTTCGAGCATGGCGGTGGTGGCCAGGATCGAGGCGGTCTCGACGATATCCAGCGACTGCACCATGCCGCCGGCCTGCAGCGCGCTTTCCACGCGCCGGCGCATGGGGCTGCCGAGCGGGTGCAGGATCCAGGTGAGGCTGACCAGGTCGGCCAGTTGCAGCGCCGCGGCGCCGGCCAGCGGGTGCCCTGCCCTGGCGATCACGCGCATCTGCTCGCCGATGTCGAACAGCTCGATGTCCAGGTCCTGGCTGTCACCCTGGTCGGGCAGGCGCCCGAGCACCACGTCGAAGTCGCCGCGCAGCAGCGCCGGCAGCAAGGTGTCGCTGGTGCCCACCTCGATGCTGATGCGCACCTTGGGGTGGTCGCGCTTGTAGGCCAGCACCGCGCCGGTCAGCAGGCGCGGCACCGGGCCCATCACCGTGCCCACCCGCACCAGGCCCATGGCACCGCGGGCCAGTTCGGCGATCTGCGCCTGGGCGTGCTCGAACTCGTGCAGCGCGCCCTGGGCATAGCGGATCATCACCTCGCCATACAGAGTGGGCTGCATGCCCCGGGGCAGGCGCTCGAACAGGCGTACGCCCAGGCGCTCCTCCAACTGCTGCAACAGCAGGCTCGCCGCCGGTTGGGTGGTGTGCATGGCCGCTGCGGCGCGGCGCAGGTTGCCGAACTCGCCCAGGGCGTTGAGCAAGGTGATCTGGCGGCTGGAAATTTTCAGCGCGCCAAGGCTGCGTGGCAGCAGCGGATCGGCTTCAGGGCTCGCAGACATATCGAATTCGGTATCCCTGGTTAGGAAACCGCGATTATGCACGTATCGCTCGGCAACCTACAGTCGGGTCTCCAAGTGGTCACCGAGAACAAGAGCCCGCCATGAGCATTCGAATTACCCACCTGAGCGTTCGCGATATCCGTTTCCCTACCTCGCTGTCGCTCGACGGCTCCGACGCGATGAACAGCGCACCGGACTATTCGGCGTCCTACGTGGTGCTGCACACCGACAGCCCCCTGGAAGGCCATGGCCTGACCTTCACCATCGGCCGCGGCAACGAGATCTGCGTGGCCGCGATCCAGTCGCTGGCACCGATGGTGGTGGGCCTGACCCTGGAAGAGATCACCGCCGACATGGGCGCCTTCTGGCACAACTTCACCGTGGGCGACAGCCAGCTGCGCTGGCTGGGCCCGGAAAAAGGCGTGATCCACCTCGCCACCGCCGCCATCATCAATGCCGTGTGGGACCTGTGGGCCAAGCACGAAGAAAAACCCGTGTGGAAGCTGCTGGCCGACATGAGCCCCGAGCAACTGGTGCGCTGCCTGGACTTCAGCTACGTCACCGACGTGATCACCCCCGAGGAAGCCATCGCCCTGCTGCGCCGCAATGCGCCGGGCAAGGCCGAGCGCGAGGCGCAGATGCTGCGCGAAGGCTACCCGGGCTACACCACCGCACCGGGCTGGCTGGGCTACAGCGAAGAGAAGATGCGCCAGCTCACCCGCGAGGCCGTGGCCGATGGCTGGACCCACGTGAAGCAGAAGATCGGCGCCAACCTGGAAGACGACATTCGCCGCGCCGGCATCCTGCGTGACGAGCTGGGCTGGGAACGCACCCTGATGATGGACGCCAACCAGGTGTGGGGCGTGGACGAATCGATCGAGAACATGCGCCGCCTGGCCGCCTTCGCACCGCTGTGGATCGAGGAGCCGACCAGCCCCGACGACATCCTCGGCCATGCCACCATTCGCCAGCGCATCGCGCCGATCGGCGTGGCCACCGGCGAGCACTGTCACAACCGGGTGATGTTCAAGCAGATGTTCCAGGCCGGTGCGCTGGACTTCTGCCAGATCGACGCGGCGCGCCTGGGCGGGCTGAACGAGGTGCTGATCGTGCTGCTGATGGCGGCCAAGTACGACGTGCCGGTGTGCCCGCATGGCGGGGGTGTGGGTTTGTGCGAATACGTGCAGAATATCGCGCTGTTCGACTACATCGGCGTTTCGGCCTCGCTGCACAACCGCGTGCTGGAATACGTCGACCACCTGCACGAGCACTTCATCGACCCGGTGGTGATCCGCCGCGGCCGCTACATGCCACCGCTGCGCCCCGGCTACAGCATCGAGATGCATGCCGACACCCTGGAGCGCTACCAGTACCCGAACGGCCCGGTGTGGCTGGACATCGCCCGCACCTGATCGACACCCAAGCCCGCCGCCGCGCCCTGCGCGTCGGCGGGCCGCACCATCAATACCGGGGTTAACAATAATGACAATCCTCAATACCGCGACAGCGGCGGCCGCGCCCGCCGTGCCTGCCGAACAACGCCTGAACAGCCTGCTGCTGCGCAAACTGCTGCCGCTGCTGGTCATCGTCTACGTGATGAGCTTTCTGGACCGCACCAACATTGCCCTGGCCAAGGCCAGCATGGGCATCGACCTTGGGCTGTCGGCCGCTGCCTACGGCCTGGGTGCCGGGCTGTTCTTTCTGACCTACGCGCTGGCCGAGGTGCCAAGCAACCTGATCATGCACCGGGTGGGCGCACGTTTCTGGATCACCCGCATCATGATCACCTGGGGCCTGCTGTCGGCGGGCATGGCGTTCGTGCAGGGCGAGACCTCGTTCTACATCATGCGCCTGCTGCTGGGCGTGGCCGAGGCCGGGCTGTTCCCGGGGGTGATGCTGTACCTGACCTACTGGTTCGACCGCGAACAGCGGGCACGTGCCACCGGTTACTTTCTGCTGGGCGTGTGCCTGGCCAACATCCTCAGCGGGCCGCTGGGCGGTGCGTTGCTGCAGATGGACGGCTTGCTGGGCTGGCATGGCTGGCAGTGGCTGTTCGTGATCGAAGGCCTGCCGGCGGTGGCGCTGGCGTATGTGGTGTGGAAGAAACTGCCTGACGGGCCGGCCTCGGCCAAATGGCTGTCGGAGGCCGACAAGCGCGACATCGAGCAGCGCCTGAACGCCGAAAAAGCCGCCGCGCCGCCACAGACCCGCCTGAGCCAGATGTTTCGCGACAAGCAGATCTGGCTGGCGATCGCGGTGTACTTCGTGCACCAGATCACCATCTACACGGTGATCTTCTTTCTGCCGGGCATCATCGGCACCTATGGCAACCTGTCGCCGTTCCAGATCGGCCTGCTGACCTCGGTACCGTGGATTGCCGCCGCCATTGGCGCCGCGACCTTCCCGCGCCTGGCCACCACCCCCACCCGCTGCCGGATGATCATGTTCTTCGGCTTGCTGACCATGGCGGCGGGGCTGGTGATTGCCTCGTTCTCCAACTCGTTCATCGGGCTGGTGGGCTTTTCGCTGACGGCGCTGATGCTGTTCGTGGTGCAGTCGATCATCTTCGTGTTCCCGTCCAGCCGCCTGAGCGGCAGTGCACTGGCGGCGGGGCTGGCGTTCGTGACCATGTGCGGGCTGTTCGGCGGGTTCGTCGGGCCGTCGGTGATGGGGTTGATCGAGCAGACCACCGGTAGCACGCGCAACGGGCTGTGGGTGATCGCCGGCCTGCTGGTGCTGGCGGCGCTGATCAGCACGCGGTTGCGTCAGGGGCAGGAGGAGAAGGCTCAGGCCTGAGCCCATCTCGAATCGGCGCTGCCTGCATCGCGGGTCAAGCCCGCTCCCACAAGGATCATCGCGGTCCCTGTAGGAGCGGGCTTGACCCGCGATGGTGTTCATATCATTCCGAATGATAGTTACCTTCGCCCCATTCGATTCGTTGTTAATAGTTACAAATCGCAGAATCCGCCCACTCTCAATACATTGGCGGATCTATCCATGGAACACTCACTCAAACCCTTGCGCTATCCCCTTGCTGCCCTGGCACTGGTGGTGATGAGTGCCTGTGGTCGTACCCCGGAGGCCCCGCAAGCGCCCGGTGCACCGAAAGTCACGGTGGCCAAGGTGCTGGAGCAGCCCATCAACGAATGGGACGAGTTCACCGGCCGCCTCGAAGCCCCCGAAACCGTCGAAGTACGCCCGCGCGTTTCCGGCCAGATCGACCAGGTAGCCTTCACCGAAGGTGCCCAGGTCAAGAAAGGCGACCTGCTGTTCCAGATCGATCCGCGCCCGTTCCAGGCTCAGGTACGCCAACTTGAAGCCCAACTGCAACAAGCCCGCGCCACCGCCACCCGCAGCCAGACCGAGGCCCAGCGCGGCGAGCGCCTGCGCAGCAGCAACGCGATTTCCGCCGAACTCGCCGAGTCGCGCACCAGTGCCGCCGCCGAAGCCCGCGCCGGGGTGGCCGCGATCCAGGCGCAACTGGACCTGGCCAGGCTGAACCTGAGCTTCACCCGCGTGACCGCGCCCATCAGCGGCCGTGTCAGCCGCGCCGAGTTCACCGCCGGCAACATCGTCACCGCCGATGTCACCGCGCTCACCAGCGTGGTGTCCACCGACAAGGTCTACGCCTACTTCGACGCCGACGAGCGCGTGTACCTCAAGTACACCCAGCTGGCCCGCGACGGCCAGCGCGGCCAGAGCACCCCGGTGTACCTGGGCCTGTCCAACGAAACCGGCAACCCGCACCTGGGCCAGATGAACTTCGTCGACAACCAGGTCAACCCCAAGACCGGCACCATTCGCGGTCGCGCGGTGTTCGACAACAGCGACGGCCAGTTCACCCCCGGGCTGTACGCGCGCCTGAAACTGGTCGGCAGCGCCACCTATTCGGCCGTGCTGATCAACGACGAGGCCGTGGGCACCGACCTGGGCAAGAAGTTCGTGCTGGTGATGGACAAGGACAACAAGGCCGATTACCGCGCCGTGGAGCTGGGCCCCAAACTCGAAGGCCTGCGTATCGTGCGCAGCGGCCTGAGCAAGGAAGACCGCATCGTGGTCAAGGGCCTGCAGCGTGTACGCCCTGGCTCGCCGGTCAGCCCTGAAGAAACCCCGATGGCCAGCGACACCACCCTCGCCGCCCTCGCCCAGCAACGCCAGGCCCTAGAAGCCAGCACCCCGAGCAAGCCGGTCACGGTCAAGCTCGCCAGTGCCGCGGCACCACGCGGTTAAGGGACCAGACCGATGAATTTTTCCCAGTTCTTCATTACCCGGCCGATCTTCGCCGCCGTGCTGTCGCTGCTGATCCTGATCGCCGGCAGCATCTCGCTGTTCCAGCTGCCGATCAGCGAATACCCCGAGGTGGTACCGCCCACCGTGGTGGTGCGCGCCAACTTCCCCGGCGCCAACCCCAAGGTGATCGGCGAAACCGTGGCCGCGCCGCTCGAGCAGGCCATCACCGGTGTAGAGAACATGCTGTACATGTCCTCGCAGTCCACCGCCGACGGCAAGATCACCCTGACCATCACCTTCGCCCTGGGCACCGACCTGGACAACGCGCAGGTGCAGGTGCAGAACCGTGTGACCCGCACCCAGCCCAAGCTGCCCGAGGAAGTCACGCGTATCGGTATCACCGTCGACAAGGCCTCGCCCGACCTGACCATGGTGGTGCACCTGACCTCGCCGGACAACCGCTACGACATGCTCTACCTGTCCAACTACGCGATCCTCAACATCAAGGACGAGCTGGCTCGCCTGGGTGGCGTGGGTGACGTGCAGCTGTTCGGCATGGGCGACTACTCGCTGCGCGTGTGGCTGGACCCGAACAAGACCGCCTCGCGCAACCTGACTGCCAGCGACGTGGTGGCTGCCATTCGCGAGCAGAACCGCCAGGTGGCCGCCGGCCAGCTCGGTTCGCCGCCCGCCCCCGGGGCCACCAGCTTCCAGCTGTCGGTCAACACCCAGGGCCGCCTGGTGAGCGAAGAGGAATTCGAGAACATCATCATCCGCTCTGGCGCCGACGGTGAAATCACCCGCCTCAAGGACATCGCCCGGGTGGAGCTGGGCTCCAGCCAGTACGCCCTGCGTTCGCTGCTCAACAATCAGCCGGCGGTGGCGATCCCGATCTTCCAGCGCCCTGGCTCCAACGCCATCGAGATCTCCGACGAAGTACGCGCCAAGATGGCCGAGCTGAAGAAGGACTTCCCCGAGGGCATGGACTACAGCATCGTCTATGACCCCACCGTGTTCGTGCGCGGTTCGATCGAAGCGGTGGTGCACACCCTGTTCGAGGCGCTGATCCTGGTGGTGCTGGTGGTGATCCTGTTCCTGCAGACCTGGCGCGCCTCGATCATCCCGCTGGTGGCGGTACCGGTCTCGCTGATCGGCACCTTTGCGGTGATGCACCTGTTCGGCTTCTCGCTCAACGCGCTGTCGCTGTTCGGGCTGGTGCTGGCCATCGGTATCGTGGTGGACGACGCCATCGTGGTGGTGGAGAACGTGGAGCGCAACATCGAGCTGGGGCTCAACCCGCTGGAGGCGACCAAGCGCGCCATGAGCGAAGTGACCGGGCCGATCATCGCCACCGCGCTGGTGCTGTGCGCGGTGTTCATCCCGGCGGCGTTCATCTCCGGCCTGACCGGGCAGTTCTACAAGCAGTTCGCCTTGACCATCGCGATTTCCACGGTGATCTCGGCGTTCAACTCGCTGACCCTGTCGCCGGCGCTGGCTGCGGTGTTGCTCAAGGGCCATCACGCCCCCAAGGACCGCTTCTCGAAACTGCTCGACCGCCTGCTCGGCGGCTGGCTGTTCAAGCCGTTCAACCGCTTCTTCGAGCGTGCCAGCCATGGCTACGTGGGCACCGTGGGCCGCGTGATCCGCAGCAGCGGCATCGCCCTGTTCGTGTACGCCGGGCTGATGGTGCTGACCTGGATGGGCTTTGCCGCCACCCCGACCGGTTTCGTGCCCGCCCAGGACAAGCAGTACCTGGTGGCCTTCGCACAACTGCCGGATGCGGCCAGCCTTGACCGCACCGAATCGGTCATCAAGAAGATGAGCGAGTTCGCCCTCAAGCAACCGGGTGTGGCCGATTCCATCGCCTTCCCGGGCCTGTCGATCAACGGGTTCACCAACAGCCCCAACAGCGGCATCGTGTTCGTCGCACTCAAGTCGTTCGACCAGCGCAAGGACCCCAGCCAGTCGGCCGCGGCGATTGCCGCCACGTTGAACGCGCAGTACGCCGACATCCAGGAAGCCTACATCGCGATCTTCCCGCCACCGCCGGTTCAGGGGCTGGGTACCATCGGCGGTTTCCGCCTGCAGATCGAAGACCGTGGCAACCTGGGCTACGAGGCGCTGTACAAGGAAACCCAGAACATCATCGCCAAGAGCCACAACGTGCCGGAGCTGGCCGGGCTGTTCACCAGCTACCAGGTGAATGTGCCGCAGGTGGATGCCGCCATCGACCGTGAGAAGGCCAAGACCCACGGTGTGGCGATCAACGATATCTTCGACACCCTGCAGATCTACCTGGGCTCGCTGTACGCCAACGACTTCAACCGCTTTGGCCGTACCTACCAGGTCAACGTGCAGGCCGAGCAGCAGTTCCGCCTGGATGCCGAGCAGATCGGCCAGCTCAAGGTGCGCAACAACCAGGGCGAGATGATCCCGCTGGCGACCTTCATCAAGGTCAGCGACACCTCCGGGCCGGACCGCGTGATGCACTACAACGGCTTCATCACCGCCGAGATCAACGGTGGCGCAGCACCCGGCTACAGCTCCGGCCAGGCCGAACAGGCCATGGCAAAACTGCTCAAGGAAGAGCTGCCCAACGGCATGACCTTCGAATGGACCGAGCTGACCTATCAGCAGATCCTGGCCGGCAACACCGCGCTGTTCGTGTTCCCGCTGTGCGTGCTGCTGGCGTTCCTGGTACTGGCTGCCCAGTACGAGAGCTGGAGCCTGCCGCTGGCGGTGATCCTGATCGTACCGATGACCCTGCTGTCGGCCATTACCGGGGTGATCCTGTCCGGTGGCGACAACAACATCTTCACCCAGATCGGCCTGATCGTACTGGTGGGGCTGGCGTGCAAGAACGCGATTCTTATCGTCGAGTTCGCCAAGGACAAGCAGGCCGAAGGGCTCGACCCGCTGGCTGCGGTGCTGGAAGCCTGCCGGCTGCGGCTGCGCCCGATCCTGATGACCTCGTTCGCCTTCATCATGGGTGTGGTGCCGCTGGTGTTCTCCTCCGGGGCCGGCGCCGAAATGCGCCATGCCATGGGTGTGGCGGTGTTCTCCGGGATGATCGGGGTGACGATTTTCGGCCTGTTGCTGACCCCGGTGTTCTTTGTGTTGATCCGTCGTTATGTAGAGCGCAGCGAGGCCCGCAAGGCGGCCCGCCAGCTGCAGCTGGAGAACCAGGCATGAACCACTTGAAACTGTGGGCACCGAGCCTGCTGGTACTGGCCCTGGCCGCCTGTGCGGTCGGCCCGGACTACCAGGCCCCGCACACCGACGCCGCGCACCTGGCGGCGGCCGATGCGCAGGAGGCCAAGGCGGCCTTCGACCGCACCCGCTTCGATGCGATCTGGTGGCGTCAGTTCGACGACCCGGTCCTCAACCAGCTGGTGAGCCAGTCGCTGGCCGACAACCGCGAGCTGCGCGTGGCGTTTGCGCGCCTGAAGGCGGCGCGGGCGATTCGTGACGATGTGAGCAACGATGCACTGCCCACCGTCACCAGCCGCGCCAGCAGCGACCTGGGCAAGGGTCAGATACCTGGCCAGACCGACCGCCGGGTCAACAGCGAGCGCTACGACCTGGGCCTGGACATGGCCTGGGAGCTTGACCTGTTCGGCCGCATTCAGCGCCAGCTGGAAGCCAGCGAGGCGCAGGAGGCCGCGGCCCAGGCCGACCTGCAACAATTGCAGGTGAGCCTGATTGCCGAGCTGGTTGATGCTTATGGACAACTGCGCGGTGCGCAGTTGCGCGAGAAGATAGCCCTGGCCAACCTCAAGACCCAGCAGGATTCGCGCGGCATTACCGAAACCCTGCGTGATGCGGGGGTTGGCAACGAACTGGACGTGGTGCGCGCCGATGCGCGCCTGGCAGCGGTAGAGGCCAGCGTGCCGCAGCTGCAGGCCGAGCAGGTGCGTGCGCGCAACCGCATCGCCACCTTGCTGGGGCAGCGGCCGGATGCGTTGAGTGTCGACCTGTCGCCGGCGCAGTTGCCGGCGATTGCCAAGGCCCTGCCGATTGGCGACCCGGGCGAACTGCTCAAGCGTCGCCCGGATGTGCGCAGCGCCGAGCGCCAGCTGGCGGCGGCCACGGCGAATGTGGGGGTGGCCACGGCCGACCTGTTCCCGCGGGTGAGCCTGAGCGGCTTCCTGGGCTTTACCGCAGGGCGTGGTTCGCAGTTGGGGTCGAGTGCGGCGCAGGCGTGGGCACTGGGCCCGAGCATCACCTGGGCGGCGTTCGACCTGGGCAGTGTGCGGGCGCGTCTGCGTGGCGCGAATGCCGAGGCCGAGGGTGCGTTGGCGACCTATGAGCAGCAGGTGCTGCTGGCGTTGGAAGAGTCGGAGAATGCGTTCAGCGATTACGCCAAGCGTCAGCAACGGCTGATGGCGCTGCTGCGCCAGAGCGAGGCGAGCCGCAAGGCGGCGGACCTGGCGTCGATTCGTTACCGCGAGGGTACGGTGGATTACCTGGTGCTGCTGGATGCCGAGCGTGAACGGCTTACTGCCGAGGACGCGCAGGCGTTGGGCGAGGTGGACCTGTATCGCGGGATCGTGGCGATCTACAAGGCACTCGGTGGTGGCTGGCAGACCGACAGCGTGGCTGCGGCGAACTGATTCAGAGCTCCTTTGGTTGGTTAGCACCGACCACTTTGCCCCGCCATTGGCGGGGCTTTTTTTTGTGGCCTGAACGCAGTTTGCCTGTCGCCGTACGGCAAATCGCGGGTCAAGCCCGCTCCCACAACGGCTACGGTGATCCTTGTGGGAGCGGGCTTGACCCGCGATTGGGCATAACTGTCAGTAGTAGGCGTTTTCTTTCTGCGAATGGTCGGTCACGTCACGCACGCCCTTGAGCTCCGGAATGCGTTCGAGCAAGGTGCGCTCGATGCCTTCGCGCAAGGTAACGTCGGCCTGGCCGCAACCCTGGCAACCACCGCCGAACTGCAGCACCGCAATGCCGTCCTCGACCACTTCGATCAGGTTGACCTGACCGCCGTGGCTGGCCAGCCCCGGGTTGATCTCGGTTTGCAGGTAGTAGTTGATGCGCTCGTTGATCGGGCTGTCGGCATTGACCATCGGCACCTTGGCGTTCGGCGCCTTGATGGTCAGCTGGCCGCCCATGCGGTCGGTGGCGTAGTCCACCACCGCATCTTCCAGAAACGGGATGCTGACCGCATCCAGGTAGGCGGTGAAGGACTTGAGCCCCACCGCTTCGTCTTCCGGCTTTTCTTCACCTGGCTTGCAGTAGGCAATGCAGGTTTCGGCGTAGTTCGTACCCGGCTGGGTAATGAAAATGCGAATGCCAATGCCTGGGGTATTCTGCTTTTCCAGCAGATCGGCCAGGTAATCGTGCGCGGCGTCGGTAATCGTTATGGCGCTCATGTAAGTTCCTCACAGACTTGTGCGCAGTTTACGCCAACACGGCCGGCGAACAAAGTCCTAGTAATTCTGTCGGGAAAGTGCCACCGGCACCGCCGGGCCCAGACGCGCCTCGAACCAGCCACTCATGCGCCGGTACAGGCCCTTTTCCAGCCAGCGGTAACTGGCCCACGACGCCCCGCCGATCAGCGGCACGCACAGCGCGAACACCAGGTAGGGGTTGAGCCCCAGACGCTCGCTGGCAAACCAGCCGCCGTACAGCACCAGCACATGGATCAGGTACACCGAATAGGAGCAGTCGCCCAGTGCCTTGAGCACCCGGTTGCCCTTGAAATACGGCTCCAGCGAGATGCACGCCAGCACGATCAGCGCGCTAGGCAGGCCCCAGTGCAGCAGGCGTGACGAGGCATCCAGGCGGTAGATCGCCACCGATGCGGCCGCCAGGGTCAGCAACGGCAGCCACAGCCCCTGGGCAATCCAGCCGCGCCGGTAGAGCACGCCGATGGCTACGCCCAGCAGGAACTCGTAGATGATGTTGTTGCTGTAGAACCGCCCCAGCACGCCCAGGCCGGTGAGCACCTCGCTGACCGCGAACAGCGCCAGCGCCACCAGCCACAGGTGATGGCGCTGGCGCACCAGGAACACCAGCGAGAACAGCAGGTAGAAGAACATCTCGTAGTTCAGCGTCCAGCCCACGTTGAGCGTGGGGTACAGGCCGTAGCCGCCGGGGTTTTCCGCCGGAATGAACAGCAGCGACAGCAGCAGGTGCGACAGCTCCAGGGTCTGGTGCGGCATCCACTGGCTGGCCACCACCAGCAGCAGCGCCATCAGGCCGGTATAGAACCAGTAGGCCGGCACGATGCGCAGCACCCGGTTGAGCAGAAAGCGCCTGGGCGCCATGGGTTTGTCACGGGTCGAGAGGTAGATCACCAGCCCGCTGATGACGAAGAAGATGTCCACCCCGACCGCACCGCGATCAGCCAGAAACTGCCCTACCGGGCCGCTGGCCTTGAAGTCGAAGAAGATCTGCATGAAGTGGTGACAGACCACCACCCAGGCGGCGAGCGCCCTCAATGCCTGAAGCGAAAACAGCATGTCGATTCCCGTCTCTCGTTACCCCACCCTGGCCCCGCACAAATCGGGACCGCTTGCGGGTGGGACTACGAAAGGCCGGGAAAGATCAGCCCGATCTGCCCGGCGGTTGCCTCAGAGGTTCTCGTAGCGGTTCATGTCGAGCACGCCGGCCTCCACCGGATCGGTCTGCTGGATGTAGCGGCTCAGGTCATGAAAGTACTGCCAGAACTGCGGGTGGCTGCGGCGCACGCCCCAGCGCATGACGATGCGCTCGAAGCGGGCCGGATCGTCCCGCGCCGCCTCCATGTCCTCGACCCACTCGGGCACGTCGCTGGCCGGAATGTTGAACATGAAGTTGGGGTAGCTGCTCATCACCCCCGGGTAGAGGGTCAGGGTGTCCAGCCCCGGCTGGTAGCGGTAGGCCTCGCCGAGCATGAAGGCCACGTTGCTGTGGGCGCGGTTGCGCAGCAGGCTGTAGACCTTGCGCTGGCCGCCCTGCCCTTCGATGCGCAGCATGGTCGCCTCGGGCAACTGGCCGATCACCTTGAGCCCGGCCGCCGGGCGCGAGGCCAGCCGGCTCAGGGCCTGCTCCACGTCACGGAACTCCTCGCTGCCGGGCAGCGAGCAGTACGCGCCCTGGCAGCGGTTGATCGGGTCAGGCGCGGCGTTCAGGCTGCCGGTGCGCTCCACCAGCTTGAGGCCGAAGTCGCGCTTGGGGTCGCGCGGGTCGAGCTTGAGGGCGGTCGGGGTCTTGCTGTCGATCGCCTCGTAGTCCAGCCACATCTTGACCTTGCCGCTGTTCTGGTACCAGTCGCCGAGGATGTCGCTGCGCTGCTTGGCCGGCATCAGGCGCAGGAAGTTGACCTCGGCCCCGTTGCGGATCAGGTCGAAGTACAGGCGCGTCTGCGCCTGGTGCGAGACGTTGCCGTACACGTCGAAATTCACCGCCAGCTGGTAATAGGTGCGCTCGAACAGCGGGTAGTCGAACAGCCACAGGGTCTTGGGCACATCACCGATCAGGCCCTTGCTCACCGAGGCGCTGTCGAAGTGGCGGAAGATGGTCAGCAAGGCATTGTCGTTGCCGGCCCACAGGCTCGACCAGCTCGGTGGCGGCAGGTCGGCATAGGCGTCGCGGCGCAGTTTTTCGTACTCGTTGCGCTTGTCGCGGTAGGCGTGCCACAGGGTCAGGATGCTGCCCACGTCGTCGATCTGACCGGGCATCGCCAACAGGGGCGTGGCCTTGCCGCGGTACTCGGCATCGGTGATGTAGCGGTCGTGGGCCGGCTCCTGGAACAGGGTCCAGAAGTTGTCGCGGATCACGTCGGTGGCGATCTGCCCACGGCATACCGGGCCGCGAATGAAGGTGCGCACGAAGTACTCGGCGTTATCGAGCATGAACTGGTAGCGCGCTATCGCCGGGATCGCCTCGAAGGTCTCGAACGGGTTGGCGCGGTGGCGCGGGCCGTAGCCGGGCAAGGCCGTGGCATGCCAGTCGCCGCTGTAGAACAGCTGCTTGACGCGCTTGAGCTTGTTCGGCCCCATCGGGTAGGTGATGTGGGTCTTGTGCACGATCACGCCCTGCACGGGCATCAGGCGGTAGTAGAAGTCGGTGCCGGGCGGATCGTTGGGGCGGCGTGTGGCGATCAGGTCGATCGGCTGGCCGCTGGGCGTGCGCGAGCGCACCCACTGGAAGAAGTGGCCCTGCTCGCCGCCGACAAAGTAGATGTGCGCCAGGAACAGGTGCTCGTACAGCCAGCGCCCCACCAGCGCCTCGGTGGACCCGGGGCGGTTGAGCAGCGCCTCCCACTCGGTGATCTGCGCGGCCTCGCTGGCACTTGGCTGGATCGGGTTGTACTCCACCGGCGCACCGGCGGCGAACCAGCGCTGCAGGGTCTGGTACTCGGCATCGGTAAGGCCGGTGACGGCCAGCGGCATGCCCTCCCTGGGGTGGGCGCCGGCGTAGGCGTCGAACTCGCCGGGCAGCGGGCACATGTTGTTGCGGTTGAGCCCCAGCACGATCTCCTCGGGCAGCTTGGCATTGGGGGTGAGCGGCGTGTTGTGGCCCAGCTCGAGCATGCGCGCCATCAGCGCGGCCTGGCTGCCCTGGCTGTCGAGCACCGAACTGAAGCCCTTGCGCTGCCAGGCCTCGACGCTGTGCGCGTCGTAGAACAGCCGGGTCGGCGCGACCGCCGTACTGCGGTCGCCCTGATACACAGGCACCTTGGAGGCACCGCGCGCGGCGCCCTCGGCACTGCCCAGGTTCAGCTGGCAGGCCGCGTCGTTGCAGGCATGGCAGGCAACGCACTTCTCGGTGAAGATCGGTTGGATGTCCCGGGTATAGGAAATAGCCGGGCTTGTGACGGGGGCTTGTCCGAGCGCCGCGCCGCTGATGAGCAGTGCGAAGGCGCCGGCAAGTAAACGATGCACCATGTGCCGAATGTCCTGGGTATTGATAGCTTCACGATTCTACCGGTGGCGGCAGCGTGCCAACATGAATCAAATTCATGCAAACCGGCAACACGCCTAAAAACCGCGCAGGTTTGTTATTATTCCGCAACTTTTGTATTTGCCCGACCAGGTAGTCCTATGTCTGACCGCAGCGCCCGTTACCAAGCACTTCAGCAAGCCCTCAAAGAGCGCATACTGATCCTCGATGGCGGCATGGGTACTATGATCCAAAGCTACCGCCTGGAGGAACACGACTATCGTGGCACGCGCTTTGCCGACTGGCCTAGCGACGTCAAGGGTAACAACGACCTGCTGCTGCTTTCGCGCCCCGACGTGATCGCGGCCATCGAGAAAGCGTACCTGGATGCCGGCGCCGACATCCTCGAAACCAACACCTTCAACGCCACCCAGGTATCCCAGGCCGACTACGGCATGGAATCGCTGGTGTACGAACTCAACGTGGAAGGTGCGCGCATCGCCCGCCAGGTGGCCGATGCCAAGACCCTCGAGACCCCCGACAAGCCGCGCTTCGTCGCCGGGGTGCTGGGCCCCACCAGCCGGACCTGCTCGATCTCCCCGGATGTCAACGACCCCGGCTACCGCAACGTCACCTTCGACCTGCTGGTGGAAAACTACATCGAGGCCACCCGCGGCCTGATCGAGGGTGGCGCCGACCTGATCCTGATCGAGACCATCTTCGACACCCTCAATGCCAAGGCGGCGATCTTCGCCGTGCAGCAGGTGTTCGAGGACGACGGCATCGAGCTGCCGATCATGATCTCGGGCACCATCACCGACGCCTCGGGCCGTACCCTCTCGGGCCAGACCACCGAGGCGTTCTGGAACTCGGTACGCCACGCCAACCCGATCTCGGTGGGCCTGAACTGCGCACTGGGCGCCAAGGACCTGCGCCCCTACCTCGAAGAGCTGTCGAACAAGGCCGGCACCCACGTTTCGGCGCACCCCAACGCCGGCCTGCCGAACGCCTTCGGCGAGTACGACGAGACCCCGGCCGAAACCGCCGCGGTGATCGAAGAGTTCGCCGCCAGTGGGTTTCTGAACATCATCGGCGGTTGCTGCGGCACCACCCCGGGGCATATCCAGGCCATCGCCGAGGCAGTGGCCAAGTACCCGCCACGGGCGATCCCCGAGATTCCCAGGGCCTGCCGCCTGTCGGGCCTGGAGCCGTTCACCATCGACCGCAGCTCGCTGTTCGTCAACGTCGGCGAACGCACCAACATCACAGGTTCCGCCCGCTTCGCGCGGCTGATCCGTGAAGAGAACTACACCGAGGCGCTGGAAGTGGCCCTGCAGCAGGTCGAGGCCGGCGCCCAGGTGATCGACATCAACATGGACGAAGGGATGCTCGATTCCCAGGCGGCCATGGTCAAGTTCCTCAACCTGATCGCCGGCGAACCCGACATCTCCCGGGTGCCGATCATGATCGACTCCTCCAAGTGGGAAGTGATCGAGGCCGGCCTCAAGTGCATCCAGGGCAAGGGCATCGTCAACTCGATCTCGATGAAGGAAGGTGTCGAGGCGTTCAAGCACCATGCCCGCCTGTGCAAGCGCTACGGCGCCGCCGTGGTGGTGATGGCCTTCGACGAGGTCGGCCAGGCCGATACCGCCGCCCGCAAGCGCGAGATCTGCAAGCGCAGCTACGACATCCTGGTCGATGAGGTGGGCTTCCCGCCCGAAGACATCATCTTCGACCCGAACATCTTCGCCGTGGCCACCGGCATCGAGGAACACAACAACTACGCGGTGGACTTCATCGAGGCCTGTGCCTACATCCGCGACCACCTGCCGTATGCACTGACCTCCGGCGGGGTATCCAACGTGTCGTTCTCGTTCCGTGGCAACAACCCGGTGCGCGAGGCGATCCACTCGGTGTTCCTCTACCACGCGATCCAGAACGGCCTGACCATGGGCATCGTCAACGCCGGCCAGCTGGAGATCTACGACGAGATCCCGGCGCTGCTGCGCGAGAAGGTCGAGGACGTGGTGCTCAACCGCACCCCCGACGGCACCGATGCGCTGCTGGCGATTGCCGACGACTACAAGGGCGGCGGCGCGGTCAAGGAGGTCGAGAACGAGGAGTGGCGTTCGCTGCCGGTGGACAAGCGCCTCGAGCACGCCCTGGTCAAGGGCATCACCGCGTTCATCGTCGAGGACACCGAGGAGTGCCGCCAGCAGTGCGCGCGCCCCATCGAGGTGATCGAGGGGCCGCTGATGAGCGGCATGAACGTGGTGGGCGACCTGTTCGGCGCAGGCAAGATGTTCCTGCCCCAGGTGGTCAAGTCGGCGCGGGTGATGAAGCAGGCGGTGGCTCACCTGATCCCGTTCATCGAACTGGAAAAAGGCGACAAGCCCGAGGCCAAGGGCAAGATCCTGATGGCCACGGTCAAGGGCGACGTGCACGACATCGGCAAGAACATCGTCGGCGTGGTGCTCGGCTGCAACGGCTACGACATCGTCGACCTGGGCGTGATGGTACCGGCCGAGAAGATCCTGCAGGTGGCGCGCGAGCAGAAGTGCGACATCATCGGCCTGTCGGGGCTGATCACCCCGTCGCTGGACGAAATGGTGCACGTGGCCCGCGAGATGCAGCGCCAGGACTTCCACCTGCCGCTGATGATCGGGGGGGCAACCACCTCCAAGGCGCATACCGCGGTGAAGATCGAGCCCAAGTACAGCAACGACGCGGTGGTCTACGTGACCGACGCCTCGCGTGCGGTGGGCGTGGCCACGCAGTTGCTGTCCAAAGAGCTCAAGCCGGCCTTCGTGCACAAGACCCGCGAGGACTACGTGGAGGTGCGCGAACGCACCGCCAACCGCAGCGCGCGCACCGAGCGCCTGAGCTATGCGCAGTCGATCGAGGCCAAGCCGAAGTACGACTGGTCTGCCTACCAGCCGGTGGCACCGACCTTTACCGGTACCCGCGTGCTGGAGAACATCGACCTCAAGGTGCTGGCCGAGTACATCGACTGGACGCCGTTCTTCATCTCCTGGGACCTGGCTGGCAAGTACCCGCGCATCCTCAACGACGAGGTGGTGGGCGAAGCGGCCACCGCCCTGTTCGCCGATGCACAGGAAATGCTGGCCAAGCTGATCGACGAGAAGCTGATCAGTGCCCGCGCGGTGTTCGGCTTCTGGCCGGCCAACCAGGTGGCGCACGACGACATCGAGGTGTACGGCGATGACGGCCAGCCCCTGGCCCTGCTGCACCACCTGCGCCAGCAGACGATCAAGCCCGACAGCAAGCCCAATTTCTGCCTGGCCGACTTCGTGGCGCCCAAGGACAGCGGCATCACCGACTACGTGGGCGGCTTCATCACCACCGCCGGCATCGGCGCCGAGGAAGTGGCCAAGGCCTACCAGGACAAGGGCGACGACTACAGCTCGATCATGGTCAAGGCCCTGGCCGACCGCCTGGCCGAGGCCTGCGCCGAGTGGCTGCACGAGCAGGTGCGCAAGGAGTACTGGGGCTATGCCAAGGACGAGCACCTGGACAACGAGGCGCTGATCAAGGAGCAGTACGCGGGTATCCGCCCTGCCCCGGGCTACCCGGCGTGCCCGGACCACACCGAGAAGGAAACCCTGTTCCGCCTGCTCGACGGCACGGCGATCGGCGAGACCGGCCCGAGCGGCGTGTTCCTCACCGAGCACTTCGCGATGTTCCCGGCGGCGGCGGTCAGCGGCTGGTACTTTGCCCACCCGCAGGCGCAGTACTTTGCCGTGGGCAAGGTCGACAAGGACCAGGTCCAGAGCTACACCGCGCGCAAGGGGCAGGACCTGGCGGTAACCGAGCGCTGGCTGGCGCCCAACCTGGGGTACGACAACTAAGCGCTGGTGAGGCAAGGGTCTACACTGAGCTGAAGCCTTTTACAGGAGCAGATCATGGAAGACCCGGCCGAACACAAACCGCCGACCTTCTGGCAAATGCTGCACAGCGTGCTGGCTGCAGCCTTTGGCGTGCAGACCGGCAAGAACCGCGCCCGCGACTTCACCCACGGCAAGCCCGCGCACTTCATTGCGCTGGGCACGGCCTTCACGCTGGTGTTCATCCTGGTGCTGATAGGGCTGGTTCAGCTGGCGATGCACCTGACGGCACGCTGAATCTGTTCTGCCCCCATCGCGGGTCAAGCCCGCTCCCACACGGGCATTGCTGACCCGCGGTAGGCCGCAATCGACCTTCAGGGCTCCAGCCCGATCCCGCGCAGTATCACACTGGTCACCGTCTGCAACGCCCGCTCGAACTGCGGTTCGCTCAGCGGCTGGTGCGCGTTGAGCAGGTTCACCTGGTGGCTGAAGTCGGCATAGTGCTGGGTCGAGGCCCAGATCATGTACAGCAGCCCCGAGGGCTCCACCGGCAGAATCCGCCCGTCCTCGACCCACTGGCGAATCTTGCCCTCCTTGAGCTTGGCCCATCCGTACAGGCTGTCATCCAGCGCCGCCCCCAGGTGCGGCGCACCGTGGATGATCTCGTTCGCCCACACCTTGGAACCGTGCGGGCGGGTCCAGGAATGGTTCATCTTGGCGCGGATATAGGTGCTGAGCACGATGCGCGGGTCATCGTAGAGCTCGAAACACAGGGCGTCCTGCTTCCACACTTCCAGCAAGCCGAACAGCACCGCCTGGTACAGCTCGGCCTTGGTGCTGAAGTAATAGTGCACGTTGCTGCGCGGCAGCGCGGCGGCCTCGGCGATGTCGGCCATGGCCGTGCCGGCGAAGCCCTTCTCGGCAAAGACCTTTTCTGCTGCCAGCAGGATGCTGTCGACATTGCGTTGGCGAATGCTGTGCTTGTGCGCGGCCATGGGCGGGTCCGTTGCGGATGACCCTGCAAGGCTACCACCGCCAGGGCGATTCGTGCCGCACGCTCAAAAAAGTTGTGCCGCGGGCGGTGTTTTTCAGCGCCGTGCGCTGTCCGATACTGCGCATCACGGCATTACATCCCAAAGAAGAGGACGCACTCCATGACTATTCCCCTGCTCGGCCTGGGCACCTTCCGGCTCAAGGACCAGGTGGTCATCGACTCGGTCAGCCAGGCCCTCGAACTGGGCTATCGGGCCATCGACACCGCGCAGATCTACGGCAACGAGGCCGACGTCGGGCACGCCATCGCCGCCAGCGGCGTTGCACGCAACGAGCTGTTCCTGACCAGCAAGATCTGGACCGAGAACCT
Source organism: Pseudomonas sp. S12(2018) (assembly GCF_024355235.1). NCBI lineage: Bacteria > Pseudomonadati > Pseudomonadota > Gammaproteobacteria > Pseudomonadales > Pseudomonadaceae > Pseudomonas > Pseudomonas sp. S12(2018). Next base: position 364,473 of record NZ_QLAD01000004.1, read on the forward strand.
GGGCGCCGACAAGCTGATCCCCAGCCTGAAAGAGAGCCTGCACAAGCTGGGCACCGACTATCTGGACCTGACCCTGATCCATTGGCCGTCGCCCAAGGGCGCCGTGCCGGTGGCCGAGTTCATGGGCGCCCTGCTCGAAGCGAAGCGCCAGGGCCTGACCCGCCAGATCGGCGTGTCCAACTTCACCATCGCCTTGCTGCGTCAGGCCATCGAGGTGGTGGGCGCCGAACAGATCGCCACCAACCAGATCGAGCTGCACCCCTACCTGCAGAACCGCACGCTGGTGGATTTCATGCACGAACAGGGCATCGCGGTGACCTCCTACATGACCCTGGGCTATGGCAAGGTGCTGCACGATCCGCTGATCCAGCAGATCGCCGAACGCCATGGCGCCACCCCGGCGCAGGTGGCCCTGGCCTGGGCGATGCAGCTGGGCTATGCGGTGATCCCCTCCTCGACCCGGCGTGAAAACCTGGCCAGCAACCTGAAGGCAGCGCAGCTGCGCCTGAGCGAACAGGACATGGCGCAGATTGCCGGCCTGGACAAGGGCGAGCGCCTGGTCGACCCCGAGTCGCTTGCACCCGCCTGGGACTGATCAACCGCGGTCGGTGCACACCTTGGCCAGTTTCAGGTACTGCACGGTGTGCTGCCGGCCGGCAGAGTCCACGTAGGTCATGTACGCCTTCACCACGTCGCAGACCTCGGTGGCCGGCTCGTCCAGTTGCACCACGCGCGCCACGTCCAGTGGCATGCCGTACTGATAGACCGTGGTTGTCTGGGCCTGGGCGGCACCGGCCAGCAACAGCGCCAGGGGCAGCAGCATTCGCAGCGTCATGACAGTTCTCCCGTGAAATGGAAGGCACGCCCGGCACCGGCGCGCGCCGACCCTTTCAGTGTGGTGCCATGCCTGCCCTGGCGTCGCTTTCGCGGATCAACGGCATGCCCATCGCCTGTGCATAGCCGCTGGGAGCGAAGCGCCAGGTCACCAGCAGCATCAGCAGCACCGTCACGCTCAGCAGCAGCCAGGAGGCCTGGAAGTCGCCGCTGACGTCGCGCAACCAGCCGGTGACGTAAGGCACGATGCCGGTGATGATGAAGCCCACGCCCTGCACGAACGCCGCCAGCGCCCCCGCACTGGCGGGGGCCTTGAGGTGTTCGAGGGTCAGCGTGAGGCTGAGGCTGAAGCACGCGCCCAGGCCGAAGCCGATCAGGGCCACCCATAGCCCGGCGATTGCCGGGGCCAGCAGCAGGCCGAAAAAGCCTGCCAGTTGCACGGTCAACGCCAGCCACAGGCCGGGGCGCCGATCCACCAGGCGACGCAGCAGCAAGGGCAGCCCGAGGGCGCCGGCCACCTGGAACACGGTCATCAGCCCCACCAGCTCGCCACCGCCCTGGGCACTGCCGCCGACCTGCTGGTAGTAGGCCGGCAGCCACGCCACCATGCTGGTGTAGCCACCATTGATCAGCCCGAAATAGACCGCCAGCAGCCATGCCCGACGGCTGCCGAACAGGTGCCCGCTGGCACCTGCGCCGCCGACCGCCGCTTCGAGCTGCGGGCGCACCCAGGCCCATACCGCGAACGCCAGCAAGGCCGGCAACAGCCAGATGCCCAGGCCTGCCTGCCAGTGCGAGAACTGCTCGGCCACCCGCGGCCCGAGCACGGCGGCGGCCCCGCCGCCGCTCATCAGGGCTGCCGAATACACACCCATGGCCATGGCCAGGCGGTGAGGAAACCAGCGGTTGACCAGCCCCGGCATCAGCGCCTGAATGCAGGCCACCCCAAGCCCGGCCAATGCTGCGCTGGCGATCAGCGCAGCGGCGGAGTCGAGGGTCAGGCGCCAGGCGCAGGCCAGCGCGATGGCGGCCAGCCCGGCGAGCATCGCGCCCTGCTCGCTGACCCAGCGGCGCAACCAGGGTTGCAGCAAGGGCACCAGCCCCATGCACAGCACGGGCAAGGCGGTCAGCAGCGCGGCCTGCTGGTAGCCGATGCCGGTGCTCTGGCGGATGGCCTCCAGCAATGGGCCGATGCTGGTGAGGATGGGCCGCAGGTTCAGCGCCATCACCACCACCAGCAACAGCAGCAAGGTACTGCGAGCCTGCTCGCGCATCACCCCTGCACCTGCTGCCAGGCGGCGTACAGGCCCTGCTCGCCGGCTGGCTTCAGGGGTGCCAGGGGCAGCGACTGCTGCTGCGGCGGGCGTGCCATCTGCGCGTACACCGCTGCCGTCGACAGGCCATAGGGCTCGCCGTCTTCGTTGCTGTAGGCGAACCAGGCGCGCTCGATACCGCACAGGTGCATGGCAGCCAGGCACATCGGGCAGGGGTGGCCGGTGGCGTAGATTTCGCAGCCCTCCAGGCGCGGGCTGCCGAGTACCTGGCTGGCCAGGCGGATGGCCTGCAGTTCGGCGTGGGCGGTCGGGTCCTGGGTCAGGTGGATCTGGTTGACCGCCTCGGCGATCACCCGGCCCTGGTGCACCAGCACCGCCGCGAACGGGCGGCCGCCGGCCTGGATGTTCGCCCGGGCCAGCCCCAGCGCTTGCTGCATGAAATGTTCGTTGGCCATGGTCAGGCTCCTGTCAGGTTCAATGGGCATCGTGGGCCAGCAGCAACTCGACGATCCGCTGCTGGCCGCGTTCCCGGGCGTGCTGCAGGGGCGTCACGCCCTGGCGGTCGGCAAGGTTGACGTCGGCACCGGCGTCGATCAGCAGTTGCACGATGGCCTGGTGACGCGGGCCGCCATCGCTGAGCAGGATGGCTTCGAGCAGCCCGGTCCAGCCCAGCGAGTTCACGTGGTCGGGTGCAACGCCGGCGGCCAGCAGGCGGGCGACCACCTCGACATGGCCGCGCTCGCATGCGGGGATCAGCGCCGTGCCGCCATAGCGGTTGGTGCTCTTGAGGTCCGCGCCATGGGCCAGGGTCATCTCCAGAATCTGCAACTGGCCTTCGGCGCCGGCCAGCAGATACGGGCTGTCGTGCATCCAGTTGCTGGCGTTGACGTCAGCGCCGGCGTCGATCAACCGGCGCGCCGCCGCCACATGCCCACCGGCAGTGGCCAGCAGCAGCGGCGTATTGTTGCGCGAGTCGCGCTGATCGACGTCGGCGCCCTGGGCCAGCAAGGCGCCGACGCGGGTGGGGTTGCCGCTGGCGGCGGCTTCGAGCAAGGTGTCGGCCGCCCCGGCGGCCCCGGCGATGCCGAGGCTGGCGCACAGCCCGGCAACCCCGTACATCCAGTGTCTGAGCAATGACATGGCGCCTCCTTTGGTGCAATGAAGCGGGATTATCCGAGGCTTGGGGTGTAGCATGAAATTAATTGATTTCATGCATACCAGTGGGTAATCGAATGCTTGACCCTGTACTGCTGCGCAGCTTCGTGACCGTGGTGGAAACCGGCAATTTCACCCGCGCCGCCGAGCGCCTGCACCTGACCCAGTCGACCATCAGCCAGCAGATTATCCGGCTGGAGCAGCACCTGGGGGTGCGCCTGCTGGATCGCAGCCAGCGCCAGGTGTGGCCGACCGAAGACGGCGAGCGCCTGCTGGGGTATGCCCGGCGCCTGCTGCGCCTGGACGAAGAGGCGCGCCAGGCGTTCAGCCCGGTGCAGGCGCAACGGGCGCTACGCCTTGGGGTGCCGGAAGACCTGGCCGGGGAAGTGCTGACCGAGCCATTGAGCCGGTTCATCGGCGAGCGCCCGCATGTGCGCCTGGAGGTCGAGAGCGGGCTGAGCAGCCCGCTGCTGCGCCTGTACCGTGATGGCGAGCTGGACTTGCTGCTGGTCAAGCAATGGGGTGCGGACCGCGACCGCCATGCCGGCTGGCACGAGCCGTTGTCGTGGGTGTGCAGTGCCGGGCAGACGCAGCTGGCCGACCCGGTGCCGCTGGTGGTGTTTCCGGTGGGGGCGCTGTACCGGCAGGAAATGATCAATGCGCTGGAGGCCCGTGGGCGCAGCTGGCGTATCAGCTATTCGAGCACCAGTCTGGCCAGCCTGGGGGCGGCGGTGAGTGCGGGGTTGGGCGTGAGCCTGATACCGACCCGCAGCGTGTTGCCGACCCATCGGGTGCTGGGTGAGGCGCAGGGGTTTACCCCGGTCCAGGGCCTGGAGCTGGCGTTGTACGGGCGCAAGGGGCTGGATGCCGATGGCCTGGCGCTGCGCGAGCTGCTACAGGCCCTGTGCGAGCAGCGCGCAGGGTATCGAGGGGGCCAGCCCCCTACTCCCCCGCCACCCGCGCCCGGTAGCTCCCCGGGCTCTCCCCCGTCCATTTCTTGAACGCGCGATGAAACGCGCTGGGCTCCTGGAAGCCGGTCTGCTCGGCAATCTGCGCCACGCTCAACACACCATCGCGCAAGCATTCGAACGCCAGTGCACGGCGCACCTCGTCTTTGATCTGCTGGTACGAACACCCTTCACGCTCCAACTGCCGGCGAAAACTGCTCGGGCTCAGGCCCTCGGCTGCCGCCATGCCCAGCAAGGTTGGCCACTGCCCGTACTGACGCCCGCGCAGATGCCGGTATACCCGCGCCGCCAATCCGTTCTGGTTGCGGTAGCGCACCACCAGCCACTGCGGCGCACTGCGCAGGAAGGTCTTGAGCGCACCCAGGTCCTGCACCACCGGCAAGCGCAGGTAGTGCGCCGAGAACTCGACCTGGGTGCGGCCACTGCCCAACTGCAGGTTCGGCCCCCACAGCAACGCGTCGTCCTCCAGCACCGCACGCCCGTCACGCAGTTCGGTACGGTCGATGGCGATGCGCCGCCCCCCCAGCCAGCACAGCAGGCTGACCACCAGCACCAGGAAAGTCTCCTCGGCATATACCCGCGTCTGCGCATCGTCGAAATGCGACTCCAGGCTGATCACCGCACGCTGCCCGCGCACCACCAGGCGCCCGCGCACGTCACGCAGGAACAGGCCGAAGTTGCTCAGGCACTGGCGCAAGGCCTTTTCCAGCGTCGGCTCCTGGATCAGCCCACGGCAGATCAGGGCGAAACTGCCCAGCGGCATGCCGTGGCTGTCGAGGTTGAAGAATTCGTCGCCCAGGTCTTCAATGAGCAGCAGCCACAGCCGTGCGAACGCCTTGGCCGGCACCCGTGCATCGGGTGCGTCCACCACTGCCGGGGCGATGCCCGCCTGCACCAGCAACGCACTGGCGCGCGCCGGCTGTTGGCGCAGTGTGTGCAGCATGATGTGCACGAAGTACACCGCGACCGAATCGTTTTCCCGCATGACTGTTTCCGCTATGCAGCGTAAGAATATGGCAAAAAGTGCCAGCCTCGCTGGGCAGTTATGGCATAGGCCCAGGCGTGACCTTTGCCTAGACTCGAACCCATCCCGAGCGTGGCCCCGGGCGCCATTCTGGCAGAGCCAGGCAGCGCCCCGCCACGCTTTCGCACACTGGAGTCGCGTATGAACACCCCGCAAATCTATGTAGTGAGCGCCGTTCGCTCGGCCATCGGCACCTTCGGCGGCTCGCTCAAGGACCTGCCCCTGGCCGACCTGGCCACCCAGGTGACCCGCGCCGCCATCGAACGCTCCGGCATTGCCCCCGAACAGATCGGCCACATGGTCATGGGCAACGTGATCCCCACCGAGCCGCGTGACGCGTACCTTGGCCGCGTGGCTGCGATGAACGCCGGCGTGCCCAAGGAAACCCCGGCATTCAACGTCAACCGCCTGTGCGGCTCGGGCCTGCAGGCCATCGTCTCGGCCGCGCAGAGCCTGCTGCTGGGCGAGGCCGAGGCGGTGATTGCCGCCGGCGCCGAATCCATGAGCCGCGGCCCGTACCTGCTGCCGCAGGCGCGCTGGGGCGCGCGCATGGGTGACCTGAAGGGTGTCGACTACATGCTGGGCATTCTGCAGGACCCGTTCGAAGGCTTTCACATGGGCATCACCGCCGAGAACGTGGCGGCGAAAAACGGCATCACCCGCCAGATGCAGGACGAGGTGGCCCTGACCAGCCAGCAGCGCGCCGCCCGCGCCATCGCCGAAGGCCGCTTCACCAGCCAGATCGTGCCCATCGAGATCCCGAGCCGCAAAGGTCCGGTACGTTTCGAGGTGGACGAGCATGTGCGTGGCGATGTGAGTGCCGAGCAACTGGCCGGCATGAAGCCTGCCTTCAAGAAGGACGGCACCGTCACCGCCGGCAACGCCAGCGGCCTCAACGACGGCGCCGGCGCCCTGGTGCTGGCCACCGGCGAAATGGTCGAGCGCCTGGGCTTGCGCCCGCTGGCGCGCCTGGTGGCCTATGCACATGCAGGCGTCGAGCCCGAGCTGATGGGCCTGGGCCCGGTGCCGGCCACGCGCAAGGTGCTGGAAAAGGCCGGCCTGAGCGTCGCCGACCTGGACGTGATCGAGTCCAACGAAGCCTTCGCTGCCCAGGCCTGCGCCGTGTCGCGGGAACTGGGCCTGGACCCCGAAAAGGTCAACCCCAACGGCTCGGGCATTTCCCTGGGCCACCCGGTGGGAGCCACCGGGGCCATCATCGCCACCAAGGCGATCCATGAGCTGCAACGTATCCAGGGCCGCTACGCGCTGGCCACCATGTGCATCGGCGGCGGTCAGGGTATCGCCGTCGTGTTCGAACGTGTTTGAGTCGGAGTTAACCGTGAGTATTGAAAACATCGCCGTGATCGGCGCCGGCACCATGGGCAACGGGATTGCCCAGGTGTGTGCAGTGGCCGGCTACCAGGTCACCCTGATCGACGTGTCCGAGGCCGCGCTGGAGCGTGGCCTGGCCACCCTGCGCAAGAACCTGGAGCGCCAGGTCAGCAAGCAGACCCTGCAGGCCGAACAGGCCGAGGCAGCCCTGACGCGCATCGCCACCAGCACCGACTACGCGCAGCTCAAGGGCGCGCAGCTGGTGATCGAGGCAGCCACCGAGAACCTCGCCCTGAAGGTGAAGATTTTGCAGCAGGTGGCCGCCAGCGTGGCCGACGACTGCGTCATCGCCACCAACACCTCGTCGCTGTCGATCACCCAGCTGGGCGCATCGGTGAGCCAGCCCGAACGTTTCATCGGCGTGCACTTCTTCAACCCGGTGCCGATGATGGCGCTGGTCGAGATCATTCGCGGCCTGCAGACCAGCGACGCCACCTACGCCAGCGCCATGGCCCTGACCGAGCGCGTGGGCAAGACCGCCATCAGTGCCGGCAACCGCCCGGGCTTCGTGGTCAACCGCATCCTGGTGCCGATGATCAACGAGGCAATCATGGTGCTGCAGGAAGGCCTGGCCAGCGCCGAGGACATCGACACCGGCATGCGCCTGGGCTGCAACCAGCCCATCGGCCCGCTGGCCCTGGCCGACCTGATCGGCCTGGACACGCTGCTGGCGATCATCGAGTCGTTCCACGACGGCTTCAACGACAGCAAGTACCGCCCCGCTGCCCTGCTCAAGGAAATGGTCGCCGCCGGCTACCTGGGGCGCAAGAGCGGCCGCGGTTTCTTCACCTACTGAGGTACGGGCATGCCGCAGACCTGCGCCGAACGTTGCGCCAACTTTGAAGAACGTCGGGACAAGGCACTCGAACTCTTTGCGGTCAAGGGGTTCGGCCAGGTCAGCATGCGTGAACTGGCCAGCCACCTGGGGCTGACGGCGGGCTCGCTGTATCACCATTTCCCGAGCAAGCAGCACCTGCTGTTCGACCTGATCGAAGAGCTGTTCGAGGAGTTGCTGGCCACCCTGCAGCCCCATGGGCGCGGCAAGCCCGAGGCCACGGCGTTGAGCCGGGTGATAAAGGCACACTGGGCGCTGCATGCCGAGCGCCCGTTGCAGTTTCGCCTGGCCGAACGTGACCTGTGCTGCCTGAGCGAGGAACAACAGGCACGCATCGCCCAGCTGCGCCGTGAATACGAAACCCGCCTGTTGCAGCTGATCGCCCCTCACGCGGCCCTGCCGCCGCCGGCCCGGGAGGCGACCGGCCATGTCATCGCCACGCTGCTCAACAGCCTGCCCGGCTGGTTGCAGGCCTCACCGCTGGGGCAGCCACAACGCCTGGCGCTGATGGAAAACATGCTGCTGGGGGCGATAGAGCGCACCCTGCAGACTGGTGCGCTGGACGCTGCCGCTTGAACTCACGCCAACGTCAGGCCTATTTCAGGAGTTCCTGAATCTGGTCGCGCAGGCTGTCCAGGTCGAACGGCTTGGCCAGGATCGGTGCCTTGAACGCGATCGGGCTGCCCGACTCACGGATCTCCGCCGGGTAGCCACTGATGAAGATCACCTTCAGGTCCGGGCGCAGCTTGACCGCAGGTTCGGCGATCTGTACCCCTGAAATGCCGCCCGGCAGGCGGAAGTCGGTCACGATAAGGTCCAGGTGCGGCTTGCTGGCCAGGATCTTGAATGCCTGCTCGCCATCTTCGGCCACCAGCACGTGATAGCCCTCGCCTTGAAGATAGTCCTTCAGGATCATGCGAATGACCGGTTCGTCTTCGACGACCAGTACTACATCTTGCGCATCTTCACTCATGCCAATGCCTTCAACTCGTATTTGATTCATGGGGGATCGCTATACGACCCCGGCCTCACGCAGAGGTTGCCTGCTGCGCGCCACTTTCTTGCGGGCTGCGTACCAGTGGCAGGCGCACGCTGAATGTCGCGCCCTGGCCCTCGGTACTGCTGACCGTGATGCTGCCGCCATGGGCCAGCACGATCTGTTCGGAAATATACAGGCCCAGCCCCAGGCCGGCACTGCTCTGGTTGGAGCATACCCGCTCGAACTGCTGGAAGATGCGCTGCTGGTTCTCGGCACTGATGCCGATGCCATGGTCGCGCACCTGCACGCAGGCCATGCCCTGTTCCTCGAACACGCGCACCTGCACCGGCGACTTGGCGCCATAGCGCAGGGCGTTGGTGAGCAGGTTGGCGATCACCTGCTCGATACGAAACTCGTCCCAGTAGCCGACCAGTTCGGCGCCGGCCTGCAGGCTGATGCTCGAGTCGACCGCAGCCGCCTGGGCGGCGAAGTTCTCGACCAGGCCACTGACCAGCTGGCACAGGTCGAACGATGCGGGCCGGATCGACAGCTTGCCGGTACGGATGCGCGACACGTCGAGCATGTCTTCGATCAGCCGGATCAGGCTGTTGATCTGGCGCTCGTCACGCTCGACCATGGCGTGCATCTTGTCCAGGGTGAAGGCATCGGCGTTGTTGCGCGCCAGGTGCAGCTTGCGCAGCTGGGTCTCCAGTATCAGACCGTTGAGCGGTGTGCGCACCTCGTGGGAGACGATCGACATGAAGTCGTCGCGCATGCGTACCGCGTGCTCCAGTTCGCTGCGCGTGACCTGCAGCTGCGCCAGCAGCAGCTCCTGCTCCTGGCGGCTGCGCTCCAGGGCCTCCAGCTGCTGGCCGAGGGCCTTGCGCTGGCGGTACAGGTCGATGAACACCGCCACCTTGCTCTTCACCGCCTGGGTGTCCAGCGGCTTGTGCAGGAAGTCCACCGCGCCGCTCTCGTAGCCCTTGAAGGCGTAGTTCATCTCGCGCGCCGCAGCGCTCACGAACACGATGGGAATGTTCTTGGTCTTTTCCGTACCGCGCATCATCTCGGCCAGTTCGAAACCGTTCATTCCGGGCATCTGGACGTCGAGGATGGCCAGCGCGAACTCGTGCTCGAGCAACAGCGACAACGCATGGTCGGCCGATTGCGCCTGGTACACGTTGCGGTCCGGCCCCTTGATCAGCGCCTCGAGCGCCAGCAGGTTTTCCGGCAGGTCGTCGACGATCAGCAGGTTTGCTTGGATATGGCTTAGCATGCACGTGGTTCCAGCTTGGCGAGCAATTGCCCGATGCCATTCAATGGGAGTATGTGGTCGGGCCGGTGCAGCGCCAGCGCCGCCTCGGGCATGACCGCGACTTGCGCCTCATGCGGGTCCTGAATCAGGGTAGTACCGCCGTGCTCCTTGATGCGCGCCAGCCCGCGCGCACCGTCTTCGTTGGCGCCGGTCAGCAACACGCCGACCAGGCCGTCGCCATAGGCATCGGCGGCCGACTCGAAGAGGATGTCGATCGAGGGCCGGGAAAAGTGCACGCGGTCCTCCTGGCTCAGGGACAGGCTGCGGTCACGCTCCACCGACAGGTGATAGCCGGGGCCGGCCACGTAGATCATCCCCGGCACCACGCTTTCCTTGTCGCGGGCCTCCTGCACGGGGCGCTGCAAGCGGCGGCTGAAGACTTCGGCCAGCTGGCTGTGGCGGTCGTCGGGCAGGTGCAGCACGCACAGCAGCGCAATCGCGTAGTCGGCGGGCAAGGCGGCAAACACCGTGAGCAGCGCCGACACGCCCCCGGCTGAAGCCCCCACCACGATCGCATCGGTGCCTTTCATGACTTTCGGTAGATCCGTTCTGGCTTGACCAGCGCGTCGAAGCGGTTGGCGTAAGCGGAAAAATCCAGGGTTTCCTTGCTGCCCAGCACCAGAAAGCCACGGTGGCACAGCGAGTCGTGAAACAGGCCGAAGGCCCGGTCCTGCAGGGTCTTGTTGAAGTAGATGAGCACGTTGCGGCACGAGATCAGCTGGGTTTCGGAGAACACGCTGTCGGTGGCCAGGCTGTGGTCGGCGAAGGTCACGTTTTCGCGCAGGCTGCTGTCGATGATCGCGTTGCCATAGGCGGCAGTGTAGTAGTCGCTGAAGGCCCGGCGCCCGCCGGCCTTCTGGTAGTTCTCGGTGTACTCGCGCATGTTCTGCATCGAGTAGATGCCCTGCTTGGCCTTTTCCAGCGAGCTGGGGTTGATGTCGGTGGCGTAGATGATGGTGCGTTCGAGCAACCCTTCTTCGCGCAGCAGGATGGCCATGGAGTAGACCTCCTCGCCCGTGCTGCAGCCGGCAATCCAGATCTTGATCGAGGGCCAGGTCTTGAGGTGCGGCACCACCTCCTCGCGCAGCGCGAGGAAGTGACCGGGGTCGCGAAACATCTCGCTCACCGGGATGGTGAGGTACTGCAGCAACTGCATGAACACGCTCGGGTCGTGCAGCACCCGTTCCTGCAGGGCCGACACCGTGGCACATTCGAACTGGCGCACGGCATGCAGCACCCGGCGCTTGATCGAAGCGCCGGAATAGTCGCGAAAGTCGTAGCTGTACTTGAGGTAGATCGCCTCGATCAGCAGCCGGATTTCAATGTCGGTGTTACGTTCGATACTCAAATTCGCTCCAGTTGCGGCAGCCATACCCGAATCAGGGAGAACAGCCGGTCCAGCTCTATCGGCTTGGCCAGGTAGTCGTTGGCGCCGGCCTGCAGGCAGCGCTCCTGGTCATCCTTCATGGCCTTGGCGGTGACGGCGATGATCGGCAGCTTGCGCCAGCGCGGGTCCTTGCGAATGCGCCGTGTGGCTTCATAGCCGTCCATCTCCGGCATCATCACGTCCATCAGCACCAGGTCGATATCGCTGACCTGCTCGAGTTTTTCGATGGCCTCGCGGCCATTGCGACCGATCTCCACGATCGCGCCCTTGTGCTCCAGCGCACTGGTGAGGGCGAAGATGTTGCGCACGTCGTCGTCCACCAGCAGGATCTTGCGCCCCTCGAACACCTTGTCGCGGCTGCGCGCGGTCTTGAGCATGCGCTGACGTTCATGGGACAGCGTGGACTCGACTTTGTGCAGAAACAGCGTGACTTCATCCAGCAACCGCTCGGGTGAACGCGCGCCCTTGATGATGATCGAGCGCGAGTACTTGAGCAGGTCGGCCTCTTCGTCGCGGGTCAGGTTGCGCCCGGTGTAGACGATCACCGGCGGGAACGAGCGGATATCGTCGGCGGTCATGCGCTTGAGCAGCTCGTTGCCGAGCATGTCGGGCAGCTTGAGGTCGATGATCATGCAGTCGTAGATGTTCTCGCGCAGCAGCTCCAGGGCTTCCTGGGCCATGCCCACCGCGGTGATCTTGATGTCTTCGTCGCCGATCAGGCGGGCGATGCTTTCGCGCTGCAGGTCATCGTCTTCCACCAGCAGGATGTGCTTGAGCTTCTGGGTCAGCTTGGCTTCCAGGCGGCCGAACACGGCCTTGAGCTCCTCGCGGCTGGTGGGCTTGACCGCATAGCCGATCGCGCCCATGTGCATGGCCGCCTCGACACGGTCCTCGACCGAGATGATGTGCACCGGTATGTGCCGGGTGGACGCCTGCTCCTTGAGCCGCTGCAGCACGGTTAGGCCGGAATGGTCGGGCAGGCGCATGTCCAGCAGGATGGCGTCGGGGATGTAGCTGGCCGCCAGTTCGAAGCCTTCGTCGGCGGCCTGGGCCACCAGGCAGCTGTAGCCCAGTTCGTGGGCCAGGTCGAAGAGGATGCGGGCAAAGTTGGGCTCGTCCTCGATCACCAGGATGCAGCGGTTGCTGAACGGTGCCAGGTGACGGTCGTCGGCGAAGCTGGCCGCCGGGCGCGGGGCTTCGGCGGCCGGCAGCACGACGGGGGCCGCCACGGGCAACGGCGCGGCGGCGCGGGCCACCAGTGCCAGCGGCTGCGCCTCGACGCTCGGCTCGTACGACTCGGGCAGTATCAGGCTGAACACGCTGCCCTGGCCCAGTTGGCTTTCGACACGGATCTGGCCGCCCAGCAACTGCGCCAGGTCACGGGAAATCGACAGCCCCAGGCCCGTGCCGCCGTAGCGCCGGTTGGTGGTGCCGTCGGCCTGGTGGAAGGCTTCGAAGATGCTCTGCTGCTGGTCGTCGGCAATGCCGATGCCACTGTCGCGCACCGAGAACACGATGCCGGTGCCGGCCTGATAGCCGATGGTCAGCGCCACCTGGCCGCGCTCGGTGAACTTCAGCGCGTTGGACAGCAGGTTCTTGAGGATCTGCTCCAGGCGCTGGCGATCGGTGAACAGGGTGGCCGGCACCTGCGGCTCGACGGTGACGCTGAAGGCCAGCTGCTTCTGCTGCGCCAGCGGCTCGAACAGGCTGCGCAGGCCTTCGGCCATGCGGCTGATGTGGGTGGTTTCGGCGCGTACATCGAGCTTGCCGGCCTCGACCTTGGCGATGTCGAGAATGTCGTTGATCAGGTTGAGCAGGTCGTTGCCGGCCGAATAGATCGACTCGGCGAACTTGACCTGCTCGGCGCTGAGGTTGTCCTGCGGGTTCTCGGCCAGCAGCTTGGCCAGGATCAGCGAGCTGTTGAGCGGGGTGCGCAGCTCGTGGGACATGTTGGCGAGGAATTCGGACTTGTACTTGCTCGAGCGCTGCAGTTCCTCTGCACGCTCCTGCAACTCGACCTGCACCCGGTTCAGCTCGCCGTTCTTGCGGTCCAGCGCATCGCGCTGCTCGGCCAGCGCGTCGGTACGCTCGGCCAGTTGCTCGTTGGTCTGCTCCAGCTCGGCCTGCTGCGTCTCCAGATGGGCCTGGGACTCCTTGAGCACCCGGGACTGTTCCTCGAGCTCTTCGTTGGCGGTCTTGAGCTCTTCCTGCTGCACCTGCAGCTCTTCGTTGAGCTGCTGGGTTTCGGCCAGCACTTCCTGCAGGCGCTGGCGATAGCGCGCACTCTCGATGGAGGTGCCCAGGTTGTCGGCCAACCGCTCGAGAAACTCGATGTCGCGGTCCTCCACTGCACGCAGAAAGCCCAGCTCGACCACGCCATTGACCTGGCCGTCGTTGATCGCCGGAATCACCAGCACGTTGCGCGGGCACCCCTCGCCCAGCCCGGAGCTGACCTTGAAGTAGTCCTGCGGCACCTCGTCCAGGCGCATCAGGCGACGCTGCGCCACGGCCTGGGCAAGGATGCCCTCCTGGGCGCCGACGACCTGCTCCTGCCCCTGCTGCTCGCGGGAGAAGCCGTAGCTGGCCACGCGGCGCAGGCTGCCATGCTCGTCGCGCACGTACACGGCCGCCACCACGCTGCCCAGGTAATGGGCGAAGAACTGCAGGATGTTGTTGCCCAGCATCGGCAGGGTCAGTTGCCCCAGCACCTGCTCGGCCAGACGCGATTGCCCGGCGCGCTGCCAGGCCTGCTGTTCGAGGCGCTCGGCAGCGCGCTGCTGGGCCTCCAGGTTGGCCGCGTAGTTGCTGGACAGGTTGAGCAGGTCGCGGCGGCCGATGTAGGCCAGCAATGCGCTGAGCAGCACCACGAAGGCCAGGTAAAGGGAAATGGACCACTTCGTGGTGTTGCTGACCTGATCGTTGCGGGCAAGACGCAGCTGTTGCTCCATCGCGACGAAATCGTCGAACTCCTTGCGGATCTCGTCGGTCAGGCGCTTGCCCTGACCGAGCTTGATGGGCGTGCGGTAGTCGTCGTTGGCGCGGCGCAGGGCGATCATGTCCTTGCCGAAGTTGTTCCAGGCGGCCTGCAGGGCTTGCAGGCGGCTCAGGCGGTCGACCTGCTGCGGGTTGTCGGCCACCAGTTCCTTGAGCGTCTCGAGTTCGGCCTGTATGCGTGGCTTGGCCACTTCATAGGGGTCGAGGAACTGCTCGTCGCCAGTGAGCAGGAACCCGCGCATGCCGGTTTCCATGTCGATGGACAGCTTGACCGCCTCGTTGGCGTTGTTGATCACCCGGTCGGTGTGGGCGACCCACTGGATGACCGACAGCAGGTAGGCAATCACGGCGACGAAAACCACCGCACTGATCAGACCGACCCCCAGGGGCAGGCCGATGTTGCGGCTCAGCAGCTTGCGAAAGCTCTGCTGATCGGTCGAGGCTGGTTGACTCATTGGAAAGGCCCGAGCAAGTAGACGAACGAAAGAGTGTGACGGATTTTCGAGCAATTGTTCCAGTTTTCCGCCAGTTCAATGCCCGCAGCGTGGCGCCGTGCCCGTGTTGGCCGGGCATCGAGCCCGTATTTGAGCCAGTGCTGCGCCAAACGTTCCCTGTTTGGCCAGAGCCCGCTATGCTCACTGGCTGGTACGTTTGACGATCCAGGGAACTAAGCACCGCGTGCTGTTTACAGATAGTGTGTCACCCATTTTCACAGGATCCTGCCATGCCCGATAATCACCCTCTTCTGGTCGTCGAAGACGACGCCATCGTGCGCATGCTGATGGTGGATGTGCTCGATGAACTGGGTTACCAGGTGGTGGAGGCCAAAGATGCCGAACAAGCGCTGCAAGTGCTGGGCAACCCGGACAAACCCCTTGCCCTGATGATGACCGATGTCGGCTTGCCCGACATGGACGGCAAGCAACTGGCGGGCAAGGCCCGCGAACTGCGGCCGCTGTTGCCCATCCTGTTCGCCAGTGGCTATGCCGACAGCTTCGATGTGCCCGAGGGCATGCACATGATCGGCAAGCCGTTCAGCATCGACCAGCTGCGCGACAAGGTGACCTCGATTCTGGCCCTCTAGGCGCGCCGGCTCCCGCACCGCTGTACCTGCGGGAGCCGGCCTGCCGCCGAAGAGGCCGAAACGGGTGGCCTGGATTCTGGTTTAATACGCCTTTTTTGCCCAAAGGCCCGCCCTCCCCATGCACCCAACCGCCCTCCACGTCCTGGTCATCGGCTATGTCTGGCCCGAACCCCGCTCCTCGGCCGCCGGCGGGCACATGATGCAGCTGCTGGAGTGTTTTCTGGAGCGCGGCTGGCACATCACCTTCAGCAGCCCCGCAGCCATCGGCGAACACAAGGCCGACCTCGCGAGCCTGGGCATCGCCGAGCAGGCCATCGAGCTGAACAACGCCAGTTTCGACCGTTTCATCGCCGACCTTGCCCCCGACGTGGTGCTGTTCGATCGCTTCATGATGGAGGAGCAGTTCGGCTGGCGCGTCGAGAAGCATTGCCCAGCGGCCCTGCGCGTGCTCGAGACCTCCGACCTGCAGAGCCTGCGCGATGCCCGTCATCAGTTGCTGCGCCGGCGCCTGGCCGAGGGCCTGGACAGCAACGATTTTCGCGCGCTGTTCAACACCTCGGGCCCCGACCTGTATCGCCAGATGGCCGGTGCCGACCTGGCCCAGCGCGAACTGGCGGCGATCTACCGCAGCGACCTGAGCCTGATGATCTCGGATGCCGAAATAGACCTGCTGGTCAATGGCTTCGGCGTGCCCGAGGCGTTGCTGCACTGGTGCCCGCTGATGCTGGCGCCGCCCACCGAAGCCTTTAGGCCGTTCGCGGAACGCGAGCACTTTCTCAGCATCGGCAACTTCCGCCACGCGCCGAACTGGGATGCGGTGCTGTGGATGAAGCACAGCCTGTGGCCGATGATCCGCCGTCGCCTGCCCAAGGCGCAGTTGCACATCTATGGTGCCTACACGCCGCCCAAGGCCACCGCGCTGCACAATGCTGCCGAAGGGTTTCACGTGATGAACTGGGCTGAGGACGCCCTGCAGGTGATGAGCGGCGCACGGGTGTGCCTGGCCCCGCTGCGCTTTGGCGCCGGCATCAAGGGCAAACTGACCGATGCGATGCTGTGCGGCACGCCCAGCGTGACCACCCCGATTGGCGCCGAGGCCATGCACGGCGACCTGCCCTGGCCAGGACTGGTGGCCGACACCGCCGAAGGGTTGGCCGATGCCGCGGCGCGGCTCTACAGCGAGCAACCGCGCTGGGAGCAGGCCCAGCGCGACGGGCGCCAGCTGCTGAGCGCCCGCTACGACAGGCGCTGGCACGGCCAGGCCCTGGTGCAGCGCATCGAACACACGCTGGCGCACCTGGATGAACAGCGCCTGTACAACTTCACCGGGGCCATGCTGCGCCACCATCACCACAAGAGCACCCAGTACATGGCCCAGTGGATCGAGGCCAAGAACCGGCCTAGCGGCGGCGCAGCAGATACGTGTCCATGATCCAGCCCTTGCGCGCGCGGGCCTGCTCGCGCTGCGCCAGGATCTGCGCCTTGACCTGCATCAGCGGCCCCTCGATCAGCAGCTCGTCGGCAGTGCCCAGGTAGGCGCCCCAATAGATGTGCAGGTGCGGATCGTCCAGTTCGGCAAAGGCGCATTGCCCGTCCAGCATCACCACCACGTTGTCGATGCCTGACTCACCAGCCAGACGTCGGCCCGGCAGGATATGCAGCGGCTCGCCGATACGGTTCAGCGCAATGCGGTGAGCGGCCGCAAGGGCCTGGACGCTGCTGATGCCGGGGATGACTTCAAGGCTGAACGCCGGCTGCGCCACCCGCTCCAGAATGCGCAGGGTGCTGTCGTAAAGCGTCGGCTCGCCCCACAGCAGGAACGCGCCGCATTGCCCCTCGGCAAGCTCGTCGTGCAGCAGGCGCCCATACAGCGCAGCGCGCTGGCGGTGCCAGTCCTCCACGGCACCGACGTAGTCTGCAGCCGCCGCGTCGCGTTGCGGGTCTTCGACCTGCACCAGGCGATAGGGCCGGTTGACGTGGCGCTCCAGCAGCTCCTTGCGCAGGCGCAGCAGGTCGTCCTTGGCGGCGCCCTTGTCCAGCACGAAGAACACGTCGGCGCGGTTCAGGCTGTCGATGGCTTCGAGGGTGATCTGCCGGGGGTTGCCCGGGCCTATTCCAATCAGCAGCAGGTGTTTCATCGCAAGCTCTCCCAGGGGCGCGCGGCCATTGTCGGCCGGCCCGCGCCACTTGGCAAAGCCTGCGCCTACAGTACCGAGAAGTTGTAGCTGACGATCACCCGGGTCTCATCCATGTCGCGGGCGAATTTCTCGTAGTTGCTGCGGTAGGTGGAGTTGCGCAGGCGCACGCTGACGTCCTTGAAGGTGCCGCTCTGCACCTGGTACTTGAGTTCGCTGTCGCGCTCCCATTCCTTGCCCTGTGCCGGGCTGCCCGGCACCTTGACGTGATCGCCGCTGATGTAGCGGGTCAGGAAGCTCAGGCCTTCGAGCCCTACTGCCTTGAAGTCGTAGTCGTAGCGCACCTGCCAGGACCGCTCCTGGGCCGCAGCGAAGTCGTTGACCTGGGCGTAGTTGACCAGGTAGGGGTTGCTGCCATCGAGGTACGGCATGGCGTTCTCGCCGTACATGCGCTGCCAGCCGGCGCTGAGCTTGTGCCCGCCCAGGCTGTAGCCAAGCATGGCGCTGAAGGCACGGTGGTCGATGTCGCCGGCACGGGCACGACCGATGTCGTCGCTCTTGATCAGGCGCAGGTCGGCCGAGAGGCGGCCCACGCTCAAGGGCTGGCTGGCCACCAGCCCGAGGAAATGCTGGCGATAGATGTTTTCGAGCTTGGCCACCTGGTACTGCGCGCTCAGGCGCTCGTTGAAGCGGTACTCCAGCCCGGCCGTGTCGAAGTGGTCGGCGCGGGTGTCGCAGGCATAGCGCTTGTTCTTGCAGTGCACGCGGATATCTTGCTGGTCGGTCGAATCGCGGGCGGTGTACTTGTCGAGCCGCGCGGCGCTGAAGGTGAGGTTGTCGACCTCTCTGGACGTCAGCATCGCGCCATGGAACATGGTGGGCAACAGGCGCCCGTCGTTGTACTTGAGCAGCGGCATGTCCGGCAGCATGGCACCGTATTTCAATACGGTCTGCGAGTAACGCACCTTGCCGGCCACACCCAGTTTTGCGTACTGATCGGCCGAATGGCGCGGGTTGTGGCCGCTGGAAGGCAGCAGCCCGCTGTTGCTGTCGGCCGGGCTGGAATCGAGTTTGAAACCCAGCATGCCCAGCGCATCGATACCAAAGCCCACGGTGCCCTGGGTATACCCGGACTGCGCGTTGAGTATGAAGCCCTGCGCCCACTCTTCACGTTTCGACGCGCCCTGGGAGGAGGCGGTGTGACCGTCACGAAAGTCACGATTGAAATACACATTGCGCGCCTCGATGTTGACACTGCTGTCTTGCAGGAAACCACTGGCCTGGGCCGAAACAGTAACGAAGGACAACAACGCGCCGACCACCGGGCGTTGGGCAATGAAGGGAGTTGGGGCACGCATGAAAAGCAGTATCCAGAACGAAGGGCAAGGTATCCATCAGCCCCGACGGGGCTGGGCAAGGGCCGCTGCACACAACTAGGCAGCGACCGCTTATTGTCTCCAAAGCGCTCTGGCACGGGCCATTGGACCATGGTCTAGAACAGATGCCGATGCGGTAATTAATTCTTTAGTGTGGCGAGCACTGTGCAATAAGAAAGTTCCGTAGTGTGTTGTCGTAAAAGTTTGATGTTTATCGCAGGGCGATTGACTACACTCTTTTTACTGTGTTGTTTGTTTTCTACCCGGTGACGCGGCATCAATAGCGGCCTCAAGCGGTTGCGCCGCGCACGGCCCTTACCGACCAACAGGAGAGATGACAGTGTCCAGACTTGCAGAGTTTCGTGCTGCCGAAAAAGCCCTTCAGGAACAGCTTGCTCAACTGGAGGCACTGAAAAAAGACGCCGGCCTCAAACGGGAAATCGAATTCGAGCAGAAACTTGTCAGCCTGATGAAAACCTATGACAAGGGCTTGCGCGACATCATCAATATTCTCGACCCGGCGGCCACTACGCGCCGGCCTGCCAGCGCGCCCAAACAACGCCGTGCGCGCGTGGTGAAAGTCTATGAAAACCCGCATACCGGCGAGCTGATCGAAACCAAGGGCGGCAATCATCACGGCCTCAAGGCATGGAAGCAGGAGTACGGCGCACAGACAGTCGACAGCTGGTTGCGCAAGTGAAACAGTACTTCACACTTTTTTCACATGTACTGGCTCAGGATGAAGACTGCTAAAGGATTAGCGCCCCATACGCCCGCTTCGGCGGGCTTCTAATTCTTGCGCCCCGTCAGGCCTGGCCGACGGGGCGCAAACCGTTTGCGCAATCGCTTCAGTTCCGTATCATTGCTCCCTGACTGTTTTGCTGGCGCGCCAAGCGCCGGCCCTATCTGCGGAGTGCCCATGAGCCTGCAAAACCTCGACACCCTCCCCGGCGTCACCGCGCAACCGGATGCCGCGACCCACAACTTCGTGTTCAACCACACCATGCTGCGGGTCAAGGACGTCGCCAAGTCCCTGGACTTCTACACCCGCGTTCTGGGCTTCAGCCTCGTGGAAAAACGCGACTTCCCGGAAGCCGAATTCAGCCTGTACTTCCTGGCGCTGGTGGACAAGGCGCAGATTCCGGCCGACCCGGCCAAGCGTACCGAGTGGATGAAGTCGATCCCGGGCATCCTCGAGCTGACCCACAACCACGGCACCGAAAACGATCCCGCGTTCGCCTACCACAACGGCAACACCGACCCGCGCGGTTTCGGCCATATCTGCATTGCCGTACCGGACATCCGTGCGGCCTGCGAGCGTTTCGAGCAACTGGGCGTGAACTTCCAGAAGCGCCTGAGCGACGGGCGCATGAAGCACCTGGCCTTCATCAAGGACCCGGACGATTACTGGGTAGAGATCATCCAGCCGACCGAGTTCTGACAGCGGCCCCGGGGGCGCGCTCGTCGGCGCGCCGCCCCGGCGCACCTGGCTGTGGTATACCGGAGCTGATACCGGTTGAAGCCACCACAGCGAGGTAGCGCTCATGCACACCCTTGAATGTGTCCACCGCAACTACACGGTCACGGCAAACGTGGTCCCGCATGCCGGCATTCCCCTGCCGTTCGAAGTCGGATGCCGCATCACCTCCCCAGACAAGCACAGCACCCGGCGATTGTGTGCCCACGCGCCGCTGTTTCTGGCCGACCTGGAAAACGCCCAGCGCGCGTCGATTGCACTGGGCAAGTCGCTGGTCGACCAGCAACTGGACAAGGGCCGGTCGCTGTTCAAGTAGGCCACGCAAAAGCCCTGACAGGCTGACCTGTCAGGGCTTTTGCGTTGTTGCACCGTCACAGGCCGGCAAGGCCGGCGATGCGCCTCAGGCCGGAGCGCTGGTACGGATCAGGTGGTCGAACGCTGCCAGCGATGCCTTGGCCCCCTCACCCACCGCGATCACGATCTGTTTGTAGGGCACCGTGGTCACGTCACCGGCGGCAAACACGCCCGGCACGCTGGTCTGGCCCCGCGCATCGACAATGATCTCGCCACGGGGCGACAGTTCGAGGGTGCCCTTGAGCCAATCGGTGTTGGGCAGCAGGCCGATCTGGACGAAGATCCCTTCCAGCGCGATGTCATGCTGCACGTCGCTGTTGCGGTCCTTGTAGCGCAGCCCGTTGACCTTCTGGCCGTCGCCCAGCACTTCGGTGGTCAAGGCGCTGGTGATCACGGTCACGTTGGCCAGGCTGTGCAGCTTGCGCTGCAGCACCGCGTCGGCACGCAACTGGCTGTCGAACTCGATCAGCGTGACATGGGCGACGATGCCGGCCAGATCGATGGCCGCCTCCACACCGGAGTTGCCACCACCGATCACCGCCACACGTTTGCCCTTGAACAGCGGGCCGTCGCAGTGCGGGCAGTAGGCCACGCCACGGCTGCGGTACTCCTTTTCGCCCGGCACGTTCATCTCGCGCCAGCGTGCGCCGGTGGCCAGGATCACGGTCTTGGCCTTGAGCGTGGCACCGTTGGCCATGCGCACCTGGTGCAGCGCGCCGTCCTGGCCCGGCACCAGCGCATCGGCGCGCTGCAGGTTCATGATGTCGACGTCGTACTGCTTGACGTGCTCTTCCAGCGCCGTGGCCAGCTTCGGCCCTTCGGTCTCCTGCACGGAGATGAAGTTCTCGATGGCCATGGTGTCCAGCACCTGCCCGCCGAAGCGCTCGGCAGCCACGCCGGTGCGAATGCCCTTGCGGGCCGCGTAGATCGCTGCTGCCGCGCCTGCCGGCCCACCACCGACCACCAGCACGTCGAAGGCGTCCTTGGCATTGAGTTTCTCGGCCTGGCGCTCGCTGGTGCCGGTGTCGAGCTTGGCGACGATCTCCTCCAGGCCCATGCGGCCCTGGCCGAACACTTCGCCATTGAGGTAGACGCTTGGCACTGCCATCACCTGGCGTGCCTCGACTTCGGCCTGGAACAGCGCGCCGTCGATGGCCACATGGCGCACGTTGGGGTTGAGTACCGCCATCAGGTTCAGCGCCTGCACCACGTCCGGGCAGTTCTGGCACGACAGCGAGAAGTAGGTTTCGAAGTTGAACTCACCCTTGAGCCCGGCGACCTGTTCGATCAGCTCGGCGCTCGCCTTGGAGGGGTGGCCACCGACTTGCAGCAGCGCCAGCACCAGCGAGGTGAATTCGTGGCCCATGGGGATGCCGGCAAAGCGCAGGCTGATATCGCCCCCCGGGCGATTGAGCGAGAACGACGGGCGACGGGCGTCGGCACCGTCCTCGCGCAAGGTAATCAGATCCGACAGGCTGGCGATTTCCCGCAGCAGGTCGTGCATTTCACGGGACTTCGCGCCGTCGTCGAGGGAGGCAACGATCTCGATCGGCTGGGTGACCCGCTCCAGGTAGGCTTTCAACTGAGTTTTAAGCGTGGCGTCCAACATACGGGCGATTCCTTTTCAAACGGTAGAAAAAACAACGCCCGGGCAGAGTCGCCCGGGCGTTTTGCGGGGCGGGACAGACTTCAGGTGCGGTGGCCCGCCCTCGGCTGGTTCACGGTCTTAGATCTTGCCGACCAGGTCCAGCGATGGCGCCAGGGTAGCTTCGCCTTCTTTCCACTTGGCCGGGCAGACTTCGCCTGGGTGGGCAGCGACGTACTGGGCAGCCTTGACCTTGCGCAGCAGCTCGCTGGCATCACGGCCTACACCGCCGTCGTTGAGTTCGACGATCTTGATCTGGCCTTCAGGGTTGATCACGAAGGTACCGCGGTCGGCCAGGCCGGCTTCTTCGATCAGCACGTCGAAGTTGCGCGAGATGACGTGGGTCGGGTCACCGATCAGCGGGTACTGGATCTTGCCGATGGTTTCCGAGGTGTCGTGCCAGGCTTTGTGGGTGAAGTGGGTGTCGGTCGACACACCGTAGATTTCCACGCCCAGCTTCTTGAATTCAGCGTAGTTGTCGGCCAGGTCGCCCAGTTCGGTCGGGCAGACGAAGGTGAAGTCGGCCGGGTAGAAGAACACCACGGACCACTTGCCCTTCAGGTCGGCTTCGGAAACAGGGACGAACTCGCCGTTGTGGTAGGCAGTAGCGTTGAACGGTTTGACCTGGCTGTTGATGATAGGCATCGGTGACTCTCCTCAGGGTTGAAAAACTTGATGGGAGAATCCTAACCATTCATCGCCGATAGCGCTCATTGGCAAAGCTGATGCTGGTGATTGGTTTTGGCTATAAAGCTCAGTTCAGATAGACGATTTATGTTGATGCGATCGCGGGCCAAGCCCGCTCCCACAAAGACCGTTGCAATCGCTGTGGGAGCGGACTTGACCCGCGCTGGAGGCACCGCTTAGCGCGTAGGCGTACGCAGCGTCACGAACTCCTCCGCGGCTGTCGGGTGCACACCGATGGTTTCGTCGAACTGTTGCTTGGTCGCCCCGGCCTTGAGCGCGATGCCCAGGCCCTGGATGATCTCGCCGGCATCCGGCCCGACCATGTGACAGCCCAGCACGCGGTCGGTGTCGGCATCGACCACCAGTTTCATCAGGGTCTTCTCCTGCACGTCGGTGAGGGTCAGTTTCATTGGCCGGAAGCGGCTTTCGAAGATCTGCACCTTGTGCCCCGCCTCCAGCGCCTGCTCCTCGGTCAGGCCCACGGTGCCGATCGGCGGCTGACTGAACACCGCCGTCGGGATGTTCTGGTAATCCACCGGGCGATACTGCTCCGGCTTGAACAGGCGCCGCGCCACGGCCATGCCTTCGGCCAGGGCCACCGGAGTGAGCTGCACGCGGCCGATCACATCGCCAATGGCCAGGATCGACGGCTCGTCGGTCTGGTACTGGTCATCGACCTGCACGTAGCCGCGCTTGTCCAGTTGCACTTCGGTGTTCTCAAGCCCCAGGTTGTCGAGCATGGGGCGCCGGCCGGTGGCGTAGAACACGCAGTCGGCAATCAGCTCGCGACCATCCTTGAGGGTCGCCTTGAGGCTGCCATCGGGCTGCTGGTCGATACGCTGGATATCGCTGTTGAACTGCAGGTCGAGACCGCGTTTTTCCAGCTCTTCCTTCAGGTGCGTGCGCACTGCGCCATCGAAGCCGCGCAGGAACAGGTCGCCCCGGTAGAGCAAGCTGGTCTTGGCGCCCAGCCCCTGGAAGATTCCGGCGAACTCCACCGCGATGTAACCACCCCCCACCACCAGCACACGCTTGGGCAGGGTCTTGAGGTAGAACGCCTCGTTGGAACTGATGGCCAGCTCGCGCCCGGGGATGTCCGGAATCTGTGGCCAGCCGCCGGTGGCGATCAGGATGTTCTTCGCGCTGTAGCGCGTACCGTCCACCTCGACCTCATGGGGCCCGGTGAGGCGGCCGTGGCCTTCGAGCAGGGTCACGCCACTGTTGACCAGCAGGTTGCGGTAGATGCCGTTGAGCCGCTCGATTTCACGGTTCTTGTTGGCGATCAGCTGTGCCCAGTCGAACTGTGCATCTTCCAGCGACCAGCCGTAGCCTGCCGCCTGCTCGAAGTCATCGGCAAAGTGCGCGCCATACACCAGCAGTTTTTTCGGCACGCAGCCGACGTTGACACACGTGCCGCCCAGGTAGCGGCTTTCGACCACCGCCACTTTTGCGCCGAAACCGGCAGCAAAACGTGCTGCACGCACACCGCCGGAACCGGCGCCAATCACGAACAGATCAAAATCGTAGGCCATATCAGTCTCCTTGGCAGGCCGCCAGCATACCGCCAGCCAAGCCCATAAACAAAAAAGCCACCCGAAGGTGGCTTTGTGACGCAACCGACCGAGTGAACTCAGTAGGCCTTGCCGGTCTTGTAGAAATTTTCGAAGCAGAAGTTGGTCGCGTCGATGTAACCCTCGGCGCCACCGCAGTCGAAACGCTTGCCCTTGAACTTGTAGGCAATCACGCAGCCGTCCTGGGCCTGCTTCATCAGGGCGTCGGTGATCTGGATTTCACCGCCCTTGCCCGGCTCGGTCTCTTCGATCAGCTTGAAGATGTCCGGGGTCATGATGTAGCGGCCGATGATCGCCAGGTTCGACGGGGCGTCTTCCGGCTTTGGCTTCTCGACCATGTTGCGTACACGGTACAGGTCGTCGCCGATCAGGTCGCCGGCGATCACGCCGTACTTGCTGGTTTCCTGCGGGTCGACTTCCATGATCGCAACGATGGTGCAGCGGTACTGCTTGTACAGCTTGACCATCTGCTTGAGCACGCCGTCACCATCGAGGTTGACGCACAGGTCGTCGGCCAGCACCACGGCGAACGGCTCGTCACCGATCAGCGGGCGACCGGTCAGGATCGCGTGGCCCAGGCCTTTCATTTCGGTCTGGCGGGTGTAGGAGAACGAGCACTCGTCGAGCAGGCGACGAATACCGACCAGGTACTTTTCCTTGTCGGTGCCCTTGATCTGGTTTTCCAGCTCGTAGCTGATGTCGAAATGGTCTTCCAGAGCGCGCTTGCCGCGGCCGGTGACAATGGAGATTTCGTTCAACCCAGCGTCCAGCGCTTCTTCAACGCCGTACTGGATCAGTGGCTTGTTCACCACTGGCAGCATTTCCTTTGGCATGGCTTTGGTTGCTGGCAGGAAGCGGGTGCCGTAACCGGCTGCCGGGAACAAGCATTTCTTGATCATAAACGTCCTTAACAAGGGGCTGTGCAGTACGAAATTCGGCGCAGTCTAATCAGGCGGCGATGCGCTTACAATGCCCCCGTGGCCCGGCCGAATGAATGATAGAGAAAAACTCAGTGTAGATAGTTCCCGCAGGTTGCAAATAATCCGCGTATCCAGGCCCGCAGGCAGGCCTGGATACGCGGATGGGCGAGCGTTCTAGCCGCCTGTGCCCTGCCCGATCAGCACCCCATCGACCTTCTGGCCGTAGAGGTTGACGCCGTCATTGGCGTGGAACTTGAGCCGGGTTTTTTCCACCGAGCCTTCGACCAGGCGCGGGTCCTGAGGGCGCTCATGCGCGTTGATGAAGGCCGCCACGTCCCAGGCCTGCTGGTCGGTCAGCGTGCCTGGCTTGCCCAGCGGCATGTTGTGCTTGATGAACGAGGCCGCCGTGTTGATGCGGTGCATGCCGGCACCCCAGTTGTAGGAGTCCTTGCCCCACAGCGGTGGCATCACATAGTCCTTGGCCACCTTCTGGCCCTGGCCGCTGTCGCCGTGGCAGATGGCGCACTGCTGCTGGTACACCTGGGCACCGCGCTTGATGTCATAGCCCTGCGCAGGCTTGTCGACCTCCGGGTAGCCACGCCCCGGTGTCTCGACGCCGATCGGTGCCTTGCTCGCCAGCCAGTAGGCATACACCGACAACGCCGTCATCTCGGGGCTGTCGGCCGCCGGCGGCTTGCCGTTCATGCTGAACTGGAAGCAGCCCTGGATACGCTCGGCAAAGGTGTTGACCTTGTCGTTTTTCTTGCGATAGGCAGGGTACATCGGGTAAGCCCCCCACAGAGGCGCCGAATGCGCCAGCCGTCCCTGATCCAGGTGGCAGTTGCTGCAGTTCAGGCCGTTGCCCACATACTCGGGGGCCAGGCGCTTGGTGTCGACGAACAGCGCATAGCCGTCGCGCACCATCTTGCCGAAGGCGTTGTCGGGCAACTCGCTTTCGGCGGGGGGCTTGAAGCTGGCCGGCGTGCTGGCCGGCGCCACTTTCAGTTGCGACTGGTCTTCCATGGCGATCGGGGCCGCCTGAACGCCGCCCATGAACAGGGTCAGGGTAGTGAGTAGCAAGCGATTCATTTGGCGGCCTCCTGGCTGGCGCGGGTGGCAAAGTATTCAGCCAGCGCCTTGACCTCGGTATCGGTCAGGGCTTTGGCGACACCGACCATCAACTGGTTAGGGTCGTTGCTGCGCCGGCCGTCGCGCCATGCGTCAAGTTGCCCGGCCAGGTAGCTGGCAGGCTGGTGGGCCAATGGCGGAAAGTGCTCGCCTACCCCCACACCACCCGGCCCGTGACATTGCACGCACCCGGGGATGCCTCGGCTCCAGTCGCCGTAAAGCGCCAGCGACTCGACCGGGTCGGTTGCCATCTGCTGGCGACGGGTATCAGGGGTGGGCGGTACCGGCATTGCCGCCAGCGTGGCGCTGATGGCGCTGATCTCGGCGTCGCTCAGGGCCTTGGCCAGCGGCTCCATGATCGGCTGCTTGCGGCTGCCGTCACGAAAGTCCTTGAGCTGTTTGCTCACATAGGCGGCCGGCAGGCCAGCCAGGCGTGGGAAGCCGGCGGCGGCCATGCCCAGGCCATCGGGGCCATGGCAGCTCATGCAGGCCATGGCAGAGGGGTTCTCCCCTCCCTGGGTGAATATCTTCTGGCCATCGGCGGCAGTGGCGGCTTGCATTGAAAGCAACAGCAGGCTGCCTATCAGGATTCGATCCAGTGGGATCATCACGGACTCCATTTTTCTTGTTATAAGCTTAGACTTATAAAATATAAGCCTACCGATACTAGGCCTATCCGGCCAGCGCTACAACGCGGGCAGGCACAGAAAAATGCAGGGACAACCACTGAATCGTTTAAACGAGGCTCACGCCGTCACTTGGAGATGCACACGCTCACAGCCGCTTTGACATCCCCCGGGCGCAGGGGAAAATTGCTCAACCGCTCATGCAACTTGACCGCGCTGCCACTCGAGCGCTCGCTGATCTCCAGCACTGCAGCCGGGGACTTGTCCGAGAGCTTCTGCGGTACCACCACGCGCAGGCCGCTGCCCCGCTCCTCGATGGTCAGCGGGCCACGGCTATCGGCCAGTTTTTGCTGGACGCAGGTGGCAAACTCGCGTGGCGACTTGCCCGAGATCACGCTCATGGTCTCGGGGCTCTGTTCGATTTCGGCTACATTGGCACAACCGGTCAGCGCAACTGCCAGCGCTGGTACAACCCATTTCATCGGTACCCCTCCATAAAAAACCGTTGGACCATGGCCAGGCCGATTTGCTCCCTGGATTGGCAGTTTTATCTCTGGCCTTGGCACTCAGCCCCACAGTGTAACCCGACATCGTGCTATCGTTTTGATTTGCCAAAAGATCCCTTGCGGAGAGCGACATGAAATTCGTACACCAGCGCGAGCACCTCAATGAAGACGACATCGTCGTCATCCACTGCTCCCAGCGCTGCAATATCCGCCTGATGAACGATGCCAACTTCCGCAGCTTCAAGAATGGCGGCCGGCATACCTATCACGGCGGCGCCTTCGTCGACTTCCCGGCGAAGATCACCGTGCCCAGCGACGGCTTCTGGAACATCACCATCGACACCGTCGGCCCGCGTGCCCTGTCGGCGGTAAGCAAGCCGACCTTCACCCACACGATCAAGATCATCCGCCGTTCGTCGTCGAAGCTGAGATAACCCCATGAGCGAAAACATCAAGTACGTCATCAAGTACAACCTCGACGGCGAGCGTCGTTTCGACTTCGCCGTGCTCAGCAGCACGGCGCCACAGCAGGTCGAGGAAGCCTTGCGCAAACTGCACGGCGAAGACTTCAGCAAGATCACCGACATCAAGGTAAGCAAGGCGCTGTAACCCACGCCCACACAAGGAGCCCCGCGATGAGCCAATGGCCGGACCCACGTATCCTCGACCTGCTCGGTATCGAGTTGCCCATCATCCAGGCACCGATGGCGGGCGCCACGGGGTCGGCCATGGCCATCGCGGTCAGTAACGCCGGGGGGCTGGGCTCGCTGCCATGCGCGATGCTCACCCCCGAGCAGATACGCCAGGAGATCGCGACCTTCAGCCAGGCCAGTCGCGGCCCGCTCAACCTCAATTTCTTCTGCCATCGGCCACCCGCCACCGATGGCGAACGTGCAATCCGCTGGAAGCAGGCACTCAAGCCGTACTACGAAGAAGTGGGTGCCGACTTCGGCGCCACCACCCCGGTCTCCAATCGCGCGCCCTTCGACGAAGCGGGCTGTGCCTTGGTGGAAGACTGCAAGCCTGCAGTGGTGAGCTTTCACTTCGGCCTGCCTGCGCCCGAGCTGCTGGCGCGGGTCAAGGCCAGCGGGGCCAAGGTACTGTCCAGTGCCACCACGGTCGAGGAAGCACGCTGGCTCGAAGCCCATGGCTGCGACGCGATCATCGCCATGGGCTATGAAGCAGGTGGGCACCGCGGCATGTTCCTGAGCGATGACCTCACCACCCAGATCGGCACCCTGGCGCTGGTGCCCCAGGTGGCCGATGCGGTCAAGGTTCCGGTGATCGCGGCTGGCGGCATCGGCGATGCCCGCGGTGTTGTGGCGGCCTTCGCACTGGGCGCCTCGGCCGTTCAGGTGGGCACCGCCTACCTGTTCTGCCCCGAGGCCAAGGTGTCGGCCGCGCATCGCCAGGCACTGCACAGCGCACAGGCCAGCGATACCGCGCTCACCAACCTGTTTACCGGGCGCCCGGCACGCGGCATCAATACCCGCATCATGCGTGAGTTGGGCCCGATGAGCCCCCTGGCCCCTGCCTTCCCCCTGGCCGGCGGCGCCTTGATGCCCCTTCGCGCCATCAGCGAGCCGCAGGGCAACAGCGATTTCAGCAACCTGTGGGCCGGCCAGGCGCTGCGCCTTGGCCAAGCCCTGCCGGCAGCCGAACTGACGCGCCAACTGGCAGAAAAGGCGCTGGCATTGATGTCACGGTAAAACAGATCTTTCCGTTTGTCGGGCAATCGCTATATATTCCAATGCATAACGATTACCTCATGCACATGGAGCTGTTTGATGAGAATGCGCGCCCCTCGTTTTGCCCTGACCGCCGTATTCGGCATGCTGACCCTCAACAGCGCCTGGGCCGATGAAGTCCAGGTGGCCGTCGCGGCCAACTTCACCGCGCCCATCCAGGCTATTGCCAAGGATTTCGAAAAGGACACCGGCCACAAGCTGGTCGCCTCCTTCGGCGCTACCGGGCAGTTCTACGCGCAGATCAAGAATGGCGCGCCCTTCGAGGTGTTCCTGTCGGCCGACGACACCACCCCCGAAAAACTCGAGAACGAAGGCGAAACCGTCAAGGGCTCGCGCTTTACCTACGCCATCGGCACCCTCGCGCTGTGGTCGCCCAAAGCGGGCTATGTGGATGACAAGGGCGAAGTCCTGAAGAAAAACGACTACAAGCACCTGTCCATCGCCAACCCCAAGGCCGCGCCCTACGGCCTGGCCGCCACGCAGGTACTGGCCAAGCTGAACCTGACCGAGGCCACCAAGGGCAAGCTGGTCGAAGGCCAGAACATCACCCAGGCGTTCCAGTTCGTTTCCACCGGCAACGCCGAGCTGGGCTTCGTGGCGCTGTCGCAGATCTACAAGGACGGCAAGGTCAGCAACGGCTCGGCCTGGATCGTGCCGGCCAACCTGCACGACCCGATCAAACAGGACGCTGTGATTCTCAACAAGGGCAAGGACAACGCCGCCGCCAAGGCGCTGGTCGATTACCTCAAGGGCCCCAAGGCCGCTGAAGTGATCAAGTCGTACGGCTACGAACTCTGATGCCACTGGACGCCAGCGACCTGGGCGCCATCTGGCTGACGTTCAAGCTGGCGTCGCTGACTACCCTGATCCTGCTGCTGATCGGCACCCCGATCGCCTGGTGGCTGGCGCGCACGCGCTCCTGGCTGCGCGGGCCGATCGGGGCGATCGTGGCCCTGCCCCTGGTGTTGCCGCCCACGGTGATCGGCTTCTATCTGCTGATCGCCCTGGGCCCCCACGGCTGGCTTGGCCAGGCCACCCAGGCGCTGGGCCTGGGCACCGTGGTGTTCAGTTTCACAGGCCTGGTGATCGGGTCGGTGGTGTACTCGATGCCGTTCGTGGTGCAACCGCTGCAAAACGCGTTCAGCGCCATTGGCGAACGCCCGCTGGAGGTGGCTGCCACCTTGCGCGCCAGCCCGTGGGACTGTTTTTTCAGCGTGGTGCTGCCCCTGGCCCGCCCTGGCTTCATTACCGCGAGCATCCTGGGCTTTGCCCACACCGTCGGCGAGTTCGGCGTGGTGCTGATGATCGGCGGCAATATTCCCGACAAGACCCGCGTGGTTTCCGTGCAGATCTTCGACCATGTCGAGGCTATGGAGTACATGCAGGCCCACTGGCTGGCCGGCGCCATGCTGGTGTTCTCGTTCCTGGTGCTGCTGGCGCTGTACGCCAGCCGCCGCGGCAAGCCGGCCTGGAGCTGACCGATGAGTGCATTGATCCAGGCCCGGTTGCAGGTGGCCTTCGACGATTTCCGGCTGGATGTCGACCTGCAACTGCCCGGGCGCGGTGTCAGCGCCCTGTTCGGCCATTCGGGCTCGGGCAAGACCACCTGCCTGCGCTGCCTGGCAGGCCTGGAGCGGGCCGACCAGGCCTACATCGAGGTCAATGGCGAGGTCTGGCAGGATTCCGCACGCCAGTATTTCATGCCGCCCCACCAGCGCCCCATCGGCTATGTGTTCCAGGAAGCCAGCCTGTTCCCCCACCTGAGCGTGAAGAACAACCTGATCTTCGGCTGGCGACGCATCGCCCAGCACCAGCGCCAGGTCGGCCTGGAGCACGCCTGCGAGCTGCTGGGCATCAGCCACCTGCTCGCGCGCAAGCCGGACACCCTGTCGGGCGGTGAACGACAGCGCGTGGGGATCGCCCGTGCGCTGCTCACCAGCCCCAAGGTGCTGCTGATGGACGAACCCCTGGCAGCCCTGGACGGCCCGCGCAAACGCGAGATCCTGCCGTACCTGGAGCGCCTGCACGACCAGTTGCAGATCCCGCTGATCTACGTCAGCCATGCGCAGGACGAAGTGGCGCGCCTGGCCGATCACCTGGTGCTGCTCGAACAGGGCAAGGTGCAGGCCAGCGGGCCGATCAGCCAGACCCTGGCCCGCCTGGACCTGCCGCTGGCCCTGCAGGAGGACGCCGGGGTGGTCATCGAGGGCGAGGTGGACGCCCACGACGCGGCCTACCAGTTGCTGGACCTGAAACTGCCGGGCAGCGACCTCAGGTTGCGCCTCACCCACGAGGCGCTGGCCCCGGGGGCGCGCCTGCGGGTCAAGGTCCAGGCACGCGACGTGAGCCTGAGCCTGGCCGACGACAGCCGTTCGAGCATTCTCAACCGCCTGCCGGTGCGCGTGTGCGCGCTGCGCGCCGGTGACAACCCGGCGCAGATGCTGGTGAGCCTGGACGCCGATGGCACAGCCCTGCTGGCGCGGGTGACGCGCTACTCGAGCGACCAGTTGGGGCTGCACGAAGGCCAGCAGTTGTGGGCGCAGATAAAATCGGTGGCATTGCTGGGCTAACTTGCGCGAACGGCTGCTGTCCATCGTCAGAGCCCCTACGCGAGCGCCCAGCATGAGTGTCGACCTGCCCCCTTTGCCCAGTGGTCTGCATTACGTGGATGACAGCCGCCCCGGTTTCCATCGGCGCCTGCTGCGCAAGCACTTCGCCTATTTCGACGCGCACGGCCAGCGCATCACCGCACCGGATACCCTGGCCCGCATCAAGGCGCTGGCCATACCGCCGGCCTATACCGATGTATGGATCTGCGCCGACCCGCGCGGCCACCTGCAAGCCACCGGACGCGACGCACGTGGTCGCAAGCAGTACCGCTATCACCCCGACTGGCGCGAACTGCGCGACAGCCACAAGTACGACCGCATGCTGGCCTTCGCCAAACGCCTGCCGCGGCTGCGCAAGCAACTCGACGAGCACCTGGCGCGGCCCGGCCTGGACCGCGAAAAGGTCATGGCACTGGTGGTCAGCCTGCTCGACAACACGCTGATCCGCGTGGGCAACCGTCAGTATGCCCGCGACAACCGCTCCTACGGGCTGACCACGCTGCGCACTCGCCATGTGCAGGTCGAAGGCAGCGCGATACGGTTTCGCTTTCGCGGCAAGTGCGGCATCGAGCACCAGGTGACTCTCAAGGACCGTCGCCTGGCGCGCATCGTCAAGCGCTGCCTGGAACTGCCGGGCCAGGACCTGTTCCAGTGGCAGGACGCGCTGGGGCAATGTCACACCGTCGGTTCGGCGGACGTGAACGCCTACCTGCAGCAATTGACCGGTGCCGACTTCACCGCCAAGGACTATCGCACCTGGGCCGGCAGCGCGCTGGCGCTGGAGTTGCTGCGCGAGCTGCAATGGCAACCGGAAACCGAAGCGCGCCGACAGATCGTGGCCATGCTCAAGCAGGTGGCGTCGCGACTGGGCAATACCCCCGCCGTATGCCGGCGCAGCTATGTGCACCCGGCGCTGCTGGAGCGCTTCGTGCTGGGCGAGCTCCACGCGCTGCCACGGCCACGGGCGCGCCAGCGCATGGAGCTGGCCGAGGTGGCCCTGGCACGTTTTCTCATGACATTGAATGCATGCGATAAGAATGAAAATCATTAACTAGCACATTAAATAACCCTACTTTTTAAACGCCACCGTTCCATAGAAAAAAGACATATCCCCCATCAGGCAGAGAAATTTCCCATATGCGTTGAAGCCCCCTATGCTTGCGTCCATGGGCGATACCGGTTGTGCGTAATTGCCCATCTGCCCAATCGGAACCTGTGACTAAAGACCTCAACAGAATCTTGTGCTCGGGGAATTAATTTCCATCGAATGCGTCTTTAATGAAGGGAAAGACGGCTGTGCCACCGCGCACACCCGGCCTGTGCAGCTACCGCCTGCAAGGCATTCAAAGTTACCAAGGAGAAGTACATGCTGATACTCACCCGCAAAGTTGGCGAAAGCATCGTCATCAATGATGACATCAAGGTCACCATTCTAGGGGTCAAGGGGATGCAAGTGAGGATCGGCATCGATGCACCCAAAGATGTCCAGGTGCACCGTGAAGAGATTTACAAGCGCATTCAAGCCGGCAGCCCGGCGCCGGAGAAGGGGGATGATCATCAGTAACCAGGGCTAATCGAGTCGCACGGATGCGCTTGGTCCCGGCAACACGGTTCACTGAAGCTCTGGCGTATCCCGCCCGGCCTCCGCCACACCGATGAATGCCCTGACCCTGGCCACCATGCTGGCAGTATCGAACGGCTTGTCGAACACTGCAGAAAACAGGTCAGGTATGGCTTTGCCGATACTTGCCTGGGCCCCGCTCATGAGAATGACCGGTAGGTCCGCAAACTGCGCATTGCTGCGAATCGCTTTGGCCAACTCCTCGCCATTCATTATCGGCATCATGTAGTCGGTGATGACCAGGTCGATTCGCACCTTCTCCAGCACGTCCAGGGCCGTCTTGCCATTGGGCGCCTTCTCGACCTTGTAGCCGGCGTCCTCCAGGGCATACCCCAGGATATCGGCGATCACATACTCGTCGTCCACGACCAGAATCGTGCTCATGGCTGCCAGCCCAGGGCTTTCATGCCCCTTGCGCCGATGAAGCGGTGCCCGACATCACCGCGCTCGCCTGAACGAACGCCTTGTCGAGCTCGATGCCTGTCGAACGGATGACCAGCTCCAGCAGGGCCGGATCGTATTCACTGTCGCGCACCTTGAGGATCGACAGCAAGCGTTTGAGCTCGGCGTCCAGCTCGACGAAACGCATCAGGAACAGGTTGTCGACGATCGACGACAGCTCCGACGCGGGTGCGTTGATTTCAGAGCCGAACAGGTCGCGCATCTCCCAGGTCGCCAACACCGTCACATCCTCGGCACGCAGCTCGCCCATCAGCGCACGGAAGAACTCGTTGAGCCGCCCCTGGTTGGTGGCGAGCCGGGCAAACGCGCCCAGGCTGTCGATCAGCACCCGTTTGATGCGGTGCTTGCGTACATGGCTGAGCAAACGGGCGCCCACGCCATCGAGCAACCCTTCGGTAGTGGGCTGCCAGGCCAGGTGCACCGCCCCGCTTTTCTCCAGTGCCGGCAGATCGATACCGATGGCCCTGGCCTTGATACGCAAGCGCTGCGGGGTCTCGTAGAAGCCGAAATGCAGGCCCGGCTCGGCCACTGTGGCACCGGCCAGAAAACTCAGGCCCAGGGAGGTCTTGCCAATACCCGACGGCCCCATCGCCAGTGAGACCGAAGCGCTGGGAAAGCCCCCGCCCAGCAAGCCATCGAGACTGGCCAGGCCCGTGCCGACGCGGGTCAACACCTCGCTGCCCGGGCTGGAGGGGTGGCTGTAGAGTGCTTCAAGGCGCGGATACACCTTCAGCCCCTGCTCGGTGATCTCGCATTCGTGCACCCCGGACAGCGCCCCGCTGCCGCGGGTCTTGCGCAACTGGATGCGTCGCACCGAACGTGCGCCGTACAGGTCCTCGCCCAGCTCGATGACGCCATCGACCATGGTGTGTTCCGGGCTGCCGTCATCCAGGCGCGAACTGGTAAGCAGCAGCAAGGTGCAGCCGGCAAACGCGGCATGGCCTTGCAGCTCTGAAATGAACTTCTTGGTGTCGAGCACGTTTTCGGCGCGTGAACGTGCATTGAGCAGGCCGTCGACAATCAGCAGTGAGGCGCCCTGGCGGCCGATTTCACCGCGCAGCAGCTTGACCACCGCCTCCAGCCCCTCGCTTTCGAGGGTATCGAAGGCACTGACGAACTGCAGCTGGTTGCCCACCAGCGCAGGGTCGAAAAAGCTCAGGGTGGACAGGTACTGGAACAGACGCTCATGGGACTCGCTCAGCAGCGTCGCCACCAGCACCCGCCCGCCCGTGGCCACATGGTTGAACGCCAACTGGTTGGCCAGGATGGTCTTGCCCGAGCCCGGGCGACCCTGGACGATATAGGACGAGCCGGCCACAAGGCCGCCCTTGAGCAGGTCGTCCAGACCTTCGATGCCTGTAGCAAGACGCTTGAGCTGCTCCACGATAGGTTCACTCGCTTTGAAGGTTGTCGGGCTGGGGTGGCTGCCATGCCGGCAGGCACAGGGTCATGCAGGTGCCGCGACCGCTTTCGCTCTCGACCCTGATGCAACCGTTGCTCTGCTTGGCAAAACCGTAGGCCTGGCTCAACCCCAGGCCGGTTCCCTTGCCAAAACTCTTGGTGGTGAAAAACGGTTCGAAGATGCGCGGCAACACCGCAGCATCGATACCACGTCCGGGGTCGCGC
This sequence comes from Pseudomonas sp. S12(2018), assembly GCF_024355235.1. Lineage (NCBI taxonomy): Bacteria > Pseudomonadati > Pseudomonadota > Gammaproteobacteria > Pseudomonadales > Pseudomonadaceae > Pseudomonas > Pseudomonas sp. S12(2018). The sequence continues at coordinate 400,205 of NZ_QLAD01000004.1, forward strand.
ACGCTGATGAGCACATGATCGCCAACCAGCCCGTCCCACTCCCCCTGCAGCACCTGGTTGCGTGCAACCAGTTCGATGCGCCCCTCGGCATCCATGGCGTCACGGGCGTTGAAGATCAGGTTGAGCAGCACCATCTGCAACTGGCCGCTGTCCACCTCGATATCCGATACCTCGCCCTGGATATCTACCTGCAATTCGATGCCCTTGGGCAGCGCCTGGGACAGCAACGCCTGGCTCGCCCGGACCAACTGCGCCACATCGACCCGGCTTGTGCTTTGCACCTTGCGCCGGGCGAACCCGAGCAACTGCTGTGTCACCTGGCTGCCGCGTTCGCCGGCATCGACGATATGCTGCAACAGGCGCTCGGTACGCTGCGGGTCGCGAGAGGTCATGGCCAGCTTGGCCGAGCCGATGATGATCGTGAGCAGATTGTTGAAATCGTGGGCCATGCCCCCGGTAAGCTGGCCGAGGGCTTCCAGCTTCTGCGACTGGAACAGCTGCGCACGCATGGCGTCCAACTGTAATGCGGCTTCCCGACGATCGGTGATGTCGCGGGTGATTTTCGCCAGCCCGACCACCTCGCCCTGCTCGTCCCGAATCACATCCAGTGCCGCCAGGGCCCAGAACTGCGTGCCGTCCTTGCGCATGCGCCAGCCTTCGTCCTGTGCCCCGCCGGTGCTCAGCGCACGATTGAGCAACCAGCCAGGCCGGCCTTCGGCGCAATCCTGCGGTGTGAAGAACATCGAGAAGTGCCGACCGATGACCTCGTCGGCGTTGTAGCCCTTGATGCGCTGGGCCCCCAGGTTCCACGACACCACATGGCCCTCGAGGTCGAGCATATAGATGGCGTAGTCCGCAACGGTCTGCACCAACTGCTCATAGCGGCTGGCGTGCATGGTTTGAAGGTCAGAGCGCTGGGAAGAATCCATGGCAAACCCGCAGGCACCGCAGTGAGGACAATGAGAAGGTAGACAACCGGGTGCCTCTGCAATTCCGTAATTTCGAAACAGTCGTATCGACCTGCAGGACGTGAACGATAAATCACTGGCGGAACAGTGGCGCAGTGATTGCCCGGTGTCAACGGGTGCTCACCTATCCGGGCAGTGCCCGGGGAAATCGTTCCGGGCCGGGGGGCAACTTGTTATAGTCCACAGGTGCAAGCGCAACCGGGGGAAGGACGTTGACCACAGATGCAAGGATGAAAGGCATTCACGATGACCTGGAGCACACCGCCGCCGATCTGGAGCAGATCGCGCGCGAAATGGCCGGGCATGCGCGCTACCTGCAGCACTCGGCCCACCCGCAGGATGCCCTGGAAGTGCAGCGCAGCATCAATGGGCTGCAGGCATCGATCGACCAGTTGCGCAGCGTGGCCGACCGCATCGAACCCTAGCCCCGGAGACGCCCATGCTGCCAGAGCGCCCACAGGGCCAACGCGGGCCGCTAACTACCCTCGTCTACAAGCGCCGGGGCCGCGTCGGGTTGTTTTTCGTCGCCGCCCTGTCGGTGCTGGCGGGCATGACCGACGCCATCGGCTTTCTCGCCACCGGCGATTTCGTTTCTTTCATGAGCGGCAACACCACGCGCATGGCCGTCGCCCTGGGCGATGCGCACTGGGCACTGGTGGCCCGCCTGGCCCTGCTGATCGGCGCCTTCATTGCCGGCAACGCGCTGGGGGTGATCATCGCCCGCCTGAGCGCCAAGCGAGCATGGCCGCTGCTCGCCCTGTCGGCGGCACTGCTGCTGGGGGCAGGCCTGTGGGGCGCGCAGGCGCAGTTGCCGGCGCTGCTGGGCGCGATCATCGCCATGGGCATGCTCAATGCGGCGGTCGAAGAGGTGAACGGGCTGCCCATCGGGCTGACCTATGTAACCGGCGCCCTGTCGCGCTTTGGCCGCGGCCTGGGCCGCTGGCTGATGGGGGAGCGGCGTCCGGGCTGGCGCGTGCAACTGGTGCCGTGGTCCGGCATGTTCGGCGGCGCAGTGCTGGGCGGGCTGCTGGAGCACCGCTACGGCCTGGCGGCGCTGATGGCCTGCGGTGGCTTCGCCCTGGCGCTGGCCATCGTGTCACTGCTGATTCCCCGTCGCTGGCTGCGGCGTTACATGGCAAAGTAGCGGGTGCGCGAGTTGACTCGAATATAACGATGAGTTATAAAGCCGCCTTGATCCGGAAGGTAAAGTGTCGCACACACCCTGTGCCTGACCTTGCAGCCGGATGATCCGTGCGAGTGTGGTGGAATTGGTATACACAGCAGACTTAAAATCTGCCGGCGTGAGCCTTGCGGGTTCGAGTCCCGCCACTCGCACCATCTTCTGAAAAGCGCCCCTTGGGGCGCTTTTCTGCTTTCTGCGTCCTGCGTTCTCCCCGCCCTGCCCCTGCCCCTGCGTCCATCTCCCTGCAGCAAAATCTGCAGGGATGAATTGACTTGTACAAATTTCCCTCTAACCTGCAAATATCTTGTACAAATAACAATACGTGTACAACTAAATGACCACAATGGTCATGGGTGCAGGCAATGTCCGAGTATCTCAAACGCTTTGCAGAGCGATTCTGCGCGATCGACGCGCACAACCTGGGTGTGCTGCGCGAGTTGTACAGCGACGATGTCCAGTTCCGTGACCCGCTGCATCAGATCCACGGCATGGCCGCGCTGCAGGATTATTTCGCTCAGCTGTACGCCAACGTCGATCAGGTGCGCTTCGAGTTCCACGGTTATGACCAGGTCGACGACGGGAAGGGCTACCTGCGCTGGACCCTGCACTACCGGCATGCGCGCCTGAACGGTGGGCGCCCGGTTCAGGTACAGGGTTGCTCGCACCTGATGTGGCGCGACAAGGTCTACCTGCACCATGACTACTTCGACGCCGGGGCGCTGCTGTACGAGCACCTGCCGGTGATGGGCAGCGTGATCGGCTGGCTCAAGCGGAGGCTGGCATGAGACGCATCTGGCTGACCGGCGCCAGCAGCGGCATTGGTGCGGCACTGGCCCCCCTGCTGCTGGCCCAGGGGCATCGCCTGGCGGTCAGCGCGCGCAATGTCCAGCCCTTGCAGGCATTGGCGCAGCGCTACCCCGACCAGGTACTGGTGGTACCGGGCGACCTTCGCGAGGGTGACCAGGTGCGCGCGATCGCCCAGCAGATCGCCCAGGCCTGGGGTGGCCTGGACCAGGTGATACTCAACGCCGGCACCTGCGAGTACCTGGACAGCGAAGCCTTCGAAGCCGCCATGGTGGAGCGCGTGGTGGCTTCCAACCTGTTCAGTGCCAGCCACTGCGTGGAGGCTGCCCTGCCCCTGCTGCGCCAGGGCCGACAGCCGCACCTGGTGGCCGTGGCCAGCGCCGTGACCTTTCTATCGCTGCCCCGCGCCGGTGCCTATGGCGCCTCCAAGGCCGCGGTGCGCTACCTGTTCGAATCGCTGCGCATCGACCTGGCCCGCGAAGGCATTGCCGTGACGCTGGTCAGCCCGGGCTTCGTCGACACCCCGCTGACCCGGCGCAACGACTTCCCCATGCCGCTGTGCTGGCCCGCCGAAAAGGCCGCACGCCATATTGCCCGGCGCCTGCACAAGCGCCCGTACACCATTGCCTTTCCGCTCCTGTTCATCGCCGGCCTGCGCCTGGTCGCGCTGCTGCCGGTGAGCCTGCAACTGGCACTGGGCAAGCACCTGTCACGGCCACTGCGCCAGGAACCCCACCCATGAAGATAGCCATCATCGGCAGCGGTATCGCCGGGCTTACCTGCGCCCACCTGCTGCAGCGCCAGCACGCCATCACGCTGTACGAATCCAGTGACCGGATTGGCGGGCACACCCATACCGTCGACGTGCAGCTTGGCGAGCGACACTACGCGGTGGATACCGGGTTCATCGTGTTCAACGACTGGACCTACCCCAACTTCATCCGCCTGCTCGATCAGCTGGGCATCGCCTCGCGCCCTACCGAAATGAGCTTTTCGGTCCACGACCCGCAGACCGCCCACGAGTACAACGGCAACACCCTCAACAGCCTCTTCGCGCAGCGCCGCAACCTGTTGTCGCCGCCCTTCTGGGGCATGCTCTACGACATCCTGCGCTTCAATCGCCAGGCCCTGAACGACCTGGAGCAGCAGCGAGTCAACGACACTCTTTCGCTGGGCGACTACCTGTACATGAACGGCTACGGCGAGCGCTTCATCGACCACTACATCGTGCCGATGGGAGCCGCCATCTGGTCGATGCCGCTGGCGCAGATGCTGGGCTTCCCGCTGCAGTTTTTCGTGCGCTTCTTCAAGCACCACGGGCTGCTGTCGGTCAACGATCGCCCGCAATGGCGGGTAGTGGAAGGTGGCTCGCGCAGTTACCTGGCCCCGCTGTGCGCACCGTTTGCCGAACGCATTCGCCTCAACTGCCCTGTACTGGGCGTGACCCGCGATGCCGACGGTGTCAGCCTGTTCAGCCGAGCAGGCATGGAGCGTTACGACAAGGTGGTGTTCGCCTGCCACAGCGACCAGGCGCTGCTGATGCTGCATGATCCCAGCCAGGCCGAGCGCGAGATTCTTGGCGCGCTGCGCTATGCCGACAACGACGTGGTCCTGCACACCGACACCCGCCTGCTGCCGCGTCGCCCCCTGGCCTGGGCCAGCTGGAACTACCGCCTCGGCGGCTCGCAGTCCCAGCCGGCCGCCGTCACCTACAACATGAACATTCTGCAGGGCATCGATGCCCCGCAGACCTTCTGCGTGAGCCTCAACCAGACCGGCGCCATCGACCCAGGCAAGGTCCTTGGCCGCTACACCTATGCCCACCCGCAGTTCAGCCTGGCCGGGGTACGGGCCCAGGCGCGTCACGCCGAACTGTGCGGTGCCCGACACAGCTACTACTGCGGCGCGTACTGGGGCAACGGCTTTCATGAAGACGGCGTGGTCAGCGCGCTGCGCGTGGCCGCCGAATTTGGTGAGCAGTTGTGAACAGCGCGCTCTACCAGGGCTGGGTCAGCCACCGCCGCCCCGCCAGGGGGGATTTCGGCTTTGCCTACCGCATCGGCCTGCTGTACCTGGACCTGGACGAGCAGGCGCAACTGCCGGCGCTGTCGAGGCTGGCCGGCAGGGGTCGATGGAGCGCCTTTGCCTTCGACGAGCGGGACTATCTGCCAGCCGCCACTCACCAGGGCACGCCCCTCAAGAGCGCCGTGCTGGACCTGCTCGAACAGGTGCTGCACCACCGCCCCCAAGGGCCGGTGTGCGTACTGACCCAACCCCGCAGCTGGGGCCTGGCCTTCAACCCGGTGAGCTTTTTCTACTGCTTTGAAGGTGACGGGCGTCTGGCTGCGATTCTCTGCGAGGTCACCAATACGCCCTGGCGCGAACGCTTTCACTACGTGTTGCCCGCCGACGGCCCGGGGCCGTGGAACTTCAGCGTGGCCAAGGCGTTTCATGTGTCGCCGTTCCTGCCCGCCGACCTGGAATACCGCATGCACTTCTGCACACCTGCAGCGCGTATCCGTGTGCGCATGGAGGACTGGCAGGCACACACCCGGGTGTTCAGCGCCGTGCTGAACCTGGCGCGCATCGAGTTGGACCGACGCAGCCTGCACCGGCACCTGCTGAGCTTCCCGTGGATGACCGCCAAGACCCTGCTGGCCATCCATTGGCAGGCGTTGCGCCTGCTGCTCAAGCGTCATCGCCTGTTCGACCACTTCGCCGCCCGGGGCACCTGGCGGCGAGCCAAACCGATCAATGCACCCGACAGCGCAAAGGACACCCCCCATGAAGAGCCCTGAGGCAATCCCGGCAAAACGCTTCGCGTCCGCCGGCAACGGCATCGGCGTGATGCTGCTGCGGCGCGCTGTGCTGCGCCAGCTCGAACGCCTGCGCCACGGCGCACTGGTGGTCATCGAAGCCAATGTGGTGCACCACTTCGGCGACGCCGGCGCGAGCCTGCAAGGGCATGTCCAGGTAGTGGACGACGCACTATGGGGCCTGGTGGCCAGCAACGGCTCGATTGGCGCAGGCGAAGCCTACGTGCACGGCTACTGGACCAGCCCGGACCTCACCGCCGTGGTCCGCGTGCTGGTGGCGAACCTGGAGGTACTCGACGGCCTGGAAGGCGGGCTGGCACGCCTGGGGCGCCCGCTGCTGCATGGCCTGCACTGGCTCAACCGCAATACCCGGCGCGGCGCCAGACGCAACATCGCCGCCCATTACGACCTGGGCAACGAACTGTTCGAGCGCCTGCTGGACCCGAGCATGATGTACTCGGCGGCCATGTTTCAGGGGGCCGACGATACCCTGGAACAGGCCCAGCACTACAAGTTGCAGCGCATCTGCCAGAAACTCGCCCTCACCCGCGACGATCACCTGCTGGAGATCGGCACCGGCTGGGGCGGCCTGGCCATTTACGCGGCACGCCACCACGGCTGCCGGGTAACCACCACCACGGTGTCGGCCGAACAGTTCGCCTATGCCCGTCGACGCATCGACGAAGCCGGCCTGCAGGACCGCATCACCCTGCTGCTGGAGGATTACCGCGACCTGCAGGGCCAGTACGACAAGTTGGTTTCCATCGAGATGATCGAAGCTGTCGGCCATCGCTACCTCAGCAGCTACTTCAGGCAATGCGCGCGGCTGCTCAAGCCCGATGGCCTGATGCTGCTGCAGAGCATCACCATCCGCGAACAGCGCTACGCACAGGCGTGCCGCTCGGTCGACTTCATCCAGCGCTACATCTTTCCGGGCGGTGCCCTGCCTTCGGTGGGGGTGATGCTGCAGGTGATGGGCCGCGACACCGATCTGAACCTGCACCACATGGAAGAATTCGGCCTGCACTATGCGCGCACCCTGCGCTGCTGGCACCAGAACCTGCAGCAGGCGCGCCAGCCGTTGCAGGCGTTGGGTTATGACGACACGTTCTACCGCTTGTGGGAGTTCTACCTGTGCTACTGCGAGGGGGGCTTTCTGGAGCGTGCCATCGGCACCGCCCAGCTGTTGCTGGCCAAGGCCGGCGCACGGCCCGCACCGCTGCTGGGGCAACCAGGCTGAACCGGCGGACAGCGCATTGGGCAGCGGTGCTGGGCAATGCGCTGCTGTTTCAGCTTGGCTGGTTCGCCTGCGTGCTGGGTGCTCGCCACCCCGCCTTGCTGGCAGTGGCAGTGGCCTGCCTGGTGACGCACCTGAGCTGCCTGGCCAGGCCCGGCGAGGTGCGCCTGATCGTCGCCGTCAGCCTGTGCGGCTGGCTGACCGACAGCCTGCTGCTGGCGCTTGGGGTGTTCGAGTTTGGCGGTCATCGTTGGCTGCCGCCGTTCTGGCTGCTGTTGCTGTGGCCGGTGTTCGCCTGCACCTTGCGCCACAGCCTGCACTGGACCGCCAACCCCTGGTGGCGGGCCAGCCTGCTGGGCGCGGTGGGCGGCCCGTTGTCCTACTGGGGCGGTGTGCAGCTTGCCGGTGCCAGGCTGCCATTGGGCACCTGGCCGAGCCTGCTGGTGCTTACCGCCGTGTGGGCCTTGCTGCTGCCGGTACTGCACCGTCTCGGCCGGCCTACTGCACCTGCTTGCGAAAGAACAAGGTGACCTGCCCGACTTCGATGCCGAACTTGGTCATGTAGGAGCGGTTGGCCAGGGTGTTCTCGTCCAGCAGGTACATCCAGTCGTCGAAGCGGATGGCCCAGGTCTTGCCGTCCACCGGTACGTCGAGCACGTACTGCCAGCGCAAGGCGAAACCGGCGTTCTGCCCGCGCGCCTCTTCCACCACATCCCCGGCCGTGCCGCGCCAACGTCCTGGGCCGTCCGGGCGAATGGTCCAGGTGCGTTGCTGCCGGGTGCCGTCGCTGTAGGTGAAGTGCTCGTTCAGCACCACGTTATCGCCTTCGCTGCGCCCTTCGATCAGCACGTGAAAACGCTTGATGACCTCGCCGGAACGCTTCTGCACGATGCCCCAGCCGTCGACGCGGCCGTTGAAGTACTGACGCAGGTCGAACGCCGGTGACTGGTTGCGGTAAGCCTCGACATCAACATTGCCGCAGCCGGCCAACAGCAGGAACACCAACAGGTACCAGGCTTTCATGGGGAGGCTCCAAGGAGTTGCCGACGCAAGTCGGGGTAGCGGCTGCGAGGGTCCAGCCAGATGGCGAAGAACGCACGGGCGAATGCCTGGTCACGCACTTCGTGCTGCAGGCGCTCCCCCACATAGAAGCGACAGCCAAGCCCGGGAACGTACACGCCCGTGATGCGCATACCCGCCTCGACATCCACGAACGCCTGCTGCATCTGCGCCTGCCACTGGTCCCGTTGCGCTGCCGTCAGCGGGGTGGCAGACAGACGCTGGATCTCCTCGAGGCTGACCTTGACCAACCGCTCGCGACTGACCGCGCGCCGGTAGGTGATCTCGAGGGCGAAGCCATCGTCCTCATTCAAGCGTGCACCGGGGGCCCACAATCGCGCCGTATAGATATCCAGGCCCCAGGTCCTGAATTCAGCACTGCCTACCAGAAGCGCATCCGGCAGGTCGGCCCGCCACCCCGCCTGGGCGTAACCGCAGGCCAGCACACCGATCAGCAACAGCAGCCTGCACAGCGCGATGGGTGGCGGTCGCATGCGGTACTCCCTGGCAGGCCCTTGGGCGGGGGGGTGCGGCGATACTTGCACATGGAAAATTTTATGTACAAGTTAATTGCCGTATCTGTACACGCTAGCACAGCCTGCAGAAGTCACTGCTTGACGAACACTACCCACGACGGCGAGGAGTCGATGATCTGCTCCTTGAACTCGATCTGGACCTGCCCTGCCCCGAACAGGCTGATGTCCTTCAGGCCCAGGCCACCCTGAACCACCACCCGTGCATCCTGTGGAAGCCGCGACAAGGCTGCCACCAGCTCGCCAACGGTCTTGTACTGCGCCATATCAACCTCACTGTGCAAAAGCCAATCGGCCATCTTCGCCGAGGCCCGCGAAGCCTCGCAAGGGCGCACCACGTTTTTAAATGGCGCGACGGGAAACCAAACCTTCAGCGCGCGGTCTGAACAGCGCCAAAAAATCATCTTGCAGATCAAGTACCTGAGGTTCATATCATGCGTTTCACCCTGCCTACCCTCGCCCTGGGCATCCTGCTGCCCCTGACTGCCGTTGCCGGCGACGGCACCACCGCCATCGGTGGCGGGCTGGGCGGCGCACTGGGCAATGTGGTTGGCCAGCAGATCGGCGGCAGCACCGGCGCCGCCATCGGTGCCGGGCTGGGTGGCGCTGCAGGTAGCGCGGCCGGTGCGCGCAAGGGCAACCGCACCCAGGCCGCCGTGGGCGGTGGCCTGGGGTCGGCCGGCGGCTCGCTGATCGGCAATGCGCTGGGCGGCTCCACCGGTTCGACCGTCGGCGCCGGCCTGGGCGGCGCGGCCGGGGGCGCGGTGGGCAATCATCTGGCAGATGACAACAGGCACAGCGCCAGCAAGCACAAGCGCAAGCACCGCCACCGTTAAGTCGCCTGCCACTACGCAAACGTCCGGCCATGTGCCGGACGTTTGCGTTTTGCATTGCAGCACAGTCGCGGTCAAACCACGCTGTACCACAGCACAAATGCCGCCATTGCGATGCCCTGCACGATCAGCAACACCCGAGCACCATCAGGCCGGAACGCCAACAGCCAATAGGCAAACACCAGTGGCAGGCACAGCAGGTTGGTCAGTGCCAGCGCGAAGATCGCCAGCACCGGGCCCAGCGAGGGGAACATGCTGGCCGGGCTCAACAGGCAGTACAGGGAAGCACAGAGACCAACCGCCGCAATGATGACTGCACAGACAACGCAGAAACGACGCGCGACGTCGCGCTCATCCAGCTCCCCAACCATGCAGCACTCCCTTTACCCGATCCGATCGCACGGATCCTACCACTTTTGCTCCCTCGCGCCGGTGCCTGCAACTGTCGATCAGTCGCCGCGATGGGCGAGCGCCTGCAGCACCTGGTTCACCTTGAGGCTGGCGGTCTCCATGCTGTCCAGCGAGGCCACCACCGCGCTCCAGTCCTTGTGCTGCGCCTGGTGCAGCGCATGGCTGGCCGATTCGTGGCAGATACGGTGGGGGTCGTCGAGCTGGGCGAATGCCCGGTCGTGCTGGTAGATCTGCTGGGTTTCCGGCATCAGGTACCACTTGCCCAGGCGGCAATGCTTGTGGTCCGACAGCTCAAGGTTAGGGTCCTGACTGAACAGGCGCAGGTACACCATCAGTTTGAACAACAGGTGGTCGAGCTTGACCGCCTCGCAGAACGAACTGAGCGCCATGTTCTCGATCAGGGTGGTCATGTGGTCCCCCATCACCACCATTTCGTCCAGGGTCTGCGCCGAGGTCGACACGTCGCCAGCCAGGCGCGTGGCTTCATTGGAGAGGTTGCCGATCGAGTTGCTCGCCGCCGTGGTATCGACATTGATGGCGTCCACCAGCACGCTGATGTCCTGGGTGGCCTGGTGGGTGCGCTGGGCCAGGGCCCGTACCTCGTCGGCCACCACCGCAAACCCGCGCCCCTGCTCACCGGCCCGCGCCGCCTCGATGGCGGCGTTGAGTGCCAGCAGGTTGGTCTGGTCTGAAATGGCCTTGATCAAGCCCACGATGCTGCTGATTTCGCTGACCCGCGCCTGCAGGTGGGTCACGCTCTCGACACTGCTCACGCCTTGACCGGCCATGTGCGTGAGCGAGGTGGAGAACGACGAAAGCAGTTCGGACGTCTCGCTGAACACGCCGCTGTTGGCCTTGAGGTGGTCGACCTCCCCGCGCAGGGTTTCGGCCTGGCTGACCACCCCATCACGGGTCTGCTTCATCGACTCGTCGAACATGCCCATCTTGCTGTGCAGATCACATTGGTAACGGCTGTAGGCATTGAGCTCGGCCTGCTCACCCTGGGTTTGCGCCAGCAAATCGGTCAGTTGCTGGTTTTCCTGCTGGAGCGCCAGATTCTGCTGCTTCAGCTCCTGCAACTCACGCGCCTGTGCGCTGACCTGTTCTCGCCACTTTCTACCAAACATTGCCACAACTCCCCGGCACGCAACGCCTATCGATATGTGCCTCGATTTTAAAGGCGCAGCAGGGAGGCAACATTGACATCAATCAGCCATCATGCATGAATTGGCCCCTTGCGCACTGCCGCAGAGCGTCTGCATCGCATTTTTCGCGCCCTTGAAAATGCCCATGGCCATGGCACAGTGCGTGGGCTGCAGTGTTTTCTCTTCGTTGTCGCAGGTAGCTGTATGGACAAACTCACCACCTTTCGAATGGGCCTCACCCTGGCTGCCGTACTGGGCCTGATGCCCCTGACGCTGCTGTTCATTGCCGGGTGCATCGGTTTTTTCTTCCCGATGTTGGTCATCAGTGAGCAACCGCTGTTCGCGATACCCATAGCCATGGGCCTGATGTCGATTTCGTTGTTCGGCCTCTGGTCGTGCTGGAAGATCTACCTGCTGGCGATGGCTGAAATACCCGTGGTACCCAACCGCCGCCTGCTGATCTGCGGGGTGGCAGTCACACTGATATGGGGCGGCGTGCTGGCCGGCTTCACTCACAAGTTCCCGCAGTTCGTGTACATCTTCACGATGCCCGGCCTGCTATCGGCCGCCCTGTTGTGGCATACACTGCGGCGGGAACGGCAGGCGGGGTGACGCGCCCCTTCATCCCCCCTTGGTCATCGGCTTAGCGCTGGTCAGCCTCCAGCGACCTATCGGGCCTGCGCCGCTCGAGGGCGACCGCAAGCCCCGCCAGCAGAATGGCCAGCGTGTAGGCAAAAAGACCAAGGTTGACGCCCAGGATCATCTTCTCCGAACCGTCGGTGAGTACCATCGAGCCGCCGTAGCCATCGCGCAGCCAGTACGCCATCAGGAACCCGCCGGTGACGAACAGGGTCAGCAGGCTCGCCAGCCTCAGGTTATCGCGCCCCCACACCAGCCAGACGCTGTACGCACCAATGGCGGTATTGGTGAAGAGTTGCCAGGTTTCATGCAGGCGCGCGTGTGGCTCCCAGGCCTGATTGAAGACGTGGGTATCATTGATTTCGAGGATCGGTACCACGACGGCGTAAAACACGATACCAACGGTGACCATCAACTTCGCTATCATCGCAAACTTCCTTGTTCAGACCATGACGGGACTATTCGGCACTGTAGCGCCAAGTTGCGTATATCGCGACTTTTATGGATTCAGTGTCCCTGAAGTACACTTCGCGGCATCAAACCGACAAGGCGAGACCATGAGCTTATCCATCAGGCAGGCCCTGACAGAGGACATCCACCACCTGACAGGCATTGACGCTGTTGCACGCAACGATGAACGCCGCCGCGAGCAGCTTGCGCAGGCCATCCGCGCACGTGAGTGCTGGATTGCCTGCAAAGCGAACGACGCCGCCGCCCCCTTGGGTTATGGTTGCCTGGACCGAAGCTTTTTCGGTGAGTACTTCATTCCCCTGGTGGTCGTTTCAGATGCATCCAGGCGCACCGGTGTCGGCCGCCAGCTGATGACACACCTGGAGCGAGTCGCCTCGGCGCAGAAGGTTTTCACATCCACCAACACCTCCAACCTGCCGATGCGCCAACTCCTGGCACAGCTGGGCTATCAACACAGCGGGACAATCGAAAACCTCGACCCGGGCGACCCGGAACTGGTGTTCGTGAAGTTCATGCGTTGAGCGGGCTTGTCGCCAGGCTTCGACAGAACAGAAAAGGATTTCATCGATGGCATTTTCCCCGACAGAACGTACTGCCCTGCTGGCGCTCAAGGGCGTAGGCCCCACCGTCATCACCCGGCTCGAGCAGATGGGCATCGATTCCCTGGCCGAGCTGGGCAGATCGGATGTCACTGACATCCTTGCCCAGGCATCTGCCGCATTGGGCTCGACCTGCTGGAAGAACAGCCCCCAGGCCAGGGCCGCCATTACCGCAGCCGTGGACCTGGCCAGAGGGCTGGCCGACGGTGAGCCCGCGCGCTAGCGAACTCCCCATCGATGGCGGAACCGCCCGGCGCAGCACTGGCATCGCCCGGGCGAATCTTTCAAAACGAGACTCAGTGCAGGGTAATGAAAACCCTCACCCTGTAGTCTGCAGCGCTAACGCAACAATGATGCAACTACCAGGACCCGTGACCATGAAGTGCAAGTACCTGTTGCCCCTGGTGCTGCTGGCCGGCTGCACCACCCAGCCCAATCATCAGCCCAATCATCAAGGCATCGACTGGGGCCAGGGCACTTGCCCGGCCCCAGACCCGCAGAGCATCTCGCCCAACCACCAACTGGTGATCGAAGATGGCAAGACGCTCAAGTGCCAACTGCGCCCCTACGTGTCGAACATGGCATGCCAGGGCATCGTCGACAGCCAGAATGAAGGCGTCATCTGCCAGGACAACGTGGGCAACCAGATCATCTTTCTGTTCGACGACAAGGGCGTGCTGAGCCTGCATCGAAGCCTGAGATCACGCTAAGCCACCCGGTGCAATGGAACCGCAAATGACCGTATGGAACGCCCTGGGCGCCGCCCTGCTTGTCCTGGCCAGCAGCCACGCTGCGGCTGCCGAAAACGCCAATCCGTTCGACAAGGCGCTGATGTACACCACGTTCGTGCCGAGCATCCTGGTGGCGGGCACCACCGCGCTGACCTTCAATGCGCCCGATCTGTTCAAGTCGGCCAGAAGCGACGCGCTGGCCTTCGTTGGCTCGGATGGCCAGATACGCGGCGCACAGTTCGAGCAGGCGTCTCGGCATTATCGTGCGACCGCCCGGCCACCTTTGATGACAGATCGGCAGCTGGCTCAGGCGATCACAGCCACCTACTGACCAGGCGAGGGTTCAGGCACCGGACTCAGGATCGCTCGCAGGCACGTCGCGCGTCTCCTTTCTCCCATCGCCCTGCTCGCGCAATGGCGAGCCCGCATGCGGGTGGTCGTCGCGACTGTGGTTTCCTGCCTCGGGATGCTCGCTCAGTACCGAGTTGCCGGCCTCCACATCGGTCATGTCTTCTTCGACCGCCGCTTCGTCGTCAGGCGGCAGTGGCACCTCTGGCGCCTCGCGCCTTGGATCGTGACCGGTTTCGTTGTCGGTGGTGCGCGTAACGCCCTGCTGTGACCTGTTGCCAGGTGCGTTCTCGTCGATGTCCATGGTGCTTCTCCAGGCTGCTGCACGGGATGCCCGCGCATAAGCGTGAGAAGCCTCGCAGGGTGTGGGAGTGCCGGGCATTGGACGAACGGTGCGCACAAGCGCAGGGCACCGGCGCCCCCACCGCGCAGTACGGGCTAGAGTTCAGCGCTCGATCGAATGGAGTCAATGAGATGCAGGTACAAGGACGATGTGACGCTGCTTTTGAACCGGTCCGCCAAGCCTTCGCCGCCATCCTGGATGAGCCCCACGAGCGCGGTGGCGGTGTCTGCATACAGGTCGGCGGCAAGACCGTCGTAGACATCTGGGGCGGCGTGAAGGATGCGCACGGCCATGCCCCCTGGCAGCGCGATACCCTGGTCAACGCCTATTGCACCATCAAGCCGATCACCGCTGTGGCGGTACTCATGCTGGTGGAACGGGGCCGACTGGGTCTGGATGATCCCGTGGCCAAACACTGGCCTGAATTCGCTCGACACGGCAAAGAACGAATCACCCTTCGCCAGGTGTTGAGCCATACCAGCGGCTTGCCTGCGCTGCGCCTGCCGGATCGCACGCCCCACATGTACGACTGGAACCACATGGTCCAGGTGACAGCAGACGAACAGCCGTGGTGGTCGCCAGGCACACAGGTGGGGTACGGCGCGACCACCTATGGCTGGATCATCGGTGAGCTGATCCGCCGCGTGGACGGTCGCGACGCCGGGGTTTTCATACACCAGGAGATCCTCGAACCCCATGCGCTGGATGTGTTCCTGGGCGTGCCTGCCGATCAGTTCAAGCGTATCGCTCACTTCGAGCATGCGCCCGGCCGAGTAGGTGACCGGTTCGCACAGGACCTGCGCACCCTCATCCTCAATGAGCCTGCGCATGTGGCGACCCTGGCATTCACCAACCCCAGCCTTTCACCCACCCGTACGGGTAATCCGCACTGGTGGGGCTACCACCAGCCGGGCGTCTGCAGCCATGGCAACGCCCATGGCCTGGCGGGCTTCTACAGTGCCCTGCTGCAAGGCAAGTTGTTGGGGCCACAACTGTTGAAGGCGTTCGGCACAGAGCAAAGTGCAGGGTTCGACCAGACCCTGCGGCGCCCCATGCGCTATGGCCTGGGTTGCATGATGGAACATTCCGCCGACCCTGACGCGTCCTATTGCATGGGGCCGCAGGCATTCGGTCATGTTGGGCTGGGCGGGCCGGTGGCGTTCGCAGACCCAGACCGGGAGATGAGCTTTGGTTTCGTGACCACCACCATGGGCAGCCATGTGCTGATGGACCCTCGCGCCAGAACGCTTGCGGCACTTGCCTTCGCAGCGGTTGAGTGACGCATCGTGCCAGCGCTTACCGGGCGCTGGCGTTTCAGTCCTGATCGGCCAGTTCGCAGACGCCATTCGCACGATTCTTGCCGGTGTACGACACATCCGGCGAGCCGTCGGGCCTGATGGTGAGCGACACGGTTATCCCGCTGCCCTTGGCTTCGAAATAGTTGTCGTTGAATTTCTTCAACGTGGCCTCTTTGCCATTGATATAGATCGGCCCGCCTTCATCGGCGTGAACCTCGATGTTGCCTGGGCAGGTGGCGTTAAGCAGCGGGATGTCCGCATGGGCAATGCCGGCAGCGCTCACCAGCAAGGCGCCCAACAGTAGCTGTTTCATCGAATTGTCTCCTGAGTCGGCCAGGTGCCGAAACATCAGCAATAGCTCACTTCAACGGTGCACGCCACCCTGGTGCAGGGGCGGATGAATCGAATGCGCTACCACAGCGATGGATTCAAGATGAAAAGAGCCCCTCTCGGTCAACCAGCAAAGTGGCTGCAAGCAAAATGCCACCAAGTGCAAGAATGTTCGGAGCTGTTTTAAAATGCGCACTTTGTCATTTCAAAGGAATGAACTAGTGGTAAGTCACAATGCCGTCGCGTGCCCACACTGTCACGGGCAAAATGTTCAACTGCTGTCCGTTATCCATGCCGCAGGCACCTCCCGCATCAAAACCACTCATCAAGTGCAATCCGGAGTAGGGCCAAGTGTTACGGTCGAGACGACGGGTAAACATCAGACTGACCTGGCCGCCAGCGTCTCTCCCCCACCAGGCAAACGCTTGCTGGGGCCCGTCATACTTACGATCGTGGGCTCCATCATCCTGTATGACGGCCTTAAACTCATGAACACCTGGTGGGGAGTCGATTGGACCAGGTTCTTCATTGGCGTTGCGTTCATTGCAATCGGCGTGATCGGTTTTGTTCGTCATTGGCGGTTCAACGTCGCGCAATACGACAAGTTGGAAGTCTGGCGCCGTAGTTGGCTGTGTCATGCTTGCGGCACCCGATTTGAGCCCTCATAACGTGTGAGGTCACTGTCCCGACGCGTACTTGAGCCCGTCTAGCGCGGGCTTTTTTTGAGCCATTTTTCTGCATGAGCATAATTTAAGAGCCGCCAGCTTCTGGTTGTACTCGTCGAGGCTCATGCCGCAGGCGCTGTCACCGTACTGGTTGGCCAGGTTCAGCTTTTGCTGGTTGATCCGGTCGGCGATGGTGGCGGCATCGGTCTGCTCATCACGCCCCTGGACATTGAAATAATGGTGGGTTGCCGGTATTGGTGAACATCAAGTCATCCGCAAGGCAAATCATGCAGCTAACGTTCCGACATCTCAGCGATGTTTCAACCGATGACATCATGGCGCTTAACAACAATCCAGATGTCTTACGCCAGATGCCCTTGGGCCGCCCCGACTTTGACGAAAAAAAATGCAAGGTATGGGTCGCCCAAAAAGAGGCCCAATGGGTCCTTAACGGATATGGGCCCTGGGCTTTCTTCGTCGAGAATGAATTTGCCGGTTGGGGTGGGCTACAGAAAGAGGGCGACGACGCCGATCTTGCCTTGGTGCTCCATCCACACTACTGGGGATTGGGAAAGGTAATTTTCAATGAAATCGTACGGCGCGCTGTTCAGGAGTTGAGGCTGGAGTCGATTACCCTACTGCTTCCACCAACCAGAGTTCGAATCAAAGGTGTACTGCGCCTAGGGTTTCGCCCTGACGGAGAAGTTGATATCGACGGTACGTACTTCAGGCGCTATCGGCTCCTTGTCGGTCCAAGCGCACAGCACCCGTAACCCTTCAACTCGCATCCAGAGGAGCAAGCGCGCCGCCTGTAAAGCCTGATGCGAGCTTCTAATAGATCGAGCTTAATCCAGCACTCCATTTATCACTTCGTAGATGATGCCAGTGGCAATAGCAACGAGAATCAAGTCTGTGCCAGCTTGTTGCCACTCATAGCCATCGTAGCGCGGTAGATGGCCGATAAGTCTTGCGTCGAGCTTTTTCGCGATGCCAGGAGGGAGCGGTTTTCCTCGTGCCAAGTTCTTCTGGATGCCAGGCGGTAGTGCTGGGCCTGGGGCCCAATAATTGTGGTAACTGTTCAGAACGTTCAGGACGCTGCCACGATCAATGTTCGGGCCGTGGTCCCAGTCATTTTGCCCTGAACGCGTTCCCTTAGCCCCGCTCCCCTGGTTGCCGTGGCCTTGAGCATTGTGAGCGTTACCCTTTCCGTTGCCTTGCCCTTTTCCATTACCGGGGTCAGCGCATGCGCCGACCGAGCCTGTAACTAAAACAAGGCTTGATAGCACTGAGATCAACGTTTTCGATTTGAGCATGGCCGTACTCTCAGAAAGGGGATAGCCCCTCCAATGTAGACGACGCTGTATGAAAAGGTTCATTCACCCCCATGCCGCATCCGGCCACGGAGGGCCACCAGAGTCACCATCTGCCTGCCAGGTAGAACATGCCTCCTGCAAACACAGTCAAGATGATGCCGTCCAGTACATCGCCAAATGCGGCGTTATCTGAGCGCCATGCTTCGAGCTGTGCGGCCAGAAAGAAGACCGCGATGAACAAGACGACGCCCGCGATGCGCCGCTGAACCTTGAACCTGGCTTTGTCGGTTCCGAACCACAGCATTCACGCCTCCTTCAGTAATCCATCCATAACCGCACGATAACTTGCGTAGGCGCTCAGGTCACGAAGGGCGGCGCATGCCGCCGCGAAGCATTACGTCTTGCCCCACCTGAATGCGCTCCCGCATTGACCCTGTTCCGACCGGTTGATGTTGATATTTGGGCCTCACTACACGGTGCAGGTGCTCGATGAAGATCGACCCGCGACCTTCGCCGAATTTATCAAGGCCGGGGACTACGGCCTGATGGAAAGCTTCACTGCGCACAAGCGCACCCTGAACCAGTTCAGGCGCTACACCGGTCGAGCAGAGGGTTTGTCGATCAGCTTCGAGCCTCACTTGCTCGGCTCCAAGATTGAGTTCGACCAGGACAGCAGCAGCCTGACTATCCGCAACCTGCCAACGCAGCTTACTGATCAACTGAAGCGCCGCGCGGCCTGCCCCTTCGGCGCCGCCCGCCAGTGCCTCAGCGCTTGTCATGGAGCTCGGGAGGCCAAGCGCTCATGAACCACATCATTCCGGGAATCATCACGTAGATCCAGTGCTTGCCAGGGTAAACGCAGATGCCGACAGTCCAGATGACGAGCAACGTACCGCCCGCTCGCCGACGCCGCCGCGGCGTGAACCATTCCTGAAATGCCTTATGCTTTTCCCGCAGTTTCACTACCACTCTCCCTGTTTGGTAAGCGGCGAAGCATAACACCAGCAGCGCTGCCCGCCAGCGCCTTCCCCCCATACGAAAACGCCGCCTGATGAGGCGGCGCTGACTGTAACGGACGTTACCAGGTCTTTGGCTCTGACTTTTTGTACGAGCCACCAGTCATGCACTTCTCGACCAAGTCTTCGCGAGCCTTGTTGTCTGGAGGCGACTTCAGGTAGTTGGGCTGGCAGTGTTCAGTAGTCGGCTCGTAAGCGGCAGTATCTACGGCGTCTTCTTTGCAGCCAGCCGAAATGGCTGCAGAGGCTGCTAAGAGGGAAAGAAAGAAGACGGATTGGCAACTGACCCAGGCGTGCAGCGTAAAGCGCCAAGAACAGTTATCCGGCGGACAAGAGTCGCGGTCGGAAAAACAACCAACGATGTGCACTCGGCCTGTCGCCAGTAGCGAGGCCGGGATGATTTCACCGACTGCCCTTGGAAACAGGGCCAGACGGGAAATCAACAGGAGGGTCGCCATCATGAAGTAGGACGAAGTGCCTCACCCAGCCATGGGATTTGGCAGCACCTGGCCGCTACAGAGCCAGGCGCTGGCAGGCCGAGAGAATAGCCTGCCCGGAGCGCGCTGGAGCCACCAGCCCCGATAGCCAGTAGGTCTTCGGACGGTCCTGAATCCGTCGCGGTCGATGGCAACGACGCCGGAAACGTAACCGGCCCAATCACCTGGTACTCCCCAGCACCAGGCTGCATTGGTCGTGACGCTCGCCCTCCCCCTGGCCCGGGAGTTTTGCGGCGGCGAGCGTTACGACCAATGCAGCCACCCACCGAGGCAAATCATGGAATCGACAATCGTCAGCGGCCAGTGGAAAGGTCACCTCGGGCGCGGCCTGGCCCCGCGCGAGCTTCAGTGCCTGCTCGCTGTTGCCCAGGGCATGACCGCGAAAGAGATCGCCCGCTCGATCGACATTGCACCGGGCACCGTCGCGAAGCGGTTGTCGGCGGCGATGTTCAAGCTTGGTGTACAGCGCCGCGCCGCGATGGTCGCCGAGGCCATGAAACGCCAGATCATCAGCCCGATGTGCTTTGTGCTTGTCGCGCTGATCGCGATGCACTCACTTGCTGCCGGCGGCGGTGACCCGATGCGGCGCGACCGCCGAGCCCCTGAGCGACGCATCGCCCAAGTTCGCGTGCTGCGCCGCGCCGAGAGCGTGGAACTGCACTCATAGGTGGCCACTGCCTTCCCAGTGGCGAACAACGGAGGATGCCGCCATGTAACCGCCAGCCCTTGCCGGACCGCCACATGCGGCA
>NZ_QLAD01000004.1:420914-422162 GCF_024355235.1 Pseudomonas sp. S12(2018)
ACGGGTGTTCTGCTTCAACTACAAGGTCGCGGTCAACACTGCTCAGGCGCTGGAAGCCGCGGCTGATCGCAAGGCAGGCCGGCAATGAACATCGGCAGCCCTATTCCCGACCCACGGCTGCAGTTGATGGCCGACCTCAGCGCGCAGATCGACCAGTTCTTCGCGGCAGGCCAGCGCCCCGCTGTGATCCCTTCCGGCGTGAGCGGCGAAGGCTGCGGCATGAAGAGCCCGCACCAGCGCAAGCAGCGCGCCGCGCGTGATGCAGCGGCGCCCATGGTGCGCGAGTTGGCAGCCCAGGGCCTGAACGCCCAGGAGATCGGCGAGGCGATGAAGACCAGCCATACACGCGTCAGGCTGATCGCCCAAGAGAACAGCATCACCCTCGGCGGGCCGGCATGATCCGCCGAGTACTCAAACGCGCACTGCATGGCCGGCGCCAGCAGCAGATCACTTTGCCGCCCAGCGGCTTGGGAGGTACCGGCCATGGCCGAGAAGAAGACGGGTGCGGCGAAACACTCGGCGGACTACCGCGACAGGAAGAAGGCCGAGGCCGAGCGCTTGGGTATCGAGACGCTGCCTGTGGAGTCGGCGGCCGGGACGCGCGCGGAGCTGACCAAGGCCATGAAGGTTCACGGCTACACCCAGTTGCAGGAGCTGCTTCAGGACCTGCACCGGGCGTTCATTGCCGTAGACCATCGAGAGCAAGCGCGTCGCCTGAAAAAGCCTGACGCG
Organism: Pseudomonas sp. S12(2018); assembly: GCF_024355235.1. Classification (NCBI taxonomy): domain Bacteria; kingdom Pseudomonadati; phylum Pseudomonadota; class Gammaproteobacteria; order Pseudomonadales; family Pseudomonadaceae; genus Pseudomonas; species Pseudomonas sp. S12(2018). Next base: position 421,647 of record NZ_QLAD01000004.1, read on the forward strand.
CCAGCTTTTAAGATATCGCCGAAACTAGCGCGAAGGTTTGAAGCGGCCAGCCGGGCCGAGCTGAGGCGGGAACCAGGCGACGAATTGATCAGCCCAATCGCGCCCTAATGGATCTCGTGGTACCACCCTCCTTTAAGTCGGGGTGACAGTTGATCTTGGAACTCCTCGATCTCTTCCTTGGTGAGAACCCGACGGGATTCGAAAATGAGTTCACACCCATCAAGGTCGTCTGTCTGGGCGTCATCAGACTTGTATTCCCCCCAAAGAGGAATCCTCGATCCATCACCGTTCTGGAGGCTGATCTTCTGGTAGAAGTCGAGAGAAATCTTGTCGGCGATATCAAAATCCCAGAGTTGAACATCCATTCGCACCACCTCTCCTCATTTAGCCATATTGGTCACCTTTGATACCCCACTTCAACGAATCACGCCACCCCGGCCGCATCCGGCCACGGAGGGCAGAGCATGCATGGAGATAACTGTCAGCTAGTGCGCGATATTCATCTGGCCAGAGGCA
>NZ_QLAD01000004.1:423094-555635 GCF_024355235.1 Pseudomonas sp. S12(2018)
CTGGTGGCTGCCCGGAGATCACCATGAGCACATTCGCAGTCTTCGGCATGACCGCCGACGTAGCGCTGGCCGAGGCCAGGAAGATCACCAAGACGACCAGGCCGAGCGGGAAAGCCGGCGCCCCCCCTGGAGCTGACCCTTGCTGAGTGGAATGAGGCCGTGGAGCAGCGCGCCGCAGCGATCATGGCCAGCGAGAAGGTGAAGCAGTTGAGCCAAATGTTCGACGCACCGCAGTACGCCCAGCAGTTCATTGAGCTGGCCAGGAAATCAGGCCAGTGCCGCGATCTGCGCATCAGGGCCAAGTGCGAGATCACCGACGCCAAAGGCAAACCGGTGATCAACCAGAAAACAAAGTTACCGAAAATTGGGTGGTCTGATTACTGCTTGGCTAGCCCGCCTCTTCAGCTTCAGCAGCCGCTACTGCAACAATTTCCATCTCAAATATGAGCGAGTTTGCCAACTCGATAACAGCGTGAACTTCTGCCAGGCTCGGCGCAACATCGTGGTGTGCATACTTGTTGCGATAGACCCCATAAAATCCGCTTAACATATTCCTGTAAGCGGTTTTCTTGGCCCCTTCTAAGTTGGTAACAGCAGAGCCACCACCAAATATATAGTTAACTAACTCATCGCCATCAATATTCTGTGAAACAAGGAATCTCTGCCGAAGATAAGTCGAGAGAATCGGGAACACCTCACGGATAGCAGCGCCTAAGTGACCACCATCTAGAAGCGGAAGAACACTTTCCCTAAACCTACCGTGAAGGTGAGACGTTTGCTCTTCCAAAGCTAGTAGCGACGTAAATCCCGATGGCAAGTCATTATAAATTATGTCTTTAATATCATCGAAACATGCGCTCTTAAATCCTTGCCGAAGCCTTAGCTCGATGAACCAGAGGTGGCGCTTTAAATTTCCGAACGCCCCAGCTTCAACTCCATCAAAGCTCAGCAGTCTTTCAACTTCAGCATCGAGAGCTTGATATTTTTCGTAAAGCTCCTGTGGCTCGGAATGCTCCCAAATTCGATGCATATCCAGTACGACCTCATACGCCACCTGGTATTGCCTTACCGCCGCCGCCATGACGCTCATGTCTATTCCCTTTGATCTGAATGGCCAATCCAGCATAACTTAAGTAGGTATCCCCATGCCCACAGAAAACCGATCCAGCAACACCGAACAGATGGTCAGCGTGTCACGAAGAATCTGCCACGTCTGCGTGTCCGAACCACGCGATACGTATTGCTCTGTATGCGACGATGCCATTGCCCAGCCAGCCGCCCAGCACCAGAGCGAGCCGGTGGCGCTACCTGAGCGAAAGTCCTACGAGGAGTCTTTCTCCGTGCATGGACAGGGGCAGATCATGGGCTGGAACGCCTACCACGACGAGGTGGCCAAGCTGGGCCCGCTGTACACCCACGCCGACGCTGGTGAGGTTGAGCGGCTGCTGTGCATTCGGGAAGTAGAAAACCGCGACCTGGCAAAGGGCAACCACACCCTGCGCGCCCAGCTAGGCGAAGCGCATGCGCTACTACGTCGCTGCCTGCTGGCAGTTCGAGAGCAGCATTGCGATGAAGGGGAAGCTGACTTCGACCTGCCAGTGCCGCTGCTGTCCGATATCGACGCCGCCCTGTCCGCCCAGGGCTGCCCCGCCGACGCTGGCGAGGCTGAGCAGGGCTACCATAACTCCGTGGTGGAGGGGCTCGTGAACCGACAAAACGAGCTGCGGGAAGAACGCGACACCCTACGAGCCCAGCTGGCCAACTGGCAGGCCCTTGCAGCAGAGCGCCTGGAGATGATTACCAGGCGGGATGCGCTACTCGGTCGCGCCCGAAGCTTCGTCGCTTTTGTCCACAAGTGCTGCCGTAAGAACAAGGAGTACGCACCACTTCACTGGCAGGAAATGGTCGAGTTAGATCGCGACCTATCCGCCAGCACAGAGCCGATCCCGTTCCCTGGCTATCCTCCCGTACCGGAAGATCGCAAGCTACCAGCAGAGCCGAGCGCTCCGGTTGAGCGGGATGAGCTGGAAGCTGAAGCGCAGCGGATTTACGAAAGCTGGTCGGATCAGCGAGGGTATGTACCATGGGTGGCCAGGGGAAATTCGCTGAAACAGGATGAGGCTCGGCGGCAAGCCCGAGCCGCCCTGGAGCGCAAGCCATAGCAGGAGAACATTTGTACTCCACCCGACGAAGCGCCATCGACGACCGCGCGAAGCGGGCACAAAATACTGTTTATTTGAACAGTACCATCTATGCACTTCCTCATCGTTCCAATGCGCGTGCGCGGCGTGCCCCGCAGCAAGAAAGAGATCAACAGCGCCGTGCCGATTCGCGGCGACGTGCACCTATGCGTCGATGCGTTCTCACCCATGGGCCGGCCTTCCAGCTCTGCGTCGATCCTGAAGATTCACCCGGGCGAGCCGCTTCTGCCGCCGCTGTATGAGGCGGTGATGACCGGCATGTCGACCATGGGCGCCACGTTCACTGGCATCGAGTTCATCGACGGCGTGGCCTACGCGCAAAGCTGGTGGGTCCGCGTTCCGTAGCAACCCCCCTACCCATCTCCTCTCTATTCACTGCCGCGATATGGCGGCCAAGGAATTCCTGTGTCCGAAAAAATTGAGTTGGACCTCGACGCGATTGAAGCAGCGGCCAAGTCTGCAACACCTCAAGACTTCGTCAGCGCTCAAGTCGCTGGGGGCGAAGAAGGCTGGATGGAATGCCCGGGGCGTGGCGGTGAAGGCGCCGTAGAGCTGACGGCCGACTACCTGAACTACGACGGGGTGGCCTTGGGTGTGCAGTTCTACGGGATCGGCGAGCCACACGTCCATGCTGAGGCTCACTACCGGGAAGCCCGCCCCGCCGTGGTGGTCGCGATGGTCGAAGAGATCCGCGATTTGCGCCGCGCCCTGGGCGGCATGCTGTTCGCCTTCGACGACGGCGTGGGCGAGGACTGGTCGCGGGGCGTGCTCGACTTTGCCCGCCAGGTCACGCCACCAGTCGAGTACAAACCATGACCCGCCTCGCCCTCTGCCTCCTGCTGCTGGCCACCACCGGCGCAAGCGCAACCGAGAACGTCATCGACGTGCAGCACGACAGCCAGCGCGGCGTCACCTGCTACCTGCTCAACGGAGTCGGCATCAGCCGCATCCCCGATAGCCAGCTGCAGGCCGGCAACGAGCGCCAGCTCTCCCCGCACGAAACACAACCCGAACCTACACCCGCACTGGCGCCTGGGCGCTGGAATAACGTGAGGTATTCGATGTGAGTGAAATGATTGAAGTCAGAGCCAGGGAGCTGACCGGGCACGCGCTCGACTACTGCACCCTGGTGGCAAACGGCAAGCAGGCTCGGATGACTGAATCCGGGGTTCGACAGGCAATTGGCGGAAGCGTTTTCAAGCGCTTCAGCCCCACATCTGACAGCCGATTGGCCAGCGAGCAAATCCTCAGCCATCGAGTGCGCTTCGATGCGCTGCTTCCCGGATTCGCGTTCTCGGCAAGGGTCGGCGACGTGGTCTGTGGCGGCGACACAATCGACATCGCCGCATGCCGCGCGATCGTCGTAGCAGAGCTTGGCGAGGCATTCGCTTTGCCTCGGAATGTGGCGCCTGGGCGCTGGATTGATGAGAGGTATCAGCTGTGAACAAAGCCCCGCGCAAAGACGTGCTCGACGAAATGACCAAGGAAGACTTGGTGGAGTGGATCAGGTCGCAGCATTTCTTCATCAAGCCCAAGATGAGTGATGTGCTGTACCTGCGCTGGAATCGGCAATCTGCCGCCGTAATCGCTGAGATGGAGAAGGAAAACCGGGCACTTGACCACCTCGACTTTGGCGAACGTGATCTCCTGGCCAAGCAGTTTAACGAGTCGAAAGACCCGAACGAGCGCCTTCGGCTGATCGAGAAGATCGAGCCGTATGACAAGGCCATAAGGGACCACCTGAGCCGCTCCGAGGCAATTAACCGAAAGCAGAAGCGAGTGGATGCTCTGTACGAGCAGATCGAGGTAGAGCGTCAGAAGGAGCGGCGGGCATGACCGACCTGATCGAAGTGAAGACGGCAGACCTGGTCGGCGAGCAGTTGGCCTGGGCGGTCGCCAAGGCCGAGGGGCTGGATGTGCATGTGGCCAAGCCGCACTACGGCGCGACGGCCAGGGTGTTCGTCCAGTACCGCGGCGAAGCAACCGAACGCTGCGAGCGGTACAACCCGCAAGAGAACTGGGTGCTTGGAGGGCCGCTGAAGACAAAGCATCAGATCGGCGATGGCCCAGTGCGGGGTGGCTGGACGGCCTACCCCAGCAGGCCGAATGAGCCCACCGACTGGCTAATGGGCCCGACTCCACTCGTCGCGATCTGCAGAGCCGTCATAACCAAGGTGAACGGTAACGTGATACAGGTGCCCGGGGAACTGATGCCAGTAACACCCGTTGAGCCCTGCTGACTACTGACGTCAGCGCAGCGAATCTGCAGACCTGGTCAACGCGCAAATCGCGTTTTCCTAGTTAAGTGCCATAATGTCCTGTTGCAACATTCACCGGCCATTAGAGGTGCCTCTCAGGAATCTATCAGTGCTTGAGTTGCGAAACATTGTTAAGGAGTAAGGATGAAAGTATGTACTAGCAAGGCTGCTATTTTTTTTATTGTCACAGCGAGCTGCGCCACTGCTGCGGCGCAGTGGCAATTCGAACCCACGACGTTCATGGGAATTACTCTAAGTGAAGATGTTTTGGCCCAAGTGAGCGAGTGCACTGAGCCCCGGCCACCGACGCTCTGCCGCCAAGCAACAGCGACAAATGGTGAGTACGTGTTGTTCGGGCTACCGTACATCGGCGTAACTGGGAATCAGAGCGCTACAGTTATCTTGGATGAAGGGAGGCTGCAATCGATGTACCTGGCGGGAGATGCAGACAGTTTCCACGGACTCGGGCAAGCTCTAACCACGCATTATGGCATGCCCACAGAACGAGAAAATCAGCTACTTGAAATGTCACCCGGGATAATGTTCGGCAGCGAAGTAATGACTTGGACGGGGCAGTCGATGAACATGCAGCTTCGGCGAGACCCTGGCGACCCGAGAAAGTACACCTTGTCGATTACCATGCTCCAAACTGCATCCGAGTTTAACGCAACGGCTGAGTCGCATCACTGAGCGCCCCGCAGCACAGCCGATACCCCGCCTGCGATAGCGATAAAGCCTAATCCAAAACTCTCCGCGCCGTAACTACACCGGCGCAGAGTTGATCCCCTGTGAGTCTCAACTTAAAGCATTTCAGTCATTACGGCAGGTTTGGCGATGCTGCGCGCCTACTGACTCGCCATTGAGCACGAGCACAAACTTTTCCACCCCCTACAACTCAAGCCCGCCGACATGCGCGGGCATGGAGAGCTATTGCCGCCAATCTGCGGCTTGGAGCCTACCCATGGAAACCGAGATCCTTTCGGACGAAGAGCTGGCTGACCTGACTGGCTACAAGGCCAGGGGCTGGCAGCGTCGCTGGCTCACTGATCGCAACTGGCACTTCGTCGAGAGCCGCGGCGGTCGCCCCCTGGTGGGCCGCCAGTACGCGCGCATGAAGCTTGGCATCACGCTCGGCGTTCTGCCTGTTACACCCCCGCCCCTGCCGACCGCGGCGTGGACACCTGACTTTTCCCGAGTGAAATGAAATGCGCCCCAGAAGTACCGAGAATCGCGACCTGCCGCCTGGTGTTTACCGGCGCAAGCGCACTAGGAAGAGCGGCAAGGAATGGGTCGGATATTACTACCGAGACCCCGTCGGTAAGGAGATTCCCCTCGGCACGGATCTGACCCAGGCCAAACTCAAATGGGCCGAGCTGGAGGCGAAAACCATACCGGCCGAACTCACGACCATGAAAGGGATCTTCGATCAGTACGAACGACACATCTTGCCTAAGAAAGCGCCCCGCACCCAGAAGGACAACATCTACGAACTGAAGCAACTGAGGATGGTGTTCGATTCGGCGCCTATCGATGCCATCACACCAGCCATGATCGCGCAGTACAGGGATAGTCGATCCGCGAAGACCAGGGCCAATCGTGAGATCGCGCTTCTGTCGCACGTATTCAACACGGCTCGCGAGTGGGGGCTGACGACGCAGCAGAATCCATGCCTGGGGGTGAGAAAAAACAAGGAGAAGCCCCGCGACTACTACGCTAACGAGGCAGTATGGCGAGCGGTGTATGAAGAGGCCCCGGTGGAGCTGAAGGACGCGATGGACCTGGCATACCTGACCGGCCAGCGGCCAGCGGACGTGCTGTCCATGCGAAAGGACGACTTGGAAGGGGCCTACCTGCTGGTCAGCCAGGGCAAAACCGGTAAGCGACTGAGGATCATCTTGGAAGTTAATGGGGTGAACAACAGCCTGGGCACACTTCTGGATCGCATCAAGCTTAGGAATCGAGAGCATCTGTCGCCATTCTTCATCCTGAGCGCCAGCGGCAAACGGCTGTCTTGGGAGATGCTGCGCAACCGGTGGCAGGAGGCACGGGAGTCTGCCCGACTGAAAGCCATCAGCGAGAAGCAGCCTGAGCTCGCCAACCGAATCGCGCAGTTTCAGTTCCGCGACATCCGCCCCAAGGCGGCTTCGGAGATCACAGATCTGGGCGATGCCAGCTTGCTGCTTGGCCACTCGAAAGAAGGCATTACCGAGCGCGTTTACCGCAGGATCGGCGCTATCGCGAAGCCTTCTAAATAGAAAAGTTTCGGAACTCCACCCTCAAAGTTTCGGAACTCAGGCCTTTTCTTTCGCCCAAAGAAAAACCCCGCAGACGTTTATCTGCGGGGCTTTCAATAATGGAGGCCGAGGTCGGAATCGAACCGGCGTAGACGGATTTGCAATCCGGAGCATAACCACTTTGCTACTCGGCCTCAAATGACTGAACCCTCTGAAGCAGCTCAATCACGTACAAACTGTAGAGATTTGCATCTCATTGAAAACGTTGAGATTTTTATTTCTCGTCGCTTTCGATGGACGCCATTATGTCCGCATTCGGGAGGGCTTGCAACCCCCTGATTTAAAAAAGATTTGGGGTGGGTTTTCGCCAACGGGGTCATGCGGCGGCAGGCTCTCCTGCCCCGCGGCTGACTTCGAACACGCCCACCAGCTTCTGCAGCTTGTTCGCATTCAAGCGCACGGTCTCGGCACTGGTGTGCAGCACCGTCACGGTCTGGCGCATTTCCAGTGACGCCTGATCGACCTCCTTGATGGTGCGCCCGTACTCGAGGCTGCGCTGGTTGAGCTGCTGGATGATGCCGAACATGTTCTCCACGGCCCGGTGCAATTGCACGTTCTCGGACGAGGCCTGCTCGGCCAGGCGCAAGCTGTCATCCACGTCCTGCACGCCGCTCTGCATGAAGCCCACGGCCTGCTGCGTCTCGCTGTGCAAACCGTCGACCATCGTACGGATATCGTCGGCCGCCCGTGCCGTGCGCGCCGCCAGGCTGCGCACCTCGTCGGCCACCACCGCAAAGCCGCGACCATGCTCGCCGGCACGCGCCGCCTCGATGGCGGCATTGAGCGCCAGCAGGTTGGTCTGGCTGGTGATGTCGCTGATCAACCCGGTGATGTTGCCGATCTCGGCCATGCGGCTGTCCAGCAGCCTGACACTGGACGATGAGCGCTGCACCACATCGCGTATCGACTGGGTGCCCGCCTGCACGGTCAGGAACTGCTCCCGCGCCCGGCTGACCACCTCGTCCATGGCCTGCTTCATCTGCTCGGCGCCAGCCGAGGCCTGCTGGATCTCGCCCAGTTGCTCCTCCACGATCACCATCATGCGGTGCACGGCATCGGCCACCTCCCCGGAGGTGAGGCTGGCGGCCTGGCTGCGCCCCAGCATCATCTGGTTGGTGGTGCCCACGCTGTGGCTGGCCTTGATCACCTGCCCCACCACCGCGTCCAGGTGGTCGATGAAGCTGTTGATCCAGCGCCCCATGTCGCCGGTCTCGTCATTGGCCATGCGCGTGGTGTCCAGGCGCTGGCGCAGGTTGCCCTCGCCTTCGGCGATGGCCCTGATCACGCCGGTCATCTCGCTCAGGCGCGCGGCGAGGCGCCGCGGCCCCAGCACGCTGAACACCAGCGCGGCCAGCAGCAGGCTCACGCCCTCGCACGCATCGATCAGGCCCTGGTCGAGGCCGCTGTAGTGCTGCACCAGGTAGTTGCTGACGAACAGGCCGAGCATGGTCGCCAGGTACGGCTTCATCAGGCCGTAGCTCAGCGAGCGCCGCCGGTACACCTCCTCCAGGTCGGCTTCGCACATCATGCCCCAGCGGTCCGGCGAGCCGGGCAACTGAAAGGTCACGCCCTTGCCCACCACGGGAATGTGGCGGTAGTCCGAATAGCCGGGGTAGCTCACGAACAGGTTGGCGCCGGTGCGGATGGTTTCGCGCACGCCGGGGTGCAATTGCCCGGTGGCCGGGTCGGTGAAGCGCAGCTCAAGCTCGGTGTGGCGCTGCACCTGCACGGTTTTCCACGGGGTGTGCACGCCGCTCTTGAGGTTCTCCCCGTGGCTGAAGGTGCCGTCCTCGAAGCGCGAGCGCGACAAGGCCACCCCCGGCTGCAGGCCGGGGTCGAAACGCGACTGCACCATGAACAGGTAGTTGTCCCCGGACTCGGCAAAGATATGCCCGGCCTCGCGCTGGATCAGGTCGCCCAGTACGTCGTTGGGCACCCGTGCACACAGGCAGCCCACCACCTGGCGGTCGACCTTGATCGGCTGGTAGAACATCAGCGTCACTTCATCATGAAAGCTGGAGGTCGACGGGCCGATCGCCAGGGTCAGCGGGTCGCTGTAGGGCCCATGCAGAAACGGCGCCTTCAGCCCCTCGGCCAGCGGCCGTGGGTCGATGCGCGGGCGCGTGCCCTGGCCGCGCCAGGTCGAGGCAAGCACCTCGCCCGCCGCATCCACCACGAACAACTCGGAAAAGTCTTCGGCCTGGGCCAGCTTCTGCTGCAATACCTGCCCATCGAGGCTGCGGATGTCGCTGCCGGCACTGGCGGCCAGCTCCGCCAGGTGCTCCCACTGCTCCTGGGCCCAGCCCTGCAGCAACTTGACGCGGGTTTGCGCAATGGCTTCGAAGGTCTGCCCGATCACCGGGTACGCCGATCGGTTGAGGCGGCAGGCCCAGCCCATGGCCAGTTTGCCGGTCTTGCCAAACCATGGCAGCCAGCGCTTTTCTGCGGCGGACAGTTGCATGCAATTGTTCGATAGCGACATTTACATCTCCCGATACGACATTCCTTTGTCCATTCGGCAGGCAACTACCAGGCCAACGCAAAAAACCACCTTGAAAACCGACGCGCAAGCCAGCCAGATAGCACTCTGCCAGCCCCTTCCATGCCCCCTGCGAACCCACCTTTTCTGCGCCCCGAAACGGCGCATGAACGCGCTTGTGTGCACCGCAGGAGTGCGCAGATGAAATGTCCTACAATCCTTGCCTTTGCTGCTCAAGCGGCCGCTCGCCACGCCGATAACCCGACCAGACGAAACAACAATTAAACGGCGTCAGCGGAGCGGATATGAACATCAAACAGAAACTCACGTGGGGCTTCGCGACCATCGCCTGCGTACCGATACTGGTCGTCGCTACGCTGGTGATACTCAACATCCGCCTGGAGGCGCGGGACAACTTCGTCGACGGCAGCGACCGCGAGATTCGACAGGTGGCCAATGCCATGCAGTTGTTCTTCGACGGCATCAGCCAGAACATCGAATTTCTCAGCAAGCTGCCCATGCTGCAGAACACCGACGCCAGCCTGAAGAAGTACATTTCGCCCGACGCCCCCACGCTGCCGATGGGGCCGCAGGACAAACCGGTGTTCGACTACTTTGCCCGCCTCGGCGCCAGCCACCCGGCCTATGGCTACATCTCCATCGGCACCACCGAGGGCGGCTACATCTCATGGCCCGAAGACCCCAGCCTGGCCAACTACGATCCGCGCCAGCGCCCCTGGTTCAAGATGGCCCAGGCCAACCCGGGCAAGACCCTGCGTACCGCCGCCTACTACTGGGCCAACGACGACGCGGTGCTGGTCAGCACCGTGCGCAGCCTGCCCAACGCGCTGGGCGCCAACGGCGGCGTGGTGAGCGTGGATGTGTCGCTCAAGCAACTGACCGAGATCATCAAGCAGCTCAAGCTGGGTGAAACCGGCTACGTGATGCTGCTGGAGCAGAGCGGCAACATCCTGGTCGACCCCAAGCAGCCGGCGCACAACTTCAAACAGCTCGACAGCCTCGGCCAGGGCTATGCGCAACTGGCCAAGACTACCCAGGGGCTGGTGGAGATCGAGCTTGACGGTGAGCGCTACATGGCCAACGTGTGGCCTTCCGAGCAACTGGGCTGGTGCTTCATCGGCCTGGTCAAGCAGAGTGAAGTGATGGCCTCGGCCACCCGCCTCACCTGGCTGATCGTCGGCATTGCCGCCGCGCTTGGGCTGCTGTTCGCCTTCGTCGGTGCCAGCTTTGCCAAGGTCATCGTGCGCCCGATCAACGACGTGTCCCACGGCCTGGAAGGCATCGCCCAGGGCGAAGGCGACCTGACCCGCAACCTGCATGTGCGCGGCAACGACGAAACGGCCCAGCTCTCGGGCTGGTTCAACCAGTTCCTGGGCGCGATCCGCAGCCTGATCCAGCACATCATGCACGCCGCCGATGGCATCCTGACCAACTCCCACAGCGCCACCAGCGTGTCCAACGAAATGGCCGACGCCGCCAGTCGCCAGCGCGAGGCCGTGGACATGGTGTCGACCGCCTTCCATGAAATGGTCGCCACCGCCAACGAGGTCGCGCGTTCGTGCAGCCAGGCCGCCGAGTCGGCCGACAACGGCCAGCGCCAGGCTTCCGAGGGCCAGCAGCAGATCGACGCCGCCGTGGGCAGCGTCGACCAGCTCAGCCAGGAAATTGCCCAGTCGGCGCAATCCATGCAGCAGCTGGAGCGCGACAGCAACGCCATCCAGTCGATCCTCAGCACCATCCGCTCGATTGCCGAGCAGACCAACCTGCTGGCCTTGAACGCGGCCATCGAGGCGGCGCGGGCCGGCGAGCAGGGTCGCGGCTTTGCCGTGGTGGCCGACGAAGTGCGTGCGCTGGCCAAGCGCACAGCCGACTCCACCGCCGAGATCGACGGCATGCTCGCCAACCTGGCCCGCGGCACCAGCCAGGTCGCAGCACAGATGAACACCAGCCTGAGCCTGTCGCAGGACTCGGTCAGCCGCATCGGCGAGGCACGCACCCGCTTTGGCCAGATCCGCGAGTCGGTGGACATGATCCGCGACATGAACACCCAGATCGCCACCGCCGCCGAAGAGCAGCACCAGGTGGCCGAAAGCATCAACCAGCACATCAGCCAGATCCACGGCGATGCGCAGCGGGTGGCGCAACTGGCCAGTGAAGCCAAGAGCGATGCGTTCAACCTGACCCAGCTGTCCAACGAAATGAACACGCTGGTACGGCGCTTCAAAACCTGAAAAAAAGGCGCTGCACGATTTATTTTGCAGCGCCTCTGTCACTTTTTGTTTCTCGTGCGGCAACAGGGTTACTGAGAACCATTCACATCAGGAACCTGACCCCATGTCCGTTGCCGCCCCTACGCCCCGCCCTCACCTGCTGGCGCTTGCGATTGCCTGCGCCGGTATCGCCACGCCGCTGCTGGCCGCCGATGAACAGGCTGTGCCCCAAGCCCGGCTGAACCTGCCGCAAACCGACGTCAACGCCACCCGCATCGCCGACGGCAGCGCCGAAGCCGGCTACCTCACCGACTCGCTGAAGAACGTCGGCGCCCTGGGCGGCATGGCCCTCAAGGACACGCCCTATTCGATCAGCGTGGTGTCCAGCGAGCTGATCCGCAACACCCAGGCCACCTCCACCGACGACATCTTCAAGCTCAGCCCCTTCACCCAGTTCACCTCGCCCTCGGGCGCCGGCTATGCCAGTTCGGTGGCGATCCGCGGTTTCAACGACCTGGGCAATCTCAACATCGCCAACGACGGCCTGCGTTTCAGCAATGGCTCCGACAGCGGCAACTTCGTCGAGGAGATGGAGCGCCTGGAGATCGTCACCGGCCTCAGCGGCTTCCTGTATGGCCCCGGCAGCCCGGGCGGGCTGGTCAACTACGTGCTCAAGCGCCCCACCTACGAGCGCTACAACAGCGTGACCCTGGGCAACGCCGGCGGCGAGAACGCCTATGTGCACGGCGACTTCGGCGGCCCGATCGACGATCAGGGCGTGCTGGCCTACCGCGTCAACGTGCTGGCCCAGGACGGCGAGACCGCCATCGACCTGCAGAACCGCCGTCGCAAGATGGTCAGCCTGGCGCTGGACTGGAACGTCAGCGACGACCTGCTGGTGCAGTTCGACGCCTCGTACAAGAAAAACCAGACCCACGGCCTGACCAGCTACTGGTACTTCGCCGACCAGCGCCTGCGCCCCGACGCCGATCAGTTGGACAACGACAAGCTCTACAGCCAGCGCTGGGCGTTCTCCGACAGCGAGCACGAGCGTGTCGGCAGCCGCTTCAACTGGCGCCTGAACGAGGTGTTCAGCCTGCGCGGCGCGGTGGCCCACGACCGCAACCGCACCCAGTACGCCTACACCGGCCCCACCGTGACCTCGCCCGGGGTCTACAGCCAACCGCTGTACGCCTTCGCCCCGGTCGAGCGCGAGGAAACCTCGGCCTACCTGTTCGCCGACGCGGCCTTCGACACCGCCAGCATCGGCCACAAGGTCACCTTCGGCTACCAGGGCAACGTGGCGCGGGTACGCGACTACACCGACTACATTCCCTTCCCGGGGCCGCAGTACCAGCCGGTGGGCGGCAACGGCTCGATCCCGCTGGATGAAACCCCGCAGTACGCCAAGCCCGACTACTCCATCGGCCACGGCGACCAGCGCCTGTCCTCGCGCACCCAGGCCGACAACCTGCTGCTGGGCGATGTGATCACCTTCAACGAACAATGGTCGACCATCCTCGGGGTCACCCGCAACCGCATCAAGACCTTCAGCGACAACTTCCTGTGGGCCGAATCGTTCGGCACCCCGAGCCAGATCGACAACTACAACCAGAGCAAGACCTCGCCCAACGTCTCGCTGATCTACAAGCCGCTGCCCTGGCTGACCACCTACGCCACCTACATCGAAGGCCTGCAGGCCGGCGGCATCGCGCCCAACACCGCACTCAACGCCGGCCAGGCCATGGCCCCGGCCATCAGCGAGCAGTACGAGGTGGGGGTCAAGGCCGAAGTGGGCGAAGCCCTGCTGACCCTGGCACTGTTCAACATCGACAAGCCCAATGGCTACACCAACCAGCAGCAGATCTACGTGCAGGACGGACGCCAGGAGAACAACGGCCTGGAGTTCGGCATCACCGGCAAGGTCACCCCGCAGCTGACCCTGGTCAGCGGCCTGACCCTGCTCGACCCCCAGGTGAAGAAGGCGGCCAACGCCAGCATCGAGGGCAACAAGCCGGTGGGCGTGGCCAGCCAGCTGGCCAAGGTGTACGCCGAATACGACCTGAACGGCGTGCCCGGATTCGCCGTGACCGGCGGCGCCTATTACACCGGCAAGCAGTACGTGGATGAGGCCAACCACTACAGCCTGCCGTCGTTCACCACCTTCGATGCCGGTGCGCGTTATCGCCTGCCGCTGGCGGAAAACGCCCTGACCCTGCGCGCCAACGTCAGCAACCTGACCAACAAGGCGTACTGGCTGAGCGACCACTTCCTGGGCGCGCCGCGTACCCTGACGTTCTCGGCACAGCTGGAGTTCTGAGCCCCTTCGCCGGCATTGCCGGCTCCTGCACGGGCGCACGCAGCCTGCAGGAGCCGGCGTTGCTGGCCAAATGCCCACCTCGCGCCGCGCAAATCCCTGAGCGCCGCCAAAATCAGTACCAAAGAACCATTGCCGTTCGCATCCGGCCCTGATATTGAGTGTGCCGCTTTGCGCACCCGCGCCTTTCGTTTCCTCTTGCCCACCCCGCTGGCTTCATCCCCACGCGATCCGAGATGCCGACATGATTGAAAACTCCGATGTAATGTATCGCCTGCTGGTACAGAGCGTGATCGATTACGCGATCTACATGCTGACCCCGGAGGGTGTGGTCAGCAACTGGAACGCCGGGGCGCAGCGGGCCAAGGGGTATACCGGCGAAGAGATCATCGGCGAGCATTTCTCGGTGTTCTACAGCGCCGAGGAGCGCGCCACGCAGTTGCCGCAGAAAAACCTGCAGACCGCCCGCGACCAGGGCCGCTTCGAGGCCGAGGGCTGGCGCCTGCGCAAGGACGGCAGTGCGTTCTGGGCGCACGTGGTGATCGACGCGGTGCATGACGACGACGGCCACCTGGTCGGCTTTGCCAAGGTTACCCGCGACTGCACCGAACAGCGCCGCGCCCTGCTCGAACAACGTGAACAGGAGCGCCACTTCCGCCTGCTGGTACAAGGCGTGAACGACTACGCCATCTACATGCTCGACCCGCTGGGCCATGTGATCAACTGGAACGCCGGCGCCGAGCGGGCCAAGGGCTACACCCACGACGAGATCGTCGGCCAGCATTTCTCGGTGTTCTACACCCCGGCGGACCGCGCCGCCGGCCTGCCCGCCCAGTGCCTGGACGCCGCACGCCAGACCGGCCGCTTCGAGGCCCAGGGCCTGCGCCAGCGCAAGGACGGCTCGCACTTCTGGACCAACGTGGTGATCGAAGCCATCCACGACGACGATGGCCAGCTGCTGGGGTTTGCCAAGATCACCCGCGACATCACCGAGCGCCGCCAGTACGAACTCGACCTGCTGGCAGCCAAGGAGCTGGCCGAGGCGCAGAGCGAGAAAATGGCCGCGCTGTCGCAGTTTCTCGACTCGGTGATCAGCAACATCCCGTCCAGCGTGATGGTGCTGGACGTGGCCTCGCGCCAGATCCTGCTGGCCAACCCGCAGGCCGAGAAGCTGTTCTCCAGCCAGCAGTGCGCCCTGGTCGGCAGTACCCCGCAGCAGAGCCTGGTGCCGGTGATGGCCGGCTACCTCGAACACCTCACCGAGCATTGCCTGAACCACAACGGCCTGCACCTGACCGAAGACCACCTCGACACCCCGCTGGGCCGACGCACCCTGCGCTCACGCACCCTGCTCAGCCGCAACCCGCAGGTGGGTGCGGGCCACTATGTGCTGCAGATCGCCGACGACGTCACCGACGAGATCGCCGCGCACGCGCAGATTCACCACATGGCGCACCACGACGAACTCACCGGCCTGCCCAACCGCACGCTGTTCCACAACTGCCTGGAAGAGGCGCTGGCCGACGGGCAGGCGCGCCAGCACATGACTGCGGCGCTGTGTCTGGACCTGGACAATTTCAAGAACATCAACGATGCCCTGGGGCATGCCTTCGGCGACCGCCTGCTGCGTGCTTTGGGCCAGCGCCTGCGCAGCGTGCTGCGCGACCAGGACACCCTGGCGCGCCTGGGCGGTGACGAGTTCGCCGTGGTGCTGCCGCACCTGGCGCGCCTCGAGGATGCCCAGCGCACCGCCACGCGCCTGATCGAGGCAGTGGCGCCGGCGTTCCTGATCGACGGCCACAGTTTCTCGGTGGGCCTGAGCGTGGGTATCGCCATCGCGCCGGTCGACCACCACAAGGCCGACCAGTTGCTGCGCTACGCCGACATGGCGCTGTACGAGGCCAAGCGCAACGGGCGCAACCGCTACGAGCTGTTCCACCCCGAGCTCGACGAAGCCGCGCGGCGCCGTCGCATCATGGAAACCGACCTGCGCACCGCGCTGCACCTGGGCCAGCTGCACATGCACTACCAGCCGATCATCGGCAACGACGGGCAGATCACCGGCTACGAGGCGCTGATGCGCTGGCAGCACCCGGTCAAGGGGCAGGTCATGCCGATGGACTTCATCCCGATTGCCGAAGAGACCGGGCTGATCCACGAGGTGGGTACGCGGGCGCTGAACCTGGCCTGCCAGGAGGCCGCCAGCTGGGCCACCGAGCAATCGGTGGCGGTCAACCTGTCGCCGGTACAGTTCAAGAACAGCGACCTGGTGGAAGTGGTGCAGCTTGCGCTGACCGACGCCAGGCTCGACCCGTCGCGCCTGGAACTGGAGATCACCGAATCGGTGCTGCTGGAGAACAGCGACGGCAACCTGCGTACCCTGCAGGCGCTCAAGGACATGGGCGTGCGTATTGCCCTGGACGACTTCGGTACCGGCTACTCCTCGCTGGGCTACCTGCGTTCGTTCCCGTTCGACCGGATCAAGATCGACAAGTCGTTCGTGCACGACATGGGCGAAAGCCGCGAGGCGATGTCGATCATCCGCGCCATTACCGGCATGAGCAGCAGCCTGCTGATCAACACCACCGCCGAGGGGGTGGAGACCGAGGCGCAGTTCAAGCAGTTGCAGGCCGAGGGTTGCTCGCATTTTCAGGGGTATCTGTTCGGGCATCCGCAGCCGGCTGACAAGCGCCAGAAGGGAGGCCGGTAGATCAGCGAGCGCGCAGGCCGTTTCGCCGGCAAGGCCGGCTCCTACACGACAGGTGCGGGAGCCGGCCCTGCCGCCACCTGATCGTACAGCCGCCGCAGCCGCTGCACCGCCGCCTCGATCTCGCCCACCTTGACCCCGCCGTACCCCAGCACCAGCAGGTTGTCGTCATCGGCGTCGGGCTCCACGCTGTAGCCGCCGCGCAGCACCAGCCCATGTGCCGGGGCCTGCGCCAGCATCTTGCGCGCCGTGCCCGGTGCACCGATGCGTACCGCCAGGTGCAACCCCGCCTGCCCCGCCGAGTACCCGATCAGCGCCCCGAAGGCCTCGTCCAGGCACTGCTGCAGGCAACTGCGGCGCTGGGCGTACTCGGCGCGCATCTTGCGGATGTGCCGGGCAAAATGCCCTTCCTGGATGAAGTCGGCCATCGCCGCCTGAATCGACAGGTACCCTGGCCGGTACAGCTGGATCAGGCCCTTGCCGAAGGCCTCGGCCAGCCCCTCGGGCACCACCAGGTAACTCAGGCGCAGCCCCGGGAACATCACCTTGCTGAAGGTGCCCAGGTAGATCACCCGGTCTTCGCCACCGAGCCCCTGCAGCGACGGCATCGGCTCGATGTCGTACCGGAACTCGCTGTCGTAGTCATCCTCCACCACCCACAGGTTGTTGGCCTGGGCATACGCCAGCCAGTCACGCCGGCGCTGCAGCGACATGATGTTGCCGGTGGGGTACTGATGCGACGGCGTGACGAACGCCAGCCGCGGCGCAGCAGCCGGCACTGCCGAGGGCAGGCAGGCGCCCTGTGCATCGATCGCCAGCGGCGCGCAGTGCAGCCCCGCCGCCGAAAACACCACCGGCGCACCCCAGTGGCAGGGGCTCTCGACCCACACGGTGTCCCCCGGGTCGCCCAGCAGCTTGGCCACCAGGTCCAGCGACTGGTGGGTGCCCTGGGTCACGATCACCTGCGCCGGGCTGCAACGGACTGCGCGGGCCGCATACAGGTAGGCACTGAGCGCCTCGCACAGCGGGCGGTAGCCGCCCTGATCCACGTAGCCGGCCAGGTGCGCCTGGCGCTTGCTCAGGTAGCGGTTGTGCAGGCGCTTCCAGATATGAAACGGAAACAGGTCGGCGTCCGATACGCCGCCCACGAAGGCGCCCTCGGCCCGCGCCACTGCGCCGAAGCGCGCGTTGATCGCCTTGCCCCGGGCCGACAGCGGCGCCTGGTCGGGCGTATCGGGGGCCGGCACGCCGGTATTCACCTGGGGCAAGGTGTCGGCCACGAAGGTGCCGCTGCCGGGCCGGGCGTACAGGTAGCCTTCATCGAGCAGACGGTCGTAGGCCAGCGACACGGTCAGGCGCGAGACCAGCAACTGCTCGGCCAGCGCCCGGGTGGAGGGCAACTTGTGGTTGACCGGCAGGCGCCGCTGCAGGATCGCCGCCTGGATCGCCTGGTACAACTGGCGCTGCAGGGTCACGCCGCCGTCGCGGTCCAGCGTGCCGACCAGCAGGTCGTGGAGAAGCGATGCCATCGGGTGCCTCACTGCAGGGGCGGGATCGGAACCGCGAGCATACAAGTGGCCTTAACAACTGATCAACTCTGGATATAACCGATATAGCCAAACAGGCCTATGTTCGAACCAGTGCTGGCCTGACACCCCAGCTTTCCCGGCAATCGACAGAGTGATGTTCAGTGACCCTTCACACACCCCCTGCCTTCGACGCATTGCTGGTCGCAGCTCCGCCCAAGGTTTCGGCCGAACAGGCGCAGGCCGTGGCAGCGCAGTACTTCGGCCTGCACGGCGCGTGCCGCCTGCTCACCGGCGAGCGTGACCTCAACTTCCAGATCACCTGCGCCGACGGCGCCCAGTACCTGCTCAAGGTCTCCAACGCGGCCGAAGACCCGCAGGTGGCCGACTTCCAGAACCAGGCGCTGCTGCACATCCAGCACTGCGACCCGACCCTGGCGGTGCAGCGCATCTACCCCAACACCAGCGGCAGCTACCAGATCCCGCTGATGTTCGATGGCCAGCCGCTGCTGGTGCGGCTGTTCTCGTTCGTCGACGGGATCTGCCTGCACCGCGTCGAACACCCCGACGTGGCGCTGCGCAGCAGCCTGGGCGAGCACCTGGCCCGCCTGGGGCTGGCCCTGCGCGGCTTCTTCCACCCCGGCGCCGGGCACGAGCTGCTGTGGGACCTCAAGCACGCCTCGCGGCTGAGCGACAAGATCGGCCTGATCCAGGACCGTGAAGAGCGCCAGCTGGCCCAGCACTTTCTGGACAACTTCGAGCGCCACGCACAACCGCACCTCAAGGGCCTGCGCGCCCAGGTGATCCACAACGACCTGAACCCGCACAACGTGATCGTCGATGCCAGCCAGCCGCACCCGGTGCGCAACATCCTCGATTTCGGCGACATGGTGCATGCCCCGCTGGTCAACGACCTGGCCGTGGGCGCCGCCTATCAACTGGGCAGCCAGGGCGACCCGCTGGAACACGCTGCACCGTTCATCCGCGCCTACCACCGCATCGCGCCGCTGGAGCCGCTGGAACAGGAACTGCTGGTGGACCTGATCGCCACCCGCCTGGTGCTGACCGTGACCATCACCAACTGGCGCGCTGCGCTGTACCCGGAAAACCGCACCTACATCCTGCGCAACGCGCCGTCTGCCTGGCGTGGCCTGAAGGCCCTGGCTGACGTGCCGCGCGAGGTCGCGCAGCAACAGATTCGTCGTATCTGCTCCGAGGAGACGCTGTAAATGACCATGATCAATGGCTTCACCGCCGAAGATGCCGCACGCCTTAGCGAAACCGAACGTGCCCTGATCGAGCGCCGTGCGCGCGTGCTGGGCCCGGCCTACCGCCTGTTCTACGAACACCCGCTGCACCTGGTCAAGGGTGAAGGCGTGTGGCTGTACGACGCCGACGGCAAGCGTTACCTGGATGCCTACAACAACGTGGCCTCCATCGGCCACTGCCACCCCAAGGTGGTCGAGGCGCTGTACGAGCAGGCCAAGGTGCTCAACACCCACACCCGCTACCTGCATGAAGGCATCCTCGACTATGCCGAGAAACTGCTGGCCACCTTCCCGCCCGAGCTGGACCAGGTGATGTTCACCTGCACCGGCAGCGAGGCCAACGACCTGGCCCTGCGCATCGCCCGTCAGTACACCGGCGGTACCGGCCTGATCGTGACCCAGCTGGCCTACCACGGCGTGACCGACCAGATCGCCGCCGCCTCGCCTTCGCTGGGTGCGGGCGTGCCGGTGGGTGACTTCGTGCGTACCGTGCGGGCTCCCGACGCCTACCGCCTGGGCGCCGAGAACGTGGCACAGATCTTCGCCGACGACGTGCGCGCCGCCATCGCCGACCTGCGCCGCTGCGGCATCAAGCCGGCAGCACTGCTGCTCGACGGCATCTTCGCCAGCGATGGCGTGCTGTCCGACCCGGCCGGCTTCCTGCAACAGGCGGTGGCCGTGGCCCGCGAAGAGGGCCTGCTGTACATCGCCGACGAGGTGCAATCGGGCTTTGGCCGTACCGGCTCGCACATGTGGGGCTACCAGCGCCATGGCGTGCAGCCCGACATCGTCACCATGGGCAAACCCATGGGCAACGGCCAGCCGATTGCCGGTGCGGTGTTCCGCGGCGAGGTGCTCGATGCGTTCGGTCGCACCGCCCGCTACTTCAACACCTTCGGCGGCAACCCGGTGTCATGTGCAGCAGCCAACGCGGTGCTCGACGTGATCCAGGGCGAAGGCCTGATGGCCAACTGCGCGGCGGTGGGCGAATACTTCAAGGCGGGTCTGCAAGGGCTTGCCGAGCGCTACCCGCTGATTGGCGACGTGCGCGGGGCCGGGCTGTTCGTGGGGGTCGAGCTGGTGACCGATCGTGCCAGCAAGGCGCCGGCCACCGAGGCAACGGCACGGGTGGTGAACGGCATGCGTGAACGTGGCGTGCTGATCAGTTCGGCGGGGCCGGCGGCCAACATCCTCAAGATCAGGCCGCAGTTGATCTTCCAGCGCGAGCATGCCGATCTGTTCGTGCAGACGCTGGAGGCGGTGCTGAAGTCGCTGAACTGACAGCGAGAGGCATTGACGGTTGTGGCCCTTTCGCCAGCAAGGCTGGCTCCTACAACGATTGGTGCAGGAGCCAGCCTTGCTGGCGAAGGGGTTCACTCACTTGGTCTTGGCAACCCAGGCATTGAAGCGCTGCTCGAGGTCTTCGCCGTTGTTGACCCAGAACTCGCTGTCCATCGGGATGGCCTGTGCCAGGTTGTCCGGCGCGGTGTTCAACTGCGCCGCCAGTGCAGGGTCAAGCAGCCCGGCGGTATGCAGGTTGGTCGACCCATAGCCCAGCTTGGTGGTGTGGATCTTCTGGTTTTCCGGGCGCAGCGAAAACGCGATGAAGTCCTCGGCCAGGGCCTTGTTCTTGCTGCCCTTGGGGATCGCCCACGAGTCGATGGCGTAGATGCTGCCATTCCATACCGTGTGCACATTGGCGCCGGCCGCCTGTGCGGCGAACACCCGGCCGTTGAACGCGGTGCTCATCACCACGTCGCCGCTGGCCAGGAACTGCATCGGCTGCGCACCGGCCTCCCACCACTGGATGTCGGGCTTGATCTGGTCCAGCTTGCGGAATGCACGCTCCACCCCTTCCGGCGTCGACAACACCTTGTACACGTCGGCATACGGCACGCCATCGGCCATCAGTGCCGCTTCCAGGGTGTACTTGGCGCCCTTGCGCAGGCTGCGCTTGCCCGGAAACTTCTTGGTGTCCCAGAAATCGCTCCAGCCGGTAGGCGCCTGCTTGAGCTTGTCGCCGTTGTAGGCCAGTGCCATCGACCATACCAGCAGGCCGCCGCCGCAGTCCGACAGGGTGCCGGGCACGAAATCCGCTTCCTTGCCGATACGGTTGAGGTCCAGGTGTTCGAACAGGCCCTCCTCGCAGCCACGGATCAGTTCGGCGCTCTCGACCTGCACCACGTCCCAGTTGACGCTGTTGGTGTCGACCATGACCTTGATCCGGCCCATTTCGCCGTTGTATTCACCCGCTACCACCTTGCTGTGGCTGGCGGCGGCAAAGGGGGCGTAGAAGGCCTCGGTCTGTACATCCTTGCTGGCACCGCCAAACGAAATCACGGTGATTTCGGCAGCAAGGGCGTTGGCGGCAAAAGCACTGAGCAACACGGCGGCAATGGTGGTTCTTTTCATGTCTACCTCTGTAATTTATTGGTTTTGGCAGAGTTGATACACGCTGGGCGTCCTTTCGGGTGGTCGCACTTCAGCTTCGGTAATCCACCTGATCACCACTGATCAGGCGCAAGGCGGCGGTCCAGGCCAACAGGTGAAGTTGCTGATCGAATTCGGCGTCGGACTGCTGCGCGGTCAGTTCGCAGACCGCTTCGTCCGGCAGGCGCAGCGGCGAGTTGCCCGCCAGTGCCTGTACCTGCGCCTGGCAGGCGCGCTCCAGGAAGTAGATCTGGTTGAAGGCTTCGGCAATGCAGCGCCCGGCGGCCAGCAGGCCATGGTTGCGCAGGATCATCGCCATGTGCGGGCCCAGGTCCCTGACCAGGCGCTCGCCTTCGGCCGGGTTCAGCGCAATGCCCTCGTAGTCGTGGTAACCCAGGCGGCGATAGAACTTCAGCGCATGCTGGGTGATCGGCAACAGCCCCTGCTCCTGGGCCGACACCGCCATGCCGGCAGCGGTATGGGTGTGCACCACACAGGCCAGGTCCGGACGTGCGGCGTGGATCGCCGAATGGATGTTGAAGCCGGCACGGTTGACGCTGCCGGCGTCATAGCCAGGGTCGATGGTGTTGCCGTGGTGGTCGATCTTGATCAGGTCCGAGGCGCGCATCTCGTGAAACAGCACGCCGTAGCGGTTGATCAGGAAATGCCCCGGCTCGCCGGGGACACGGGCCGAGATGTGCGTGTCGATCAGATCGGTCATGCGAAAGTGGGCCAGCAGCCGGTACAGCGCTGCCAGGTCGCAACGGGTCTGCCACTCTTCGGGCGAAACCTGCTGCGCGTCGATCCGCGGGGTGTTGGGGTGCATCGCGCCTCCTTGTTCATGGTATGTTTCGGGCACTTGGCCCGCCGGCATGCAGGGATGTTGCAGCAGCCCCCGGCGGCCCACCATGCACAGAACGCGCTGGTTGTGCCGGCCCTGTTATGGTGTTTTCACCAGTACACCCACCGCCACACCCTCGCCTGACGGATGTTTTCTATGATGTTGTTGGATGCCAGCTCGTCGCAGTCGCTGGTCAACCAGATCGTTGCGGGCATCACCCTCGCGATCAACGAACAGCGCTTGCGCCCGGGCACCAAGCTGCCCTCCATCCGCAAGTTCGCGCAAACCCATAAGGTCAGCCATTTCACCGCCGTCGAGGCCTATGACCGGCTGGTGGCCCTGGGTTACCTGACGGCGGTGCGCAATGCCGGCTTCTATGTACGCAGCGCCCCCGACACCCCCGCCCCGCCGCCGATGCCCAGTGCCAGCGACGATGCCTTCGACTTCGACGCCTACCTGCTGCTGCAGAAGGTGTTCCAGCCGCTGGGCATGGACCTGCGCCCGGGCATCGGCCTGCTGCCCGAGCCCTGGAGCGACGATGACGGGGTGCAACGCAGCCTGCGCGCCCTGAGCCGTCGCGACCCGAGCGAGTTCACCGGCTACGGCCATGCCAAGGGGTGCGCCAACCTGCGCGCCCGGCTGGTGGAGAAACTGCTCGATACCCGGGTCAACGCCCACCCCGAGCAGATTCTGCTGACCAGCGGCGCCAGCCATGCGCTGGACCTGCTGGTGCGCTACCTGGTGCACCGCGGCGACAGCGTGCTGGTGGACGAACCGGGCTACCACAACCTGTTCCTCAACCTGCGCCTGCAGGGGGCCCGCCTGCTGGGGGTGCCACGCACCCGCGACGGCATCGACCTGGACGTGCTCGAGGCGCAGATCCGCGAACACCGGCCCAAGGTGTTCTTCACCAACACGCGCCTGCAATGCCCCACCGGCACCAGCCTGACACTGGCGGTGGCCCACCGTCTGCTGCAACTGGCGGAAAAGTACGACTTCCTGATCGTGGAGAACGACATCTACGCCGACCTCGACCCGTCCGACCAGCAGGCGCTGGCAGGCATGGACCAGCTGGCGCGGGTGATCTACGTGGCCAGCTTCTCCAAGAGCATCGCGCCGTCGCTGCGGGTGGGGTTCGTTGCCGCGCACCGCGACCTGATCGACGAACTGGTGCCACTGAAGATGGCCAGCGGCCTGACCACCTCGGCAATTGCCGAGGAACTGGCACTGGAGGTGCTGCTGCAGGGGCGCCACCGCAAGCACGTCAAGCAGTTGCAGGCCAACCTGGCCCTGGCCCATGAACAGGTGGCGCGCAAGCTCGAGGCGGTGGGCATGGAGATCTTCGTCAAGCCCCATGCGGGGTTGTTCCTTTGGGCCCGTCACCCCCAGGTCGAAGACGCCACGGCACTGGCCATGGACGCGCGCGAACACAAGATTCTGCTCGCGCCCGGGCAACTGTTCATGCCCGATGCACGGGTGGTGCCGTGGCTGCGCTTCAATGTGGCGCACGCGCAGGATGAGCGGATCTACCGGCTGTTGGAGCAGGCCGCGCACTGACCGGATTCGACTCGCCTCTTCGCCAGTAGGCGCCGGCCTTGCCGGCGAAGAGGCCCGCCCGGGCGACACCCCCGCAGGTCCGGAGAATCAGGCATGACACGCAGAGGAATGCCGGTGGGCACGCCCGGTGCCCGCGCGGACAATGCGCCGCCTCTACCGTCATTGCTTTTGCGAGGTTCCCCCATGTACACCGCCATCGGCTACGCCGCCCAGTCGGCCACCACGCCCCTCGCCCCCATGACCTTCCAGCGCCGCAGCCCACGCCCCGACGACGTGGCCATCGAGATTCTCTACTGCGGCGTGTGCCACTCCGATATCCACCAGGCCCGCAACGAATGGGGCATCGCCGTGTACCCGCTGATGCCCGGCCACGAAATCGTGGGCAAGGTCACTGCCGTGGGCGCCAGCGTCAACCGCTATCAGGTGGGTGACCTGGTGGGTGTGGGCTGCATGGTCGACTCCTGCCGCCACTGCCAGGCCTGCGCCGCCAACCTGGAGCAGTACTGTCTCGAAGGCCCGACCATGACCTATGCCACCCCCGACCGGGTCGACGGCAGCAACACCATGGGCGGCTATTCCAGCAGTATCGTGGTCGACCAGCATTTCGTGGTGCGCATCCCGGCCGGCATGGACCTGGCCAGCGCCGCGCCGATCCTCTGCGCCGGCATCACCACCTATTCGCCGCTCAAGCACCACGGGGTCAAGGCCGGGCACAAGGTCGGCATCCTCGGCATGGGCGGCCTGGGTCACATGGGCATCAAGCTGGCCAAGGCCATGGGCGCCGAAGTCACCCTGTTCACCCGTTCGGCCAGCAAGGCCGAGGAAGCCCGCCGCCAGGGCGCCGACCATGTGGTGGTGTCCACCGATGCCGCGCAGATGGCCGCCGTGGCCGGGCACTTCGACTTTCTGCTCGACACCATCCCGGTGCAGCACGACCTCAACCCCTACCTGGAAACCCTGAAGTTCGACGGCGTGCACATCCTGGTGGGCCTGATCGAACCGGTGGAGCCGCCCCTGCACGCCGCCAACCTGGTGCTCAAGCGCCGCGTACTGGCCGGCTCGCTGATCGGCGGCATCGCCGAAACCCAGGAGGTGCTGGACTTCTGCGCCGAGCACGGCATTTGCTGCGACATCGAGATGCTCGACATCCAGCACATCAACGAGGCCTACAGCCGCATGATCGCCGGCGACGTGAAGTACCGCTTCGTGATCGACATGGCCTCGCTCAAGGCCTGAGCCCCCGCCTCACAGGTTGAAACGCCCCAGCAGGTGGTGCTGTTGCCCCACCTGCTCCACCATCACCGCACACTGGCGCACCTGCACCTGGGTGCCTGCGGCCACTTCATGACTGATGTCGCGAATGGTCGTGGTGTTGCGGTTGATCTCTTCGCTGGTGGCGCTCTGCTGCTCGGCCGCGGTGGCGATCTGGGTGTTCATGTCGTTGATGCGGGTGATCGCCTGGCGAATGCGCACGAGCCTGTCGTTGGCCGCGCCCGCCTCCTCGGCGGTCTTGCCGGCGCTGTCGCGGTTGTGCTGCATGCGCGACTCGGCGTGGCGCACCCCGGCCTGCAGCTGGTCGATCATCTGGCGGATCTCCTGGGTCGACTGCTGGGTGCGCGAGGCCAGCGTGCGCACCTCGTCGGCCACCACCGCGAAACCTCGCCCCGTCTCGCCGGCACGCGCAGCCTCGATGGCGGCATTGAGCGCCAGCAGGTTGGTCTGCTCGGCAATGCTGGTAATCACCGCCAGGATCGACTCGATGTTGTCGCTGAGGCGCGACAGGTCATTGATTGCATGGCCGGTGTCGTCCATTTCGCTGGCCAGTTGCCGGATCGCCGCGGTCGAGCGTCGCACCACGTCCTCGCCGCCGTGTGCTTCCTCGTCGGCAATCACTGCGGCCTGCGCCGCTGCCTGGGCGTTGCGCGCAACGTCTTCGGCGGTGGAGGCCATCTCCTGCATGGCCGTGGCCAGCTGGTCCAGCTCCTGCAACTGGCGCTGCAGGCGTTCATCGGTCCGGGTGGCTTCGGCCGACGTCAGGTGGGTGCTCTCGCGCACCTGGTTGGAGGTGCTCATCACCTGATGGATCAGGTTCTGCAGGTTGCCCAGAAAACCGTTGAACTCGCGCGACACCAGCGCCACCTCGTCATTGCCGCCGTCGGGCAGGCGCCGCGTCAAGTCGCCGTCGCCCTGGTTGACCTCATGGAACGAGCGGTGCAGCAGGTCCAGCGGCTTGAGCAGGCGCCCGAGCAGCAGGCCCAGCACCACGAGGCTCACCAGCACGCCGAGCAGCGTGGCCAGCACTGCACGCCAAGTCAGGCTGTCGGCCTCGGCCATCACGATGCGCTGGTCGAGCACCACGCCGATCAACCAGTCCATGCCCTCCAGGTAGGTCAGCGGGGTGAAGGACACCAGTGAATCGTGATCGCCGGTTCTAACCGTCTGCAGCTGGCTGTCCAGCGCCGGGTGCTGGCCATCGAACAGGCTGCTGTAGGGCTTGCCGTTGTACTGGCTGTCGGGGTGGGAAATGATCGTGCCGTTGCGGCTGAGCAGAAAGGCATGGCCGGCGCCGTTGAAGTCCAGGGTATTGATGGCATCGGCCACGCTCTTGAGGCGGATATCGCCGCCCAGCACGCCGGCGAAGGTAGCGCCATCGTGGAGGCGCGTGACCGCCGAAATCAGCGTTTCGCCAGTGGCCGAGTCGATGTAGGGCTCGGTGAGCACCGCCTTGTCGGCGCCCTTGGCGACGGCATACCAGGGCCGTGTGCGCCCGTCCCAGCTCGCATCGGGGCGCCAGCTGGGCGTGTTGGTGAGGGGTTTGCCGTCGCGTTGCAAGGCGCCGAATATCAGGATGAACTCGTCCTTGAGCATCGGGCTGTCGATGATGCGCTGGGTGTTTTCAGGGCTGTAGCGGCTGTCGATGACCTGCGCCACCAGGCCCATGAGCTTGAGCTTGGCGTTCAGCCAGTTCTCGATCTGCCGGGCCAGGGCACCGCTGGACTCGGCGATGCCGGCAGACACTTGCTTGTGCAGGGCCTCGCGCACCTGGCTGACCTGCGTGACCGACAGCAATCCGGTGGTAATGAACAGCAATGTGGCGGCCGCCAGGCCAGCCTTGTGAACGATCTTCATGCCTGCACTCCGTGCCGAATCGAGCAAACGGGCATGCTAGGCAGGCGTACTGGCACACTGCAATCAACGTTGCGATGATTGCCCGGTGCCGTAATGGGGATTGTTTACCGGCATCACGGCCACTGCTTGTAGGACGAACCCGGCGGGCGGCATCCGCGCCGCGGGCAGGCAAAAAAAAACCAGGGCCGTTTGCGGCCCTGGTCTTTTTCGTCATGGTGCCTGTCAGCCCTTGAGCTGCCTGGCCGCACGCACGTGCATGAACACGCCCATCAGTGCCACGATGGCCGCCGCCGCACCGGTGGAGAACACCAGTACCTGGTAGTCCGGCACAAAGGCCATGGTCACCAGGCACCCGATGATGAACACGATCACCAGGTAGGTCAGCCACGGGAACAGCCACATCTTCAGGCGGATTTCCTTGCCCTCGGCTTCCAGCTTGCGGCGCATCTTCAGTTGCGAGAACGCGATCACCAGGTACACCAGCAAGGCGATCATGCCGGTGGTGTTCATCAGCACGTCCAGCACGTCTTTCGGGCGCAGGGTGTCGCTGAAGTTGATCAGGGCGACGAACACCGCCACCGAGCACGAACCGATGATGGCGAACACCGGCACACCGGTACCGGCGCGGGTGATCTTGAAGAACGACGGTGCATCACCGCGGGTCGACAGCGAGAACAGCATGCGCGAGGCGGTGTAGTGCGCCGAGATCAGGCAGCTGCTCACCGAGGTCAGCACCACGAAGTTCATCACGAACTCAGCGCCCGGAATGCCCAGCAGCTCCAGGGTACGACGGTACGAACCGTAGCCCGACTGGCCCATCAGCGGGTCGTTCCACGGCACCAGGGCCACGATCAGGAAGATCGAACCCACATAGAACAGGCACACACGCCACACCACCGAGTTGGTGGCCTTGACGATCTGCTCGGACGGGTTCTTCGACTCGGCGGCCGCGATGGTCACGATTTCGGCGCCCAGGAAGGCGAACATCACCCCCAGCATGGCCACCACCACTGCCTCCACCCCATTGGGCATGAAGCCCTGGGCCGTGAGGTTGCTGATGCCGTGGACCTCACCGGTGGGCCACAGGTTGGCCACGGCCAGCCCGCACACCACAAGGAAGCATATGATCGCCACCACCTTTATCAGCGCGAACCAGAATTCGAACTCCCCGTAGTGCTTGACGTTGAAGAAGTTGACGCTGATCAGCACCAGGGTAGTGGCCAGCACGAACACGTTGACGCTGATGGAGGGGAACCAGCCGTGCAGGATCTTGCCCGCCACGTAGGCTTCCCAGGCCATCAGGATGACCCAGAACCACCAGTACAACCAGCCGATGGTGAAGCCTGCCCAGCGCCCGATGGCGCGCTCGGCGTAGGTGGAGAACGAGC
Source organism: Pseudomonas sp. S12(2018) (assembly GCF_024355235.1). Classification (NCBI taxonomy): domain Bacteria; kingdom Pseudomonadati; phylum Pseudomonadota; class Gammaproteobacteria; order Pseudomonadales; family Pseudomonadaceae; genus Pseudomonas; species Pseudomonas sp. S12(2018). The sequence goes on from NZ_QLAD01000004.1 coordinate 451,721, forward strand.
CGGTGTCTGGCGAGGAGGTGGCCATTTCACCCAGCATGCGCATGATCAGCACCACCAGGATGCCGCCGGCCAGGTACGCCAGGATGGCGGCCGGCCCGGCGCTGTGGATCACACTCCCCGAGCCCACGAACAGCGCACCGCCGATCACCCCGGCGATGGACATCATGGTCAGGTGGCGCGATTTGAGCGAAGCGCTAAGCTTGCTCTCGGGCTCCACCTTGGAGGATGTGGAAGTCGATGTAGCGTCCATCAGTTGTCTACCCCTTGTTTTTCTTTTTCCAGCGAACACGCAAGACCGGCGAATGCCGGGCTTCATTGCTCGTCAGTGTCTGATTGTGTACGGGATGGATCGCAAACCCGGCGGGCATCCATGGCCTTGAAGGTCGGCAATCGTGCTGTGCACGCCCGGGGGCTTGCCCCTGGCGGTAGTGATCGGGCCTCTCAACATGCTTTAGCTGGCGAATACAGACCCCTAATGTAAAAATGTACGACACAGAGAGCCATGCACAGCGCCGTGAAATATGCACTGCACTGTACAGGCCGCCAATGCAGTACACCCCCGTTCCCTGCAGGCGCCAGGCGTTACGCACCCTGAAGGCACAGCCCCAACATGCTTGAATTACGACCCGACTCCGCCCCCCCGCTCGTCAACCAGATCATCAACGGGTTGCGTGAGTTGATCGAGAACCAGACCCTCAAACCCGGTGCCAAGGTACCGTCCATCCGCGCCTTCGCCGCCACCTACTCGGTCAGCACCTTCACCGTGGTCGAAGCCTACGACCGGCTGGTGGCCCAGGGCCTGCTGGTCAGCCGCGGCAATGCCGGCTTCTTCGTCAACCGCTCGGTGAACGAGCGCATCGAAAGCCAGGCCAGCGACGCCGAGCCGGGCAAGCCGGAGTTCAACTCCGAGTGGTACCTGCAGAACATCTTCGAAAGCCGTCAGCTGGCCTTCAAGCCCGGCTGTGGCTGGCTGCCCAACGAGTGGATGTTCGAGGACGGCCTGCGCCGCGGGCTGCGCCAGGTGGCCGGCAGCGTGATGGAACTGAGCGGTTACGGCGACCCCATGGGCCTGCTCGAGCTGCGCACCCTCACCGCGCAGAACCTGGAACAGGACCAGCGCATCGTGGCCAACCCCAACCAGCTGATGCTCACCCACGGCGCCAGCCAGGCGCTGGACCTGGCGGTGCGCACCCTGGTGCGCCCAGGCGATGTGGTGCTGGTGGACGACCCGGGCTACCCCAACCTGATGAGCATCCTGCGCTTTCAGGGCGCCACCCTGATCGGCGTGCCGCGCACCCCGGCCGGGTACGACCTGGAGCATCTCGAGCGGCTGCTGGCCCACCACCGGCCCACGGTGTTCTTCACCCAGCCGCACCTGCACAGCCCCACCTGCTCGCGCACCCCGCTGGCGCAACTGCACCGCCTGCTGCAACTGTCGGCGCAACACGGCTTTCGCCTGGTGGAGAACAACCTGTACGCCGACATGGTGGCCGAACCGCAACCGTGCCTGAGCAGCCTGGACCACCTGCAGCAGGTGGTGTACGTGGGCAGCTATTCCAAGAGCATCTCGCCGAACGTGCGGGTGGGCTACATGCTGGCCAACCCCGAACTGATCCAGAAGCTGCTGCAACTGAAGATGCGCTCGGGCCTGACCACCTCACAGGTGATGGAGCGCGTGGTGTATGCGGCCATCACCGACGGGCGCTGGCGCAAGCACCTCAAGCGCCTGCGCCAGCGCCTGGCCGAGGCGCAGCAGGAGGTCAGCCGTCGCCTGAACCGCCTGGGCTTCGAGATTTTCGTCGAGTCCGACGAGGGCATGTACCTGTGGACACGCCACCCGCAGATCGCCAACAGCGCAGCGCTGGTGGACGACGCCCTGGAGCGCGGCATCATGATCGGCCCCGGCCAGTTGTTCATGGTCGATGCCCAGGCCACCGGCTGGATGCGCTTCAACGTGGCGTTCAGCACCGACCCGGCCTTATGGCAGCAACTGGAAAAGCTGTTCGCCCGTCACGCCGCCTGAACCTGCGCAATTTTGTTCAATACGCCGCCCCCGGCCCCGCCACACACTTCCTGGACCCACATCCATAGAAGTGAAGGTTACATGGAGCAGTTCCTGATCATTGCAGCAGCGCACTTTCTGGCGCTGCTGTCACCCGGGCCGGATTTCTTCCTGGTGGCGCGCACCTCCCTGGCCACCAGCTGGCGCGTGGCCAGCGGAGCCTGCCTGGGCATCGCACTGGCCAACGGGGTGTTCATCGTCGCCGCCTTTACCGGCGTGTCGGTGCTGCAGCCGCACAGCACGCTGTTCATCGTGCTGCAACTGGCCGGTTGCGCCTACCTGCTGTACCTGGGCTGGCTGTTCATCCGCCATGCCGGTGCCAGCACGCTGGAGGTTGCCCCGCAGGGGTCGCCGGCACCGTCGCCCGCGGCCACCACCTGGCTGGGCGCCGCCGGCATGGGGGTGGTGTCCGGCATCCTCAACCCCAAGAACGCGCTGTTCTACGCCAGCCTGGCGGCCATGCTGAGCGGGCCGCAGGCAAGCCCTGGCTGGAAGCTGGCCTACGGCCTGTGGATGTTCGGCGTGGTGCTGGCGTGGGACCTGCTGGTGGCGGTGGTGATCGGCAACCGACACGTGCGCCGCCGCTTCGCCCGTGCCCTGCCGTGGCTGGAGCGGGCCACGGGGGCGATGCTGGTGCTGCTGGCGCTGGGCGTGATCGCGGTAATGGCGCTGGGCTAGCACCGGGGCGTGGGGTAGGCTATGAGGCTTCTTTTACCTGTTTTCAGGGATACCTATTGGCCGCTGCATGGGGCACAGTCGCCCCCACCGCGCGCCCGAGACTGCCCATGCCTATCCAGACGACTGTTCCCGAACCCACGCTGCTCGCGCCGGTACTGCTGGTGGAGGACGAGCCGCTGATCCACCGCCGCCTGGAAGCCCTGCTGCTGCAACTGGGCTACCGGCCCGAGGCCCTGCTGTTCGCCAGCTCGCTGGCCGAGGCCCGCGCCTGCCTGGCGGCGCAGCCGGTGGCGCTGGCGCTGGTAGACCTGGGCCTGCCCGACGGCAACGGCATCGAGCTGATCGAAGAGATGCACGCCACCGACCCCGGCCAGGCGATCCTGGTGATCTCGGCATGGAGCACCGAAGACACCCTGCTCGCGGCGCTGCGGGCAGGCGCCACCGGCTATGTGCTCAAGGAACGCGACGACCTGGAGATCCTGTTGTCGCTGCGCAGCGTGCTGCGCGGTGGCGCCCCCATCGACCCGTTCGTGGCCCGGCGCATCATCGAGGAACTGCGCCCGGGGGCCGCCCAGCCGGTCGACACCGCCGATGGCGAACGCCTGACCCCGCGTGAAGACCAGATCCTGCGCCTGGTGGCCGAGGGCCTGGGCAACCGCGAAATCGCCGAACAGCTGAACCTGTCGCGCTACACCGTCGAATGCCACGTCAAACGCATCTATCGCAAGCTGGCGGTGTCTTCGCGCACCCGCGCCATCCATGCGGCACGCACGCGTGGTCTGCTCGATTGAGAGGCCTGATGGCGTGCTGGCTGCTCGTCCTGTGCCTGTCGGGTGCAGCGCAGGCTGCAACGCCGGACGGTGCAAGCTGCACCGTGCAGGTGCTGTCGGTAGCCGCCGCCCAGGGTGATGACCAGGGCAACCGCCCCGAGGCCGGCCCCTGGCAGGCCGTGACCCTGCCCGACGACTGGAGCCGACGCTGGCCGCAGCACGACGGCACGGTGTGGTACCGCCTCCAGTGGCAGCGCGACTGCGCGGCCGGTCAACGCATGCCGGTGGCACTGACGCTGCGCTCGGTGATCATGGCCGGCGAAGTGTTCGTCAACGACCAGCGCCTGTGGCGTGACAGCCAGCTGAGCGAGCCGCTGTCACGCAGCTGGAACATGCCCCGCTACTGGCACCTGCCCGAAGGCCTGCTGCACGAAGGCGTCAACACGCTGTGGGTACGTGTGGTGGGCCTGGCGGTACAGTCACCCGGGCTGGGGCCGGTGTACCTGGGGGATGAGGCCTCGGCACGCCAGCTGTATGAAGAGTTGCTGTGGACCAACCGCTCGTTGTTCGTGCTCAACCTGACCGTCTCGGCGGTGCTGGGCGGGCTGTTCTTCTGTATCTGGGTGATCCGCCGCGAGCAACGGATCTTTGGCTGGTATGCGGCCATGGCCCTGTGCTGGGTGCTGTTCATCGCCAATATACTGATGACCAGCCCCTGGCCCTTCTCCACCACCCTGATGGCTGCGCGCTTCAACGGCATCGCGCTGGTGATGTACGTCACCTGTTTCTGCGTGTTTGTCTGGCGCTTTGGCGGGCAATCGCTGCCGCGCCTGGAGAAGGCACTCTGGCTGCTGACTGCCGCACTGGTGGCCTTGATGGCACTGGCCCCGGATGCCCGCGTCGGCAACGCGCAACTGGTGGCGGTGCTGAGCACGGCGACGGTGTTTTTCCTCAACTGCCTGCAGTTTCAGCTGCATGCCTTGCGCACCCGGCGGCCCGAGCATGTGTGGCTGGCCGCCAGCCTGCTGGTATTCATGCTGGCCGGGGCCCATGACCTGCTGATAATGCTGAAGCTGATCGGCGAAACGCCCGCGTGGACACCGCTCACCAGCGTGGTGACGACCCTGTGCATGTCGGTGGTGCTGGGCTTGCGCCATGCGCGCAGCGTGCGCCGCATCGAGCGCTTCAACCTGGAGCTGGCCGAAGGCATCGAGCGCGCTCGCGGGGAACTGGCCACCACCCTCGAACGCGAACACGCCCTGGCGCTGACCAACTCCCGCCTGCAGGACCGCCTGCAGATCGCCCACGACCTGCATGATGGGCTGGGCGGCTCGCTGGTGCGCATGATGGCCATGGTCGAGCAGGCCAGCACGCCGCTGCAGGGCCCGCAGTTTCTGTCGATGCTCAAATTGCTGCGTGATGACCTGCGCCAGACCATCGACAATGGCTCCAGCGCCGGCATCAAGGTGCCGGCCACGCCGCAGGAATGGATCGCCCCGCTGCGCCATCGCTTCACCCAGCTGTTCGACGAACTGGATGTGGCCTGCACCTGGCACTTCGCCGCGCAGTGGCGCACACCGCCCAGCGCCTTGCAGTGCATGGCGTTGACCCGCCTGGTGGAAGAGTCGCTGACCAATGTGGTCAAGCACAGCCGTGCCCGGCATGTGCAGGTTGAGCTGCAGCAGCCGCAGCCCGACAGCCTGGAGCTGAACATCGAGGATGACGGTATCGGCTTCGACGTGCTGGCGGTACAGCGCGCCGGGGTGAGCGTGGGCATGCGCAGCATGAATGCGCGCATCGCCCGGGTGGGCGGTCAGCTGGAGGTGGTTTCGCTGCCGGGTTGTACGCGGCTTGTTGCACGCCTTGCGCTGCAACGGGAGGTGCCGGCCAGCGTGTGAGCCGGTACTGCAGGCATTCGCTTGGCCGGCAAGGCCGGCCCCTGCAGGGGTTGTGCTGCTCTGCAGAGGCCGGCCTTGCCGGCGAACGCGCTACTTCACATCGAAACGGTCCAGATTCATCACTTTGGCCCAGGCCGCCACGAAGTCGCTGACGAACTGCTGCTGCGCATCCGCACTGGCATACACCTCGGCCACGGCCCGCAATTGCGCGTTCGAGCCGAACACCAGGTCGACCCGGGTGGCGGTCCACTTCACCTGCCCGCTTTTGCGATCACGCCCTTCGAACGCCTGAGCGGCCTCGGACACCGGCTTCCACTCCACGCCCATGTCCAGCAGGTGGGTGAAGAAGTCATTGGTCAGCGCCTGCGGCCGCTGGGTGAACACGCCATGGCTGCTCTGGCCCACATTGGCCCCCAGCACCCGCAGGCCGCCCACCAGCACCGTCATCTCCGGTGCACTGAGCGTCAGCAGTTGCGCCTTGTCGATCAGCAGCGCTTCGGCCGGCACGCGGTAGTGCCCCTTGAGGTAGTTTCGAAAACCATCGGCAATGGGTTCGAGAAAGCCGAACGACTCCACGTCCGTCTGCTCCTGGCTGGCATCGGTGCGCCCCGGCGTGAACGGCACCGTGACCGTATGCCCGGCGTTTTTCGCAGCCTGCTCGACACCGGCGTTGCCCGCCAGCACGATCAGATCGGCCAGGGAGATCTTCTTGCCACCGGCCTGCGCCCCATTGAATTCGTTCTGGATGCCTTCCAGGGTCGCGAGCACGGCGGCCAGCTGTTCGGGCTGGTTGGCCTGCCAGAACTTCTGCGGGGCCAGGCGCAGCCGCCCGCCATTGGCACCGCCGCGCTTGTCCGAACCCCTGAAGGTGGAAGCCGCCGCCCATGCGGTGGACACCAGCTGCGCCACCGACAGGCCCGAGGCCAGTACCTTGGCCTTGAGCGCGGCGATGTCGCCGTCATCGACCAGCGGGTGGTCGACCTTGGGAATCGGGTCTTGCCACAGCAGCTCCTCAGCGGGCAGTTCCGGGCCCAGGTAGCGCGACAGCGGGCCCATGTCACGGTGGATCAGCTTGTACCAGGCGCGGGCAAAGGCATCGCTCAGCTGGTCGGGGTTTTCCAGGTAGCGGCGCGAGATCTTCTCGTAGATCGGGTCGAAGCGCAGCGACAGGTCGGTGGTCAGCATGGTGGGGTTGCGCCGCTTGGACGGGTCGTGGGCGTCGGGGATGATACCGGCGCCGGCGCCGCCCTTGGGCGTCCACTGGTGGGCCCCGGCCGGGCTCTTGGTCAGCTCCCACTCGAAGCCGAACAGGTTCTCCAGGAAGTTGTTGCTCCAGCGGGTCGGGGTGGTGGTCCAGGTCACTTCCAGGCCGCTGGTGATGGTGTCCGGGCCCTTGCCGGTGCCGAAGCTGTTCTTCCAGCCCAGGCCCTGTTCCTCCAGGCCTGCCGCTTCAGGCTCGGGGCCCACGTTGTCGGCCGGGCCGGCGCCGTGGGTCTTGCCGAAGGCGTGGCCGCCGGCGATCAGGGCCACGGTTTCCTCGTCGTTCATGGCCATGCGCCCGAAGGTCTCGCGAATGTCCTTGGCGGCGGCGACCGGGTCGGGGTTGCCTTCGGGGCCTTCCGGGTTCACGTAGATCAGCCCCATCTGCACTGCGGCCAGGGGGTTCTCCAGGTTGCGGCCCTGCTCGGTACGGCTTTCTTCATTGCCGTGCTGCTCGGGTTCGGCCACCAGGGTGCCCTCGCCCGGCGGCTGCATGGCTTCAGGGTCTTTGCCGTAGCGCGTGTCGCCGCCCAGCCATTTGTTCTCCGAACCCCAGTACACGTCCTCGTCCGGCGCCCACACGTCCGGGCGACCGCCGGAAAACCCGAAGGTCTTGAAGCCCATCGACTCCAGCGCCACGTTGCCGGTGAGCACGATCAGGTCGGCCCAGGAAATCGCCCGCCCGTACTTCTGCTTGATCGGCCACAGCAGCCGCCGCGCCTTGTCGAGGCTGACGTTGTCGGGCCAGCTGTTGAGCGGCGCGAAGCGCTGCTGGCCGGAGCCGGCACCGCCGCGCCCGTCGCCGGTACGGTAGGTGCCGGCACTGTGCCAGGCCATGCGCACGAACAGTGGCCCGTAATGGCCGAAGTCGGCCGGCCACCAGTCCTGCGAGTCGGTCATCAGCGCGGTGAGGTCCTGCTTGAGGGCCTGGAAGTCCAAGCTCTTGAACGCCTGGGCATAGTCGAAGCCCTCGCCCAGCGGGTCGGCCTGGGGCGCGTGCTGATGCAGGATCTTCAGGTTGAGCTGGTTGGGCCACCAGTCACGGTTGGTGGTGCCACCGCCGGCGGCATGATTGAACGGGCATTTCGATTCAGTTGCCATGTGAGAGCTACCCTTGGTCGAGTTCATGTCGCCAGGCAGCCCTGCCAGGGCGCCGTGGCAACGTGCGAAATCAGTTACACAGGTTGCATCGTCAACGACTCGAACGGCTGAGCGCCGCGATCTTGTCTCTTCATCAGGATGGGTCGGCCAGCTGGCACCGGCACCGAACTAAGGCTAGTTCGCCGCCCCCGAGTCGGCAAATAGCCGCAGTATTGGTGGGTGATAGCCATAATCTCTTATACGGAACCCGCCAGGGAGCAGAAGGTAGGACAAACGCTCGCTGAGCCGTGCACCGATAACGCAGGCGTAGTCAGGGCGAGCGACCACCCCACGGGAGGCTCGCCCCATGGACATGCGCCCGCGTTCAACCGCCATCCACGAGGCCGGTCACGCCCTGGCCGTGTGGTGGAACGGCCAGCCCATTGCACGGGTGACCGTGCTGACCCACGCCCAGGCCGCCAGCGGCCCGCTGATCGACCTGAACGGGCGTGCGCACTTTGCCGAGGGGCTGGTGGAGGCGGACTATCTGATCGTGCACCCGGCCTTCGCCGCCCGTGGCATTGCCGAGTACCTGCCCTCCCTCGTCGAACCCATCGAGCGCGACCTGCTGCACTGCTTTGCCGGGCCCGTGGCCGAAGCCATCCACCGGCACGCACGCTATGACCGGATCTTGCGCGGCAGCGGCCGTGGCGACCGCTGCCGCGGGCATGAACTGATCAGCCTGTTGCCCGCGCACAAGCTGCTCGATGCCGAGGCCCTGGCCATTGCCCGGTCCGGCTGCCTGGTACGCCGGTACTGGGCGGGGCTGATGGCGGTGGCCGACCTCTTGCAGGCACGGGGCGTGGTGGACGGCGAGCGAGTCAGCGCGTTGCTGTGCCAGGTGACTGGTGAATCACCGGCACAAGGGCCCGCAAGCCTGCGCGAGCTTGACCCTGAGGGCGGGTCCGACCAGAGGCAGGCAACCCGGCAAAAGCGTTAGCGCTTTTTGCAATAGCGCAAAAAAGCTGAGCTACAGTCGTAAAAGGCGTATCTGATACGTATTTATCAGGAGAAACTGATCTGTATCCACGGATGTTCACATCATGCAGGGATGAGCAACGATGGATCACTGGACAACGGAGCAACTGCGTCAGCTGGTGTGCTCGAAGGACTTGGACAGCCAGTTGGCGCAATTGGAAAAGCTGCTTCGGTGCCTGGGTTTCGACTGCTACGCCTTCAGTTTCACCACCCCGACGTTTTCGATCACACAAAGCAACTGCCCCAACCCATGGGGCGAGCGCTACCGTCGCCATGAGCCTGCGGTCGTTGAGCCCCTGCTTGCGCACAGCCGGCACTCATCCTTCCCGTTGCTGTGGACACCAGAGGCTTTCACCAGCCCCCCCGAGTTGTGGGCAGGCGCGCAGGATCACGGCGTTTGCCTCGGCTGGACCCAACCCTTTCACGATGAGCACGGCAGGTTCAGCAGCTTGAGCGTGGTACGCCAACACCCGCCCGTGACCGTCAATGAGCTTTACAGCAAGGGGGCCGCGGTGCTGTGGCTGGTGCAGGTGCTGCATGCGACGGCGGCCGCTCTGGTGAATGACCCGCAGGGGCGGTCATCATCCGAGTGACCCGCAACGGGGTTCGTCAGCGCCACATGGGATATCCTCGCTACCTGGCCCGTTCAAAGATCGAGTGGAAGACCCATTGAAACTGCTGAAGGAAAACAGAGAAATCCTCCTGTCTGGAGAAGAAGCCATCCACCTTGTCGCCGATATCGAATACATGCTCATTTCCCTGAGAGACATTGCCCGCCATTACTACAGGGATGTTGATGGCGACATCAGCCCAGGCGACAGAGCGCTGTATTGCGAAGAGACGACACGGTTCATCGATGAAAACCAGATCACCCGTCGACTGGCCGCCATGCGAAGAACAATCACTGAAAAGTTCGACCTCGCGCTGGGCTGCGACGACATGGATGACATTGAAAGAGCGGTGGCCGAGATGGACTACTGGAAGCCCAAACAGGCAACGTAGCCAGCTACGTTGCTTGCACAAAGGCAGGCATGAACCCTACTCGACCATCAACCCTCGACGCACCCGCCCCGCCCTTTTGTAGGCCCTGACCACCGTGTTGGTCTCACACGAGATGATCCCCTCCAGGGATCCCATGCGGGCGGTCGAGACGGTCCATAGATCATGGATATCACGGCACAGCACATGCCAGAACAGCTGCGAGCCGCCACTGGTGCCAAACAGGCAACGCGTGTGTTCATCCTTCGCCAGTTCCTGGGCAATGCCCTCCGCCGCACCCGGTCGAGTCTGCAACGACACAATCGCCTCTACCCCATAGCCCACCAGCAACGGCTCGAGCTCCACACGAAATGTCAGGGCATTGCTGTCGACGAGCCCACTCAGCATCCGCTGAACCTTCGGCTCACTGACTCCACATGTCTCGGCAAGCACGCCCAGGCTGGCCCTTCCATCCAGGGTCAGGGCGCCGAGTAACCGCATTTCGTCAGCACTCAGGCTCACAGGCCCGGCCAGCACCGGCTCGGTAGGCACCGAACCATCAATACGCCAGCGGCTGGCTCGTCGGAACGACCTGAGCACCACCTGCGTCTGAACCTGCCTAACCCCCGGCACCAGCGGCAACTCCCGCACCACCATGTCAGAAAGCGCTTCCACGCTGGGCAGGTTGATCTCGGTGAAGATGTCGAACTCGCCCGTTGTCGCCATCACAACCTGCGTCTGTGCCCACTGCGCCAGGTGCTGCGCCACTTCGCTCTGACGACCGTCTGCTACCCGAATCCAGGCATGCAGCACCGGGCCACTCCCCACCACAACCGGGTCGAGCTCGCCGATCACCCGGATATACCCGTTGTCCATCAAGCGTTGCAGGCGACGCGAAAGCGTACGCTCCGCCACATCGCAGCCGGCGCTCAGATCCCGCCAGGTGCCGCGAGGGTTCGCCTGCAGTGCAATCAGGCAGGCCAGATCCGCGTCATCCAACGCAAAATGTCTTTTTTCATCCGAATCAACGGTTGACGAGACCATATCCTTACAATACCTTCGCTCAAGTGGCCAAATTAATACAAAACAACGCCGCATATGTCTAAAAACAATTACAACTCAAACCCAAAGGCACAAGCCAATGAATTATGCGACTCAAACGTCCGAAGCGGCAAAGCCGCAGGTATCAACCGCGCGCAAAATTGCTGCTGGCAGCATTGGCAATGCGGTGGAGTGGTTCGATTGGACGATCTATGCGTCGTTCGCGGTGTTCTTTTCCACACAATTCTTTCCAAAAAATGACGAAACGGCGTCCCTGCTGGCGACCTTCGCGATTTTCGCCGTGGGGTTCTTCATGCGCCCGATCGGTGGCTGGGCCCTGGGGATCTACTCTGATCGCTATGGCCGCAAATCGGCACTGGGGGTCACCATCCTGCTGATGGCAGGCGGGTCCCTGATGATCGGCATCACCCCCACCTACGAGAAGATCGGCCTGCTCGCGCCGGTCTTGCTGGTGATCGCGCGCCTGATGCAAGGCTTGTCGCTGGGCGGTGAATACGCTTCAGCCTCTACCTACCTTGCCGAGTTGGCGCCGGACCACCGTCGCGGGTTCTTTTCGAGCTTTGTGTTCTTCAGCTCCGCCGCGGGCATTCTGACCGCCTCGGCGATCGGTTGGGCGCTTACCACCCTCCTCACCGAGGAACAGATGAGAGAGTTCGGCTGGCGCATTCCGTTCCTGCTCGGCGCCCTGGGCGGTATCGCAGGCATCTGGCTGCGTATGTCGGTACCTGAAGCAGAAGCCTCCACGCCGCCAACCGCAGACAAGGTAGAGAAGCAACCGCTGCGCACCCTGCTGCGCGATTATCCGCGCGAGACCCTGCGGATCGTGGGCTTTTCGATCCTGAGCACCTTTGCCTTCTACCTGTTCGTCATCTACATCCCGACCTATGCCATCCGTGCGCTGCACGTGGAGTCCTCGACAGCGTTCGCTGCAAACACGGTTGCAATGGTCGCGTTCATGCTCGTGCACCCACTCTTCGGCATGCTCTCTGACAAGTTCGGGCGCAAGCCGCAACTGATCGTGTTCGCCCTGGGCTACCTGGTGTTCTTCTACCCGATCATCACCAGCATGCAGCCGACGTTCTCGTCGATCCTGATGGTGGAGCTGTTCGGCCTTATGCTCTACGCGCTCTATACCTCCATCGCCCCGGCAATCATGTCCGAACAGTTCCCCAGCCGCGTTCGCGCCGTCGGCATTGGTGCTCCCTACAACCTGATGGTGGCGCTGCTGGGCGGTACCACGCCGTATCTGCTGACCTGGCTGCAGAGCAACGGTCAGGAGAGCTGGTTCTTCTACTACGTGCTCGCAGGCGCCGCGCTCACGCTTGTGACCTTCATCAAAATGCCGGAAACAGCCGGAAAGCCACTGAAATAGTCACTGGCTCGAACAACGCCATGCAATCCCCGTCAACGAGTATCGGATACGGGGATTACCGACCCACACCGCTTAGAACCTAGAACCCATGCTCGAACGATCCGAAGCCCTATGTTTCCAGTCTGCCCTGCAGATTGCCCATCTGATCGCTACCCGGCAGATCACCTCGCGTGCCGTCACGCACTACTTTCTGGACCGCATTGCTCGCGGCAGCGAGCTCAATGCCTTTACCGCAGTGTTCGCAGAGCAAGCCCTGGCGGCAGCCGATGCCGCCGACAGTGCGCTCGAGGCAGGCCACCCATCGAGCGCTTTGCATGGCGTACCGGTCGCCATCAAGGACAACATCGAAATCGCCCATACCCCGGCATCGGCAGGTTCGTTGAGCCGCCTGAGCATTGTCAGTGCCGTGACCAGCACCGTCGCGCAACGATTGCAGGCGGCAGGAATGGTTATCCTGGGCAAGACCCAGATGACCGAATTTGCGTTCGGCCTGTCCGGGCAGAACCCGACCCGAGGCACGCCCTGGAACCCGTGGGACACAACGCTGCATCGCGCCCCGGGCGGTTCCTCTTCAGGTGCGGCGGTTGCTGTTGCCGCAGGGCTTGTACCTGTTGCAGTGGGGGGCGATACCGGCGGATCGATCCGAGCCCCCGCATCGCTCAATCATCTGGTCGGCTTCAAGCCGTCCAGCGGGGTCATCAGCGTGCACGGTGTGGTTCCGCTTGCGCCCAGCCTCGACGTGCTGGGCCCGATCGCCCGTGATGTTGGCGACGCCCATGCACTCACGGCCATCCTTGCCAGCCCGTCTACCGGCAGTGGGTCGAGCGTTCAGGCCGACCTTGCAGGTGAGCTGGTACCAGCCAAGCCGGGCACGGTGTTCGTACTGGACCAGAGCGCGTTCCCAAGTGCGCTGTCCGTGGGCGCTCGCCGGGTTTGGGATCAGGCCCTGGTCACCCTGGAAAAGGCCGGCTGGACGCTCCAGAGCTGGGTTCCAGAGGATGAGTTGAACATCGGCCGGCTGTCCGAGTGCAACTCGATGATCATTGCCTATGAGGGGTATCGCGAGTTCGGCCACCTTGCACATGACCCTGCGCAGCCGCTCTGGGGGGTGGTGCGCAATCGCATCCTGGCCGGCGCGGCCATCAGCCGTGACGACTACGAACACGCCGTTGCACAGCGTGCCCACGTCGCCGAGGCCTTCAGACGAGCGATCGGCTCATCCGGTGTTCTGCTGATGCCGGTCAGCGGTCACGGGGCCCTGCCTCTTGATGACCAGGACGCTGCTCACGTGAGCATCGGCACGTTCAGCCGCGCCAGTAACTACCTCGGCACCCCGGCAATCGCCCTACCCGCCGGATTCGATGAAGCACAGATGCCGATTGGCGTGCAGTTGCTGTCACCGGTATCTACCGACATGCACTTGCTGAACATGGCGAGCGCCATGGCGCCTGCACTGCTGCTTGACGAGCGCAAGCCCGAGCTGGGGCGGTGGGGGCTTTAAGCCCGGAACAACACTCGCGTAGCACCTGGCGCAACGTCTTCAGTGATGTTGCGCAGGTGTCATCCAGGCAGACCATCGCCGTGCGCTGCGATCGTCAGGCCGTTGCAATGCGAAGACTTTTCTACCCATCTCCGGTACTGGCGAGTGCGAAAGGCCACGGCGGCCTGTTGCAGGATCAGCGCGAACAACGGTGAAACACTCGGGTCGGGATTTTTATTGCGACTGAGTTTACGCAGTTGAAACTTCACTACAGCCATGTTCGCCAAGGCCGCCATGGCTTTGTTTTTCCAGGTGATCGGCGGCAATTGAGGGGCATTGTCGTTGCCCGCCAGCCACTGGCGAGGCAGGTGCGGGTCGATAGCAAGGGCGGTTCCGATGCCCACCATGTCCACACCGCTCTGCACGACGCTGTCGGCCACCGGGCGGCGGCGTATACCGCCAGTGACCATCACCGGCATGTTGGCGACGGTTTGGATATCACGGGCGAACTCGACGAAATAGGCTTCGCGCGCCAGGGTGCGACCATCGCGCGCATCACCCTGCATGGCGGGTACTTCGTAGCTGCCTCCCGATAACTCCACCATGTCCACGCCCAGGTCGTTGAGCAACTCAACCACCTTTTTCGCGTCATCGGCGGTGAATCCTCCGCGCTGGAAATCGGCGGAGTTCAGCTTGACCGCCACTGCAAAATCCGCAGAAACCACAGCCCTGACCGCCTTGACGATTTCTAGCAACAGGCGCGCCCGGTTTTCCAGAGGGCCACCCCACTCGTCCGTCCGCTGGTTGGTCAACGGCGAAAGGAACTGGCTCAACAAATAGCCATGGGCAGCATGAATTTCCACACCAGTGAATCCGGCCTGCTCGCCGAGGCGTGCGGTATTCGCGAAGCGCTGAACAACCTCTTCGATCACGCCTGGGGTCATCGCATGAGGTGTGGCAAATCGCCTGGACATTTTGCCGAGATCCAGCGGCACGGCTGACGGGGCCCAGGTCTTTTGCCCAAGGTTGGACTGCATCTGGCGACCGGGATGATTGATCTGCAACCAGAACTGCGCACCACCAGACCGACCTGTACGCGCCCAGTGCTTGAACTTGTGCAATTGCTGATCGTCTTGCAACACCACGCCACCCGGTCCGGTCATGGCGCGGCCGTCGACCATAACGTTGCCGGTAATGATCAGGCCGGCACCACCGTCGGCCCATGCTTGATAGAGACGCAGCAAGTCCTTGGAAGGCGCCTGATCGGCGTCCGCCATGTTCTCCTCCATGGCAGCTTTGGCGATTCGGTTCTTGATGGTTGAACCGTTGGGAAGCATCAGGGTGTCGAACACATTCATGGAGCAGCCCTCAACTGAAGAGGAGGCCACCTTAAGATTAAAGTCAACTTTAAGGTCAATACCCTTTTGCGCAGTGCAGCAATGGAGTTTGACCTTAACGCACCGCACGCTTGCCCGGCGCTTTGCCAATGCCTTCTTCACGCAGGCGATTGATCAGCATTTGCGCATTTTCCGCGCACGCCATGCTTTCGGGCTTATCCTCGATGCCCTTGATGACGAGCAGAAGCTGCGCTTTGTTGTGGGCTAGCCGTTGCTGTAGAACAGCGATTTCCTCAACCTTTTGCTTAAGCCCGCTGAGCAATTCATCGTGCTGCCAACCGCTGGCATTCATCGGCATCAACTGCCGAATTTCTTCCAATGAAAAACCCGCCGCCTGCGCTGCGGTGATGACCTCCAACACCCACTTGGTATCAGGCGCGTAGTCCCTGTAACCATTTGCTTTGCGCTCGACAGATTTGATCAAGCCGCTCGACTCGTAGAACCGGATGCGTGAGGGCGCCAAACCACTGATTTTCGCCAGTTCGCCTATTCGCATAACCCACCCTGAACACTCTGTTGACCTTGAAGTTGACTTTAAACCTAAAGCCATCGGGGCGGCCAACCATCACGCATTGAATTCAGGCTCGACCACTGTCTACGCCACTGGCATCAGCGCTTCGTCACACCACTGTTGATGCAACAGTTCTGGAACGCCAGCCATACGCCAACACCATCAGCAGCCCTAGAGCACCCATCGACGCTCCGGCCAGGGAAATGGCCGGATAACCCAACCCGGCGTTGATCACCGCTCCGCCCAGCGCTGCGCCAATCGCGTTGCCAAAATTGAAGGCGCCAATGTTCACCGCAGAGGCAAGATTGGGCGCGTCCTTCGCTGCTTCCATCACACGCATCTGTAGTGGCGGCACCAGGGCGAAACTGGCGATACCCCATATCAGGATGGCCAGAGCGGCCGGCACCGCCCAACGCATCAGCAGAGTGAACGCCAGCAAGACGAGAATCAGAACGCTTAGCGAGACGATCAAGGTGCGATCTATCGAGCGGTCGGCGGCCTTGCCGCCCCACAGGTTGCCCAGCGTCAACCCCACCCCGAAAAGAACCAGCATGCCAGTGATATAGGCGGTGGAACCATTGGTCTCGCTGCTGAGGATCGGCGCGATGTAAGTGAAGACAGTAAACATCGCGCTCGACCCGACTACGGTCAGGGCCAACGCGCCCAGCACCGGACCGCGCCCCAGTACTCGAATTTCGGCCATTACACCGACGCTTTGCGACGTCTTCAGGTTAGGCAGGGCGAACCATAATGCGGCCATGGTCACCACGCCGAGGCCGGTAATACCCCAGAAAGCGGTGCGCCAACCGAACAGTTCACCAAACCAGGTGGCCAGCGGCACACCGCCGATGGTCGCCAAGGTCAGGCCCATGAACATAGCCGCCACCGCCCCGGCACGTTTTTCCGGGGCGACCACGCTGGCGGCGACGATGGAGCCAACGCCAAAAAATGCACCATGGTTCAGTGAGGTCACCACCCTGGCGACCATGAGGCTGTAGTAATCGGTGGCCAGGGCTGACATCAGATTACCCAAGGTGAAAATCCCCATGAGCCCGATCAGCAGATAGCGTCGGGGAATCCTGCCGGTGGTCAGGGTCATCAGCGGTGCGCCGAGCAATACGCCCAGCGCATAGGCGCTGACCAGCAAACCGGCAGCGGGAATCGAAACGCCCAGATCCTGAGCGATGCCCGGCAACATGCCCATGGGGGCGAATTCTGTTACGCCGATGCCAAAGGCACCGATGGCAAGTGCGACAAGTGGTGGATTGATACGCATGGAAGGCTCCTTATCTATGCCGCCAATGCTACGATGCAGTTTTTTAACGCGGTAGATAGCATTTTTGGCAATCACCTTTGCGCAGGAGGCACAAGTGGACTTCAACGGCAGGTCAGGTGAAATGAGCGTGTTCACCACCGTGGCGCACGAAGGCAGCCTGTCGGCCGCGGCACGTGCACTGGGCGTGACACCCTCGGCAGTCAGTCGGGTCATCGCGCGTACCGAGCAACGCCTTGGCACCCGCCTGCTGTTGCGCACCACCCGAGCGATCGCCTTCACTGCCGAGGGCGAAGCGTTCCTGCGCGGCGCCCGGCGTATCCTGGCCGATATGGACGAGGTCGAAGCAGCGATCGCTGACCAGGGCGTGCCCAGGGGGCGATTGCGGGTCAGTGCCGCCCTTGGCCACGGGCGGCTGGCCATCGTCCCGCTGGTGGCAGCATTCAGCGCCCGTTACCCGAACATCGTCGTCGACCTTACCCTCGGCGACGAAGTGGTCGACATTCTCGGCGGGCAGGCCGATGTCGCGATCCGCTTCGGCCATCTGCCCGACAGCCCGCTGACCGCGCGCAGGATCGGCGACACCGGCCAGGTAGTGGTGGCATCGCCCGATTATCTGCAGCGCGAGGGCATCCCCACGGAGCCGGAAGACTTGTTTCAGCACAATTGCCTGCGCTTCAACTTCCGGCGTGCCGAACCCAACTGGCCGTTCATCCGCGATGGAAAAGAGTTTTCCCTGAAGGTCAGCGGCAACATCGAATGCAGCAGTGGTGAAGCGCTGGCACAACTTGCGCGAGTAGGCGCCGGCATTGCACGTATCGGTGAGTTCAGCGTGCGCGAGGATCTGCAGCGCGGCGCCCTGATTCCGCTGCTGGAAGCCTGGAACCCTGGGGACCAGGAACCGATCCATGCTGTGTTCGTCGGCGGGGCGGCAATGCCGGCGCGGGTGCGACTGTTCGTGGACTTCTTGCTGGAACATCACCGGATGTAAGCGCTTGATCTGAAATTCCGGGTGCTTTTGGTGTTGAAGTCTCCAAAATGTCGTTACCTCACCAGCATCAATGCTGAAACGGTAACCCCTCCAGCTTCCCCACAAGCCAGAACCTTGATGTAGTGGTCACTCCATTACTGATGAGCACAGCGCTCAGGCAGGTTTCGACCTGTCCCTTTCGAAAGACGGCCAGTAGCCCCGACTACACAACAGTCAAGGCCATGGTCTGCTTCTTACATCAGAAACTGTATTTGACCGTAAGCATCAGGTTGCGCGGGTCGCCGTAGATGTTTTCGGCGCGAGCTGGACTGTCGGTGATGCTCACGTAGTATTTTTTGTTGAACACGTTGTTGAGGTTCAGGCGTGCGTCGATATGCTCGGTGGGCTTGAAGCCGACCATCAGGTCCAGCAGGGCGTAGGCATCCTGCTCGACCTTGTAGCCACTCCCCTTGTTGTACACGGAGTTCTGACCATAAGCGGTACCGCCGATGCGCCAGCGTTCAAGATCGCCTGGCAATTGATAGCTGGTGGTGAGCTTGACCAGGTGGCGCGGCAGGTCCGTATCGAAACCGCGGCCGACGTTGGCGCGGTTGGAATCACTGAGGTACTTGACCTCGGTGTAGGTATAGCCTGCGCCAACTTGCCAGCGAGGCGTGATTGCGCCTTGCAGTTCCATATCGATACCTTGCGAGCGCACTTTACCTGCCGCTTCATAGCACGTTACGGCAGTCGGGCAGCCGTCGGCGACTCGCGCACGGTTTTCCTGATCCATCCGGAACAACGCAATGGAGCCATTAAGTGCACCGTTGAAGTATTCGCCCTTGATACCGATTTCATAGTTCTTGCCCACGATCGGGGCCAGCAGGCCGCCGCTGGCATTCAGATTATTCTGCGGTTTGAAGATATCGGTATAGCTCACGTAGATCGAGTGATTATCGTTCAGATCGTAGATCAGGCCTGCGTACTTAGTGACGTGTCGTGTGACCTTGTAGTCCACCGTCCCGTATTGAGATTCGGCGTCATAGTCGTACCAGTCCAGGCGACTGCCGAGGATCAGGTGCAATGGGTCTGCCAGGCTGAAACGCCCGGTGACGTAGGCGCTCTTCTGGTGGATATCAATGTGTTGCCAGAAGGTGGAGATCAGCGACGACGGTTTGGGGCGAAGGCTCGGATCCCAATTGTAGATGTCGATGTCGTTGTAGATGGAGTTGTCGGTGTTTTCTACCACCTTGATCTTCTCTTCCCGGGCACTGGCACCGGCCACCAGTTGGTGTTCGCGGCCCAACAGCTGGAACGAGCCGCTGGCGAACGCGTCGACGCCGGTCTGGTCGTCATCGTATTTGTAGCCACCAAAAATCTGGCGATAGACATTGTTGGTGTTGTAGACCTTGCTGGCGAGGTGATCCAGCTTTGACCAGGTCTTGTTGCCGGACAGGGTGAGCCTCCAGTCGTTGGCGAGATTGTGTTCAAGCTTGGCAAAGGCGATGGTGGTGTCTTTGTCCCAGTAATCCCAGTCGTTGCCCAGATAGGTCGAGCGGGGCAGGTTTAGGTCGCTGCCATCCGCCGCCACGGGAATGCCGCCCCATGGTACGTGGTTGTTGTCGTCCTGATAGGACGCGCCCACGGTCAACAAGGTGTCGTCGGTCAGGTCTGCCTCCAACACGCCATAGTAGACGCCGCGTTCGGTCTGGATATTGTCCTGGAAGCTGTGGTTGTTCTGGTAGGCACCCACCAAGCGTCCACGGACCGAGCCCTGCTCGCTGAGAGGACCACTGACGTCCACCTCCGAGCGATAGCGGTCCCAACTGCCGGCGCTGGCGGTAATGCTTGCCTGGGTTTGTGCGGTGGGCTTCTTGCGTACCAGGTTGATCGAGGCTGCCGGGTTACCGGAGCCCTGCATCAGGCCGGTCGCGCCACGGACAATTTCAACGTGGTCGTACATCGCCAGGTCGCCCGACGCGATGATGTCGGCGGCGTTGGCTCCGACGTTGGTCGGGATCCCGTCGTACATGATGTTGTCGACCTGGAACCCGCGGGAGTAGTAGCGCTGCCTGTCTGGGCCGAGTTTCTGTGAACTCATGCCGGGGGTATTGCGCACCACATCATCCAGGGTGTTCATCGCCTGGTCATCCATGCGCTGGCGCGTGATCACCGTGACCGATTGAGGGGTTTCGCGCACAGTCAGCGCAAGCTTGGTTGCGCTACGCATAGGGCCGGTGGTGTAGGAGCCACTGCCTTCGGTAGTCTCGCCCAGGCCTCGGCTGTTCACGGTGGTGGCATCAAGTTCCAGGCTGCTTGCTGCTGGAGTTGCAATCACCCAGACCGCGCCTTCGGTGCTCAGTACCAGGCCGCTCCCTGCCAGCGCTAGGCGTACCGCTGATTCGGTTTCATACCGCCCCTTGAGCGCTGGAGCGGATTTGCCGGCAGTCAGGCGCTCGTCGAAGGCCAGGCTGATACCGGCTTGCAAACCGATCATGCGTAGGGACTGAGACAGCGGTTGGACAGGCAGGTCGAAGTCGAAGCTTGCGCCAAGGGCCGGGATGCTCAGCACCAGGGCCGAGCCTGCGGCCAGGCTTCGGAGGGCGTTGTACAGCATGGGGTCATCTCTCGTTGATGTGGGCAGATACTCCCTGACGGAGTAGCGCCACATTTCCCTGACGTCCGATTGCAAAAAAGATCAGCGAGGCACCAACCAAATGGCGTCATCGCGACGTTGCAGGGTGGCGTTGGCCAATACCGGCAGGGTCTCGACGAAACTTTCTATGTCACCCAACTGCACCACCGCCGACAGCCGACGTTGCGACGGGCCGAGGACTTTCATGGGTAGCCGCTGGTAGCGCGACAACACCGCAGCGACCTCTGCGAGGCTCGCATCCTCGAAGTTGAGGTTGCCGTCGGCGAAGCTGAACGCCGCCGAAGCCGAGCGGGCAAGGCGGGTTAAATGGCCAGCCACATCGCAACGAATTACCTGGCCAGCTTCGAGTACCGCCTGAGCGGTATCGCTATCGACCTGTACACGTCCGCGCTCGACGCTGACCTGGATCTGCTCGGGCAGGCGCTCGACCACAAAACGTGTGCCCAGCACCCGCACCCGTGCCAATCCGGCTTCTACCAGAAATGGCCGCTGGGCATCGCGCTGTACCGAAAAAATCGCCCGCCCCCGCAAGAGCATCAGGTACCGCTCGCCGCTGGAGTAGCGCACGTGCATTAGCGAATCGGCATCGAGGGTCAGTTGGCTGCCATCGTCCAACGCCACCGACCGTTGCTCGCCGATGCCAGTGGCGTACTGCACTTCACGGCCAACCGGCCGCGACCAGGTCAGCAAGCCCCCCAGGCCCGACATCGCCAGCAGCCCCAGCAGGCTCCCGCCCAACAACCGCCGACGCCTGACGCCCTCCATGGCCCCCGCCAATGCCTGGGTCTGCGAGGTGTGGGTAAAGCCCTGCCACAGGTCGACGAAGGTCTGGTATTCCTCGACGTGCCGCGGGTCTGCTTCCAGCCATTGGTTGAAGCGCGCGCGTTCTGGGTGATCGTCGGGCAATTCGAGCATCCGGGTGAACCAGCGTGCAGCCTGCTGGCGAACATCGCTCATGACAACAGCGCCCGCGCCGCACGTAGGTCGAGCATCGCACGGATTAGATGGCGCTCGACCGCCGACAGAGATATCCCCAGCAGCTTGGCGATCTCGGGTTGGCGGCGGCCTTCGATACGCGCCAGCCAGAACACCTCCCTGCACCGTGGTGGCAGGCAATCGAGAATACGTTGCAGTGCATCCAGGCGCTGGGCCAAGTCCGCAAGGTGTTCAGTCGATGGCGAGACAGCCGCCTGCCCGGCCACGACCATCAACGGTTCAAGTGTTCCTTCACCCTCGGGCAGCCCCACATAGCGACGCGCCTCACGGTAATGGTCGATCAGCACCGAATGGGCGATGCGCCGCAGGTAGGCATTTGGTTGCTCGATTTTCCGACGCTGGGACGCCAGTACGAAGCGTATGAAGGCATCGTGCAGCACGTCACAGGCGCGTTGCATGCACTGGGTGTGCCGGCCGATCCCCAGGAGGAGGTCGGAATATGCCCACTGCAAATTGATGCCTTTCCACTCCATCCCAATGCTTCCTTTCCCAGCAAGATGGCGGATCATAGGCACCCAGAGCAGTAATGACAAATGGGAATCATTCTTTTTGATAGGTGGGATATCCAGCTTTGGACATGGAGTACACCTAAGACCAGCAACGATGGCTGCGAAAATATTCGCCTCGGGGCGCCGGCTCTGGTGACTATACGACCGCTATTCAGCCCGAAGATGTCGATGAATCCAGATGCAATTTCTGCGTGGACTCACCGGCAGCTTTGGGTCGGAAGCGGTCGTCCATAGATATCCGCTTCTGGCCGAAAGCAGCCTTCACCAAAAACCAGGTATCGATCGATAGCCCCACAGACAGCCTCAACCAACCCGCCCTTGAACATCCCCCAACACCCGCTAACCTTCGCCCATCGCTTTTTGTCTGCTGTTTCGTGTCATGGCGGCTGTGCGTGGGGCGCATTCGTGCGCGCCGGGTTCCTTGATTCCCGGTCTACCAACCTGCGTACAGCGCCACCCTTCGTCTGGTAGCGATAGGTGTCGGCTCCGCCAATCAAGGGAACTGCACAATGACAAGAATTGTCCCCGAACCCCGCGTGTTAATCCCCGCAAAACCACCTACACCGCCTTCGGCTGTTGCAACGGCCACCCTCCCCCTGTTTTCCGTCTGCGAAGGCATCGAGCTCGAACATGCGTTGGTCCATCTGTCTCTACAGATCCAATGCGCCAAGGAGATAGCGACAGGCCGAGGTCGGCCATGAGCGGAGATACGATCATTCCGCTACGTCATTACTGATATCAAGCGCAGTGTTAATTAACCAATCACATAGCTGCTGAGCCGGCGGGCTGAGCTGCCTATCTTTGGCATGAACAAGGAAATAATTTTTTCCGGTTTGCAGCGCGTATGGAAACAGCTGTATCAGACTCTCACGCTCCAAGTCATCTTCCACCAGCCAAGGGCTTGTCAACACTAGGCCATGGCTTCGTCGGGCAGCATCGATAGCCATTTCCGACCGGTCAAAAAGCAAGTCAGTTATCGTTCCATCAAAGGACATACCGGCTTGTGTCAGCCACCGCGACCAATTGGCATGAGAAGTGGTGTAAAGCAGGGTAGCCCCCCTAAGATCACCCACCCCCGTCAATTGCAGTCGATCCCGGTATTCTGGGCTGCAATAAACTTTCACCTCGTCGCGCAGCAGTAACCGTACATGGAGACTGTCATCCTGACCGTCAAAATGACGTACGGCCAGATCGAACGTGTACCCATGGAAGTCGACTGGCGTGACCGATGCGCTCAGGTGAAGCTTTAACCCGGGAGACTTACAGGTCAGGTCAGGCATGCGCCTGGCAAACCATGTGTTGGCGAAAGCCGGTGGCATGCTCAGCCGTACCAGGGATGCATCCTTACCTTGCACCATGGCGCTGGCTTCGTTGATCTGCTGTAGCGCTGGCTTGACTTGTTCCCAGTAGCGAAACGCCTCATCGGTAGGCTGTAGCTTACGCACGCTACGCACGAACAGCGATGTGCCCAGCCAATCCTCCAACTTGCGTATCTGCTGCCCGACAGCACCCGGGGTGACAAACAGTTGACGCGCCGCCAGCAATGCGCTGCCTGTTTGCATTACCGCATCGAAGCAGACAATGGCCTTGAGTGGCGTGTTGGCTCGCATGGTGCAGTTTTTCTCTTTCATAGTCTCAATACTGATGATTTGTACCCCGCCGGCGTTCTCACGACAATCAGATCATCATCCGCTCATACCTATGAAGGTTTCTGACATGAAAATTCTGATCATCCATGCCCATCCAGAGCCACATTCTTTCAACGGCGCCATGACCCAAACTGCCGTACGAACGCTTACGGCATTGGGGCACGAGGTACAGGTCAGCGACCTGTACGCGCAAAGTTGGTCAGCTGTACTCCAGCCTGGCGATTTTGCCCATCGCGACAATTCACAGTACTTCGACGCATCAAAGGAGCAGGAGCACGCTCAGGCCCATGCAAAAGTATGCCCGGATGTCCTGTGTGAACAGGCCCGCGTCGAATGGGCAGATCTGGTGATATTCCAGTTCCCGATGTGGTGGTTTTCCATGCCCGCAATCCTCAAGGGATGGGTTGACCGCGTGCTGAGTCGTGGTTTCGCATATTCGTCCGGACGCAAATACGATAGTGGGCATCTAAAGGGCAAACGAGCAATGCTGAGCTTGACCACAGGCACAGCGGACACTCTTTATACACCGAGCGGCATTGATGGCGACCTGCACCACATTCTCTGGCCCATTCATAACGGAATTCTCGCGTACACCGGCTTCACCGTGCTGCCGCCATTTGCGGCATGGATGCCGGCACAGGTTAGTCAAGAGCAACGCCAGCAGTACCTGCATGACTATGCCGAACGCTTGTCGAGTATTGATGACCTTCCACCGCTATTTTTTCACCCTCGCCAGGACTACGACGAGAATCAGCAGCTTAAGCCAGGAGTAATCGCCCGCTCCGGCGTACAGTGGAACCCGCGTGCTGGTCAGACCTTCGAAAAGTCGGCTGCAACTTTTGCCCAACGTCGTTCGTAACTTAAAGGCCCTGTCGGGCCCTTCCCACAAACTCTTACTTGTAATGGAGCGTCAGGTTGAAAGGTTACTGGATCATTTTCGGTACGGACATAATTGACTCGGCTGCACAGCACGCATATAGCCGGCTTTGGGCGCCGATCAGTGAGAAGTACAATGCCAAGATCAAGGTTCTTGAGACCGGTGCATTGGTCGAATCCCACATCAGCACGCGAGTACTTACTGTCGAATTCCCCAACTATGAACAAGCCAAAGCTTGCTACAGCGATCCCGCCTACGCCGAGGCCAAGCAATTCGCAGTACGTGCCTGTCACCGCGAAATGATCATTATTGAAGGTAACCTCGCCTAGTATTGTGTGTGTTGGAGGTTGATCCGTGAATGCCCGCTTTAGGTCGGAAGCGGTCGTCCATAGATTTCCGCTTCTGGCCGAAAGCAGCCTTCACCAAAAACCAGCTATCGATCGATAGACCCATAGACAGCCTCAATCAACCCGCCTTGAACATTCCCCAATCCCCGCTAACCTTCGCCTCGCCGCTGTCATTTCAGCGGCCGGGTCTTCTAGCCCGCCAAGTAAAAAGCGCACAGCGCCAGCTGAAAGTCATTGGCGCTTTTTTGTGCCCGTGGTTTCGATTTATGGTGGCTAGGTGTGGGAGACCTTCGGGTCTGCCGGGTTCCTTTAGCCCCGGTCTTGCAGACCCGCACGTAGCCGCCACCCTATCAACTGCAAGTGATGGCTGGCGGTTCCACTGCAAAAGGGAGCTGCACAATGACAAAAATCGTCCCCGATCCCCCGCTTGTTAATCCCCGCAAAACCGCCTACACCGCCTTCGGCTGTTGCAACGGAAACCACCCTCCCCTGTTTTCCGTCTGCGAAGGCATCGAGCTCGAAGATGCGTTGGTCCATCTGTCGCTACAGATCCAATGCGCCAAGGACACCACCGCACAAGCTTGCGAACGCGCCGACGCGCAGTTCAAGCACCTGCTGGTGGCAGCGCAGCAGTCGCTGGAGATGAGCACCGTGTTGATCGACACGGTGCTGGACGGCATGGAGGCGCAAGCGGTAGACGCGTAACGACGTGACACCCGGGCCGCAGACGCGGCTCACTGATAGGGGTGCCTATACGCCAAGTAGGAGCCGGCTTTGCCGGCGAAGCGACGCGCGGGCAGCGCGCGACCTAGAGAGCGCCATCAGATTCAAGGCATGCCCCCCAAACCCAGATGCAATTACAAGACAGGTGACTGAGGATGTCTTCAGAAAGGCCACCAAAGGATCGCGGTGAGGTTATCAGGTGCCAGTCAATGCTGTTGTGCCGGTCACAAGATCGAGCGCCGCGAGCGCGGCGCTTCGCCGGCAAAGCCGGCTCCTACATGGGCTGCCACGTGCCAACGCCTGTGAGATTCGAGTTGCCAGCCACCACAACTACACCACCAGAATCGCCTCATGCACATCAATCGTCGGAATCGGCATCACCCCGCGCCGCATGTCGAGCCACTGGCGCATCTTGCAGGCGTCGAAAATCTGGCCCTCGTCCATCATCGTCAGGATGAGCTTTTGAGACATGTGGTAACACCCACATTTCAGGCAACGCCGCCCTTCCCACCCGGCTGGGCAGTCGATGGCCTCGGCGTGGCCGGCGCAGATCAGACAGCTCATGCAACCCCCTGATTGTTTTTCTGGGCGGGAAGGAACGTGCTGGTTACACCACAAAAAACAGCGTTCGAAAAAGGCATGAAAATTCCGTGCCAAGGCACGTATCTCGACAGATGGCAGCTGTTTCGGGCACCCGCCTCACTGGCCCCTGCGAAGGTCGTCGATCAGGGTCTTGTACCCGGCCACCTGCTGCTTGACGTAGGTGCGCAATTGATCACCGGTCAGGGCGAACGGCAGCAGCCTGAAGCCGCTGCGAAGCTGGGCGAACTGTTCCGAGGCCAGTAGCTGGTCGAAGGTGTGCTTCCACCAGGCATAGTCCTCGTCGCTGACCCCGGGCCCCAGATAGAAACCCCTGACCACCGGGCAGACGATGTCGTAGCCCTGTTCCCTGGCGGTGGGTACGTCCTTGAGCTCACCGCCCAGGCGTTCTTCCGAGAGTACGGCCAGCAGGCGCATTTCTCCGCGCTGCAGGTGCGTGATGACCTCGAACGCATCGGTACTGCTGACTTCGATGTAACCGCCCAGCAACGCCGTGGCGCTTTCGCCGCCGCTTTCCAGGGCGATGTAGCGCAATTCGCCAATATCGATACCCGCGGCCTTGGCGAGCAACGCGGCCTGCACCCAGTCCTGCCCGCCGGCAGTGCCGCCGGAGCCGAACAGCACCTTGCGCGGCTGCTGCTTCAGCGCCTTGACCAGGTCGTCGAGGTTCTTGTACGGGGAGTCGCTTCTTACCGCGATGGCGCCATAGCTTTTGCCCAGGGCGGCGACCCAGCGTACCGCGCCCTCGTCGAAGCGCCCGAACTTGCCCTGGGCAAGGTTGAGCAGCGACCCGCTGGACCACGCGATCAGGGTGCCCGGCTCTGCCGGCCGTTGCGCGATGATGGTGTTGTAGGTCACCGCCCCGACCCCACCGGGCATGTAGGTGATCTGCATGGGCTGGTCGAACACCTTGTCCTGGGCCAGGGCTGTCTTTATCAACTGGCACATCAGGTCCCCACCGCCACCCGATGAACCGGGCACGATGCATTCGGGCGAAGACGGCGGCGCCGCCAGCAACGAAGTGGCGAACAGGGAGCAAGCAATCGAGCAGATACTGCGCAGGAAAAACGTCATGGCGGTCGCCTGTTATTGTTTTTGGTATGACTTGGCAGTTGCGCACCGGGCGGGTTGTCGCCAGTGCACAACTGCACGTACCAAATCTTAGGCTGTGTAGCTTTCTCCAACCTTGCAGCAAGGCAGCGTACGCTGCCCGCGCCATGACTGCAAAACCGGCACCACGGCAGTTACGCAGCGCCCGCCTGGCGGCCGACGCTCAGTTGCAACTGGGCAACGCGCCCGATCTGCTCCCAGTCGATCTGCAGGCCCAGGCCCGGTTGCTGCGACACCGTCACCTGCCCTTGCGCGTTGGTGCGGATCGGGTTGGCGGTGGCGAACTCGAACAGCTCGACCTCGCACGCCTGTTCGAAGTAGCTGCACACCGGCTGCCCCAGCATCAGGTGCAGGTTGGCCGCCTGCGCCAGCGAATGCCCCCAGCTCTGCAATTCGACCTTGAGCCCGCTGGCCGCAGCGTGGTGGATGATCTTCAGCGCGGGGGTGATGCCGCCGCAGGTCATCACATCCACCCGCACACGGCTCCAGCACTGCTGGCTGGCGGCAAACGCCACCAGTTGGCTGTCGGTGATGGCGTTGCCGGCGGCCAGCACCGGCACCTGCAGCCGCGTGCTCAAGTGTCGGTACCCGGCCAGGTCGTAGTCGTCCAGCGGCGCCTCGAACCAGGCGTAGCCCAGCTCGCCCAGCACCCGCCCGACCTTGAGCGCGGCGTCCAGGTCGTAGCGCTGCTCCACGTCCAGCATCAGCGCCAGGCCCTTGTCGCCGTGGGCCCGCTGAACCTGCTCGAGCAGTTGCAGGTCGCGCGCCGGGTCGCACCAGCAATGGAACTTGATGGCCGCAAAGCCCGCCTCGACCAGTTGCTGCACGGCGTCCACATAGGCCTGCGGCGTGGCCAGCACCGGCGTGCTGGCGTAGGCGTCGATGCGCTCGCGGTAGCCGCCCAGCAGCCTGAACAGGGGCAGGCCCGCCGCCTGCGCCGCGATGTCCCACAGCGCCACGTCGATCAGCGCCTGGGCCTGGGCCGAGCGCGCATAGGCCCTGGGCTTGAAGTGCATCCACAGCCCTTCGCGCTGCAGTGCCGAGCGCCCGAGCAGGTCGGGGATCATGTCGCGCAGCGTCTCGGCCAGTACCGCGTCGGGGTGGTGCGTGGTGTACGAATCGGTAGCCGCCACGCCGACGATGCCGTCGCAGGTGCTGATGCGGATGAAGGTGTGCGTGGTGCACGGCGCCGGTTGCTCCGGGGTCCAGGTGGAGCCGCGCAGCGGCGGCGCGCACACGAACACCTCGACCCGGTCGATGATCTGGTTGTGCATGGGGGCCTCCCGCCTCTAGGTGCGAACGCGATAACGCTCGATCATCGCCTCGTCCAGTATCACGCCAAGGCCTGGGCTGTCGGGCACGCGCACATGGCCGTCCTCCAGCGCCAGCAGGTTGCTCACCAGGCCACGGAACAACGGGCTGTCGCTTTGCGAGTATTCGATCAACTCGCCAAACTCGCTGGCCGCCAGAAAGTGCACGGTGGCTGCCAGCAGGATGCCGGTGCTGAAGCCGTGGGGTACCAGTTGCGCGCCGTGCAGTTGCGCCAGTTCATAGATGTGGCGCATCTCGCTGATGCCGCCGCAGCGGGTGATGTCGGGCTGGATGATCGCCGGGCGCGAAGCCTCCAGAAAGTGACGGAACTCGTGCCGCGTGGCCAGCCCCTCGCCGCCGGATACGCGCAGCCCAGAGCGCTCGGCCAGGTACGCCAGGCCGCGGGTGTCGTCCGAAGGCAAGGGTTCCTCGATCCAGTTGAGGTTGAACTGGCGCAGTGCATCGCATTGCACCAGCGCGTGGGAGTAGTTGCGCCAGCGCCCCACCAGGTCGATCTGCAGTTGCACGTCGTCGCCGATCTCCTCGCGCACCAGTTGCAGCAATGCCTTGTCCCTGGGCAGGTCTTCGCCAAAACCTGCGCCGCCGAGCTTGATGCTGCGCAGGCCCTGGGCCAGCAGGCCGCGTACCCGCTCGCGGTTGCCGGCCTCGTCGGGCCGCGGGATGAAGGTGCCGTAGGCGGCGATGCGCTCACGGTACTTGCCGCCGAGCAGGGTGTGCACCGGCACGCCGTAGTGCTGCCCGGCGATGTCCCACAGGGCGATGTCGAGCGCGCTGATGGCATGGATGGCCACGCCGCGCCGGCCCATGTATTCGCAGTGGCGGTACATCTTCTTCCACAGCCGGTCGATTTCCAGCGGGTTCTCGCCGACCAGGATGTCGCGCAGCCCCTGGCAGGTTTCATGGGATGCCGGGGTTTCGATCAGGGCCTTGACCACGGCCGGCGAGCTGTCGGTTTCACCGATGCCCAGCAGGCCGCTGTCGGTGTAGATGCGCACGATCAACGCATCCTCACCCCACTCGCAGGGCTGGTCGAGCGCAGGCACGCGCAACCAGATCGCTTCTACATCGACTATTTTCATTGCAGGTTTTCCAGAGTTTTCGGGGCGCCCTGGCAAGCTTGGCGAGGGGCCTGTTCGGCGTCGCATGCTGTGCCCTGGGCCAGGCGGGCGGACTGCGCTTCGATCAGGTGTGCGGGCATTGCCGCGTAGTCTTCGCGCAGCCACTTCAGCAGCCCCCAGATCTTCACCATGAGGATGAAGATGAACGGGATGGCGGTGAGGATCACGGCAGTCTTGAGGGTGTTGAGCGAGGCATTGATGTACAGCATCGCCAGCGGCAGCACGGCCAGCATCAGGCACCAGAACAGGCGCAGGCTCGGCGACGGGTCCTGGCCTTCACGCAGGTTGCGGGTGCTGGTGGCGGCCACGGTGTAGGCCACGGCGTCCAGGTGCGAGGCCAGGAACACCAGCATGAGCAGGAAGTACACCACCGACAGCAGTTTGCCGAACGGCAGGCTGGCGAGCAGCATCGACACCGCCGCTTCGCCGCCGGCACCGCTGAGCATGGCCGGGGCATTGACCACATCGGTGACGAACTGGTGAATGGCAAAGCTCTGCAGGCTGCCGAAGAAGAACCAGCAACCGCCGCAGCCGCCCAGGATCATCGCCAGTACCACCTCGCGAATCGTGCGGCCCTTGGAGACGCGGGTGACGAAAATTGCCACGCCCGGCGTGTAGGTGATCCAGTACAGCCAGTAGAACACGGTCCAGTCACGGGAGAAGCCGCCGTCCCCGGTAGGGTCGGTGAACAGGCTCATGTGGATGAAGTTCTGCAGGGTCAGGCCGATGGCGTTGGCGATGTTGCTGACGCTGAACTGGGTGGGCCCCAGCAGCAGCACGACCAGGGCGAACAGCATGGTCATGCCGCAGGCCAGCTTTGCCAGGCGCTGCATGCCGGAGCTGATGCCGATGTAGGAGCTGAGCGAGAACACCAGTGTCACCAGGATCACCAGCGACGCCTTGAGCATGAAGCCGTCGGCAAGCCCGGTGAGGTCCGACAGCCCCTTGGCCACGGTGGAGGTGGTCAGGGTGGTGGTCAGCACCAGCCCGCCGAAGGTGGCGAACAGGAAGATCAGGTCGATGACCCGCCCGACCGGGCCGTGGGCCTTGTAGCCGGTGATCGACTCGATGATGCCCGCCAGGCTCAAGCCTTTGTTCTTGCGCACATGGAAGTGATACGCCATCGCCAGCGAGGCGATGCCGTAGATGGCCCACGGGGTCACGCCCCAGTGGAAGAACGAGTAGGCGATGCTCATCTCCAGCGCCTGCTTGCTGGCGGCGGTGATGTTCAGGCCCGGGGTGAGGTAGTAGTAGGCCCATTCCATGAACGCCCAGTACATGGTCGCCGAGCCGAGGCCGGCGCAGATGAACATGAAGATCCAGCTCGTGTTCCTGTACTCGGGCTTGCCCTCGCCCAAGCGGATGTTGCCGTACTTGCTCATGCCCAGGCCGATCACCAGCACCACGCAGGCAAAGCCCAGTACCTGGACCAGCACGCCGAAGGTGGTGGTGGCACGGGTGAAGAGCTGATCGGCCAGTACCTTGGCCTGATCGGGGAACATCATCAAACCGATGACCGTCAGCGATATCACCACGATGCTGGTGAAAATCAGCGTCAGGTCTTTCTGGGTGTTCTGCTGCATAGTGAGTCCCAACTGTTGTAATTATTGGACAGACCCCCGTATTGGCAGGCTCGGCGGCTAATGTAAGCTGGTGCCCAGCGCCGAGAGAATCGCGATTTGGTAATGGACTAATAACGAAGTCTTATGAATAAATTCGCCCTGACCCGCCTGCCGCACATGACCCTGCTGCTGGCCTTCAAGACCGTTGCCGAGCACGGCAGCTTCACCCGTGCCGCCACCGCGCTGCACCTGTCGCAGTCGGCCATCAGCCAGCAGGTGGTCAAGCTGGAGGAGGCATTGGGGGTGACGCTGTTCGTGCGTTCGACCCGTACCGTGGCCCTGACCAGGGCCGGCGCCGCGCTGCTGGACGATGTTCGCGCCCCCTTCGACCAGCTGGTGGCCGCCTTCGAGAAATGCGCGCGCAA
Organism: Pseudomonas sp. S12(2018); assembly: GCF_024355235.1. Taxonomy (NCBI): domain Bacteria; kingdom Pseudomonadati; phylum Pseudomonadota; class Gammaproteobacteria; order Pseudomonadales; family Pseudomonadaceae; genus Pseudomonas; species Pseudomonas sp. S12(2018). Next base: position 483,454 of record NZ_QLAD01000004.1, read on the forward strand.
GGCCGCACCGTCGGTGCTGCACATCGAGGCCGAGCCGGTGATGAGCGCGTTCTGGCTGACCCCGCGCCTGAAGCATTTCACCCAGCGCTTCCCCGCGCTGCGCATCCAGCAACTGCTGAGCACCCAGCGCGTCGAGTTTCCCGACGAGGTAGAGCTGGCGATCAAGTGGGGCACGGCCGACTGGCCGGGTTTCGAGACGCAGTTTCTGATGGGCCTGAACTACGTGCCGATCTGCTCGCCCGCATTGCTCGAAGGGCCCGACGCGCTGCGGGTGCCGGCCGACCTGGCGCGTCACCCGCTGCTGCATGACCGGCATCATCACGACTGGGAAGCCTGGCAGGCGCTGTACCCCACGCCAGGGCTGGAGGTGCGCAGCGGGCACGTGGTCACCGACTCCAATGTGCTCGCGCAGCTGGCGATCGAGGGGCATGGTGTCGCCCTGTGTGCGATCGAGCTGACCGAACGGGCGGTGCGCAGCGGCGAACTGGTGATGCCCTTCCCCGAGCTGGTGATGCCGCATCAGCTGGCGTATTACCTGCTGACCAAGCCGCACAAGCAGATCAGCGACATGGCCCGGCAGTTCATTGCGTGGCTGAAGGAAGAGGCAGGCAACGGGGCGTAGTGCGTGACTGGGTGCCCGATCAGCCCATCAGTTCGACGGCAAGCACTCCAGCTCTTATATAGACTGGGTCTGGACGCGACTCACTCACGGGATTGCACGATGAATCACCGCTACACCCGCCTGGACAGGCTGGCCAGCAGTTCACTGCGCCTGAACATGGGGCTCGCCGTGCTCCTGGGCCTGGCGCTGCTGTTGACTGGCTTATGCTACTGGGGCGTGAATCGCGTGCTGCAGAAGCAGGAAGACACGGTGAAGTTTCACTTCGCCCGCCTGATGGAAAACATCCGCGAGCAGGAAGCCTTTCTCAGCGCCGTGTCGCGCAAAAGCGCCGAAGGCCAACTGCTGGGCGCCTCCAGTGTGCCGGTGGTGGTGCAACGGTCTTCGTCCGATGCCACCGGTGCGGTCTATGAAGAACTCGAATACGCCTTCTCCCTGCCGTTCAGCGTGAAGATCAACCCGGCCAGGATCGCAGCCTCGCAACACGCCAGCGTCTCTACCCTGGGGGCGAACCTGGCCAACTACTACAGTGCATTCTGGTCGGCTTCGCACTATCAGTCGCCCCAGGTACTGCTGTTCAACCTGCCGGACAACTTCGATATCAGCGTACCGGCCATGGGGCGCCTGCGCGGCACGGGTCGGCCCCGACAAGAGGACTTCGATCGTGTGGTGCGCCAGGTGGGCAAGAGCCTGCACGACCACGCGCCGCAGGACCACCAGGTGCAGTGGGTGCCCTATGACGCAGGCCCCGATGCCCCTGCCACTGTGCTGGGGTATGTCGACATCGACCTGTCGGCAACCCGGCTGCACATTTCAGGGGCCAGCCCCTCGGTGGTGGTGGCGTCCATGTTCACGCTGGATCAGGTCAACAACATCGAACGCATCATGCAATGGTCGATCTACGATCACTTCAGCCTGATCGCCCCCACCCGCGAGGCATTGGTGGGCGAGTTCAAGCCCGATCGGGTGCTGCATGAAGGCCTGAACCTGAACGCTGACGGGCTGGTGTTCCGTGTGACAAGCCCGGGCGAGCAGCCCTGGACCGGCATCTATGTGATCGGTTTCAACAGCTTTGTGGACTATGCCTTCTGGCCGCTGCTGGGGCTGGTTGCACTGATGCTGGCCGGATTGGGCGGCGGCTGGGCGTTCAATCGCTGGTATCGCAAGCATGTGGTGTTGCCTGCCCACCGTGCACTTGAAGACATCGCCGAGAGCGAGGCTTTCAGTCGAGCCGTCATCGACACGGCGCCAGCCGGTCTGTGTGTGCTGCGTTGCAGCGACTACGCGGTGCTGCTGGAAAACCAGCACGCCCAGCAGTCCCACGGCAGCGCCACGCTGATCAGCGCCCTGCGTCTACAGCACGACCTGGCCGAGCGGGGCTCAACCGATCTGCAGGTTGAAGGCCGCCATTGGCACGTGAGCCTTGTGCCTACCCGCTACCACGGCGAAAACGCCTGGCTGTGTGCCTTTCATGACGTTACCCGGCTTGTCGAAGATGCCGCCAGCCTTGAACAGGCGCGCTTGGCCGCCGATTCCGCCAATGAAGCCAAGACACGTTTCCTGGCCACCATGAGCCATGAGATCCGCACACCGCTGTACGGCGTACTGGGCACCCTGGAGCTGATGGGGCTGACCGCGCTCGACCCGCGCCAGCAGCACTACCTGCAGACCATCCAGCGATCATCGGCCACCCTGTTCCAGCTGATCAGCGACGTGCTGGATGTGTCGAAGATCGAATCCGGACAGATGACCATCGACGATCTGGACTTCTGTCCTCTGGAGATGATCGAGGCCACACTCGGCACCTACAGTGCATACGCCCAGGCCAAAGGCTTGCAACTGTATGCCTGCATCGATGCCGACCTGCCCGACCGGCTGCGCGGCGATCCGTTGCGCATTCGCCAGATCCTCAACAACCTGCTGAGCAATGCCATCAAGTTCACCGACAGCGGCCGGGTGGTGCTGCGGGCTCGGGTCGTGGAACAGGACAGCGAGTACAGCCAGTTGCAGTGGCAGGTCAGCGATTCGGGACTGGGCATTTCCCAGGCCCAGCAGGTGCATCTGTTCGACCCGTTCTATCAGGTGCGCGACGCCAGCAGCGAGGCCGGCGCAGGCCTGGGCCTGTCCATCTGCCGCCGGCTCTGCGAACTGATGGGCGGCCAGCTCGACGTGGTCAGCGCAATCGGGCTGGGCAGCAGTTTCACCCTGCAGTTGAAGCTGCCCCGCGCCCCCGGCGCACTCACCGACTGTCCTGAACTCGAGCCATCCACCGCCCCTGTGTACGTGCGCGCACCCGTCCCGGAACTGGCCCGGCACCTTTGCGCCTGGCTCGTTCGGCTGGGGGTCGACGCCCGTCCGCTGGCCAGCGACATGGGTTCGGGCAACGACGCGACACTGTTGGTGGACATGCTCGCGTCCGGTCAAGCGTGGGCTGGCCCCCGGATCAACGCCGTACCGGGCGGGCCCAACCCACCCGACCACGACGCTGATGGCTGGGAGGTCGATGCCTACGACGTTCGCGCGATCGCCAGGGCGGTGGGCCTGGCGCACGGCGGTCACGACACGCAGCACAGCGCCTGGCCAGCGGGCACCCGCCAGCCACTGGACCTGCGGATTCTGGTAGCTGAAGACAACCCCATCAATCAGGCAATCATCAAGGAGCAACTCGAAGCCCTGGGCTGCGTGGTCACGGTGGCGTTCAACGGTGAGCAGGCACTGGCACTCTGGGCGCCCGGGGCGTACGACCTGGTGCTCACCGACGTCAACATGCCGGTTATCAATGGCTATGAGCTGACCCAGGCATTGCGCCAGCAGGATGCCGACCTGCCCGTGATCGGCATCACAGCCAACGCCATGCGCGATGAAGGCGAGCGCTGCGCGGCCGTGGGCATGAACGCCTGGATGGTCAAGCCCCTGAACCTGCACACCTTGCGCACTCAGCTGTTGCAGCACTGCGAGCTGGTTCTGCCGCAGCCCTTCACCGAGGTCGACGACGCCGCCACCACACCCTTGAGCGACGTCGACACCGTCCACGTTCCGCCTGCGATGCGAAAACTGTTCATCACCTCGATGCGCGACGACCTGCGCAAGATCCACGTCGCACTGGACAACGCCGATGCCGGCGTCCTGGCGCAGGTACTGCACAGCCTGGGCGGCGCCCTGTGCTCGGTTCAGGCGTTCGCCCTGGCCACCTTGTGCGCCGAACTGGAATGCCAGCTTGCGGGGTCGCACATCACGCCGCAGCTGGCCCGGAAAGTACGCCAGGTGCAAACGCGCCTGGAGACCGTGCTGAACACACAGCAGGCCCTGGACGGTTGAAGCCGTCCTGTCTCACGTATTCGAAGAGGATTGTTGCGCAACGAAAAAAGGGCCACTTTTCAGTGGCCCTTCTTTCTGACGAATTACAGACCTTTCGATCTGTAGCTCCAAATACTGGAGCGGGAAACGAGACTCGAACTCGCGACCCCGACCTTGGCAAGGTCGTGCTCTACCAACTGAGCTATTCCCGCGTCGTGTTGATGGGGGCCATTCTAGCGATTTTAAAAACGCCGTCAACCCCTTGATTCAAAAAAGTTTATTTTATTTCAGAGCCTTCACGCAGGTGCGGCCAGGCTGCACGCAGGTAGTGCACCATCGACCACAGGGTCAGCCCCGCCGCCACCAGCAGCAGCGCATAACCCAGGCCTACCCAGAACCCCCACACCGGCGGATTGCCCAGCAGGATCACCAGCGCCAGCATCTGCGCCGCGGTCTTCCACTTGCCCAGGTTGGACACCGCCACATGGGCACGTGCGCCCATCTCGGCCATCCATTCACGCAGCGCCGACACCACGATCTCGCGACCGATGATGACCGCCGCCGGCAGCGTGAGCCACAGGTTGGCATGCACCTGCACCAGCAGCACCAGGGCCACGGCCACCATCAGCTTGTCCGCGACCGGGTCGAGGAAGGCGCCAAACGGAGTGCTCTGCTGCCACCGACGAGCCAGGTAACCGTCCAGCCAGTCGGTGGCGGCGGCAACGGCAAACACGCTGCTGGCGGCTATGTAGCTCCAGTGATACGGCACATAGAACAGCAGTATGAAGATCGGTATGAGCAGAACGCGTAGTACGGTAAGCAGATTCGGGATATTCATCGGCACAACTGGCTGCGAGGTGAGCGGGCATTCTACTCGCTATGCAGGCTGTCATAAATCGACTCGGCAAGCTTTTTACTGATTCCGGGTGCTTTGGCGATTTCTTCGACGCTGGCACGGCTCAGTTCCTGCAGCCCGCCAAAGTGTTTTAGCAGGTCGCGCCGGCGCTTGGGCCCTACCCCGGCGACGCCTTCCAGGGTCGAGGTGCGCCGCGTCTTGCCGCGCCGCGCGCGGTGACCGGTGATGGCGAAACGGTGCGCTTCGTCGCGGATCTGCTGGATCAGGTGCAGCGCCGGCGAGTCGCCCTTGAGGGTGAACTCGTGGGCCACATCGTTGAGGTACAAGGTTTCGAAACCGGCCTTGCGCGTGGTGCCCTTGGCCACGCCCAGCAGAATCAGGTCGGGCACGGCCAGTTCCTGCAGCACGTCGCGGGCCATGTTCAGCTGGCCCTTGCCGCCATCCACCAGCAGCACGTCCGGCAGTTTGCCCTCGCCGTCCTTGATCCGCGAGAAGCGCCGGGTCAGGGCCTGGTGCATGGCCGCGTAGTCATCGCCGGCGGTCACGCCCTCGATGTTGTAGCGCCGGTAGTCGGACTTGATCGGGCCCTCGGGGCCGAACACCACGCAGGAGGCCACGGTGGCCTCGCCGCTGGAGTGACTGATGTCGTAGCACTCCAGGCGCTGAGGGGTTTCATCCAGGTCCAGCACCTGGGCCAGCGCATCGAAGCGCGCGGCCATGTGCTGGCGGTTGGCAAGACGCGCCATCAGCGCCTGCTCGGCGTTGGTCACGGCCAGTTGCTGCCAGCGCGCGCGGGTGCCGCGCACCCGATGGCTGATGGTCAGCTCGCGACCCCGCAGGGCCTCGACGGCGGCGCACAGGGCTTCGAAGTCTTCGTGCACCACGTTGACGATCAGCTCGGCAGGCAGTTCGCGCTCGGCGTTGCCCACGTAGTACTGGGCCAGGAACGCCGACAGCACCTCGGCCACGTCTTCCTCGATGCCCACCTGCGGAAAGAAGTTCTTGCTGCCCAGCACCCGCCCGCCGCGCACGCTGATAAGGTGCACGCACGCCCCGCCCGGGTTGACGAAGGCGGCCACCACATCCACGTCGCCGCTGCCGCCCTCCATGCTCTGCTGATCCTGCACGCGACGCAGCAAGGCGATCTGGTCGCGCAGCTCGGCGGCACGCTCGAACTCCAGGGCCATCGCGGCGCGCTCCATCTCTTCGTTGAGCTCGTTGGTCAACTGGTGGCTGCGCCCCTCCAGGAACATCACCGAGTGGCGCACGTCGGCGGCGTACTCCTGTGGCTCGACCAGGCCGACGCACGGCGCCTTGCAGCGCTTGATCTGGTACTGCAGGCACGGCCGGGTGCGGTTGGCGTAATAGCTGTCTTCGCACTGGCGCACGAAGAAGGTCTTCTGCAGCAGGCTCAGGCTTTCGCGAATGGCACCGGCACTGGGGTAAGGGCCGAAGTACCTGCCCTTGGCCTTCTTGGCCCCGCGATGGATGCCCAGGCGCGGGTAGTCGCCATCACTGAGGAACACATAGGGGTAGGACTTGTCGTCGCGCAACAGGATGTTGTACGGCGGGCGCCATTCCTTGATCAGGGTCTGCTCGAGCAGCAGCGCCTCGGTCTCGTTGGCGGTAATGGTGGTTTCGACCTGGGCGATGCGCGCCACCAGCGCGGCTGTCTTGGGCGCCAGGCCCGCCTTGCGAAAATAGCTCGCCAGGCGCTTCTTGAGGTTTTTGGCCTTGCCTACATACAGCAGGCGCGCGCCTTCATCGAACATCCGGTAGACACCCGGACGTCCGCTGCAGGTCGCCAGAAAGGCACTTGAATCAAACGCTGGGGTCATATCAGAGGTTGGCGTCAACCATACCGTGGCGCACGGCCAGCAACGTCAGTTCCACGTCGCTGGTAACGGAAAGTTTCTCGAAGATCCGGTAACGGTACGTATTCACCGTCTTCGGCGACAAGCACAGCTTGTCGGAAATGATCTGCACCTTCTGGCAACCGACGATCATCAGGGCGATCTGGATCTCCCGCTCCGACAGGCTGTCGAACGGCGAGGCATTCTGCGGTTCGAACGACTTGAGTGCCAGCTGCTGGGCTATCTGCGGGCTGATGTAGCGCTGCCCGGCAAACACCAGGCGAATGGCCTGGACCATTTCACCCAGCCCGGCGCCCTTGGTCAGGTAGCCGGCCGCACCGGCCTGCAGCAGGCGGGTGGGAAACGGGTCTTCCTCGCACACGGTCACGGCCACCACCTTGATGTCGGGGTGGCTGCGCAGCAGCTTGCGGGTCGCCTCCAGGCCACCGATGCCGGGCATCTTGACGTCCATCAGGACCACGTCGGGCTTGAGTTCGCGGGTGAGTTTCAGTGCTGCCTCGCCGGAATCGGCTTCCCCTACCACCTGCAGGCCGTCGATGTCGGCCAGCATGCGGGTAATGCCCGTACGCACCAAATCGTGGTCATCGACCACCAGGACCCTGATCAAGCAGACACCTCGCGTTACGGTGTGAATTGTATCCGGCCACCTTAGCAAAAAATCGACCCGGTGAGCTAACTGTAAACGCCATCCGGCTGACGTCAATTTCCCAGCCTTCCTACGTGGCTTCCTACGCGGCTCATCGTCACTGCAGCTTGGCTTCTGCCTGGATGAGCAGACCTGCCTGTACAGGCACAGGCCACGCATGAAACTGAAACTATGCCCGGCTCGCCACGCGGAGCACAAGCGGTGGCGAATGCAAAAAAAAGCAACGCCAATAAAACAGGCTGTTCACGCTCGCGATGCACTCATCAACACAACTAACCCGTCGCCCGAGTGGAACTTTCAAAACATTAAGCCGAAACGGTTTACCTAATTAAATGAAGGCGATTTGCCACCATTAAAAGTTATGTAAAACCCCGTGGAAGCATTTTTTTGGCGCCATTAAAACACACCCAATACACATATCAATTTTTTGACGTCGAACTTTCTACAAACTATATGTCATTGTTTTTAAACGGTTTTTTAACTTTCACAAAACAAACTATATTTTTTTCTAGTTAATTTGATATGAAGTGTTGCCGTTCCAAAATTAAACGCTATAGGATGAAAAAAAGAGAGATAAGCCGCCGACGAACATCAACGTTCGCCGCGTTTCAGTTTGCGCCTGCCGCCTGAACATTTATCAACTACACAAGGGTTCGCTCAGGCGAACAGTGCTAAAGGGATCTCTATGAACATCAGTATTTTCGGGCTCGGATATGTAGGTGCCGTGTGCGCCGGGTGCCTCTCGGCACGTGGCCACAATGTGGTGGGGGTGGATATCTCCCCGGCCAAGATCGACATGATCAACCAGGGCAAGTCGCCCATCGTCGAGCCGGGGCTCGAGCAGCTGTTGCAACAGGCCGTGCAGCAAGGGCGCCTGTACGGCACCACCGACGTACAACGCGCCGTGCTCGACACCGAACTGTCGCTGCTGTGCGTGGGCACGCCCAGCAAGAAGAACGGCGACCTCGACCTGGTGTACATGGAGGCCGTATGCCGCCAGATCGGCGAAGCCCTGCGTGACAAGGCTGGCCGTCACACCGTGGTGGTGCGCAGCACCGTGCTGCCAGGCACGGTCAACAACGTGGTCATCCCGCTGCTCGAGCAAGCCTCGGGCAAGAAGGCCGGCGTCGATTTCGGCGTGGCGGTCAACCCCGAGTTCCTGCGTGAAAGCACGGCCATCAAGGACTACGACTTCCCGGCCATGACCGTGATCGGCGAACTCGACACCCAGTCGGGCGACATCCTGCAATCGCTGTACGAGGGCCTGGACGCCCCGGTGATCCGCAAGTCGATCGAAGTGGCCGAGATGATCAAGTACACCTGCAACGTGTGGCACGCCACCAAGGTGAGCTTCGCCAACGAGATCGGCAACATCGCCAAGGCCTCCGGGGTGGACGGACGCGAGGTAATGGACGTGGTATGCCAGGACCACAAGCTCAATCTGTCGCGCTACTACCTGCGCCCCGGCTTCGCCTTCGGCGGCTCGTGCCTGCCCAAGGACGTGCGCGCCCTCACCTACCGCGCCGGCCAGCTGGACGTCGAGCACCCGCTGCTGGCCTCGATCATGTCCAGCAACCGCAGCCAGGTGCAGAACGCATTCGACCTGGTCAGCGGTTTCAACAAGCGCCGTATCGGCCTGCTGGGGCTGAGCTTCAAGGCCGGCAGCGACGACCTGCGCGAAAGCCCGCTGGTGGAGCTGGCCGAAATGCTGATCGGCAAGGGTTACGAGCTGCGCATCTTCGACGCCAACGTCGAGTATGCCCGGGTGTTCGGCGCCAACCGCGACTACATCGAGTCGAAGATCCCGCACGTGTCGTCGCTGCTGTGCAACGACCTCGACCAGGTGATCGACGGCGCCGAGATCATCGTGCTGGGCAACAACGACCCGCGTTTCGCCCAGGCTCTGGAAGGCAATGGCGACAAGCAGATCGTCGACCTGGTCGGTTTCATGCCCAACGCCAGCAACGCCACCCAGGAAGGGATCTGCTGGTAAGGCCACAGGCTCCGTCAAGAGAGCCCAAGGCGTTCGACTCCACGCGTCACCCGACTGTTTACCTGCCTGAGTGCCGCCTCCTTCGGAGCGCCGGCGAACCTCATGTGCGTGAACGGCCGGGTGCGCGCTGCCCGTACCAAGGAGAAACGGCACCATGAAACCACAGCAACAGCGGCCCGAGGGCCGACCCGGCTACCTGCAGGCAGGCGCCAGCTTCTGTGCCTGGGCCTGCCTGTTCGGCCTGGTCGCGCTGGCGTCGCAGATGATCGCGCCGCAGTACCTGGACCCCAGCCACCACACGTTCATCTTCATCATCGGTACCCTGGGCATGTGGCGCTACGGCAATGCCATCGTCCACTACATCCGCGGCATGTACTTCCTGCACTGGAAGTTCCCGCGCATCCGCAAGGCGGTCGAGCGCATGGGCGACGATGCCCTGCCCTCGCACATGTTCATGGTGGTGACCAGCTTTCGCATCCCCACCCACACCACCTTCAAGGTGTACCAGTCGGTATTCCAGGAAGTGCAGCGGCTGAACGTGCCGTGCACGGTGATCGCCTCGATCGTGGAAAAAGGCGACGAGCAGTTCATCAAGACCATCATGCGCAACGAGGTGGTCGATCGCGACGACATCAAGCTGGTGATCGTGCGCGCCCGTGGCACCGGCAAGCGTGACGGCCTGGCCCATGCCTTCCGTGCCCTGTCGCGGCAGATGCCGCTGCAGGACGCGGTGGTCGGCGTGGTCGACGGCGACACCATGATGCTGCCCGGCTGCGTCGAGCGCGCGGTCAAGCTGTTCGCCTACCTGCCCAATGTCGGTGGCCTGACCACCAACGAGTTCTGCGAGGTCGAAGGCAGCCCGCTGATGCGCCAGTGGCACTCGATGCGCTTCGTGCAGCGGCACATCAACATGTGCTCGATGGCCCTGTCGCACCGGGTGCTGACCCTGACCGGCCGGCTGTCGTTCTTTCGCGCCAGCGTGATGACCGACCCCGAATTCATCCGCGACGTGGAAGCCGACTTTCTCGAACACTGGCGCCTGGGCCGCTTCCAGTTTCTCACCGGCGACGACAAGTCCTCGTGGCTGAGCCTGATGCGCGCCGGCTGGGACACCTTCTACGTGCCCGACAGCAACACCCTGACCGTGGAGCATCCACCAGACAACAGCTTCTGGCGCGCCACCCGCCAGCTGATGTTCCGCTGGTACGGCAACTCGCTGCGCCAGAACTTTCGCGCCACCCACCTGCTGGGCCGCGCCCGCCTGGGCCTGTTCACCCTGTACGTGCTACTCGACCAGCGCGTGTCGATGTGGACCTGCCTGATGGGCCTGACCGCCTCGGTAGTGGCCGGCGTGGTGTTCGGCATCGAGTACCTGCTGGTGTACCTGTTCTGGGTACTGCTCTCGCGCAGCCTGGTGACGGTGCTGTTCCTGTTCGCCGGTCACCCGGTCAGCCCGGTGTACCCGTTCGTTCTCTATTACAACCAGATCGTGGGCTCGCTGATGAAGGTGTACGCACTGTTCCACATGGACCAGCAGAGCTGGACCCGGCAAAAAACCACGCTAAGCAACGGCACTGTCGATTTCGACACGGCCCTGAACCGCTGGTCATCGAAGGCGATGCTGTTTTCATCCATCGCGATTTTCTTCGGTGCCATCTCGGTACTTCTCGAACTCACGCAACGTTAAGGAAAGGCGCCTGCCATGAGTAGCTCGAACATCCCAGCAGCCCCCGGCACCACTGCAGCCAACGTGGTCCACGAGGCCATCGACGAACGCCAGTACGTGCGCACCAAGCTCAATGCCCGGGTCAGGCTCAGCGCCCCCGGCCAGGCGCCCATCGACAGCACCCTGCAGGACATCTCCCTGGGCGGCCTGGGCCTGGTGCACAGCGCCCCGCTGAAGATCGGCAGCCTGTACAACGCCTCGATCCAGCTGCGCCTGAACCAGGTCGACCTGAACATCGACAGCCAGATCAAGATCGTCTCGCAGCGCGGCGCCGAAGTCGGCGCGCAGTTCGTCGACCTCGACGCCCAGAAGCGCGACATCCTGCGCTACATCATCAGCGCCTACCTGTCGGGCGAAATTGCCGACGTCAACGGCCTGTTCAACGTGATGCAGCGCGAGAACTACATCAAGGAGCGCAAGCACAAGTACGCCAGCGCACGCAATGCAGGCGATCGCCTGCGCGCCATCGGCGGCACCCTGCTGTTCACCGCCGCCGGCATCGCCGCGCTGAGCTTCGTGGCCTACAAGAGCTACCTGCTGTTCTTCCGCATTCCGGCCGTGCAGGCCCAGGTCAGTGCCGATGCGCAGATCATCAGCATGCCCGACAACGGCTACGTGAAGTTCCTGCTGCAGCCTGGGCAGAGCGAGGTCAAGGCCGGCGAGCCGCTGGCCAACATCTCCACCCAGCTGGCCACCAGTTTCACCAGCCCGGCCGACATGAAGGCGCTGGCCGACCTCGCGCCCGGCGACCTGCAGACCCTGCTGGGGCGCGCCACCATCGAGACCGTGATCAACAGCCCGTGCGACTGCCAGGTGTACTTCCCCAGCACGCCCATGAACGGCTACGGCTACAAGCAGGCGCCGCTGCTGCACCTGCTGCCCAAGGACCAGCCGCTGTACGTCAGCGCCAACGTGCCGTTCGACAAGCTGAGCGACATCAGCCGGGTCAGATCCGTGGACCTGCAGGTGTTCGGCCTGGACGAACGCTTCGGCGGCACCGTGGTGGACTCGCGGGTCGACGCACTGAACAAGAACCTCGCCCTGACCATCCGGCCGGACCGTCCGCTGCCACTGGCGGCCTACCAGAAACCGGTGGCGGTGGACCTGTACCTGGGCCTGCCGGCCTTGCCGTCGCTGTCGCGCTGAAGGGCCCCCAGATGAAACCGATGACGCCCGCCTGGCTGCTGTTCACTGCCCTCGCCTGCACCGGCCCTGCCCTTGCCGGGCAAAGCCTGGAGCAGATCCGCTACGCGCTGTACAAGGACCCGCAAGCCGATGTGAGCGCCGATTTGCGCGTGCTCGCCGAGCGCGGTGACCTGGCGTCCAAGCAGTTGCTGGGCGATGTGCTGGCCAGCAGCGACAGCGCCAACCGCCAGGAGGCGATCCGCCTGTACCAGGAAGCGTTTGCCGAGGGTCGCGGCCTGGTGCCGGCGCTGGCCTCGCTGGCCCGCCTGCTTGACCGCAGCCCCGGCCTGCGCCAGCAGCAGCGCGCCTGGGTGGCCCAGGCGCTGACCCGCTACCCGGCCACCCTGGACCCGCGCAACACCAATGCCACGCTGGAAGTGTTCCTGACCTACCCGGACCTGGTGCCCACCGCCGAGGCCGCGCAGCTGCTGGCGCTGTACGAGCAGTCCTGCCTGCTCGACTGCCACCCCGAGCTGTACCGCGCGGTGGTCGCCGAGCGCCAGGGCGACCGCGCCGCTGCCGAGCACTGGTACCAGCAGGCGGTACGCGTCGACCCGCGTGGCGTCGACCGCTACTACGCCTTCCTCGGCGAGCGCCAGGACACCGCGTTCCCCGCCTTCGCCCGCACCCTGGAGCCCCGGATGGCGCAGTTGCCGGTGGAGATCGTGCACCGTATCGGCTCGTTGCTCGACACCATCAGCACCGTGCAGCGTGCCGACCAGCAGGCCGAACAGGATGAGCAGCTGGGCAACGCCATGGGTGCCCCAAGGCCCGCGCCCACCCCCGAACAGCAGGCCCGTGCAAAGGCCCTGGCCGATGAATGGGCGGCCGCCATGGCCGAGGTCCAGCGCTGGTTCGACAACGCCGCGCAGCGCGGTTTCGTGCCGGCGCTAGTGTCCAAGGCCAACTTCATGATCTCCAACCCCACCGAGCACAACGCCGACCAGGTACAGGCGCTGATTGCCCAGGTGCAGGCCAAGGACCCGACCCGGGCCAAGGCGCTCAATGCCTCGCTGTACATGGTCACCAACTGGCTGACCCTGGACCCGCAAAAGGCCCAGGTGCTGATCGACGAACTGATCGCCAGCAACTTTCGCGACGCGCACCTGCTGCTGGCCGACCTGTACAGCAAGGGCGGCCTCGACCAGCCCGACCAGGAGCGTGCCCTGGCGATCTACCAGGAACAGGCCGAGCGCGGCGCCACTGCCGCCTGGTACCGCATGGCCACCATCTACGCGAGCGGCCGCGCCATCTGCCACGACCCGGTCAAGGCCTACACCTACGCGCGCCTTGCCCTGGACCTGGGCGAGCGCCGCGCCCGCGGGCTGCTCAAGCGCCTGGACAAAACCCTGAAAACGGCTGACATCGAGCGCGCCATGGCGGCACGCAATGACCTGCTCAAGGAGACCACCCTGTGAAAGCGCATCCGTCCCTGTTTGGCGCCCTGCTCATGCTCGCGCCGCTGTACACCGCGTTCGCCGCCGAAGAAATCACCGGCCCCGAGGCCGACAGCAGCGAGCCGGTGCGGGTAGACGCCGACGCCAGCACGCCGGTGATCACCTCCGAATTCTTCAACAAGCTCACCGTGCAGACCGGCTACGGCCCCGAAGACTCCCAGGTGGGGCGCAGCCGCGAGAGCTTCTACAGCCTGCGCTACGAACCCTCGTTCGCCTGGTACTCGCCGGAAAAACGCTGGGCCAAGTGGATGGTCTACGGTCGCCTGTGGCTCAACTACGACTCCAGCCAGACGGCCAACAGCCAGAACGAAAGCACCAACGCCTTCGACCGCGAGCAGCCCGAAGGCTGGTACGCCGAGCTGCGCGAGCTGTACGTCAAGCGCAACCTGCTGGGCGACGACCCACGCTTCTCGCTGTCGGCCGGACGCCAGCGCTTTGCCGACGACTACGGCATCTGGTGGGACGACAGCATCGAATCGCTGCGTTTCGATTACAAGGACACCTTCGCCAAGGGCTTCTTCGCCGTGGCGCAGAAGTTCTACAACTACAACAGCGACGTCAACCGCCTGGCCGACAGCGAAGAACGCACCACCTACCTGATGGGCGAGTACGCCTACCGCTGGAGCGAGAACAACTGGGCCGGCACGCGCGTGATGTACGAAGACGACCACAGCGGGCACGACCCGCGTGACCGCTACGACTTCACCGGCATGCGCTACGGGCTGTTCTTCAAGGCCGACAACCTGCAGGTCAGCCCGTTGTTCAGCGACTACCACCTGGAGCTGGCCGCACTCGACGGCAAGGTCGACAACACCGACGGCAACGGCCTGACCACCACCGGCCACAACGCCAGCGGCTGGGCGGCGCTGGGCGAGATCGGCAAACGCTTCGACGACCTGCCCTGGACCCCGCGCCTGGCCTTGCGCGGCGGGCTGACCGACAAGCCGAGCAACGAGAACGACGGCTTTCGTCTCAACACCATCCAGTCCGACCGCATCACCCGCCAGGGCTCCTACAGCACCCGCCTGGCCAGCTCGTTCGTCAGCCTCGACCTGCGCAACCTGAGCTACTACGGCTTTGCCGTGGAAACCCGGCCCACGCCGCGCAGCGCCCTGGATTTTCGCCTCACCGAACTCAAGCTGCGCGATGCCAGTGGCACCCTGCCGATCCGCGTCGACGGCGACCAGCGCAGCGCGCGCAACCAGGCCATCGCCCAGGGCAGCAACGGCAACGGCAAGCACGTGGGGCAGATGCTCGACCTCAACTACTACTGGAAGATGTTTCCGGTCGCCCTCGACGGCAAGCACCTGGACGTCAACACCCTGGTCAGCGCCAGCTACCTCAATGCCGGCAACGCGCTGGATACCGGTGACGACTACCAGCTGACGGTCGGCGTCGTGATCAGTTACTAAGGGCGGGCCCCGCGATGATTTTCGCCTCAAACGTGTTCCTGTTCCTCTACCTGCCGCTGTTCCTGGCGGTGTACTTCCTGGCGCGTGCGCCGTGGCGCTCCACGGTGATCGTCGCCGCCAGCTACATCTTCTATGCCTGGTGGCGCCCGGACTTCCTGCTGCTGTTCGTCGGCATCACCTACTGGAACTACTGGTTCGGCCTGCGCATCAAGGCGCGCCTGGACGCCGGCGACAAGCGCTGGGCGTTCCGCCTGCTGTGGATCGGCATCATCGGCAACCTGTCGACCCTGGGCTATTTCAAGTACGCCAACTTCGGCGCCGAGGTGCTGGGCGCACTGCTGGCGCCGCTGGGCATCAACACCTTCACCCTGGAGACGATCTTCCTGCCGCTGGGCATCTCGTTCTACGTGTTCCATGCCCTGAGCTATATCGTCGACATCTACCGCAAGGACGCCACGCCCACCAACAACTTCATCGACTTCGCCGCATTCGTCGCGCTGTTCCCGCACCTGGTGGCCGGCCCGATCCTGCGCTACAGCCAACTGGCCCCGCAGCTGCGCCAGCGTACCCACTCGCTGGAGATGTTCTCGCTGGGGGTTTGCCGGTTCATGCTCGGTTTCATCATGAAGGTGCTGATCGCCGACCAGCTGGCGCCGATCAACGTGCTGTTCATCAGCGAGGGCAGCCTGCAGCTGAGCGATGCCTGGTTCGGCCTGGTGGTGTCGACCCTGCAGCTGTACTTCGACTTCGCCGGCTACAGCCACATGGCCCTGGGCCTGGCGCTGATGATGGGCTTTCGCTTCCCGGAGAACTTCAACCAGCCCTACGTCTCGCAGAGCATCACCGAGTTCTGGAGCCGCTGGCACATGACCCTGGCGCACTTTCTGCGCGACTACGTGTACATGCCGCTGGTGCGCAAGCGCATCGCCGGGGCCATGCCGGCGCTGGTGTACACCATGCTGCTGTCGGGGCTGTGGCACGGCGCAAGCTTCGCCTTCATCTGCTGGGGGCTGTTCTTCGGCCTGGGCATGGTGATCGAGCGCAAGTTCAACCTGGCCACCAAGGTCACCACGCCCTACCGCCTGGGGCGCAACCTGCGCACCGGGTTGCTGATCATCCTGAGCATGCCGCTGTTCTTCACCAACGACCTGCGCCACAGCCTGGACATCTACCAGGCGCTGTTCGGCTTCAACGGCCTGGGCTCGCTGGAGCTCTACGTGCTGGGCGCCTCGAAGATGGCCATGTCGTTCGTGGCGGTGGCGCTGTGCTGGCTGATCCTGGCCGGCAGCAACAACGTGCGCTACTACGCCGGCAACAAGCAGCACTTCTTCATGGCCCATGTCGGCGGGCTCAAGGCCGTGCTGCTGTGGGCCGGCTTCGCGCTGGCGCTGAGCAGCCTGGCTGCGCACTCGTTCTCCCCCTTCCTCTACTTCCAGTTCTAGGAGACTGTCATGTACCCGGTGATGAACTCGGCAAGCAAGGTCAACGGCATTCTGTTCTGCCTGGTGCTGGCGGGGATGTTCGTCTACTCCCTGCCACCGGTTTTCAGTTTCGCGAAAAACCAGAGTGACGCCTGGAACCTGTTCGTCGACGGCAAGCTGCTGCGCAAGTTCGAGCAGGCCTACGACAAGCGCTTCTTCCTGCGTGAGCCCTCGGTGCAGCTGTGGGCCGACGCGCAGTACCTGCTGTTCAGGGAGGGCACCAAGGGCGTGGTACTGGGCAAGGACGGCTGGCTCTATACCTCCCAGGAATACCGTGTGCCCAATGACCTGGAGGCCAACCTGCAAGGCCAGCTGGCACAGATCGACGCCGTGCAGGCGCAACTGGCGCAGCACGGCAAGCGCCTGGTGCTGCTGCCGTTGCCGATGAAGCTGGACATCTATGCCGCGCATGCCGAGCACCCGTTCGATCCGCGCGCCATCAGCCTGTACGACCGCTTCGTGGCGCAGCTGCAGGCACGCAACGTCACGGTGACGCCGCTGCGCTCGGCGTTTCTGGACAACCTCGGCGGCCCGCCGCTGTTTCTCAAGTCCGACACCCACTGGAGCCCCGATGGCGCACGCCTGGCCGCCTTCGAACTGGCGCGCCAGCACCCGGAGCTGCTGGGCCAGGAGCGCTATGTGTCGCACCAGGTCGCGCAAAAGACCGTCAAGGGCGACCTGATGAACTACATCCAGTTCGACCAGAGCCGGCTGATGCCGGACTTTGGCGCCAACCAGATCGCCGTGTACGAAACCCTGAAGGCCGAACAGAGCAGCGATGAGCTGTTCGCCGACCAGGCCCAAAGCCTGCTGCTGGTAGGTACCAGCTACAGCAAGATCGACGACTGGAACTTCGTCGGTTTTCTCAAGGAAGCCCTCAACCGTGACCTGCTGAGCATTGCCGTGGAGGCCCGCGGGCCGTTCGAGGCAATGAACCAGTTTCTGGCCAGCGATGAGCTGGGCAACCCTGACATCGACACCGTGGTCTGGGAATTCCCGCTGCGCACCCTGCTGGCCCATCGGGTCAGCGGCCAGCGTCAGATGAACCAGACCCAACACTTCTAAGGAGATACACCATGACCCGTTCGCCACGCCAACTGCTCGCCGCCACCGCCCTGCTGCTGGTCAGCACCGCCAGCCTCGCCAACGACGGCAATGCCGACCTCTACGACGCCGTGGCCCCGGCCGACTCGGCCTTCGTGCGCGTGCTCAACCTGAGCGATCGCAGCATCGACGTGACCCTGAGCGGCAAGGTCAACCCACAGAAGGTCGCCCCCGGCCAGCTCAGCGGCTACCGCTTCACCCCTGCCGGCAGCCACAAGATCGCGGTCGACAAGCAGGCCATCGAGCCGCAGCTCAAGGCCAACGCCGCCAGCACCGTGGTGTATGACGGCAAGGGCCTGACCCTGATCGCCGACAAATACGTCAACGAACCGAAAAAGGCCCAGATCGCCTTCTACAACCTGACCCCCGCGCAGGCCGCCCTCAAGACCTCCGACGGCAAGACCTCGGTCATCGACCCGCTGGGCAAGGACCAGACCGGCAGCCGCCTGGTCAACGAAATCAAGATCGGCTTCGCCGCCTATGTCGATCAGCGCAACGTCGCCCAGTTCGACGACCTGTTCCTCAAGAAAGGCCGCTCGTACAGCTACGTGCTGCTGCCCGCCGCCAATGGCTACAAGAGCATCAGCGTGGCCAACAGCATCGACCCCACGCTGTAACCGCAGGCTGGCCTTGAACACAGGATGATGAACCGCGCATGAAGATCCTTACCTCCCTCGGCCTGATGGCCGTACTCGCTGCCGCCAGCCAGGCCGGCCAGGCCGCCGAGGCGCCCAGCCCCGGCTGCACCAGCCTTGAGTGCATGGTCTGCCCGGCCCTGAGCGATCCGCAGAAATACGCCGAAGGGCGGATGAAACTGATGCGCGAGATCGTCCCGGGCAAGGACCGCTGGCTGTTCCGTTCGGCCGTCGACCTGACCAACGACTTCGGCATCCCCGCACCCATGCGCCCGGAGTTCGCGCGCCTGATGGCCGCGTTCCGCCAGCAGGGTATCCACGTGGCCATGGCCGTGCAGCCCACCCGCGGGCTGATGCACCGCGACAAGCTCTACCCCGGGCAGTTGCACGGGTTCGACTTCGAGCGCGCCAGCAACAACCTGGCCAGCTACCTGCAGCAGTTGCGCAGCGGCGGCGCGGTGGTGCCCGACCTGATGCAACTGGTGCGCACCCCGCCGGCGGGCGAGTACTTCTTTCGCCGCGACCACCACTGGACCCCCAGCGGTGCCGAGGCCACCGCACGCCTGGTGGCCGATGAGGTGCGCCGCCAGCCGTTCTATGCCGACCTGACCAAGAAGCACTACCGCACCGAGCCCGGCGTGATGGTGCCAAAGGACGGCACCATGAACCTGGCGATGAGCAGCATCTGCGGCAACAACTACGGCTTCCAGTACGTGCGCGGCTACCAGACCATCCCGGTGGCCGACGATGCCGACGCACTGTTCGACGAAGCCCCCGACCCACAGGTGATCCTGGTGGGCGACAGTAACGCCGCAGCCCGTGAGGACGAGAGCAAGCAGTTCAACTTCGACGGCTACCTCAAGCAGTACCTGGATGTCGACATCCTCAACTACGCCCTGCCCGGCGTTGGCCAGGACGGCTCGCTGCTCGAATACCTGCTGTCCGAGAACTACAAGCCCGACGCACCGCCCAGACTGATCATCTGGGAGCTGCCGGCCAACTACCAGCTGGAGTCCGACCAGATGTACCGCCAGCTGATTCCGGCGGTCAAGGGCGGTTGCAGCACCTCTACACCGGTGCTGGGCAACCGCCTGCAGCGCCCGGCGCTGCGCGTCAACGACCGCATCGAACTGCTGAGCAACGCCGGCGAAAGCCGCAAGGCACTGGGCAGCGGCCAGGGCTTTCTGGACATCCGCATCAGCGACAAGAACGTCAAGGACTTCTACGTGATCGTGTATTACGACAACGGTGCCCGCGACAAGGTGTGGTTTCGCCGCGAGGCGGCCGTCAGCGGTGGCCAGTACTACCTGGAGCTGAGCAAGGCCAAGGAGTTCGCCGGGGCCAACCTGCTCTCGGTGTTCCTCGAACCGACCAAGCCGAGCCAGGCCGCCACCCAGGTGGAAACCCGTCTATGCCTCTGAAGCCCTGGCTGGTCGCCACCCTGGGCTTGTGCGCCGGGTTGCAGCTGGGCAGCAGCCTGGCCGCGCAATCGATCTGGCCGGCGCGGGCCACCGCCCAGTCGGCGATGATCGCCGACTACCGCACCCTGCAGTGCAGCAAACAGCCGCCGCCACCGTACACCGCCAGCCTGCGCATGCAGAGCAAGTACGACCAGCGCGATGCCAGCAAGTCGACCCTGCGCAGCCGCCCCGATGCCGACACCGAGGCGGCGAGCAAGCAGGTCAAGCAGTTCATCGCCGGGCTGATCTTCGCCAGCAAGCGCTTCCAGCGCGCCAAGACCCCGCAGCAGGCCAACATGGCCCTGGCCTGCCAGGACCAGTGGCTGGAGCACTGGGCGCAGGCCGGTGCCCTGCTCAACCCGGATGCCAGCAGCACCGGCATGGCGGCGCGCAAGTGGGCGGTGGCGGCCATGGCCTCGACGCTGCTGCTGACCCAGGCCGCCAGCAACGGCCAGGTGCAGCTGTCGCCGGCCCAGACGCGCTGGTTCGAACAGCTCGGCGAACTGATCATCCGCGAGTACCAGCCACGCCAGGCCGCCAGCTTCACCTGGTTCAACAACCACGACTACTGGGCCGCCTGGGCCGTGGCCGCCAGCGGCATGCTGGTGCAGCGCGACGACTTCATCCGCTGGGCCGACGGCAATCTGCGTCGCGGCCTGCAGCAGGCGGTGCGCAGCGGGGACGGCAGCTATGCCTACCTGCCACTGGAAGTGGCGCGGGCCCGGCTTGCCGCCACCTACAGCCAGTACGCGCTGGTGCCGCTGGTGCTGCTGGCCGAGTCGGCGCGGGCCAATGGCCTGCCCTGGAGCGAACACGACCAGCAGACCCTGGAGCTGCTGGGCAACTTCGCCGCACGCACGGTGCTCGACCCCGGCCCGCTGCCCGAACTGATGGGCCAGGCCCAGACCGAGGTAGCCCCCTACAAGCTGGCCTGGCTGATCCCGTTCCTGTACCGCGCGCCCAACAACCGCCTGGCCCGCCAGCTGTACGAAAGCGAGGACGGCAACGTCGACAACTACAGTCAGATCGGCGGCCCGCTCAAGCCCTTCTACCCCCCTTTGCCGTAACCCAAGGACGAATCGCCATGGCCCAGCCTGCCCGCATTTTCCGCTTTACCCGACTGGCCGGCCTGCTGCTGGCCGGCCTCGCCGGCGTGGCCCACGCCGCCCCCCAGGGCCTGCCGATGCAGCAGGCACTGCGCGTGGTCAGCCCCAACGACTACCAGGCGCAGGTGCAACAGGTGCAGGCCAGCACCCGCGAAGCAGTGAGCTTCACCCTGCAGGAACGCCCGCGCCCCGGCGGGCGTGCCACTGTCAGCCTGCAACCGATGTTCTCGGCCCAGGGCGGCAGCTGGCCGTTCGAGCCGTTCGTCAACAACGGCCTGTTCCGCGCCGTGGCCGGCTACCAGGCGCACCACCCGCAGGCGGTGCTGATCCAGGGTGGCAGCATCACCCTGGCGCAGTTGGCCGACACCCTGAACAACCCGCAGGTACTCAAGCGCTACAAGGACGGCTACCTGCTCAGCTACCCGCTGATGATCGCCGCCGATGGCGGGCTGGTGCTGGAGGGCACCAGCCTGTACCTCTACAGCTATTCGGGCACGGCCCTGATCAACCAGGGCTGGCTGGGCCTGAACCAGTCGCGCCTGGAAAGCGTGGCCGGCGACAAGGCCGGCAACACCGAGCGCGCCTGGCGCCCGTTCGTGGTGGCCTGGGCCGGCAGCCATACCCAGCTGATCGGCGCCACCCTCAACCGCCTGGGCTACAACGCCAACCTGTCGCGGGGCCTGACCACTGCCCTGAGCAGCCAGCAATCGCCGGCCACCCGGCCGGCCAGCGTGCTGATACGCGACAGCCAGTTCAGCGAGCTGTCGGCGGTGGAGCTGCAGCACAGCCGTGGGGTGATCGAGGGCAGCCGCTTCGAAAGTGCCCAGCAGTATGGCGTGGACGTGCGCGACAGCCAGATGCGCATGGCGCACAACCAGATTCGCGGGGTCGACAACAACAGCGGCATCCGCCTGCGCGGGCAGACCCGCGCCTGGCTCGACGACAACCTGATCCTGGGCACGCACAAGGCCGCCATCGAGGTCAGCGACCAGCAAGGCGCCCTGCTGCTGAGCGGCAACCGCATCGGCGCCAGCCGCGGCAACGGCGTGCTGCTGCGCAACCTCAAGGGCGAGATGCCGGTGCTGATCGAAGGCAACTTCATCGGCAACAGCCAGGGCAGCGCGGTGGACGCCAGCGACGTGGCTGGCGCGGTCATGCTGGAAAACCACATCGGCAACACCCCCGAGTACGCCATCAGCCTGCGCAACACCCAGCCACTGGCCGGGCCGCTGATTCTGGGCGGCAACACCCTGGGCCGGGTGGGCAAGGCGGTGGTTCGGGTGGAAGGCATGGACCAGGTGCTGCTGGGCAGCAACCGTTTCGAGGGCAAGCCATTGCTGCAGAACCTGCTGATCGGCGACCTGCTGCCGGTGCAGGGCCCGTTGCTCGACGCCACCGTGCGCCAGGGCTGCGTGGTGCAGGTACGCCGGGTGGCCGCCGGTACCCCGCAGCCGGGGCTGACCTGCGTGCAGAGTGCTAGCCGATAACCCGCTGCATGCGCACGAAGCATTCGTCCTCACCCTGCGCGACGAAGCCGTGGCGCAGGTACAGGGCCTGGGCCGGATTGCTCTTGAACACGGTCAGGCGCAGCAGCGGCAGATGGCGCCTGCCGGCCCATTCGGCCAGTTGCTCCAGCACCCAGCCGCCGATGCCCTTGCCGCGGGCGGCCTCGACCAGGTGCAGTTCGCGGATGTACAGCGCACGGCTGTCCTGGCTGAGGCTGCAGAAGCCCAGGGGCTGTTCGGCGTCGACAATCAGCCATTGCTCGCGCCAGCCCCAGGCCTGGTCGAAGGCTTCTTCCAGCCAGAGCAGATCGAATTCGCGGTAGTACGCCAGCATGGCGCGGCGCGTGAGGTCGCGGGCGAAGGTTCGGTGCAGGTCGGTGGCGGGGGTCAGGGTTGGGGTCATTTGGGTGCCCGTCAGGGGATTTTCGGCGCGGCCATCGCGGGTCAAGCCCGCTGCCACAGGTAAGGCGGGGGCCTTGTGGGAGCGGGCTTGACCCGCGATGGCCGTAACGCAGATTCAGAGAGTCACACTTTAGGCCCCAGCTCATCGGCATAGCAAACCGGCGAACTCCCGGGCCCCTGGCGATCCAGCTCATCCTCCAGCCACTGGGCCAGCACCCGCGCATTGTTGTGCTGTTCATCCTTGAACGCATACACCAGGGTCAGGGTGCCGCCACGGGCCTTGTCCAGCAGCCCCCACCAATGCTGCGGCCGGTCGGCCAGCTCCTGGCGATACCGCTGGCAGAACCCGTCGTAGTCCACCTCACCGCGGTGAAAGGCCTGGCGCAAGGCCGACGACGGCGCCACCTCCGGTAGCCAGGCACTCAGGTGCAACTGATCCTTGCGCCGGTTGCGCGGCCACATCCGATCCACCAGCACCCGCTCGCCATCCTGCGGCGCAGGCGCCTCATAGGCCCGTTTGCACTGAATCATCGGCACGTTCCTCCCACTGCCTGGGTACAAGCGTAGCTGGGCAACCCGCGTTTTTGTTGATCGAAGTCACTATGCCATCACTCAGGGTTTTTATCCTTGATGCGCCAGGCACGACTTCCACCCTACCGGACCCGTCTAATGACAACCCCGATCAGCACCACCCTTGACTCCGCGGGTGGCCGCCCCTCCCTTGCACAACTGGCCACCCGCCCCGGCCGCGCCTCCGTCACCCTGTTCGTCTGCCTGTTGCTGGGGGGCCTGGTGTACACCGCCTGGAGCCTGTTCCGCGACATCGATGCCGCCGGTACCGTGGTCACCACCTGGACGCCCTTTCTGCTACTGGGCCTGGCACTGCTGATTGCCCTGGGTTTCGAATTCGTCAACGGTTTCCACGACACCGCCAACGCCGTGGCCACCGTGATCTACACCAACTCGCTGCCGGCGCAGTTCGCCGTGGTGTGGTCGGGGTGCTGGAATTTCATCGGGGTGCTGCTGTCCAGCGGCGCGGTGGCCTT
Organism: Pseudomonas sp. S12(2018); assembly: GCF_024355235.1. Classification (NCBI taxonomy): domain Bacteria; kingdom Pseudomonadati; phylum Pseudomonadota; class Gammaproteobacteria; order Pseudomonadales; family Pseudomonadaceae; genus Pseudomonas; species Pseudomonas sp. S12(2018). Next base: position 507,258 of record NZ_QLAD01000004.1, read on the forward strand.
CGGCATCATTGCCCTGCTGCCGGTGGAGCTGATTCTGCAGGTGGGTTCGGCCACCGGCTTTGCCATGGTCTTCGCCCTGCTGCTGGCCGCGATCATCTGGAACCTGGGCACCTGGTGGCTGGGGCTGCCGGCCTCCTCCTCGCACACCCTGATCGGCTCGATCATCGGCGTGGGCGTGGCCAATGCGCTGATGAACGGACGCGACGGCACCAGCGGCGTGGACTGGACCCAGGCCAGCAAGGTGGGCTACGCGCTGCTGTTCTCGCCCCTGGTGGGCTTTGCCTGTGCGGCGCTGCTGCTGGTGGGCCTGCGCATGCTGGTCAAGCGCCGCGAGCTGTACCAGGCGCCGGTCGGCGACGCCCCGCCGCCCTGGTGGATTCGCGGCCTGCTGATCGCCACCTGCACCGGGGTGTCGTTCGCCCACGGCTCCAACGACGGGCAGAAGGGCATGGGCCTGATCATGCTGATTCTGGTGGGTACCCTGCCGATGGCCTACGCGCTTAACCGCACCATGCCGGCCGACCAGTCGCTGCAGTTTGCCGCCGTGGCCCAGGCCACCCAGCAGCAGTTGCTCGGCCAGTCGGCGCAGCCTCATGTCGGCGACCCGCGCGCCACCCTCACCCTGTACCTGCGCGAGCGGCAACCGAGCGCCGAGCTGGTACCGGCCCTGGCGGCACTGGCCGGCCTGATCGGCGCGGAAGTCGCAGGCTACGGCTCGCTGACCCACGTACCGGCCGAGGCCATGGCCAACGTGCGCAACGACATGTACCTGACCAGCGAAGCCATCCGCCTGATGCAAAAGCACCAGCACGGCGGGCTCGACGCGGCCGCCACCGCGCAGGTGCAGTTGTTCAAGAGCCGCATCGACGACGCCACCCGGTTCATTCCGTTGTGGGTCAAGGTGGCGGTGGCGATTGCCCTGGGGCTGGGCACGATGGTCGGCTGGCGGCGCATCGTGGTCACGGTGGGCGAAAAGATCGGCAAGACCCACCTCACCTACGCCCAGGGGGCTTCGGCGGAGCTGGTGGCGATGTGCACCATCGGTGCGGCGGACATGTACGGGCTGCCGGTGTCGACCACCCACGTGCTGTCGTCCGGGGTGGCCGGCACCATGGTGGCCAACGGTTCGGGCCTGCAATTGCGCACCATCGCCAACCTGGCGATGGCCTGGGTACTGACCCTGCCCGCAGCGATCATGCTGTCGGGCGGGCTGTACTGGCTGCTGACCCGGCTGCTGTAGGCCTCAGCGCTGGCCGACGGCAGCATTGCCGTGGGAGATGATCACTTCGACGCGGCGGTTGAGCTGACGCGACTGCGCGTCGGCGTTGGAGGCCACCGGGTACTCCTTGCCATAGCCGGCACTGATGATCCGCCCGGCGTCCACCCCGTTGCGGCGCAGGGCGTTGGTCACAGCCGCTGCGCGACGCTCTGACAGCTGCTGGTTGAGGCTGTCGCTGCCGGTCGAGTCGGTGAAGCCCTCGACCCGCACCTTGCGCTCCGGGTTGGCACGCAGGTACTCGGCCAACTGGTCGATGTTGCGCTGGCTGCCAGCCTTGAGTTCGGCACGCCCGGTGTCGAACAGTACATCGCCGAAGGTCACCACGGTGCCACGCTCGGTCTGCTTGGCCTTGAGCTGCTGCAGGGCCTTGAGCTGCGCGGTACGCACGTCCAGGCGGGCCTGGGTGCGCTGCGCCTCGATGCCCTGCAGGCCGGCTTCGGCCTGGCGCAGGGCAATGGTCTGCTCGGCGACGGCGATCTTCTGGTTGGCCAGGTAAGCCAGCTGCTCGATCTGCGGGGCCTTGCGGTCCTTGATCGAAGCCAGCTCGGCCTTGCCCAGGGCATTGAACGCATCCTTGGTTTCCAGTGCCGCCAGGCGGCTGGACTCCGGCTTGCTCTGCAGCACGCTGAAGTGCTCGCGGGCTTGCAGCAGGCCAGGGTTTTCGGCGGTAGTGCTGCAACCGGCGAGCAACAGGCCCATCACGGAAACGGCAGGCAACAGGTATTTGACGGACATGACGGGCATCCTTACGGCGTGATCGTGGGGGTGATGGCGTCGGGCGACTGGAGCATTTCCTGCTTCAGCACTTCAATGCCCTGCTGCGCGCTGCGCAGTTGCTGCTGGGCCTTGGCGGCACGCGCCTTGCGCTCGGCCAGGTTGGCATCGGCCTCGGCCTGCTCGGCCAGGGTGCGGGCCGCGACAAGGTTCCGTTCGCCCAGGGCGCGTTCGACGGCGTACAGCTTGTCCTGGGCGGCCTTCATTTCGGCTGGCGCGTACTGGGTGGCGTCGGCGGTCACGGCGCGGCTGACCGCGTTGCGGGTCAGTTCGACCTGCTCGGTGGGCACGGGCACGCCGGCACAACCGGCCAGCACCATCAGCAGGCTGCTGGCGGCCAGGTAGTTCGTGGTGCGTTTAGCAACCATTGAAAGACTCCATAACATGAGAAAGACAGACCGTTGTTCAAGCCGCGTAAGGCTATTCCCGGTCATGCCCCGCCCCTATCAGGGGGCATCCTGCTGTCAGGTAGGAAACTTCTCCGGCATTGCCACGATTCGTGCCTGCCCTTCGTCAGTGCGCAGTGAACCTGACGAGCAAAAAATGGTCTGTGGGTTTCATTTTTTCCGTTTTCAAGAAGATCACCATGCCCCCATCTTTTCAGCTTCGCGCACGGCGCTCTCTTATCCCCGGCCTGCTCGGCAGCCTGGTCATCCTGTGTGGCCCGGCCCACGCCGAGGAAGGCAGCGGCAATGAACGCTGGGTCAGCGACAGCCTCAGCACCTACGTGCGCAGCGGCCCTACCGACGGGCACCGGATCGTCGGCAACCTCAAATCCGGCCAGAAGGTCACCCTGCTGACCAGCCAGGGCAACTACAGCCAGGTACGTGGCGAGTCGGGCGATACCGTGTGGATCAACAGCAGCGACCTGCAGACGGTGCCCGGCCAGGCCGAGCGCGTGCCGCAACTGAGCGAACAGGTGAGCCAGTTGAGCGAGCAGCTCAAGACCATCGACGACAGCTGGAAGACCCGGGTGCAGGGCATGCAGGAGACACTGGATTCACGCAAGGCGCTGATCGACGAACTGGAGGCGCGCAGCACCGCGCTCAATGCCGAGCTGGGCGATGCGCAATCGCAACTGCGCGCTACCCAGGCGCAGCTGGGCGACGAGAACAAGCAGGTGCTGATGCGCTACATGGTGTACGGCGGCGGCATTGCCGGGGCCGGCTTGCTGGCGGGGCTGATCCTGCCGATGCTCAGCCGCGGGCGCAAGCGCAGCGACCGCTGGTTCTGAGGCCCCGGCCTTCGCCCGCAGGGTGCAGGCGCCAGCCTTGCTGGCGAAGGCCGCCCCACTACTGCCCCGCCCTTCCCCCAGCCAGCGCATAGGGCCCCTGCGCCAGTTGCTCACGCAGAAACGCCACGCAACTGCGCACCTTGGCCGAACTTGACGAGCGCACCGCCGTCACCGCCCAGATGTCCGCCGGCTGGTGATACCCCGGCAGCACCTGCACCAGCGCCCCGCTGGTCAGGCTGGCCGCCACGTCCCAGCGCGATGCCATGATGATGCCGTGCCCGTCATGGGCCCACTGGCGCACGATGTCGCTGTGGTTGGAGGCCATCGGCCCGGTCACCTTCACCGTCTCGGCGCCATTGGGCCCCACCAGGCGCCATACCCCGAAACGGTCGTCGCGGCTGCGAAACAGCAGGCAGTCATGCTGCGCCAGGTCGGCCGGCACCCGCGGCTGGCCGCGCCGCGCCAGGTAGTCCGGGGCGGCCGCCAGCACCCGCGAGCTGCTGGCGATGCGGTGCGCGATCAGGTGTTTTTCCTGCACCTCGCCCACCCGCACATCGATATCGAAGTTGTCGGCAATCAGGTCCACGCGCCGGTCCAGCAGCTCCACCCACACCTCCAGCGCCGGGTACTGGCGCCGCAGCAGCGACAGGATCGGCGCCACGTGCTCGCGCCCCAGGCGCAGGCTGGTGCACACGCGCAAGGTGCCTTGCGGCTCGCGCTGCCCGCCGGACAACGCATCGAACATCGCGCCCACGTCCTCGAGGATCTTCTGCGCCCACACGAACGTCGCCTCGCCATCGCTGGTGATGTTGACCCGCCGCGTGGTGCGGTTGAACAGCTTGACCCCGAGCATCGTCTCCAGGGTGGCGATGCGCTTGCTCACATGCGCCGGCGACAGCCCGGTCTCGGTGGCTGCCGCGATGAAGCTGGAGCGCCGCGCCACCTCGCAGAACAACTGAAGGTCACGCAGCAACGGCTCATTATTCGCTATCAGCGCATTCTGATTCTTCATCTGGCCCGATTATCTCCTGGCGCTTTTTTATTAGCCTCTCACAAACGCGCTTCGACCCAGAACAAGAAAGTGAGAACCATGACTGCATTACGCCTTGCCGTGGCCGGGGCCGGCCTGATCGGCCGCCGCCATATCGAACTGATCCAGGCCAGCGCCGAGTGCCAGCTGGCCGCCATCGTCGACCCCTCGCCCGCCGCCGCCGAACTGGCCAACGCCTGCGGCGTACCGTTGTACCCGGGGCTGGCCGAACTGTTCGGCGCGCAGCGCCCGGACGGGGTGATCCTGGCCACGCCCAACCACCTGCATGTCGACGGCGCACTGGCCTGCGTGGAGCACGGCATACCGGCACTGATCGAAAAGCCAGTGGCGCATACCCTGGAAGACGGCAAGCGCCTGCTGGCCATCGCCGAGCAGCGTGATGCACGCCTGCTGGTGGGCCACCACCGCGCCCACAGTGCGATCCTGCACAAGGCCCGCGAAGTGATTGCCGAAGGGGTACTGGGCAACCTGGTGGCGGTGATGGGCAGCGCGCTGTTCTACAAGCCCGACGACTACTTCGACGCCGCCCCCTGGCGCCGCGAAGCCGGCGGTGGCCCGGTGCTGATCAACCTGATCCACGAGATCGGCAACCTGCGTTCGCTGTGCGGCGAGATCGTCGCGGTGCAGGCCCAGGCGTCCAACGCCACCCGCGGCTTTGCCGTGGAAGACAGCATCGCCATCAGCCTGCGCTTTGCCAGCGGCGCGCTGGGCACCTTCATGCTCTCCGACACCGCCGCCTGCGCGCGCAGCTGGGAGCAGACCGCCCGCGAGAACCTCGACTACCCAAGCTACGCCGACGAGGACTGCTACGTACTGGCCGGCACCCAGGGCTCGCTGTCGATACCGACCATGCGCCTCAAGTACTACGCCCGCGACGAGCAGCGCTCGTGGTGGCGGCCGTTCCAGTGCGCCACCGCCAGCCTCGACGAGGCCGACCCGCTGGCCCGCCAGCTGGCGCACTTCTGCCAGGTGATCCGTGGCCAGGCCCGGCCGCTGGTGAGCGTGCGCGACGGCCTGCACAACCTGCAGGTCATCGACGCCATTGGCCAAGCCGCCCGCTGCGGCCACACGGTAATGATCGACAGCCTCTGAACATCGGTGCCCCGGCCCTGCGCCGGGACGCCTGCGTGCCCCCAATAAAAACAACAAACGGAGAATTGCGATGGCCACACATGACGCCGCGCACAGTGCGCGCCAAACCCGCAAAGCCACCGCCAGCGGTTGGGTGGGCTCTGCGCTGGAGTACTACGACTTCTTCATCTATGCCCAGGCCGCGGCGCTGATCTTCCCGCAGATCTTCTTCCCCAGCACCGACCCCAAGCTGGCCATCTTCGCCTCCCTGGCCACCTATGGCGTGGGCTACCTGGCGCGCCCGGTCGGGGCCTTCGTGCTCGGCCACTGGGGCGACACCCGCGGGCGCAAGAACGTGTTGCTGCTGTGCATGTTTCTGATGGGCATCGCGACCATGGCCGTGGGCCTGCTGCCGACCTTCGAGCAGATCGGCTACTGGGCGCCGGCACTGCTGGTGGTGCTGCGCCTGGTGCAGGGCTTTGCGGTGGCCGGCGAGATCGCCGGGGCCAGCTCGATGATTCTCGAACACGCACCGCCCGGGCGCCGCGGCTTCTTTGCCAGCTTCACCCTGCAGGGCGTACAGGCCGGCCAGGTGATGGCAGCGGCGGTGTTCCTGCCGCTGGCGTACTTCATGCCCAGCGACGCCTTCAACAGCTGGGGCTGGCGCATCCCGTTCCTGCTCAGCGCCGCGGTGCTGATCGCCGCCTACATCATTCGCCGCGAGGTCAAGGAGCCCGAGGCCTTCAAGGTGGCCGCCAAGCAGACCGCGCGTTCGCCGATCCGCGATGCCTTCACCTACAGCTGGCGCGGCATGCTGGTGGTGTTCGGCGTGTCGCTGATGAACGTGATCCCGGTGGTGACCACCATCTTCGGCGCCGCCTACGCGGTGCAGCCGGCCTATGGCGTGGGCTTCGACAAGAGCGTGTACCTGTGGATTCCGGTGGTGGGCAACATCGTCGCGGTGCTGGTGATCCCGTTCGTGGGCAACCTCTCCGACCGCATCGGCCGGCGCCCGCTGATCATCGGCAGCGCACTGGGCTGCGGGCTGATGTCGTTCGTCTACCTGTATGCCATCAGCCTGCACAACCTGCCGCTGGCGTTCGGCGCCTCGCTGCTGATGTGGGGCATGGTCTACCAGGGCTACAACGCGATCTTCCCCAGCTTCTTCCCCGAACAGTTCCAGACCCACTACCGCGTGTCGGCCATGGCCATCGCGCAGAACGTCGGCTACATGATCACCGCCCTGCTTCCGGCGCTGTTCACCGCCGTGGCCCCGCCCGGCTCGAACAACGTGCCGCTGCTGATCGGCGCCATCACCTGCGCGGTCACCGCCATTTCGGCCGTGGCTGCCTGGAGCGCTCCGGAAACCTACCGCACGCCCCTGGACCAGCTCGGCAAGCCGGACGCCGTGGCCCTCGACAAACCCGTGTATGACGCGCTGCGGGCCAAGGCCCTGCGCACCACCCCTGCTACGGAAACCGCCCAATGAAGACCCTGCTCGTGCTCAATGGCCCCAACCTGAACATGCTCGGCCTGCGCCAGCCCGAGGTGTACGGCCGCGAAACCCTGGCCGATGTGCAGGCGCTGTGCCACAGCGCCGGCCAACGCCTGGACCTGGACATCGAGTTCCACCAGACCAACCACGAGGGCCAGATGATCGACTGGATTCACCAGGCCCGTGGCCGCGTGGCCGGCATCGTGATCAACCCCGGTGCCTGGACCCATACCTCGGTGGCGATCCACGACGCGCTGATCGCCGCCGAGGTGCCGGTGATCGAGGTGCACATTTCCAACGTGCACAAGCGTGAAGCCTTCCGCCACCACTCCTATGTGTCGCTGGTGGCCCAGGCGGTACTGGCCGGGTTCGGCACCCATGGCTACGTGCTGGCCATCAACCACTTCGCCCACCTGCAGCGCACCGCGCAAGGAGCCGCGCAATGAAAACCGTAGCCAACCCCAGCCAGCGCCTGCGCCTGGGTTTTGTCGGCGGCGGCCTGGAGTCGTCGATCGGCGCCACCCACCGCTACGCCGCGCAACTGGACGGGCACTTCGAACTGGTGGCCGGGGTCTTCGCCCGCGACCCGGCACGCAACCGCGCCGCTGCCCAGGCCTACGGCGTAGCGCCGGAGCGGGTGTACCCGGACTTCCAGCGCATGGCCGTGGCCGAAGCCGCCCGTACCGATGGCGTGCAGGCGGTGGCGATCATGGCGCCCAACGCGGTGCACGTGCCGGCCAGCCTGGCGTTTCTCGACCAGGGCATCGACGTGATCTGCGACAAGCCGCTGGCCTCGAGCCTGGCCCAGGCGCAGCAACTGCTTGAACGCGCACGCAAGGGCCCGGCGCTGCACCTGCTGACCCACAACTACAGTGGCTACCCATTGGTGCGCGAAGCCCGCGAACTGATCGCGCGCGGCGCCATCGGCGAGGTGCGCCTGGTGCAGGTGGAGCACGCCAGCGCCTTCGGCACCCATCCGCTTGAGCAGCAAGGGGTCAAGGCGCTGGCCTGGCGCACCGACCCGGCCCAGGCCGGGGCCTCATCGGTGCTGGCAGATGTGGGCGTGCATGCCCACCAGTTGCTGCGCTTTGTCACCGGGCAGGAGGTCAGCGAAGTGTCGGCCGAGCTGAGCACCCTGGTGCCGGGGCGCCAGTCGGACGACAACGCACACGTGAAGCTGCGCCTGCATAATGGCGCGCGCGGCATGCTGTGGGCCAGCTTCGTGGCGGCCGGGCACCGGCATGGCCTGCAGTTGCGCGTGTTCGGCTCCACCGGATCGCTGTACTGGCATCAAGAGGAACCCGACCGGCTGGAGCTGCGTCATCAGGACCAGCCGCACCAGGTCCTGCGCCGCGGCGAGGCCTGGCTGAGCGAGTCGGCCAGGTTGTCGACGCGAATCAAGGCGGGCCAGCCGGAGGGGCTGCTGGAGGCGTTCGCCAACATCTACAGCGAGGCGGCCGAGCGGATCATGGCGCGCCGCGAGCACCGTGCGCCGAGCGCGCAGTCGCTGCTGTGCCCGACGGCCGAGGATGGGGTACGCGGCATGCGCTTCATTGATGCCTGCGTGCGCTCGGATGCGGCGGATGGGCGCTGGACGCAGGCCTGAACGCCAGAAGCTGCACTTATGCAGGCCCAGCAGAATTGATTTTGCTGATCAACAATCGGCTGCCAGACTGGCGGCCGATTTCTTTTGCAGGGGCACGATCATGTCGGGTGAAACAAGTCTGGCCGCGCTGTTGCGCAGCATGCGGCCGCAGTTGAATGAAGGCAGCTACGTGTTCTGCACGCTGGCCGACTGGTCGGGGCTGCAGCCTGACGAGGTGATCGGCAGTTTTCGCGAGCAGGAGGGGCTGACGGTGATCGTGTCGCGTGCGCGGGCCGAGGCGCTGAAACTGCCTTTCAGCTACGAGGCCTCGTGGATCACCCTGACGGTGCATTCGTCGCTGGAGGCGGTGGGCCTGACCGCGGCGTTCGCCACGGCGCTGGGCCAGGCCGGCATCAGCTGCAACGTGGTGGCCGCGTTCTACCATGACCATATCTTCGTCGCGCAGGCCGATGCGCAGCGGGCGATGGCGGTGCTGGAAGGGTTGGCGGCGGGGGCCTGATGATAGCGGGGGCCTTGCCGGCGCCAGGGCCATCGGCCACGATGCACCTCCCCCCGCCCTACACGGAACGTCAGCATGGCCCAGATCAAGATCTATGGATTGCGCACCACCCTCGACCAGCACCGCCCTGCCCTTGCCGAAGCCATCCATGGCGCAGTGATGAGCGCCCTGCAGTACCCGCCGGAAAAACGCTTCCAGCGCTACCTGGCCCTGGACCCCGCCGACTTCCTCTACCCCGACGACCGCAGCGAACACTACCTGATCATCGAGATCAGCCTGTTCGAAGGCCGCTCCAGCGCCGCAAAGAAAGACCTCATCCGCCAACTGTTCCAGCGCATCGGCGAGCACACCGGCATCGGCGCCCAGGACATCGAGATCACCCTGTTCGAGACCCCCCGCGAAAACTGGGGCATACGCGGCCTGCCCGGCGACGAGCTGGGCCTGAACTACACCGTGGAGGTCTGAACACACGCGCCGATCGGTAGCAGCAGCCGTGCATTCTTCTGCTTAACTGGAAGAACCCGGGCCACAGGCTGCCCGCCTTTTGCACAGGTGAACGACCATGGCGCGCACCACCCCCATCGAGCTGTACCGCAATATCGGCATTGTCGCCCACGTCGACGCGGGCAAGACCACCACCACCGAACGCATCCTGTTCTACACCGGGGTCAACCACAAGATGGGCGAAGTGCACGACGGCGCCGCGACCATGGACTGGATGGCCCAGGAACAGGAACGCGGCATCACCATCACCTCCGCCGCCACCACCGCCTTCTGGCAGGGCTCGACCAAGCAGTTCCCCGAAAAATTCCGCTTCAACATCATCGATACCCCCGGCCACGTCGACTTCACCATCGAGGTGGAGCGCTCGCTGCGCGTGCTCGATGGCGCGGTGGTGGTGTTCAGCGGCGCCGACGGGGTCGAGCCGCAGTCCGAGACGGTGTGGCGCCAGGCCAACAAGTACCATGTGCCGCGCCTGGCCTACGTCAACAAGATGGACCGCCAGGGCGCGGACTTCCTGCGCGTGGTCAAACAGATCGACAAGCGCCTGGGCCACCACCCGGTGCCGATCCAGCTGGCCATCGGCGCCGAGGAACACTTCATCGGCCAGATCGACCTGGTGAAGATGAAGGCCATCTACTGGAACGAGGCCGACAACGGCACCAGCTACCGCGAAGAGGCGATACCGGCCGACATGCTGGAGCTGGCCACCGAGTGGCGTGCACACATGATCGAGGCCGCCGCCGAGGCCAACGACGAGTTCATGGAGCTGTACCTCAACGGCACCGAACTCGACAACGAGCAGATCAAGGCCGGGCTGCGCCAGCGCACCCTCAACAACGAGATCGTGCCGGCCATCTGCGGGTCGTCGTTCAAGAACAAGGGCGTGCCGCTGATGCTCGACGCGGTGATCGACTACCTGCCCGCCCCGTCCGAGATCCCCTCCATCAACGGCACCGACCCGGATCATGAAGACCGGCACCTGGAGCGCCATGCCGACGACAGCGAGCCGTTCTCGGCGCTGGCCTTCAAGATTGCCACCGACCCCTTTGTCGGCACCCTGACCTTCGCCCGGGTGTACTCCGGGGTACTGAACTCGGGCGATGCGGTCCTCAACTCGGTCAAGGGCAAGAAGGAGCGCGTGGGCCGCATGGTGCAGATGCACGCCAACCAGCGCGCCGAGATCAAGGCGGTGTGCGCCGGCGACATTGCCGCACTGATCGGCATGAAGGACGTGACCACCGGCGACACCCTGTGCGACATCAACCAGCCGATCATCCTCGAACGCATGGACTTCCCCGACCCGGTGATCTCGGTGGCCGTGGAACCCAGGACCAAGGCCGACCAGGAGAAGATGGGCATCGCCCTGAGCAAGCTGGCCCAGGAAGACCCGTCATTTCGCGTGCGCACCGATGAAGAAACCGCGCAGACGATCATCTCCGGCATGGGCGAGTTGCACCTGGACATCATCGTCGACCGCATGCGCCGCGAATTCGGCGTCGAGGCCAATGTGGGCAAGCCGCAGGTGGCCTACCGCGAGAAGATCCGCAACACCTGCGAGATCGAAGGCAAGTTCGTGCGCCAGTCTGGCGGGCGCGGCCAGTACGGGCACTGCTGGATCCGCTTCGCCCCGGCCGAGGAAGGCAAGGAAGGCCTGGAGTTCGTCAACGAGGTGGTCGGCGGCGTGATACCGCGCGAGTACATCCCGGCGATCCAGAAAGGCATCGAGGAGCAGATGAAGAACGGTGTGCTGGCCGGCTACCCGCTGATCGGCCTGAAGGCCACGGTGTTCGACGGCTCGTACCACAACGTCGACTCCAACGAGATGGCGTTCAAGGTGGCGGCGTCGATGGCCACCAAGCAACTGGCGCAGAAAGGCGGCGCGGTGCTGCTGGAGCCGGTGATGAAGGTCGAGGTGGTGACCCCCGAGGAGTACCAGGGCGACATCCTCGGCGACCTCAGCCGGCGCCGCGGGCTGATCCAGGAAGGCGAAGACACCCCGGCCGGCAAGGTGATCCGCGCCGACGTGCCGCTGGGCGAGATGTTCGGCTATTCGACGCAGATGCGCTCGATGACCCAGGGCCGCGCCAGCTACACCATGGAGTTCACCAAGTATGCCGAGGCGCCGGCGAGCGTGGCCGATGCCATCATCAAAAAGCAGGGCTAGGTCGTCGCGCGATTACTGCACGGTCGACGCCCCGCCGACCCGGTCGCTGGGTGCAGGGATGTGCTGATTGCTGACCACCAGCTGCAGCAGGTGTGCACTTGGCCGGTAAAAGGGGCGCCTGCTCAGTGTGTGGTCAAGCCAGGCATTGAGCTCGTACAGGCGCACCGGTGCTTCACCCGGGTAGTCCGCCAGTACGGCGAGGACCATGTTCCACACCGCAGGGCTGGAACGCAGGCAACGGCTGTCGATGTACTGCCCTATGAACTGGCGAACATCCGCTGTCTCGCTGTGTGAAATGAAGATTGTCCGCACGCTGTCGGGGCATCGCTGCTCAAGATCGGGCGCCATGATTGCCTCCTGTGGAATGCTGCCGTCGCTTGGCGCCATTGAACGATACAGCCGGGCCCCGTGCCATCAGGCAAACCTGAAAACGCGGGCACACCTACTGGAACAGGTTGGCCTCCAGGCAGTACGAGATCAGCTCCTGGTCGCTGCGCACATCCAGCTTGCGCATGGCCGCGATCTTTTGCGTGCTGATGGTCTTGGGGCTGCGATTCTGATTGATCGCGATGTCGCGCAGGCTCATGCCCGCCACGAACAGACGCAGGATCTCCACTTCGCGGGTGGAAAGCGAAGCCATGCGCTCGTCGATCTGGTAGCCGTTGTCGATCACCGAGTTCCGGTTCGCCGGCGCCAGCTTGTAGATGCGGTTCTGGCTCAAGGCTTCCAGTGCGCGCAGCAACTCTTCGTTCACCGTGCGCTTGTCGATCACGCCCGCCACGCCCAGATTGTACAGCCGCGTGAGAATGAGGCTGTTGGACACCATCGTCAGCACCAGCACGCGCAGCGCGGGGAAGTTGCGCGTCAGGTAGGTGATCAGCCGCAGGCCGTCGCCATACTGGGAACTCTCCGGCATGTTGTAGTCGGTGATCAGGATCTGGGGCTGCTTGTCGTGCAGCACGTTGATCAGTTCGGTGGAGCTGCCCGCTTCGCCAACCACCTCGAAGCGCGGGTCGGACTTGATGAGTTCGCGTACGCCAAACAGCACGATCGGGTGGTCATCGGCGATGACTACGGTGATTTTATGCATGATCGCTCCGGTGTGCACAAAGTGTGGCAAGTCTCGGCCCGGGTCATACCGACCTCATCAAGTCGCAGAGCCGGTCGAGCGCCTGGTGAATATCGTCAATCAAGGTGAGCTGCAGGCTGGGCGCGCGCAGGCGGTGCTCAAGCTCACCGAACAGCCTGGCCAGCGCGTGCGCCTGCACCACCGACAGTGCGCCACTGACACCATGCACTTTGTGCAGGACGTCGGTTTGCTCGCCGGCCGCCAGGGCCAGGCGAATGGCGCGGATGTCCTTCTCCATGGTACTCAAAAACAGGTCGCGCATGGCCGGCGACAACACGATGCCCGCTGCCGATGACTCCGCCTCGGCCAACTGCACCGACAGCTCTAGCGACGGCTGGCGCCGGGCCTCCTCGTGCGCCCGCGCCGGGGTGACATTGAGCAGCAGGTTGCGCAAGGTGGTCAGGCTCAGCGGCTTGACCACCCAGCAGGTCATGCCCGCTGCCTGGCAACGATCGCCCTCGTCGCGCATGGCATTGGCGGTAACGCCGATGATCGGCGCCTTGGCGTTCTGCAGGCGTATCGCGCGCGCCAGCTCGTAGCCGTTCATGACCGGCATGTTGACATCGGTCAGCAGCACGTCGAAGCGGTACTTGCGCCACTGCTGCAGCGCCTGCTGGCCATCGCTGGCCAGTTCCACGGTGCAACCCAGGGCTTCGAGTTGTTCCTTGAGAATGGCCTGGTTGATCAGGTTGTCCTCGGCCACCAGCACCTGCAGGCCAAGCGCCGGCAAGGCAGGGGCTGCGCCAGGCGGCGCGGGCTCGGTGACGCCGTTCTTTTCCATCAGCACGGCGCCGGCAATCGCCCGCACATGATTGGCGCTGACGCGCCAGCCCGCCTCCATCGGCTCGGGAACCTGCGGGCCGTCGTAGTCGCACAACAGGCGCCGGCCGTTCCAGTCCGGCAGCCACTTGCCGTTGCCCAGTACCTCGACCAGCAGCGCCCCGCTGTGCACCTCGTGCTGCGCGGCGCTGAGCACCGTAACCGTGGCATGCCAGCGCAGCAGCCAGCTGCCGATGTTCTCGGCCAGCTCCAGCACGGGCGCACGCACGTACACCTGCACGCCGCCGAGGTCGATGCCAGGTTCTGCCGGCAACGGCGTGTCCGGCAGCACGAATGGCAGGCGCACCGTGAAACTGCTGCCCAACCCCTGTTCGCTGACCACCTTCACCTCGCCGCCCATCAACGCACTGAAGCGGCTGCAGATCGACAGGCCAAGCCCGGTGCCGCTGACAAGGTTGCTCGCGCGGGCCTGGTAGAACGGCTCGAACAGGTGCAGCTGCTGCTCCGGGGAAATGCCGATGCCGGTGTCGGTGACCTGAAGTTCCAGCATGATGTCTTGCCCTTCGCCCCTGGCCACGCGACAGCGCAGCACAACCCGCCCGATGTCGGTGAACTTGATCGCGTTGCCCAGGAGGTTGTTGAGGATCTGCCAGATGCGCACCTCGTCCCCGACCAGCTGGTCGGGTATTTCCGGTGCCACGCAGGCATAGATCTGCAGGCCCTTGGCGCGCGCGTTGGCGATGTGCGCGGACATCACGTCCTCGATCAGGCCCAATGGCGAAAAGGCCACCGACTCAAGGGTGAGTTGACCCGACTCGATCCTGGACACGTCCAGCACATCGCTGATCAGTTGCAACAATGTGGAGGACGAGCGCTGGATGATGCTGAGGTAATCCATCTGGCGCTGGTCGAGGCCGGTCAGGCCGAGCAGCTCCAGGGTGCCCAATACGCCGTACAGCGGGGTGCGGATCTCGTGGCTCATGGTCGCCAGGAAGAGGGTCTTGGCTTCACTGGCCTTGTCGGCCATGGACTTGGCCTGGCTCAAGGCCACCGCGCGTTCCAGGTGTTCGGTGACGTCGGTGAACGCGCACAGCAGCACCTGCTGGTCCTGGTAGCGGGTCGAGGAGAAACTGAGCCGGAAACAGCGACCCTGCAGCACCATGCTCGCCTCGCCGCACAGTTCGATGCCGGGTTGGCGCGCCATCTCGACGATGGACTGCGCCACTTCGCGACTGTCCTTGGCACGCTGATTTTCCACTACCACCTGGTGGTCGTGCAGGCGGATGACAATCAGCCCGGCAGGTGCACTTTCGATCACCGCCAGGCTGAACGCCTGGCTGTCGAGCAGCTCGCTCCGGGCCTGGCGAGCCGGCGCGATGACCTGCCGGCGATAGTGGTAGTACAGCCACCCCAGCAGGGCGCTGAGCAACGCAAATGCCAGCACGATGCGCAGCAGCGGTAAATTCGCCCCACGGATGAAGCTGACGCAATCGACGCAGTACTGCGCCGCCCATTGCTCGTGGGTCATCGCCAGCAGGAAGATCAGGGCGACGCCAAGCAGCAAGCCGATACCGAGGCGTAGGTAGCTTCTGGCCAACGACGTCACGCTCGCCTCTCTTCACGCTGGCAGTGCTGCAGGCAGGTGAACAGCGCACCGAGGCCGAAGGGTTTGACCAGCAGCTGCTGCATGCCTACCGCCAGGCACCGATCGCCCTCGTCGCGCATGGCATTGGCCGTGGCACCGATGATGGGCACCACGCAGCCTTGACGACGAAGGGCCTTGGCCAGGTCATAGCCGTTCATGCGTGGCATGTTGATGTCGGTGAGCACCACGTCGAACACCTCGTTCTGCCACAGCGCCAGGGCCTCATGCCCATCGCGGGCCAGGCCCACGCTGCACCCCAGCTCTTCCAGCTGGTCCTTGACGATCAGCTGGTTGATCACATTGTCTTCGGCGACCAGTACCCTCAGGTCCAGTTGCCGGGTGATCTCGTGCTCGATCCGGCCAGGCGCCGGGGGGGCGATGCCCTGGGCCTGGCTGACGGCCGCCAGCAGCCCGTTCAGGTCGTTGAGCTTGACCCGCCAGTAGCGTTGCTGCGACGGCGGCTCGCACTCCTGCGGGCATATCACTACACGCGGCCCGCTCCACTCCAGCAGGACGGGGTGCGCGGTGTGCGGGTGGGCCTCCACCAGCAGCACGTCATGCGCGGCCTGGATCTCGGGTGGCAGCCCGATATGGGTCTGCGCGCCCCAGCGCCGCAGCCAGCCACTCACGTACTCGGCCATTTCCAGCACCGGGGAATGCACGTAGATCATCTCGTCGGCCAGGCGCGGCGTATCGCTCGCCGGCATCGGGTACGAACGCCCCAGCGGAATGCTCAAGGTAAAGCTGCTGCCCAGGCCCACGGCGCTGACCACGCGGATGCTGCCGTTCATCAAGGCGGCCAGGCGCTGGCAGATGGACAGGCCCAGGCCGGTGCCGGGCACCACGTTGGTCTTGGTCGAGGACTGGTAGAACGGCTCGAACAGCAAGGCCTGGTCGTCCGGGGCAATGCCCGGGCCGCTGTCGCTGACCTGCCAGAGGATGTCGGCCCGTTCCTCGGTCATCGAGCCGACCTTGGCACGCAGTACGATCTGCCCGCTCTCGGTGAACTTTACCGCATTGTTGAGCAGGTTGTTCAGCACCTGGCGAATGCGCGTTATGTCGCCGCGCAACAGCGCCGGCATGTACGGGTCGACGAAGGCATACAGATACAACCCCTTGCTGCGCGCAGCACCGGCGTAGCTCTGGGTCACGTCGTGGATGAGCTCCAGCGGCGAGAACTCGCTGGCCTCCAGGGCCAACTGACCGGCTTCGATCTTGGCCACATCGAGAACATCGCACACCAGGTTGAGCAGCGCTGCCGAGGAACTCTCGATGGCGTGCAGATAGTCTTTCTGCGGCCCCCTCAGCTCGGTACGGGCCAGCAGCTCCAGGGTTCCGAGCACGCCATACAACGGCGTGCGTATCTCGTGACTCATGGTCGCCAGGAACAGTGTCTTGGCTTCGTTGGCGGCATCGGCCATCTGCTTGGCCATGGTCATCGCGGCCTCGGCCTGCTTGCGCGTACTGATATCGCTGAAGGCGCAGAACAGCACATCCTCGCCGTTGTAGCGGGTGCGCACGAAGCTCAGGTGCAGGTGGCGACCGTCGCCGGCCTGGAACTCGTCGGACTGGACAATTTCGCGGTCGCTGAAGGCTTGTTCGATCCAGCCATGGCACAGGCGCTCGCGCTCCTTGCACTCGCCCAGCCACTGCTGCGACAAGGTGTTCTCCAGTACCACCTGGCCATCCGCGCGGCGCAGCACGCACAGCGCCACCGGGGCGGTCTGGATGATCGCGCGGTTGAACGCTTCACTTTCGATCAGTGCATCGATGCGCTGGGTCGCCGGGGTGATCAGGCGCCGTTCGACGCGCGTCACCAGGCGCCCCACCAGCACGCCGATCAGCAGGATCAGGGCGCTGGCAGCCAGCAACGGCCACCACAACACCTTGAGCAAGGCCTCCAGCCCAATGGCATAGAACAGCTTCCAATCCGAGTAGCCCAGCTTCTTGCGCATCACCAGCTGGTCGGGCCAGAAGCCTTCCCCGGAGAAGCCGAAGTCATGGCCTGTCTCCAGCTTCGGCAAGGGCAGCGACGGGTACACGCTCGACACGCTGCGCATCATCACATCGCCTCTGGGGTTGAGCATCATGAACTGCCCTGCCGCGTCATCGTGCAGCGTGCTGGCCACGTCGCTGGCATCCATCTCCATGCCGAGCCAGCCCGATCGGGGCTGGTGGAAATCCACCCGCACGAACAGATACAGCCGCGGCGTCGACGCCTGCTGATCGCTGAGCCAGACCGCCTGGTCCGCCTCGGGCAGGGTGGGATCAATACGCTGCAGGCGGCTCAGCACCGCGCCAGGGATCGGCGTATCGAAGCTGACCGTGCGGTTCAGGTACACCACGCGGGCCGCCACCTGATCGGCGACGTACAGCAGGTTGATGCGGTTTGTCGTGAGGAAATCCACCATGCGCCCGGACAACTGCAGGTCCCAGCGGAGATCGTCACCGGGCTGTCGGTGGCCGACCTGCTGCGCCACCGCGAACTGTTGCCCAGGTGGCTTCGCCACCGCCGACAGCGCGAGGCTCTTGAGCAGCGCCTCGCGCTGGGTGAAGAACACCCGTGCATTGGCGATGGCATCGCTCATGAGCCCCTGACGACGGGAGACTTCGTTTCTGAGAATCGAGCTCAGGGAAATGATCGCACCCACCACCATGCCCAGCACCAGCAACTGGGCGAACAATCGCAGCAGCCGGCGCACGGCCTTGGGGGTGGAGAAGAACGAGTCGGTGGGTTGCAGGAAATGCTTCAATTTCATGGCGCCAGCTTAAGTGCCCTTTGCTGCGCAGCACTATCAGGCAAGCCTTAAAAATGCGCCCCAGCACAGCCAGGGCGCTTGGCTCAGCTCGATGTACCGCCGCGAATGCGCATGTCGGCTGGTGCACCGGCGCGGTTTCACGTGGTGAAACGCCGGGTCAGGTCGGCCATGGCAATCGCCAGCCTGGACAGCTCGTTGCTTGCAGTGGCCGTCTGGCTGGCGCCGTCGGAGGTCTGCACCGAGTGATCGCGAATGCTCACCAGGTTGTGGTCCACCGAACGTGCCACCTGCGCCTGCTCTTCGGAAGCGGTTGCAATCAGGAAGTTGCGGTCGTTGATCTCGGTGATCGAACGGGCAATCGCATCCAGTGCGGCGCCGGCTTCCTGCGCGATCCCCAGGGTGTCCTGTGCATTGACGCGGCTTTGCGACATCGCCGTTACCGCCTGCTCGGCCCCCGCCTGGATGTCGGCGATCATGGTCTCGATTTCCTTGGTGGACTCCTGGGTGCGGTGGGCCAGTGCCCTCACCTCGTCGGCCACCACGGCGAACCCGCGCCCCTGGTCACCGGCCCTGGCAGCCTCGATGGCAGCATTGAGGGCCAGCAGGTTGGTCTGCTCGGCAATCGCGCGAATCACGTCCAGCACCTTGCTGATGTTCTGTGCCCTGTTCGCAAGGCCTTCGACTTCCCCGCTGGTGGACTCGACAATCGTTGTCAGGTTCTGGATGGCGACAACCGCCTGGGTCACCCGCTCGGAACCGGTGCGGGTCGAACTGGCGGATTGCTGGGTGACTTCCGACGCGGAGGCTGCGTTGCGCGCCACCTCTTCGACCGCAACCGTCATCTCGTTCACGGCGGTGGCGGCCTGTTCGATTTCATCGCTCTGCTGCTGCAGCCCGCGGCTCGATTCCTCGGCCACCGAATGCATCTGTTCGGCCGCTGCGGCCAACTGGTTCGACGAGTCGCCCATCAGACGAATGGTGTCACGCAGGCTGGCCTGCATGCTCGCGGTCGAGGCCATCAGGTCGGTCAGCTCGTCCTTGCCGGACATCGGCACGACACTGCGCAGGTCGCCTTCGGCAATCCGCTGGTTGATCCCCAGCACCGCCAGCAACGGCACGGTGATGCTGCGCGCGAACAGAACCCCCATCAGGATGCTCAACACCACGACCACGCTGATGATCACGATCACGGTCTTCACCGAGCTCTGATAGATGGCCTCGGACTCGATCCCCGATTGGCGGGCACCTTCGCGGTTGATGTCCATCATCTTGCCGATAACGACCTGCAGGCTGTTCGCCAGCGGCCGAGTCGTCTGGTTGAGGTACTCGGTGGCTTCGGCGGCGTGGTCGGCCTGCACCCGTTCCAGAAAGCTGTCCAGCTGCCCTATGTAGTTGGCGATCCCTGTCTTGACATCGTCGTAGGCCGCTTGTTCGTCCGGGCTGGACACCTGGTGACGATAGTCGGTGACCGCCTTGTCGAGCTCGCTGCGTGCACCGGTGATGGTCTCGATGGACATCTTCCTGATCGCTGGGTCATCGGTACTGAGGAGGCGATAGCTTTCAAGCCGCAGGCGCAGCACCAGCGCGTCGATCGCGCCTCCCTGGCGCACACTTTCCATCCAGTTCTTCTCGATTTCCAGGGCAGCGGCACGCACTCGGCCCATTTGCATGATGGAAACCACACCCAGGACAATGACCAGCACGTTCAATACGAAAAACACCAGTATTGCTCGATGGCCCAGCCTGAAATTTCTAAGCAGCATGTTCAATCCCTCATAGAAACAAGCAGAAAATCGGAGGCACCCGACTCCGCGTCGTTGCTGGTGGGGACTTTAATGAGGGCGTTTGAAATAGCCTATCAGGCAAGCCTGAAAACGGGCCTGCACACCGCCCTCCGATGATCGGCGATCGAGGTACGCCCACACTCCGAGCGGCCAGGCTCCCTTGCGTGGCGGTGGCAGCCGCTAGTTGAACAGGCGTTGCAACTCCGTCGGCGGCAAGGGCCGGCTGAGCAGGTAACCCTGCGCGTAATGGCAGCCCTGGCCCACGATGAAGTCCAGGTGGTCAGCCTCCTCGACGCCTTCGGCAACCACTTCGAAGCCCAGCTCGCACCCCAGCCCGATGATTGCACGACAGATCGCGTGCAGCTTGCCGCTCTGGGGCTGGCCGCTGACGAAGCTCCTGTCGACCTTGAGGATGCTCAATGGAAAACGCAGCAGGCAACTCAGGGCTGAGTAGCCGGTGCCAAAGTCATCCAGCGCCAGCCGCACGCCCATGCTCACCAGTTCATCGAGGCAGGCCTTGACCTGGGCACTGTCGCTGACCCACTGGCTTTCGGTGATTTCCAGGATCAGGCTCGCCGGCGGCAGCCCGCAGGCCTGCAGAACGCGCCGCACCGAGGCGGCGAAGCCGACCTGCTCCAGCTGCAGGCTGGAGACGTTGACCGAACAGTGCAGCTGCCCCTGCCCGGCCAACTGCCAGTCGCGGACCTGTCGACAGGCGCGCTGCAGCACCCACTCGCCAACCGGTACGATCTGCCCGGTGGCTTCAAGGGTGGGGATGAACGACAGCGGCGGCACCAGTTGCCCGGCAGATCGCCAGCGCAGCAGCGCCTCGACACCCGCGATGTAGGGGCGACCCTGATCGACGCGGTAGAGCGGTTGATAATGCAGTTCGAACTGATCCCGCTCCAGGGCCCTTCCGAGGTCCGACTGCAACGACGTACTCGCGACGGGCGTCGAGACCACGTAAAGCGCCGACTGATTCATCACTCACCCCTCCCACGCAGGCGTGCCATAGCCCATCCACCGCTTCGAAAGACTCCTCCAATCAACAGGCTTGCCGTCAGAGAACGTCACTCCCGTGACAGGCCAATGTTCAGGCACATGCCGCAGCGCGGACCATCAGCAGATCCTTAAAAATGCGCGTGGGCTCAGGCGGTGTGCTGCTCCCCCGCGCGCCTGAGCAGTTGCTTGCAGCGCTCGGTCAGGTGCACCACGCGCAGGTGCTTGCCGGCCTTGGCATAGCGCTCGCGCAGGGTCTTGATGGCAGCGATCGCCGAGTAGTCGACCACCCGCAGGTGGGCGCAGTCCAGGGTCACCTCGGCCGGGTCGTCGGCCGGGGTGAACTGGTTCAGAAAGGTGGTGACCGACGCAAAGAACAGGGTGCCGTGCACGCGGTACAGCTTGCTGCCGTCGGCGTGCACGTCGCTGTCGGCGTACAGCTCGCGGGCCTGCTGCCAGGCAAAGTTCAGGGCGGCGATGATGATGCCGAACATCACGGCAGCCGCCAGGTCGGTGAACACCGTGACCACGGTGACCGCCACGATGGTCAGCACGTCGTTCACCGGCACCTTGTGCAGCACCCGCAGCGATGCCCAGGCGAAGGTCTGCTGCGCCACCACGAACATCACCCCCACCAGTGCCGCCAGCGGAATGCGCTCGATCAGCGGCGCGAGAAACAGCACGAACATCAGGATCATCACCCCGGCCACGACGCCCGACAGCCGGCCGCGCCCGCCGGAGCCGAGGTTGATCACGGTCTGCCCGATCATCGCGCAGCCGCCCATGCCGCCGCACAGGCCCGAGACCATGTTGGCCGCGCCCAGCGCCACGCATTCGCGGTCGGGGTGGCCGCGGCTCTCGGTGATTTCGTCGGTGAGGTTGAGGGTGAGCAGGGTTTCGAGCAGGCCGACCATGGCCATCAGTACTGCATATGGCGCGATGATGCGCAGGGTGTCGAGGGTCCATGGCACCTCGGGCAGGGCCAGGCCCGGCAGGCCTCCGGCAATGTGCGCCATGTCGCCCAGGGTGCGGGTGGGCAGGTCGAACAGGTACACCAGCAGGCCCACGCCGAGAATCGCCACCAGCGCCGGCGGCACGGCGCGGGTCAGGCGTGGCAGCACGTAGACGATGGCCATGGTCAGTGCCACCAGGCCGAGCATCAGGTACAGCGCATTGCCGGCAAGCCAGGCCTGGCCGGACTTGAAGTGTTCGAGCTGGGCCAGGGCAATCACGATGGCCAGGCCGTTGACGAAGCCGAGCATCACCGGGTACGGCACCAGGCGCACCAGCTTGCCCAGGCGCAGCAGGCCGAACAGCAGCATCACCAGCCCGCCCAGCAGCACCGTGGCCAGCAGGTATTGCACGCCGTGCTGCACCACCAGCGCGACGATCACCACCGCCATCGAGCCGGCGGCGCCGGAAACCATGCCCGGGCGCCCGCCGAACAGTGCGGTCAGGGTGCAGATGATGAAGGCGCCGTACAGGCCCATCAGCGGGTTCAGGTGCGCGACCAGGGCGAAGGCGATGCACTCGGGCACCAGGGCGAAGGCGGTGGTGAGGCCGGCGAGCACGTCGGCGCGCACGGGGGCGAGTCGGAAGGGTTTGCGTGTGGGCTGCATCGGGGTTCCAATCGGCAGGGCATCGCCTGCGGGGGTGACAGGGTATCGAGGGGGTGCAAAAGGTTGGCTAGCTTACCTCAAACACAAACGGCGTCGCAGCCATCGCGGGGCAAGCCCGCTCCCACAGGACTGTGCAGAGCGGGCTGGAGCCGCGATGAAGGCGACACCCTCATCGCACCCGGTCGCGGCTCTGCACCGCCAGGTCCAGGGCCTTGTGCATGTCCAGCCGCGCCGAGCGGCCGACGTCCTTGTCATTGAGCTGGTAGTTGCGCTCGGACGGCAGGATCGGCGCGGTCAGGTCTTCGGCGTCCATCGGCTCGAAGTCGCCCTCGCCGCCCAGGGTCATGGCGCTGCGGCGCAGCAACAGGCGCAGTTGCTCGGGCTGCAGGCGCGGGTTGATCGAGAGCATGGCCGCCACCACCCCGGCCACCATCGGCGTGGCATAGGAGGTACCGCAGTGCACCTCGCCGCGCTGGTCGGCCTGCGCAGTGGACGCCTGCACGCAGGCGGCGGCGGTGATGTCCACGCGCGCGTCGATGTTGGAGGCGGCGCGCTTGACCACATAGGCCGGATCATCCACCGCCACCGGGCGCTCGCTGCGCTGGTGCCCGCCCACCACCAGCAACTGCTCGGTGACGAACGAGGACGGCAGGCGGTACTCGTCGGTACCCGAGTACGACGCGCCATTGCCCGCCGAGTTGATCACCACCACGTCCGGGTGCTCCTTGCGCAGCCACAGGAAGAACTCCTCCAGCAGCTCTTCATAGCCGCTCATGGCCAGGCCCGAGCGCACCAGCGAGTCGACCTCGTCGCCCTCGACGTTCTTCGCCCCCACCCGGTGGATGCCCCAGCTCCAGTTCAGCACCCGCACGCCATCCTCCACCAGGTTGACCGAGGCGGCGATGTTGGCGGTGATGCCAGCGTCGGAATTGCGCTCCACGATCACCTCGAAGCCGGGGCTGGCCGGGTCGAGCCCGCGCAGAAAACCGGTGTTGCCGCCCTGCTCCCAGCGCGCGGCGAGCACCCCGGCCACCGTGCTGCCATGCCCGTCGGGCTTGTCGGCGTCACGCGCGTACAGGCAAGTGCGTGGTCGCTCGCCACGGCACGGGCCCAGGTAATCGGCGAAATCGGGGGCGTCGAAATCCACGTCGCGCTCGATCACGCCGATGCGAACCGGGCTGACCGGTACCGCCGCATCGCGGGCAGGGATGCGCCGCTGGTAGAAGTTGACCGCGTCCATGAAACGGTTGGCGGCCCACTCCTCGCCGCCGGGCCGGGCCTGCGCATCTGCGGGTTCGCGCTCCTCGCCCTTTTCCGGCGCGGACTCCTCGATCACCACGGCGTCCACGCTGACCTCGCTGCCCAGGCGCAACACCATGGCATCGCGCTGCACCAGGTCACTGACCGGCAGGCGCAGCTGGTAGACGTTCAGCGGCGCGATCGCCCCCACCACCTTGGCGCCGTACTTGTCGGCCAGGCGCCGGGCCTCCTGCAGGCCGTCGTGGCGCTCTTCGATCAGCAGGCTGACCAGGTCGACATAGGTGGTCAGGCCGTCCATGTTCTTCGCCACCTCGCCCGGCCCGGCGGGCACCACATGGCTGGCCTTGAGCGACAGCCACACCGGGTTGCTGGCCTGGCCGCCCGCGTCCTGCAGCCACAACGGGCCGCTGTCCAACCGCGCCGTATCGAGGTTCAGGCGCAGCGTATCGCCATCGCGGGTGACACGGGCGGCGGGCAGCACGTGCCCGTCCAGATGCACCCCGGGCGTGCCCTGCGCCAGGCCGCGGGTGCTCACGCACCACTGCTGCTGCACCGCGCTCAGCACATCGCCACAGCGCTGCAGGCCGGTGATGCGCAAGGGCTCGGCGGCGATGGCCAGGGTGCTGGCCAGGGCCAGCAGGGCGAAACCGGGTGCAATCAGGTGGGGCAGCATGGGCGACTCCGTTGCAGGGTGGCAGGCAATGACCATCCGACCGGCTGGCGCAGGTCATCGTTCAGCGGGGCAAGGCTTGACCCCGCGTTTGCGCGCCGCGCATGCTTCGGCCTCCACGACTTTCAAGGAACGACTGCATCATGAAGCTGGAAACCTTGGCGATCCATGCGGGCTTCAGCCCCGATCCGACCACCAAAGCGGTTGCGGTGCCGATCTACCAGACCACCTCGTTCGCCTTCGATGACACCCAGCATGGTGCCGACCTGTTCGACCTCAAGGTGGCCGGCAACATCTACAGCCGCATCATGAACCCCACCAACGATGTGCTGGAACAGCGCATGGCCGCGCTGGAAGGCGGCGTGGGCGCACTGGCGGTGGCCTCGGGCATGGCGGCGATCACCTACGCCATCCAGACCGTGGCAGAGGCCGGCGACAACATCGTCTCGGTGGCCAAGCTGTATGGCGGCACCTACAACCTGCTGGCCCATACCCTGCCGCGCTTCGGCATCCAGACCCGCTTCGCCGCCCATGACGACATCGCCGCCCTCGAGGCGCTGATCGACGACAAGACCAAGGCGGTGTTCTGCGAGTCGATCGGCAACCCGGCCGGCAACATCGTCGACCTGCGCGCGCTGGCCGATGCCGCGCACCGCCATGGCGTGCCGCTGATCGTCGACAACACCGTGGCCACGCCGATCCTGTGCCGCCCGTTCGAGCACGGCGCCGACGTGGTGGTGCACTCGCTGACCAAGTACATCGGCGGCCACGGCACCAGCATCGGCGGCATCGTGATCGACTCGGGCAACTTCCCGTGGGCCGACCACAAGCAGCGCTTCGCCCTGCTCAACACCCCCGACCCGTCCTACCACGGCGTGACCTACACCGAGGCCTTCGGCCCGGCGGCGTTCATCGGGCGCTGCCGCGTGGTGCCGCTGCGCAACACCGGCGCGGCGCTGTCGCCGTTCAACGCCTTCCTGATCCTGCAGGGGCTGGAGACCCTGGCCCTGCGCATGGAGCGTCACACCGAGAACGCCCTGAAGGTGGCCCACTACCTCCAGGGTCACGAGCAGGTGGCGTGGGTCAAGTACGCCGGCCTGCCAGACCACCCCGAGCACGCGCTGGCGCTGCGCTACACCGAGGGCAAGCCGGCGTCGATCCTGTCGTTCGGGATCAAGGGCGGCCAGGAGGCCGGTGCACGCTTCATCGACGCACTCAAGCTGGTGGTGCGCCTGGTGAACATCGGCGATGCCAAGTCGCTGGCCTGCCACCCGGCCTCCACCACCCATCGCCAGTTGAACGACGAAGAGCTGGAAAAGGCCGGCGTGCCGCGTGACATGGTGCGCCTGTCGATCGGCATCGAGCACAGCGACGACATCCTGGCCGACCTGGCCCAGGCACTGGAAGCGTCGCGCGGCTGAGGCATCGGCGGGCAGGCAAGCGCTACACATTCATCTGTATATCCATACAGATAAACCTTGCCTGCATCGCCAATCCTGCGCATTCTAGGGCCCATCACAGCCCGACCAAGAGCTCACCCGGCCATGCGCCTGTACCTCTGCGAAAAACCCTCCCAGGCCAAGGACATCGCCAAGGTCCTTGGCGCCAGCCGCCGCGGCGACGGTTGCTGGGTCGGCACGGGCGTCACGGTGACCTGGTGCATCGGCCACCTGCTCGAAACCGCCCCGCCCGACGCCTACGATGCCCGTTACAAGCGCTGGTCGCTGGCCGACCTGCCGATCATCCCGGCGCAATGGAAAATGCTGGTAAAACCCAGGACGGCCGCCCAGTTCAAGGCGGTCAAGCGCCTGCTCGGCGAGGCGGCCGAACTGGTGATTGCCACCGACGCCGACCGCGAGGGCGAAATGATCGCCCGCGAGCTGGTGGAGCACTGCCGCTATCGCGGGCCGATCCAGCGCCTGTGGCTGTCGGCGCTGGACGACGCCTCGATCCGCAAGGCCCTGGCCGCCCTCAGGCCCGGCGCCGCCACCTTCAACCTGTACCACTCGGCCCTGGGCCGCTCGCGTGCCGACTGGCTGATCGGCATGAACATGAGCCGGCTGTTCACCCTGCTCGGCCGCCAGTCCGGCTATCAGGGCGTGTTGCCGGTGGGCCGGGTGCAAACCCCGACACTGCGCCTGGTGGTGGACCGCGACCGCAGCATCGCCGATTTCGTGCCGGTGCCGTTCTGGGCCATCGATGTGCAGTTGCGCAGCGCCGGCGAGGTGTTCAATGCCCAGTGGCGTGCGCCCGACGAGCTGTGCGACGACCAGGGCCGCTGCCTGAACCAGGCGTTCGCGCAGCAGGCGGCTGCGGCCATCCAGGCGGCGCCCACGGCGCGCCTTTTGACGCTGACCACCGAGCGCGTGCGCGAGGCAGCGCCGCTGCCCTTCGACCTGGGCACCCTGCAGGAGCTGTGCTCGAAGAAATTCGGCCTGGGCGCCCAGGAAACCCTCGACATCGCCCAGGCGCTGTACGAAACCCACAAGGTCATCACCTACCCGCGCAGCGACTGTGGCTACCTGCCCCTGAGCCAGCACGCCGAGGCGCCGGCGATTCTTGCCGCGCTGGGGCGCGCCGACCCGAGCCTGGCGCCCTTGCAGCCGCACCTGCAGGCGCAACGCCGCTCACGCGCGTGGAACGACGCCAAGGTCAGCGCCCACCACGGCATCATCCCCACCGCCGCCGCGCTCGACCCGGCGCGCCTGCCGCCCAAGCACAAGTCGGTGTACGTGCTGATTCGTGCCCGCTACCTGGCGCAGTTTCTGCCCAACCATGAATACGACCGCACCCAGGCCGACTTCGATTGCGCCGGGCAGGCGCTGCGTGCGGTGGGCAAGCAGATCGTCGAGCCGGGCTGGCGGCGCGCGCTGCCCGAAGCCCTGACCCCGCCCAAGGGCCGCGAGGCGCCGGTGGCGCAAGTGCTGCCGGCATTGAACGAGGGTCAGCTGTGCGAGGTGGCCGGGGTCAACCTCAAGGACCTGTGGACCCCACCGCCCAAGCCCTTCACCGAAGGCGACCTGATCAAGGCGATGAAGAACGTCGCCAAGCTGGTGGACGACCCGCGCCTTAAACAGAAGCTCAAGGACACTACCGGCATCGGCACCGAAGCGACCCGCGCCGGGATCATCCAGGGCCTGCTCGACCGGGGCTACCTGGTCAAGCAGGGCAAGGCGCTGTCGGCCACGCCGGCGGCGTTCAGCCTGATCGACGCGGTGCCAAGGGCGATTGCCGACCCTGGCACCACGGCGATCTGGGAGCAGGCGCTGGACATGGTGCAGAGCGGCGAAATGAGCCTGGAAGCGTTCGTGGCCAAGCAGTCGGCGTGGATGAGCAAGCAGGTGGAGCGCTGCTCGGGCATGAGCCTGCGCATTTCAGGGCCGCCGGTGCCGGCCGGGCGCGGCGGCGCGCCGTGGAAGAAGAAGCGCAAGAGCAGCGCCACGGCCGGCAAGCGACCCCGTGCCACCAAGGCGAAAAAAACCGGGGCTTAGGCCCGTGCCGGCTGCTTCGCCGGCAAGGCCGGCCCCTACAGCAAACACCGACAAGGAATGTGTATGAAACTGGGCTACACCATCGTTTATGTACCCGATGTCGAGGCATCGTTGAGCTTCTTCGAGAATGCCTTCGGCCTGAAGCGTCGTTTTCTGCATGAGTCCGGCGATTACGGCGAGCTGGACACCGGGCCAACCACCCTGGCCTTCGCGTCGCTGGAACTGGGCGAGTCGAATTTCCCGGAAGGTTTCGTTGCCGCCAGCAACAGCCAGAAGCCCCTGGGCATGGAGATCGCGCTGGTGACCGAGAAGGTCGTGGCGGCCCACGCCAATGCCCTGGTCAACGGCGCCGAGGAAATCAGGGCGCCGCAGAGCAAGCCCTGGGGCCAGACGGTTTCCTACTTGCGCTGCCCGGCCGGGGTGCTGGTGGAGCTGTGCTCGCCAATGGGTTGAAAGCGCTTGGCCAGCAAGGCTGGCGCCTACAAGGGCCGTACTTGCTGGCAAAGCCTTTGGCTCAAGCGCGAATCACCGCCTTGAGCACCGTCTTGAACGTCTCGATCTGCTCGTCGCTGAACGCGGCAAACACCGTGTCCTGCTGCTCGCGCGCAATCGTCCACAGGGCCTCGGTCTGGTCGATGCCGGCCACGCTCAGGCGCACATGCCCGGCCGCCTCGCTGTCGCACACCAGCCCCTTGCGCTTGAGGTTGGCCACCGCCTCGTCGATCTCTCGCGCCGGCATCGCCACCTCGCGCTGCAGGTCGGCCAGGTTCAACCCCGCATCGTTCTCCAGCACCATCAGCATGCGCGCCTCGCTGGTGCGCAAGCCACTGGACAGCTGGCGCGGCTGGTAACTGGCTTGGTAGGCACGCAGCGCCTGGGTCATCAGGTAGTACAGGTTGTGGCTCAGGCGCCCCTGAAAATGGCTGCTGGGGGCCTGCCCCTCTTCGCGTCGGGTCATGCGGGTGTGCGGCAGCACCATCGAGTACGCACCCTGGTGGTAGAGCAACGGCGAACGCCCGCCATCGTCGAACGCTACCACCTTGCCCAGCATGATCCAGTGGTCACCGCCGTCGAGCAACTGATGGCGTTCGCACTGGAAGCACGCGGCGCAATCGGCCAGCAGCGGTGCGCCCCCCTCGCCCGCCCGATGCTCGATGCCGGCAAAGCGGTCCTCCCGTGGCTTGGCGAAGTTGTTCGACAGCTCGATCTGGTCGGCGGCCAGGATATTCACCGCAAAGTGGCTGGCGGCCTCGAACACCGCGAGGCTGCTGGAGCGCTTGTCCAGGCTCCAGAGGATCAGCGGCGGGTCCAGCGAGACCGAATTGAAGCTGTTGGCCGTGACCCCGACCTTGTTGCCCGCGGCATCGGCGGCGGTGACCACGGTGACGCCGGTGGCGAAGTTGCCCAGGGCGCGGCGGAACGCGCGGCTGTCGAAGGCCACGGCAGGTTCAGTAGACATGCAAGACTCCCCGGCTGCCGCCAGGGCAGCCGTACGTTGTTGTTATGGGCAGGGCGCGGTGTTCACACCATGTTCGGGTCGGGCTCCAGGCCCATCAGCTCGCGACCGAGGATCTGCGCGCAGACGTCGTAGTCGGTGTAGGCATGGGCGCCGGTCATGTGCGAGTCGCGCCACAGGCGCTGCATCTCGTTGGCCTCGAACCAGGCGGTGCCGCCCGCGGCTTCGAACAGGCGATCCACGGCCTGGATGCACATCTTCACCGCATAGCCCTGGTTGGTGCGCCAGAACGCCAGGGTCTCGCGGCTGGGGTACTGGTGGCGGGCGCTGTGGTCGGCGTGCTCCTGCCAGGTTTTTTCGAGAAAGGCCCGCGCGGCGGCCACCTGGTGGGTGGACTCGGCCAGGCGCATCAATGCGGGGGTGGCTGCGCCAACCGCGGCGCCGGTGTAGGCGCGCACGCGGTTGGCGGTCTTCTCGCGGAAGGCCTGGAGCATGCGCTCGGCCACCCCCAGGCTGACCGTGGAAAAGCCACTGGCGAAGTACGGCCGGTACGGCGAATAGAACACCTTGCTGTCCGGGTACAGGCCGAAGCCGGCGGACTTGCCTTCCATCATGTCCTTGGCTTTCTGGATGCGGTACTCGGGCACGAAGGCCTTGTCGATGAGCAGGGTCTTGGTGCCGCTGCCCTTCATGCCCGCAGCGTGCCAGTCGTCGCGGATCACGTAGTCGCTGCGCGGCAGCACGGCGAAGCAGTAGTCCTGGGTGCCTTCGGCGTTGGCGCGGCGACAGCCGACGATGGCCCATTCGGCATGGTCGCTGCCGCTGCTCCAGCCCATCTCGCCGCTGAACAGCAGGCCGCCCTCGACCTCCTCGATACGCCCGAACGGCGCGATGCTGCTGCTGGCAGTGGCGTCGCGGTCGGTGCCCCAGATCTCTTCCTGCAACCGGGCCGGGAACATCGCCAGCTGGTGGCTGTGGGTGCACAGCAGGCTCATGGCCCAGGCGGTACTGGCACAGGCACCGGCCAGCGCGGCGATGCAGTCGGCGAATTCGGGCAGGGAAATTTCCAGGCCGCCATACAGCTTGGGCTGGAAGGCGCGGTGCAGGCCGATGCCCTTGAGCAGCGCGATGTTTTCGGCGGGTACCTGGCGATCCTGCTCGGCACGGGCGGCGTTGGCAGCGATGGTCGGCAACAGTGGCTTGAGGTCTTCAAGCAGCGGGTTTGGCTTTTTCATGGAGGGCCCTGCTTATTATTGGATGTCCGGGCCGGGCTGCGAGGTGGGCAGCTGGCGGCGGATGCAGCGCCAGTATGGGATGGGTGTGACGGGGGGAAAATGCACCTTCCAGAGGCAAGGTTGTACTTTTCATGGGCCCCTTCGCCGGCAAGGCCGGCGCCTGCTATCGGTAGGAGCCGGCCTTGCCGGCGAAGGGGCCGCAGGGATCAGCCCTTGACCACCTGCTGCAACCCCTCCCACAGCCTTGCCACATGCTCGCGCTCGGTGGGCAACGCGCCCACCGACACCCGCACCATCCACTGCCCGTTCAACGTCGCCGGGGTCACATACGCCGCGCCCGACGCATTGAGCCGGTCGGCCCAGGCGCGGGTGTGGCGGTCCAGTGCCTCGCCTTCCAGCCCGCCAGGCTGGTGACGAATGCACAGGGTCTGCAACTGCACCGGCGCCAGCACCTCCCAGCCCGGCGCCGCACCTACCTGCTGTTCAAGCCAGCGAGCATTGCCCAGGTCGCGGCGCAGGCGTTGCTGCAAGCCTTCCACGCCTTCGCTGCGCAACATGAACCACAGCTTCAACGCACGAAACCTGCGCCCCAGCGGGATGCCCCAGTCGCGCAGGTTCTTCACTTCGCCATCGACCGCCGACTGCAGGTAGCTGGGGTTGGTGCTCATCACACGGATCAGGTGCTGCGGGTCACGCACGAAATACAGCGAGCAGTCGAACGCCACCCCCAGCCATTTGTGCGCATTGACCACGATGGAGTCGGCCTGCTCGATGCCGGTCCACATCCAGCGGCATTCGGGCAGGATCATCGCCGAACCGGCCATGGCCGAGTCCACATGCAGCCACAGGCCATGGGCGCGGGCGATGCGGCCGATCGGTTCGAGCGGGTCGAGGGCGGTGGTGGCCGTGGTGCCGGTGGTGGCGACCACCGCGCATGGTTGCAGCCCTGCGGCAAGGTCCTGCTCGATGGCCGCTGCCAGCGCTTCAGGGCGCATGGCGAAGGCTTCGTCGACTTCGATGTAGCGGATGTTGTGCTTGCCGAAGCCGGCCAGCAGCGCGGCCTTGTCTACCGAGCTGTGGGCCTGGGCGCTGGTGTAGATCATCAGCGGCCGGGCCTGCGCTTGCAGGCCACCCTTGACCAGCGCGTAGTCGCTGGCGCGCTCGCGGGCGCAGATCAGCGCCACCAGCGTGCTGCTGGAGGCGGTGTCCTGGATCACCCCACTCCAGGCACCGGACAGGCCGATCATCTGGCGCAGCCAGTCGACCGTGGTCTCCTCCAGCTCGCTCAGCGCCGGGCTCGACTGCCACGACAGGCCGAGCACGCCCAGGCCGGTGCTGAGAAAGTCGCCCAGCACCGAAGACAGCGTGCCGTTGGAGGGGAAGTAGCCGAAGAAGTCCGGGTGCTGCCAGTGC
Source organism: Pseudomonas sp. S12(2018) (assembly GCF_024355235.1). Taxonomy (NCBI): domain Bacteria; kingdom Pseudomonadati; phylum Pseudomonadota; class Gammaproteobacteria; order Pseudomonadales; family Pseudomonadaceae; genus Pseudomonas; species Pseudomonas sp. S12(2018). Next base: position 539,175 of record NZ_QLAD01000004.1, read on the forward strand.
GACAGGCCGGGCATCACCAGCTGGTCCACGTCGGCGAGGATCTGCTCGAAAGGCTCGCCCTGCTGCGGCGCGGCCTGGGGCAAGACATTCTTCAGGTAGCCCGGCTCGACCTGGGCCATGACCGGCAGGCTGGCGACATTGGCACGGTAATCGGCGATGCGGTCGATCAGTTGGTGACCTTGCTGGCGAAATTCTTCTGGGCTCACGCGCTGGCTCCTGTGGGGGTGATTGCAGTGCCAGCGAGTCTAGGCGCTGGCTGGCCGCTGAAACACGCCGCGCCGCGCATAGCTGCTATGGCGAATCCACATAGCTGCCGGTGACGCCGAACTGCGACTGCTGCCACAGCTCGAACACCTGCGCACGAAACCAGCGGTGCTCGGCCGAAGCCTGCAGGCGCTGGTGCCACACCACCCAGTAGCGCTGGGTGTGTTCGACGAACGCCAGCGGGCGCCACACCACCGGGTGCAGGCGGCTGAGCTGGCGGGCGATGTGCTCGGGCACGGTGACCAGTGTCTGGCTGGCGCACACCACCTGCACCGCCGCCGAGAAGAACGGCACCTGCAGGGTGATGCGCCGGGCAAGGCCCTGGCCGCGCAGGTGGCGGTCGATGAAGCTGTCCTTGTCGCCGCCGCCACAGATGCGCACGTGCCCCCGGGCCAGGTAGTCGTCCTGGCTCAACTCGGCGTGCCGGGCCAGCGGGTGTTCGCGGTGCATCAGGCACACCGCGCGATCCTCGCCGAGCATGCGCCCGTGCAGGTTGGCCGGGGCGCTGTCGAACAGCGTGGTGGCCAGGTCGATTTCACCGCTGGCCAGGCGTTCGAACTGGTCCGGCGACCAGCTGCGGTAGTCGATCGACACCCCCGGCGCCTGCTCGGCCAGGCGGCTGACCAGCAACGGCAGCATGTGTTCGGCGATGTAGTCGGAGGCGGCCAGGCAGAATCGCCGCTCGCAGCGCTGCGGGCTGAAGGCCTCGGGTTGGCGCAGGGCGTCGAGCTCGCCCAGTACCTGGCGCAGGGGCAGCACCAGCGCCTGGGCCCGTTCGCTGAGTACATAGCCGCGGCCCTGGCGAACCAGCAGCGGGTCGTCGAAGGCTTCGCGCATGTGCGCCAGCTGGCGGCTGAGCACCGACTGGCTGCTGCCCAGGCGCTCGGCGGCATGGCTGAGGTTCTTGAGCTGCAACAGCGTGTCGAGGGTACGCAGGTGCGCAAGGCTCAACGAGGCGAAGGTGGGGTTCAAGGCGCGCTCCGGCTGTGTAGTCGCCCTAGGCTAAGGGGTTTTGTACCTGATGCAAAATCCGTTGCGTGGCCTTCGCCGGCAAGGCCGGCTCCTACAAGGGCACTGAAAGCTCTAGACTGTGCGCTGGTAGAACACGAGGCCCCCATGGATATCGACCTGGCGCGTACCTTCATCGAAATCGTGCGCAGCGGCAGCCTGGTGGCCGCCGCAGAGCATCTGCACGTGACCCAGACCGCGATCAGCGCACGGGTGCAGAAGCTCGAGCAGTTGCTCGGCTGCCAATTGTTCGTGCGCAGCCGCAACGGCGCCAGCCTGACCGCCGACGGCAAGGGCTTCGTGGCCTACGCCAACCAGCTGGTGCACACCTGGGAGGCGGCGCGGCGCGACCTGCCGTTGCCCGCCGGCGGCTACCAGGTGCTGCACATCGGCGGCGAAGTCAGCCTGTGCAACCCGCTGCTGCTGGACTGGGTTCGCGTACTGCATCAGAAGGTGCCCAGCCATGCGATCCGCAGCGAGGTGGGCGACAGCGACACGCTGCTGCGCAAACTGGACATGGGCCTGCTGGATGCCGCGCTGGTGTACCAGCCGGGGTACGGCCCGGGGGTGCAGGTGGAGCAATTGCTGGAAGAGAAGCTGGTGTGCGTACGCCGTGCCGGCCAGCCCGAGCCGTATATCTACATCGACTGGGGCGAGGCGTTCCGCCGCCAGCATGACGCGGCGCTGCCCGAGCACGCGCGCCCTGCCTTGAGCTTCAACCTCGGCCCGATGGCCTTGCAGTACATCCTCGAACACGGCGGCAGCGGCTACTTTCGCGCCCGCGTGGTGCAGAGCTACCTGGACTGCGGCGTGCTCGAACGGGTGCCGCAGGCGCCCGAGTTCACCTACCCGACCTACCTGGTGTACGCCCGCGAGCGCGACTCGGCAGCGCTGCAACAGGCGTTTGGCCTGTTACGCGGCGTGGTCGCGGGGGACAGTGACTGGTCCCAGCGCTGGGACCCGCTGATCTAGACCGGCCTGCTCGCGCTGCAGCAGTTGCTGGTGCAGCGCGCCGATCAGGTCGGTCTGGGTGACCACCCCGACCAGTTGCCCGGCTTCGAGCACCGGCAGGCAATGCAGGCCCTGGTCGCACAGCAGCGGGATCAGGGCCACCGCCGGTTCGTCGCTGTTCACGCTGCGTACCGGTTTGGTCATGACCTGTTCCAGGCGCACCGGGCGACGCCGGCCGAACAGCGCGCGCCAGCTGAAACGGCATGCGGCCATTGCCGAATCGAGCAGGTCGCCGACGCTGACGATACCCACCAGCTGGCGCGCCTCGTCGAGCACGGGGAGGATCTTCAGGCGATGCTCGCCCAGCATCTTGAAGGCTTGCTCAAGCGTGGTGTCCGGGCTGGCGGACTGCACGTCGCGCGACATCACCCGGGCAGCCGTCATGCCGCCCAGACTGCGCTGCAAGGCATGGCGCTCGGTGGCCAGGATGATGCGCTCCAGATCATCACGGGTCACGTCGACGAACTCGCCCAGTTCATTCAATGCGCGGTCCAGGTCGCCGGCACTCACCCCTACCCGCTCGCTCACGGGCGCATCCTGGGTACGGTGCAGGTCGGGCCGCGGGGCGACGATCTTGGGGTAGCGCACGCCGGTCAGGCGGTTGTACACCACTGCCACCAGCAGCAGGCACAGGGCATTGAGCAGCACCGGCTCGACCACCTGGGCGCCCAGGCTCGCCAGCGACGGGTCGGCCATCGCCAGGCTGACCGCCAGTGCCGCGCCCGGCGGGTGCAGGCAGCGCAGCAGGCACATCAGCAGCACCACCAGCACCAGCGCCATGCACACCACCACCAGGCTCGCGCCCAGCCAGTGGTGCAGCACCAGGCCCACCAGCATCGCGCAGCTGTAGCTGCCCAGCAGCGGCCAGGGCTGCGACAGTGCGCCCGAGGACACCCCGAACAGCAGCACCGCCGACGCAGCCAGCGGGGCCATCAGGTGCAGGGTGACGGCGTTGCCGAACAGCACGCTGCACAGTCCGCCGGCCACCAGCAGGCCGAGCACGGCGCCAAGGCCGGCCCGCAGCCACTCTTTGGGCGGGATATGCAACGCGGCGGGGATGAAGCGATCGAGCCAGTTGTTCAGACGGCGGGTGGACATGCGACGACCTGGTACCTGTTGAAATAAAAGAAGCCCGCCCAAGACGAGGGGGCTTTGTATCGCGAGGGGGCAATACGCAAAGGGCTCCGTCCCTGGAGATGGAAATCCGGGGGTTCGGATGCGCGCAGTCTGAACAAAAGCGGGGATGGGCTCCAACGCAAAAAAATGCAGCTTGAGTGCAATTATTTTGCTGGATGAGCCGGCGGGAGGGTTCTGGCAGGAGCGCAAGGCTGCGCTCCTGCCGCTGACCGGGCCTGAACGGCCGAATCAGCCAAGCAGTGCCGGGTCGATGCCGTCGCAGTCGAAGGCGATGTAGCCACCCACTTCATCGGCCCTGCCATCGGTGATCTCGCCGTGATAGGACAGGCCGTTGCTCAGGGTGACGCAGATGTGGGTGGGGTCCTGCGGGGCGTCCAGCTTGCCGTTGAACTCGACCGTGAAGCGGGTTTCGCCATCGACCTTCAACCCGATCAACACATTGGCATTGTCCACGGCCTCGGTCTCCTTGCCTGCGTATTCGGCGCTGACGGTCACGGTGGCGGTGTCTTGATACATGCTAGAGCTCCAACGGCAGGAATGCGTGACGCCCACTGGCGCCAACCGGCGGCTAGGGTAAGCCACCAGGCGGGGTGTGGGGAATCCCCGTCGGGCGCAAGGTTGCAATTTGCATGAGGCAAAACGGGCACTCATGCAGGCTGCATGGCCTTAGGACGGTTCTGTTTTACAACTGATTGATTTTGAAAGGATAAATATTTCGTAGCATTTGGCACAGCAACTGCTCTACAGGAGGGGGAAGACCCATTTCATGACTGGAGCACCAACAATGATTACAAGTGCCGATACCTACGCCGTCCCCGCGGGGGACACCTCCAGCCACTCAGGGGTGTCCTGGGCGGCCATCTTCGCCGGTGCCACCGGTGCCGCCGCACTGTCGCTGATCCTTATCGTGCTGGGCTTCGGCCTGGGGTTCTCGGCTGTCTCGCCGTGGCCGGGTGATGGCGCCACGGCCAAGCAACTGGGTATTTCGAGCATCGTGTGGCTGGCGCTGACGCAGATCATTGCCTCGGGCCTGGGCGGCTACATCGCCGGGCGGCTGCGGGTCAAATGGGCCAACCTGCATGGCGATGAAGTGTATTTCCGCGATACCGCCCACGGTTTCCTGGCCTGGGCCTTTGCCACGCTGGTAACTGCGGTGCTGGTGGTGGGTTCGGTGAGCTCGGTGGTGAGCGGCGGCGTCCAGGCCGGCGCGATGGCGGCCTCTGGCGTGGCTGCGGCTGGTGCCGGCGCGGCTGCCAACAGCAGCAAGGCGAGCAATGACGATTCGGCCTACTTCATCGACATGCTGTTCCGTGACGAACGCCCGGTGGCGGTCACCGATGACGCGGCCCACGGCATTGCCGCGCGCATCTTCGTGCGTGGCCTGGCCGACGGCCAGCTGAACGCCGAAGACCGTGCCTACCTGGCCAACGTGATTGCCCAGCGCACCCAGATCAGCCAGGCAGAAGCCGAACAGCGCATCGACACCGTGTTCGCCGAAGCCCGCCAGGCCATCGAAGAGGCCAAGCAACTGGCCGACGCCGCACTCAAGGCCGCTGCCGCCTCTGCGCTGTGGATGTTCGTGGCGCTGCTGTGCGGCGCGTTCTTCGCCAGCCTGTTCGCCATCTGGGGTGGCCGTCGCCGTGATGCCGCCGTGTTCCTGACGGCCGACCCGGTGCGCGTCGACCCCACCACTGCCCGTACCCTCTGACAGGAGATTCACCATGCGCTCGATACTGCTGTTCTTCCTCGGTGTGCCTATCCCGATCATCATTCTGATCGCCTTGTTCATGCATTGATGCACACACAAAGCCCCCGACCCGTCGGGGGCTTTTTTGTGGGCGACTGGCACGGCCGATAAATTCAAAAAGGATATAAAAATAACTATTTGTTCTAACTAAAAGTAATAAAAAAATTGCACTCCGCGGGCATCAGCCTTTACTTTCAGGCCCTACCAGAAAACACCTGACGAACCCGCCTGCGGAGCCCTCACCATGTCCAGCAAACCTCCTTCGACCCTGCGCCGCCTGCTGCTTGGCGGTGCCTTTGCCGCGCTCGCCAGCCTGGTACTGCCTGGCCCGGCCGCCTACGCCGAGCCAACCAAGAACCTGCGTATCGGCTACCAGAAGTTCAACAGCGTCAACATTCTCAAGGGCTCCGGCGCCCTGGAAAAAGCCCTGGCGCCGCAAGGCATCAAGGTCAGCTGGTACGAGTTCGCCGCCGGCCCGCAGTTGCTCGAGGCCCTGAGCACCGGCGCCATCGACCTGGGGCACGCCGCCGATGCGCCCTCGGTGTTCGCCCAGGCATCGGGCAAGTCGGTGGTGTACCTGGCCGCCGAACAGCCCTACCCGCGCGGCATCGGCATTGTGGTGCGCGAGCAGGACAAGGTCGCCGATATCGCCGCCCTCAAGGGCCAGCGCGTGGCCACCGGTCGCGGCTGGAATGCCCAGTATCTGCTGGCCGTGGCCCTGCAGGACACCGGCCTGAGCTACAAGGACATCGACCCGGCCTACGTCAACAACGCCGCCGATGCCGTGGCCGCCCTGCAATCGGGCAGCGTCAAGGCCGTGACCCTGTGGGACCCCTTCCTCGCCGCAGCGGAAAAACAACCCGGCCTCAAGACCCTGCGCGACGGCACCGGGCTGACCAACAACCGCACCTTCTACCTGTCTTCGCCAGCCTTTGCCGACGAGAACCGTGGTGTGCTCAAGACCTTCTTCACCGAGCTGGGCAAGGTCAGCAACTGGGCCAACGCAAAACCCAAGGAAGTGGCGGCCCTGCTGGCTCCGCAACTGGGTATCGGCGCCGACGTGCTGGAAGTGGCCAGCGAGCGTCGCAACTACAACGCGGTGGCCATCACCCCCGAGATCACGGCCGAACAGCAGAAGCTGGCGGACACCTTCCAGGGCCTGGGCCTGATTCCCAAGCCGCTCAAGGTCGCCGACGCCGTGTACCCCGTCTCCGTACTGCCTTGACCGCGAGCGATTCGAGCATGTCCAAGCCCATCCGTTTCAACGCCTTCAGCATGAACGCCGCCACGCACCAGTCGCCGGGGCTGTGGCGCCACCCACGCAACACCAGCAGCGATTTCAATCGCCTGAGCTACTGGACCGGGCTGGCCAGGCTGCTGGAGCGCGGACGTTTCGACGCGCTGTTCATCGCGGATGTGCTGGGCGTGTACGACGTGTACCAGGGCAGCCACGACGCAGCCCTGCGCGGCGGCGTGCAGGTACCGGTGAACGATCCGTTGCTGATCGTGCCGGCCATGGCCGGGGTCACCGAGCACCTGGGCTTCGGCATCACCTTCAGCCTCACCTATGAGCACCCGTACCCGTTCGCCCGGCGCATGTCGACACTCGATCACCTGAGCGACGGGCGGGTGGGCTGGAACATCGTCACCGGCTACCTGGACAGCGCCGCGCGCAACCTGGGGCTGGCCCGGCAGCTGGCCCACGACGAGCGTTACGAGTTGGCCGAGGAGTACCTGCAGGTGCTCTACAAGCTGTGGGAGAAGAGCTGGGACGACGATGCGGTGGTCCGCGACCGGTCCCGCGGGGTGTTCGTGGAGCCTGCGCGGGTGCACCCGATCGGGCATGCCGGTGCGCACTTTCAGGTGCCTGGCGTGCACCTGAGCGAACCATCGCCACAACGCACCCCGGTGCTGTTCCAGGCCGGCGCCTCGGCACGCGGGCAGCGCTTTGCCGCTACCCATGCCGAATGCGTGTTCATCAGCGGCCCGACCCAGACGGTACTGCGCAGCTATGTGGACGGCATTCGCCAGGCCACGCGCGAGGCCGGGCGCCAGGAAGGCGAGGTGCTGATATACGCGCAGGCGCTGCTGATCGTGGGTGACACGCGCGAAGCGGCCCAGGCCAGGCTGGACGAGTACCGCCAGTACGTGGATATCGAGGCGGCGCTGGCCTTGCTGTCGGGCTGGACCGGCATCGATTTTTCCAACCTGGAGCCGGATGCGCTGATCGAGTACATCGAAAACGATGCCGGGCGCACGGCGCTGGCCGCCTTTACCAGGTCGGACCCGAACCGGCGCTGGACCGTGCGCGAGGCGGCGGAGTTCGTCAGCCTGGGCGGGCGTGGCCCGGTGCTGCTGGGGTCGCCGGTGGAGATTGCCGACCAGCTGGAGCAGTGGCTGGATGCCACCGGCATCGACGGCTTCAACCTCACCTACGCGGTGGTGCCGGATGACCTGCAGGCGGTGGTCGACACGGTGGTGCCGGAACTGCAGCGGCGCGGGCGCTATCGCACCGAGTATGAGGCGGGCACCTTGCGCCACAAGCTGTTCGGGCGTGGGGATCGGTTGCCGGCCGAGCATGCGGGGCGGTTGGTGCAGATCTGAGACCGTGCCGTCTGCAATCGCGGGTCAAGCCCGCTCCCACAGGTTCGACGGTTTCTGTGGGAGCGGGCTTGACCCGCGATTGCAGCACCACCGTTACCGCGTGATATATGGCCACTTGCCTCCACGCTATTGACCAGGATCAACAGATCGCAAAATCACACTCCTACACTAGATAGAGGAAATCAGAACGCAAAACAGGCCCACCATGAGCGAAGAATCCACCGTACACCCCCTGCCCCTGCCATCCGCCTCGTCCAACGACAGCAGTTCGCCGGCCACGCCCAAAGCGGCCGTCACTCGTTCGCGCCGCCCACGCGCCCCGCGCAAGCCTGCTCAGGTGATCCCTGCCGAAATCGAAATCAGTGCCATCAGCCACGAGCCTGCCGCGCTGCAGGTGGCCAGTGCGCCGCGTCGCGGCTCCAACGAAGACAGCGTGTCTGCCGCCCTGCCCGCCAACTACCCCTACCGCAACCGCATGCGCCGCGCCGAGTACGAAAAGGCCAAGCATGAGCTGCAGATAGAGCTGCTGAAGGTACAGAACTGGGTAAAAGCCACCGGCCAGCGCATCGTGGTGCTGTTCGAAGGCCGCGATGCCGCCGGCAAGGGCGGCACCATCAAGCGCTTCATGGAGCACCTGAACCCGCGTGGCGCGCGTATCGTGGCCCTGGAAAAACCTTCCGACCAGGAGAAGGGCCAGTGGTACTTCCAGCGCTATATCCAGCACCTGCCCACCGCCGGTGAAATGGTCTTCTTCGACCGCTCCTGGTACAACCGCGCCGGCGTCGAGCGGGTGATGGACTTCTGCACGCCGATGCAGTACCTGGAGTTCATGCGTCAGACCCCGGAGCTTGAACGCATGCTGTGCAACAGCGGCATCCTGCTGTTCAAGTTCTGGTTCTCGGTAAACCGCGAAGAGCAACTGCGCCGGTTCATCTCGCGCCGTGACGACCCGCTCAAGCACTGGAAGCTCTCGCCCATCGACATCAAGTCGCTGGACAAGTGGGACGAGTACACCGCCGCCAAGGAGGCGATGTACTTCCACACCGATACTGCCGATGCACCGTGGACCGTGATCAAGTCGGACGACAAGAAGCGGGCGCGCCTGAACTGCATCCGCCACTTCCTGCACACGCTGGACTACCCCGACAAGGACCCGAAAGTCGCCCACCAGCCCGACCCGTTGCTGGTCGGCCGCGCCTCGCGCGGGCTGGAGGAAGAGGACCTGGTCAACACCCACTGACCACCGCTGGGGGCGCGTCAGGATGGCGCGCTACCTGCGGCCTAGCGCTTGTTTTTCTTCTTCAGGGCCTTCAGGCGCTTGGCCGCCCGCTCCACCGTGGCCATCTTCTCGGGCCGCTTCATGCGCTTCCACTGCTTGATCTCGTCCTTGCTGCGCCCGCAGCTCACGCACAGCTCGCCGCTGAGCTTGCACGCCGAGATGCACGGGTTGTCGATATCCTTGGCCATGCTGCGCGCTCAGCGCCCACCGCCCAGGTCGATGAAGCTGCCGGTGGTGTAGGAGGCCTTGTCCGACAGTAGCCACAGGATCGCTTCGGCCACTTCGGCCGCCTGCCCGCCACGGCCCATGGGGATGCCCGGTTCCAGCTTGCGAACCCGCTCGGCATCGCCGCTGAGGGCATGGAAGTCGGTGAAGATGTAGCCCGGCCGTACGCCATTGACACGCACGCCCTCGCCCGCCACTTCCTTGGCCAGGCCCAGGGTGAAGGTGTCCAGCGCGCCCTTGGAGGCGGCGTAGTCGACATACTCGTTGGGCGAACCCAACCGCGCGGCCACCGATGACACGTTGACGATGGCACCGCCCGGCCCGCCATGGCGGGTCGACATGCGTTGCAGCGCATGCCTGGCGCACAGCATCGGCCCCACCACGTTGGTTTTCATCAGCTTGAGCAGGCGAAACTCGGACATCTCTTCCACCCGGCTCTGGTGGCCGATGGTGCCGGCGTTGTTGACCAGCGCCGTGACACGGCCCAGTTCCTTGTCGACACGCTGGAACAGCTGGATGATTTCATCCTCGACGCTGACATCGGCGCGCACCGTGATCGCCTCGGCACCCAGCGCGCGCACCTGCTCCAGCACGCGATGGGCCGAGGCGTCATCGGCAAGGTAGTTGATGCAGATGCGGTAGCCGGCCCGCGCAGCGGCCAGCGCAGTGGCCGCGCCAATGCCGCGACCGGCGCCGGTAATGATGATCACGTTGTCCATGGATACTCCTGGCCCCAATGCCGTTCACCCGGCAAGGCTAACGCAGCATGGGGCAGCGGGCAAAGGGCTATCAGGCCTTGGGCTCGGGCTTTTGCAGCGGGTACAGGTGCTGGCGCACGATGCCTTCGGGCAGGTCCTTGCCGAACACGCCGTAGCGGGTCGGCCATTCCTTGCGCGGCAGCTTGAAGGTGCCGAACAGCATGTCGACCAGGGGCAGGTGGATCGCGTAGTTCTTGTAGATGTAGTCCTTGTGCCGGGCATGGTGCCAGTGGTGGTAGCGCGGCATCACCAGCACGTAGTTCAGCCACCCGCCGTCGATTCGCACGTTGGCATGCGCCAGCACCGCCTGCACGCCCACCAGGATCACGTAGGCATTCATCGCCTGCGGCGAGAAGCCCAGCAGGATCAGCGGTACCAGCACGCCGGTGCGGGTCAGCAGGATTTCGGCGAAATGGATGCGCGAGCCGGCCAGCCAGTCCATCGCGGTGCTGGAATGGTGCACCGCATGGAAGCGCCACATCCACGGCACCACGTGGTACAGGCGGTGCAGCCAGTACTGCCCCAGGTCGGCGACGAACACCGCCAGCACGAACTGCACCACGATCGGCAGGCTCTGCACCTTGGCCTGCAGCGTTTCGGACACCACCCAGCCGGCCAGCCAGGTGGACGAGGCGGTGACGAAGATCAGGATGAACTGCACCAGCATGTGGCTGACGAAGAAGTAGCTCAGGTCGGTGCGCCACTGCGGGCGCAGGATGTTCTGCTGTGGGTCCTTGGCGTAGAGCTTTTCCAGCGGGATGAAGATGATCGCCGAAACCAGCAGCGCCAGCACGAACCAGTCAAGGCCAAGGGAATACGGGGTTTGACCGATGGTTTCGGTCTGAATGTTGGTGCCGCCCAGAAACACGGCCAGGCCCGCCGCGCTGATGCCGGTGAAGCCCAGGCGCTTGCGCCGGTTGAGCAGGATGTTGAGGGTGCCCAGGCTGAAAGCCAGCACCAGCCCGGCCAGCAGCAGGGTGCGGGCGAACTGCTCGCTGTAGACTTTGCGGAACTCGCCGAAGGTCAGCCACTGCGGGAACAGAAAGCACAGCACCGCCAGCAGGCTGAGCAAGCCGAGCATGGCCGACAGGTAGCCGCTGATACGCCCTTCACCGAACCGGAACGGCTCGTGCCCGTGACGCTTGAAGTAGGCCTTGAGTGCCTGCATGGGTCATGTTTCCTTGATTGACTGTGGTACTCCATCACCGATGGTCGCCCTGACCAGGCACGACGCCATCGTTTGGGGTTAGAGGAGCGAGTGCTCCCACAGGTCACGCAGGCAGTGTCCTACCTTACAAATCTGTAATGCAGCGCTCAGTCTGGCGACAGCTTCACCCGGCTATGCTCCAGCCATGAGCCCGGTTACCCTGTTGCACTGACCGACCACCGTTCATTCGAGACGCGGGTTGCCCTGACGGCGGCCCCGGAGATCCACGATGCTGAAAAAGAATTTCGTTGCCTTCGGCCTGCTGGCCATGAGTGCGCTGGCCCAGGCCGGCCAGACCATCGATGTGTACCGCGACCCCAACTGCGGTTGCTGCAAGGAATGGATCAGCCACCTGCGCGACAACGGCTTTAGCGTGAATGACCATGTGGAGCCGAACATGAGTGCAGTCAAGCAGCGCCTGGGCGTGGCGCCGCGCCTGGCGTCGTGCCACACCGGGGTGATCGACGGCAAGTTCGTCGAGGGCCATGTGCCGGCCGAGCAGATCCAGCTGCTGGCCAAGCGTCCCGACCTGCGCGGCCTGGCCGTGCCGGGCATGCCGATGGGCTCGCCAGGCATGGAGATGGGCGATCACAAGGATGCCTACCAGGTCATCGGCCTGACCCGCGACGGCACCGACGAAGTGGTCGCCAACTACCCGTGAGCACGGCGCCATGCTGAGCGGCTGGGGGCTGTTCCTCAGCGCCTTTGGCGCCGCCACCCTGCTGCCGTTGCAGTCCGAGGCGGTATTGGTCGGGCTGCTGCTGCACGAACCTGATGCCTGGTTGCTGCTGCTGGCGATTGCCACCGCCGGCAATGTACTGGGCTCGGTGGTCAACTGGCTGCTGGGCCGGGGTATCGAGCACTTGCGCGACAAGCGCTGGTTTCCGTTCAGCCAGGCCCAGCTGGACAGGGCCCAGCAGCGCTACCAGCGCTATGGCCAGTGGTCGCTGCTGTTGAGCTGGATGCCGGTGATCGGCGACCCGCTGACGCTGATCGCCGGGATCATGCGCGAGCCATTCTGGCGTTTCATGCTGCTGGTGACCGTGGCCAAGGCCGGGCGTTACCTGGTGCTGGTGCTGCTGACCCTGGGCTGGGTGCACAGCTGAGCGGCTTCAGCAGAAGCGTTGCAGTTGCATCTCGCGCAGCCGGCTGAGGGTGCGGCGGAACGGGAACTCCAGGTAGCCTTCGGTATACAGCGCCTCGAGTGCCACCTCGGCCTCCACGTACAGCGCCACGCGGCGGTCATAGCATTCATCGACCAGCGCGATGAAGCGCCGCACGCTGTCGTCGTGAATCGACAGCTGCGGCAGTTCGCGATCCCCCGCCACTACCCGCTCGGCGCCGTCCTCGGTGCCGCGGGCGATTCTGCCCGGTCGTTGCCGGGCCCCGAGTGCAGGCACCTCGCCCAGCAGAATGACCTTGAAGCGATCACACAGGGCCATGAAGTCCATGGCGGCCAGGGGCTGCTCGCACAGTTCGTTGTAAGTGCACCACACCGCCGAGGTGCTGCGTCGCACCACCTTGACCGTGCGGTAGCCCAGGCTCAGGTCCTCGCGGGTGACCGGTTCACCCGCGCTCGACTGCTCGAACACCTGGCCCAGCGCGCTGGGCTGGCCCGGCTGGCGCACCCAGTAGCGTTGCAGTTCGGCACCGGGATGCAGGCGATGGTCCTGGCCGCCGTCCACCGCCACCACGTGCATGTGCCGCTCGATGGCGGCAATCGCCGGCACGAAGCGTTCGCGATTGAAACCGTCGGCGTAGAGCTGCGCCGGCGGCTGGTTGGAGGTGGCGATGATGACCACGCCGCTGTCGAACAGCACCTGGAACAGGCGACCGAGAATGATGGCGTCACCGATGTCGTTGACGAACAGTTCGTCGAAACACAGCACGCGGATCTCTTCGGCCAGGCCGTGGGCAAGGGCTTGCAAGGGGTCGGCGGTGCCGTTGAGCTGGAACAGGCGCTGATGCACCCAGCGCATGAAGTGGTGAAAGTGCTGGCGGCGGGCGGGCACCTGCAGGCAGCGGTGGAACTGGTCCATGAGCCAGGTCTTGCCGCGCCCGACCGGGCCCCACAGGTACACCCCACGCGCCACCTCGCCGCGCTCAAGAGCCTCGTAGCAGGCTTGAAGGCAGTCGACGGCATGCTGCTGCGCAGCGTCGGGGACAAAGCCATTGAGTTCGATGGATTGCTGGTACAACGACAGCGGGGTGAGGCTGGACATGCCGGGGGCCTGTGCGGAAAAAGGCCAAGGGTAGCATCAGTGAGGTTTGCGGGGCGTGCTTCGCCTGCAGCAGCCGGCCTTGCCGGCGAAGGACGCGCCGCCGCTTACTGCGTCAGGCCCACCTTCAGCAGCGCACCGTCACTCTCGTCGGTCAGCACATAGAGAAAGCCGTCCGGCCCCACCCGCACATCGCGAATACACGCATTCAACTGCCCCAGCAGGCGCTCTTCATGCACCACCTTGTCGCCATCCAGTTGCAGGCGGATCAGCTCCTGAGCGGCCAGCGCGCCGATGAACAGGTTGTGGTCCCAGGCTTTGAAACGCGGGTTGTCGTAGAACGCCATGCCGCTGATGGCCGGGGACTTCTCCCACACGTGCAGCGGGTCCACCGCGCCCTCGACGCGCTTGCCCTTGGCCTCGGGTATCGGCAGCAGCGAGTAGTTGATGCCGTGGGTCGCCAGGGGCCAGCCGTAGTTCTTGCCCGGCTTGGGAATGTTGATCTCGTCGCCGCCGCGAGGCCCGTGCTCGTTGGTCCACAGTTCGCCTGTCCACGGGTTCAATGCCGCGCCCTGCTGGTTGCGATGGCCATACGACCAGATCTCGGGGCGCACGTTGCTCTGGCCGACAAAGGGGTTGTCCTTGGGCACCTGGCCGTCGGGCAGGATGCGCACCACCTTGCCCTGCAGCTTGTCCAGGTCCTGGGCGGTGGGCCGCTGGTTGTTCTCGCCCAGGGCGATGAACAGGTAGCCGTCGCGGTCGAACACCAGCCGCGAACCGAAGTGGTTGCCGCTGGACAGCTTGGGCTGCTGGCGGAAGATCACGTTGAAGTCGTCCAGGCGCAGGTTGTCGCTCGACAGGCGGCCGCGCCCCACGGTAGTACCGGCCGTGTCACCATCACCCCCGCCTTCGGCATACGAGAGGTAGACCATGCGGTCCTGCTTGAACTGCGGCGACAGCGCCACGTCGAGCAACCCGCCCTGCCCCTTGGCCCACACCTGCGGCACGCCACTCAACGGCGAACCGACCTTGCCGTCGGCACTGATGATGCGCAGGTTGCCCTGGCGCTCGGTCACCAGCATACCCTGCCCGTCGGGCAGGAACGCCAGCGCCCAGGGGTTCTTCAGCCCCTCGGCCAGGGTACTGACGGTGAGCTGGCCTTCTTCGCTGGGGAAGGTGCGCTCGGGGGCGGCGGTGGCGGTCAGCGGCAACAGCGCCGCAGCGCAGAGGGAGAGTAGCCAGGTACGTGAAGACATGCAGGGTTCCTTGCAGTGGGCCAAGCGATCAGGGCGTACGCGTCGATTCGCGCGGCGGGCGGGAGGGGTCCAGGCGCGGCGGCACCTGTTCACGGCGCAGGTTCTGGCCGTTGCCGATGCCGCCATTGTCGAGGGTGGGTGGGCGCGGCAGCGGCTGGGTGGAAGGCCCGCGCGGCGGTGGCGTGGAACGCACGGTGCCCTGCTGGGAATTGGGGTTGGCGCGGCGCACCGGGTCGTTGTAGGGATTGCCCGCGTCGGCGGCCTGAACAGGCATGCCCAGTATCAGGCTCAGTGCTGCGCCGGTCAGGGCCGGCAACCATCGGTTCATCGCGTTCATCTCCTGCACAACGTCAGTGGCCCCAGGCGTTGGATAGCCTACGGCGCGAGAGGTTCGCGACGAAACCCGTCGCCGGGCCGGAGATGATTCAGATTGTTACGCTGCTTGCGCCACTTTCAACCGCGCCGGGCATTTGCCACACTGCAGAGACATTTGTCCGGAGCCAAGCCCCATGCCCTGTTTCCTGCGTCATACCCTGCGTGTCGGCCTGGGCCTGCTGCTGGCCCTGAGCCTGAGCGCCTGCGCGTTGCTGCAGGGGCGCGACCCGTTGACCATCAGCGTGATCGGCATCGAGCCGCTGCCCGGCCAGGACCTGGAAATGCGCATGGCGGTGAAACTGCGGGTGCAGAACCCCAATGAAACGCCCATCGACTACAACGGCGTGGCGCTCAACCTGGAGGTCAATGGCCAGCCGCTGGCAACCGGGGTCAGCGATCAGCACGGCAGCATCGGGCGCTATGACGAAGCGGTACTGAGCATTCCGGTGAACATCACCGCCTTCTCGATGCTGCGCCAGGCCGTGGGCCTGAGCCGGGTGAGCAACCTGGATGGCATGCCCTATGTGCTGCGCGGCAAGCTGGCCGGGGGCGCCTTCGGCACGATGCGCTTCACCGACAGCGGGCGGCTGGCGCTGCCCAAGCCCACCGATACGGCGTGGTAGCGCTGGGGGGGCGGCTACTTGGCAGCCGCCATCAGCTTGTTGACTTCGCTGCGCACCATGTTGGCGAACTCCGGCGGCGACATGCCGTCGAGCTCGGCCCGCACCCACTCGGCCCATTTGCCCTTGCGCCGCGGCTTCTCGCTGATCAGCCGCGCGGCTTCGGCCTTGGCCTTGCCCAGGTTCGATTGCCAGAGCTCGAACAGTCGCGACTTCTCGTCCTCGATCTGTGCCCGCTCGGCGAAGCTCATGTTGGCCAGATTGAAACTCATGGGGATTCCTGCCACTTGAAAATGGGGGCTATCTTACACTGTAGCCACCGAGCGCCGCCAAGGCGCTGCAACTTTCGGCGCGCTCAGGCATCCATTGATACAGTGACCATCATTCAACGAGGAAGCGTACATGGCCAGGAAAAGCACCCTTAAAGCCGATGCCGAACAAATCAAGGACCAGGCCTTCAGCGAACTGCAGGCGCTGATCGAAGAGTCTGACAAGCTGCTCAAGGACAGCTCCACCCTGGTGGGCGAAGAAGCCGAGACCCTGCGCGCACAGGTGGGCCTCAAGCTCAAGCAGGCCCTGGATGCGGTGGGCGGCGTGCGTGAAAAGGCCAAGCCGGCGGTGGATGCCACCGAGGATTACATTGGCGGCCACCCGTGGCAGACCGTGGCGATTTCGGCCGGCTTCGGGCTGGTGGTCGGGCTGTTGCTGGGACGTCGCTCCTGACACCCAATCGCGGGTCAAGCCCGCTCCC
>NZ_QLAD01000004.1:556282-571586 GCF_024355235.1 Pseudomonas sp. S12(2018)
ACCTGTGGGAGCGGGCTTGACCCGCGATGCATTCAACGCAGTTTCAAGGGGTCCACCACCCCACACGCAATCGCCATCCCCACCAGGTCCGGCAGGTGTTCGGCCTGCATGCGCTTCATCACCCGCGAACGGTACAGGTCCACGGTCTTCACGCTGACCTGCAACTGCTCGGCAATCTCCCGATTGGTATAGCCCTGCACCAGGGGCGCGAACACGTCGCGCTCACGCGGGGTGAGGCTGTCGATGCGCCCCTGCACTTCATCGCGCTGGCGACTGCTGACCTGAACCCGTGACGAGCGCCCGAGGGCATCCTGCACGCTGTCGAGCAACAACTGGTCGTTGTAGGGCTTCTCGATGAAATCGATGGCCCCGGCCTTGAAGGCGCGTACCACGATCGGCACATCGGCATGCCCGCTGACAAAGATCACCGGCACCTGCACGCCCCGGGCGCGCAAGGCTTCCTGCACGCTCAGCCCACCCATGCCGGGCATGCGCACATCCAGCAGCACGCACGCCGGCAACGCCGCATCGCAGGCCTCCAGAAAAGCCTGGCCACTGGTGAACGGCAGCGCCTGCAGGCCCACCGACTCCAGCAGCCAGACGGTGGAGTCGAGCATGCCCTGGTCGTCGTCGACCACGTAGACCTTCGGTTCCTGCATGGAAATCCCCTTGTTCATGCACTGGCCACCGGCGCCAGCCGACAGCACAAAATCAATCCGCCGGTATCACCCGGGTGCGCCTGCAAGGTACCGCCGAACCCTTCGACGATGCTGCGGCTCATGCTCAAGCCCAGCCCCAGCCCTTCGGGCTTGCTGGTGGTAAACGGGGTGAAGATGCCGTCCAGCTGCTCGGCGGCCACCCCGGGGCCCTGGTCGGCCACCTGGATAAGCAGCCAACCGGCCTGCTGGTCGGCGCTGATCAGCACGCGCGAAGGCGCCCCGGCATGCTGCTCGCGGTTGGCGTCGATGGCGTTGCGCAACAGGTTGAGCAGGACCTGTTCGAGCAAGACACGGTCGGCGTATACCGGCGGCAGGTTGTACACCATGTGCTGCTCGATGGTCACCTGGGCCTGCGCCGCCTCCCAGGCACACAGGCGCACGGCCTCGCGCGATACATCGGCCACGTTGAGCGCCTGCAAGCGGCGCGGCTCCTTGCGCAGGAACGAGCGCAGGCGCTTGATCACTTCGGCGGCATGGGTGGCCTGCTCGGTGATGCGCTGCAGGCCCTGGGCGACCCGCCCGGCCGCCTGCGGGTCACGCTCCACCGCCAGCAGGTAGCGCTGGCTGGCACTGGCATAGTTGACCACCGCTGCCAGCGGCTGGTTGATCTCGTGGGCGATGCCGGAGGCCAGCTCGCCCAGGGTGACCAGCCGCGCGGTGTGCGCCAGTTCATCCTGGTGTCGGCGCTGCTGGCGTTCACGCAGCTCGCGCTCGGTCATGTCGCGAGCCACCAGCGAGTAGTAGCGCTCGCCACCTGCGGCCCGGTGCGCCAGCAGTACCAGCGAGACCGGGAACGGCGCCGAGCCGTTGTAGGGCGCCAGCCGCGCCTCGCATTGCCACACCCCTTCGCGCTCGGCGCAGGCCCAGCCCTCTTCGTCGAGGCGTTGCAGGGCTTCTTCGTCCAGCAGCTCGCGCAGGGGCGGCACGGCCTGCACCTCCAGCAGGCCCAGTGCTCGCCGGGCGGAACGGTTGAGGTAGGTGAGCTGGCCGGCGGGGTCGGTGAACAGCACCAGGTCGGTGTTGGCCTCGACCACCTCGGCCAGGCGCCGGCGGTTTTCCTGGGCTTCGATGCGCACGGTGATGTCACGTGACACGCTGACGATCTCGACCACCGCACCGGTGTAGGTTTCGCGGATGGCGCGGCTGGCGATCTCGAACCACAGGTCGCGGCCATCGCGATGGCGCACGCGGCAGGTCATGGTCTGGTAGCCGTCCTGCTCCAGCGCCTGGGAGGCCTGCAGCAGCGATTGCTGGCGGTCCTGGGGGTGAAACAGCGACTGCACCGCCACCCCGCGCAGCTCTTCCGGCCAGTAGCCCAGCAGGCGATAGGAGGCCGGCGAAGCATCCAGGAAACACCCGTCGGGGGTATGGCGCGAGATCAGGTCGGTGGTGTTTTCGGTGATCAGGCGGTACAACCGACGTGCCTGGCTGGCCTCGCGCTCGGCCAGGCGCTCAACCGTGGCGTCGCGGCAGCGGGCCAGCACCTGCAGGCCGCCCTCCAGCGGGACGAAGGTCCACAACAGGATACGCTGTTGCACCAGGGCCTCGACCTCGGCAATCGCCCGCTGCTGGTGCAGGCAGGCGCTCACCAGCGCCTTGTAGTTGGCGGGCAGCAGGCTGCCCACGGGCGGCTTGGGCCAGGTGTCGAACAACGCCTGCACCGCCGGGTTGGCGGCCACCACCTGGGCGGCGGCATCGAGCAGCACGGTGGGTTGCGGGTCCTTGTCGAGCAAGGCCGAGGGAGGAAAGGTCACTTGGGGCTCCGGCTTTTTTATAGTATTTATACCATATTGCTATAGTCTATCTTCCAAGTAATATGGAGAACAGCGTAAAAATGAAACACCGAAGTCGGTCTGCGTACCGCCTTCCAGAAACCTGATCAGAGCTAACAATCAGCCATCGGAGGTTTCAGCCAGCGCCTGATCGCGGCTGCCTCCTGCACAGGAACCGTTCATGTCGATCTTCTCCCAGGGCCTGCAGCCCGCCCCCGTCAACCATGTCGCCCTTTCCCCGCTGAGTTTCATCGAACGCACGGCTGCGGTCTATGGCGATTACCCGGCGGTGATCCATGGTGCCATCCGCCGCAACTGGCAGGAAACCTACCAGCGCTCCCGCCGCCTGGCCAGCGCCCTGGCCGGCCGTGGTATCGGGCTGGGCGATACGGTGGCGGTGATGCTGCCCAACATTCCGGCCATGCTCGAGGCGCATTTCGGTGTGCCGATGATCGGTGCGGTGCTCAACGCCCTGAACGTGCGCCTGGATGCCGAGGCCATCGCATTCATGCTCGAGCACGGTGAAGCCAAGGTGCTGATCACCGACCGCGAGTTCCACAAGGTGATCGAAGCAGCGCTGGGCCTGATGGCCCACCCGCCGCTGGTGATCGATGTGGACGACCCGGAGTACGGCGAGGGCCGCGCCGTCAGCGACCTGGATTACGAAGCCTTCCTGGCCGAGGGCGACCCCGAGTTCGTGTGGCACTGGCCCGAGGACGAGTGGCAGGCGATCTCGTTGAGCTACACCTCCGGCACCACCGGCAACCCCAAGGGGGTGGTCTATCACCACCGCGGCGCCTACCTGAACGCACTGGGCAACCAGATGACCTGGGCCATGGGCAACCACCCGGTGTACCTGTGGACCCTGCCGATGTTCCACTGCAATGGCTGGTGCTACCCGTGGACCGTGACGGCCCTGGCCGGCACCCATGTGTTCCTGCGCCGGGTCGACCCGCAGAAGATCCTGACCCTGATTCGCGAGCACCAGGTCACCCACCTGTGCGGCGCACCGATCGTGCTCAATGCGCTGATCAACATGCCCGACTCGGCCAAGGCCGCCATCGACCACCCCGTGAACGCGATGGTGGCCGGGGCGGCGCCACCCGCCAAGGTGATCGGCGCGGTGGAGGAAATGGGCATCAAGGTGACCCACGTCTACGGCCTGACCGAGGTCTACGGCCCGGTGACGGTGTGTGCCTGGCATGCCGAATGGGACGCGCAGCCGCTGGAGGAGCGGGCCCGCATCAAGTCGCGCCAGGGCGTGCGCTACCCTACCCTCGAGGGGCTGATGGTGGCCGACCCGCAAACGCTTGAGCCGGTGGCCCGCGACGGCAACACGCTGGGCGAGATCTTCATGCGCGGCAACACCGTGATGAAGGGCTACCTGAAGAACCCCGAGGCCACCGCCGAAGCCTTCCGAGGCGGCTGGTTCCATACCGGCGACCTGGCAGTGTGGCATGCCGACGGCTATGTGGAGATCAAGGACCGGCTCAAGGACATCATCATTTCCGGAGGCGAGAACATCTCGACCATCGAGGTCGAAGACACGCTGTACCGCCACCCGGCCGTGCTCGAGGCTGCGGTGGTCGCCCGCCCGGATGAAAAATGGGGCGAAACCCCCTGTGCCTACGTCACCCTCAAGGCCGGTTTCGAAGGTACCCGCGAGGCGGACATCATCGCCTTCTGCCGCGAGCATCTGGCCGGCTTCAAGCTGCCCAAGACCGTGGTGTTCAGCGAACTGCCGAAAACCTCCACGGGCAAGATCCAGAAGTACCTGTTGCGCGACTGGGCCAAGGCGCTCTGACCTTTTTTCACCTTTATTCGGAAACCGTTATGCCTGAGTTCAATGCACCGCTGCGCGACATGCGTTTTGTTCTTCACGAAGTGTTCCAGGGCCCGGCCCTGTGGGCGCGCCTGCCGGCGCTGGCGGCCAGCGTCGACGCGGATACCGCCGATGCGATACTGGAAGAGGCGGCCAAGATCACCGGCCAGCTGATCGCCCCGCTCAACCGCAGCGGCGATGAGGAAGGCGTGCACTTTGCGCAGGGTCGGGTCACCACTGCGCAGGGGTTCGTGCAGGCCTGGCAGACCTACCGCGAAGGCGGCTGGGTCGGGCTGGCGGGCAACCCCGAGTACGGCGGCCTGGGCATGCCCAAGATGCTCGCGGTGCAGTTCGAGGAGATGCTCTACGCCGCCAACTGCAGCTTCAGCCTGTACTCGGCGCTGAGCGCCGGCTGCTGCCTGGCCATCGACGCGCACGCCAGCGATGCATTGAAGGCCACCTACCTGCCGGCGCTGTACAGCGGGCAGTGGGCCGGCACCATGTGCCTGACCGAACCGCATGCAGGTACCGACCTGGGGATCATCCGCAGCAAGGCCGAACCCCAGGCCGATGGCAGCTACCGGGTCAGCGGCACCAAGATCTTCATCACCGGCGGCGACCAGGACCTGACCGAGAACATCGTGCACCTGGTGCTGGCCAAGCTGCCCGACGCGCCGGCCGGGCCCAAGGGCATCTCGCTGTTTCTGGTGCCCAAGCGCCTGGTAGGCGAGGACGGCAGCCTGGGTGAAACCAACGCGGTGAGCTGTGGATCGATCGAGCACAAGATGGGCATCAAGGCCTCGGCCACCTGCGTGATGAACTTCGATGGCGCCGTGGGCTACCTGGTGGGCGAACCCAACCGCGGCCTGGCGGCGATGTTCACCATGATGAACTACGAGCGCCTGTCCATCGGCATCCAGGGCATCGGCTGCGCCGAGGCGTCGTACCAGAACGCCGCACGCTACGCCCGGGACCGCCTGCAAAGCCGCGCCGCCACCGGGCCGCTGGCCAGCGACAAGGTGGCCGACCCGATCATCGTGCATGCCGATGTACGGCGCATGCTGCTGAGCATGCGCGCCCTGACCGAAGGCGGCCGGGCGTTCGCCACCTATGTCGGCCTGCAGCTGGATATCGCCAAGTACGCCGAGCAGCCGGAGGAGCGCGAGGCCGCGCAGCGCCTGGTGGCCTTGCTGACGCCGGTGGCCAAGGCGTTTTTCACCGACATGGGCCTGGAAAGCTGCGTGCTGGGCCAGCAGGTGTTCGGCGGGCATGGCTACATTCGCGAATGGGGCCAGGAACAGCTGGTGCGCGATGTTCGCATCGCGCAGATCTACGAAGGCACCAACGGCATCCAGGCGCTGGACCTGCTGGGGCGCAAGGTGGTGGCCGATGGCGGACAGTCGCTGGCGCTGTTCGCCAACGAGATCCGCAGCTTCTGTGAAACCCGTCCGCCCTTGTGCGAACCGCTGCTGCATGCCCTGGCGCAGCTGGAAAGCGTGAGCCAGTGGGTACGCGAGCAGGCCACCGGTGATGCCAATGCCGTGGGCGCGGCGTCGGTGGAGTACCTGCACCTGTTCGGCTATGTGGCCTACGCCTACATGTGGTCGCGCATGGCGGCCACTGCCCGCGAACGGCGCGAGCAGGAGCCGGCGTTCTACGAGGCCAAGCTGGCCACGGCTACCTTCTACGTCGAGCGTCTGCTGCCCAGGGTACTGTCGTTGCAGGCCAGCATCCGCGCAGGCAGTGCGCCGCTGTACCAGTTGCCAGCCGAGCTGTTCTGAGCCGCGCAACGCTCCAGGCGGGTGCTTAAACGATAAAAACCACGCATTTGCGTGGTTTTTCGTTCAAATATTTCTTACAACTGATAGTCATTCACGATGAACTCGGTTCTCGTTGGCCACCTGCCAAGGGTAGAATGGCCAAAACCGGGAGTATCAATGAACCAAACCAGCCTCAGCGCAGCCGAACTTGATGCCATCACCGATGCCGCTGCGCACTGGTGCATGCGCCTGCATGCTGAGGACTGCAGTGAACAGGAACGTGCCGCCTGCGCGCAATGGCGCGCAGCCGACCCACTGCACGAGCAGGAATTCCAGGCCATGCAGGAGATCTGGCAGACCGCCGACCACCTGCCCCGCCCTGCTGCCCCGGTAATCAATCTGTCAGCCAGGCCACGCGGGCGCGCCCTGCGTCGGCTGGCCTCGGCTGCGGCCGTGGCGCTGGTGGCACTGCCGATTGGCGCCTGGGTGGGCTGGGAACAGGGCTGGCTGCCCAACAGCTATGAGCGCGTTGAAAGCGGCAATGCCATCGCCCGCGCGGTGCTGCCGGATGGCAGCGAGGTGGAGTTGAACCTCAACACCACCCTGCGCTACGCCAACTACAAGGACGAACGACGGGTGACGCTGGTCAACGGCGAGGCCTTCTTCAAGGTGCAGCACGATACCCAGCACCCGTTCGTGGTGCGTGCCGGCAAGGGCCAGACCCGGGTGACCGGCACCCAGTTCAACGTTTGGAAGTATCAGGACCAGGTGAAGGTCACCCTGGTGGAAGGTTCGGTGCTGGTCAGCAGCAACAGCAGCGACCCGGACAGCGGCTATCGCCTGGGCCCCGGCATGCAGGCCAGCTACCGTCGCGGCGACTACGAGCCGGCCCTCAGCCAGACCTATGCCCACGACACCAGCCTGGCCTGGCGCGGCGGCAAGCTGATCCTCGACAATCTGCCACTGGACCAGGCCCTGCCGCTGATCAACCGCTACCTGGAAACGCCGTTGCTGCTGGCGGACGCCAGTACCGGCAGCATCCGCATCAGCGGCATCTACAACACCACCGAGGTCAATCGCCTGGTGAGCAACATGCCCAAGGTGCTGCCGGTGTACCTGACGCGCAACAAGAACGGCGATACGGTGCTCAACCGCATCTCGCCGCCCCCGCGAAAAAGCTGAGCCTCGCGCCCAGCTCCTGCGCCCTGGCGCGCTACAGCACCATCGCCGCTACCCAGCCGAACGCCAGCAACGGCAGGTTGTAATGCAGGAAGGTCGGCACCACCGTGTCCCAGATGTGATGGTGCTGGCCATCGACGTTCAGGCCCGAGGTCGGGCCCAGGGTCGAGTCCGACGCCGGTGAGCCGGCATCACCCAATGCGCCGGCAGTACCGACGATGCACACGGTGGCCAGCGGGTCGAAGCCCAGTTGCACGCACAGCGGCACGAAGATCGCCGCCAGGATCGGCACCGTGGAGAACGACGAACCGATACCCATGGTCACCAGCAGGCCCACCAGCAGCATCAGCAGCGCCCCGACCGCCTTGCTGTGGTCGATCCAGCCGGCCGAGGCCTCCACCAGGGTCTTCACTTCGCCGGTGGCCTTCATGACCTCGGCAAAGCCGGACGCGGCGATCATGATGAAGCCGATCATGGCCATCATCTTCATGCCTTCGGTGAACAGGTCATCGGTGTCCTTCCAGCGCACGATGCCCGACAGCGAGAAGATCAGAAAGCCCGCCATCGCACCGATGATCATCGAGTCCAGCCACAGCTGGATGATGAACGCCGCGGCGATCGCACAGCCGGCCACCATCAGCGTCAACGGGTTGTAGCTGACGGCCACCTGCTCGACCTGCTCGATCTTTGCCACGTCGTACACGCGCTTTTTGCGGTAGCTGAAGAACACCGCCAGCAGCAACCCGAACAGCATGCCCGCCGCCGGTATGGCCATGGCCTGGGTCACGTTGACGCCGCTGACGTCCACCCCGCTACGGCTGACGTTGGCCAGCAGGATCTGATTGAGGAAGATGTTGCCGAACCCCACTGGCAGGAACATGTAGGGGGTGATCAGGCCGAAGGTCATCACGCATGCCACCAGGCGCCGATCGATCTGCAGGCGGGTCAGCACGTACAGCAGCGGCGGCACCAGCAGCGGAATGAAGGCGATATGAATGGGCAGGATGTTCTGCGACGAGATCGCCACCACCAGCAACAGGCCGATCAGCAGCCACTTGATCTTGCCGCCTTCGGCATTGCCCTGACCATGGAACATCGACAGGGCGCGATCGGCCAGCGCATGGGCCAGCCCGGACTTGGCGATGGCCACGGCGAATGCGCCCAGCAGCGCATACGACAATGCCACCGTGGCACCGCCACCCAGGCCGCCGTTGAACGCCTTGAGCGTGCCTTCGATACCCAGGCCGCCCACCAGGCCGCCGGCGAGCGCGCCGATGATGAGGGCGATGACCACGTGCACACGGGCCAGGCTCAATATCAGCATGATGCCGACCGCGGCAATTACTGCATTCATTTCATGACCTCTAGAAACCAGACAAAGCTTGCGCTGCGGCGACAGACTGCGAGCGCAGTGGCCGAACGACAGGTGTTTTTATGGGAGGGCGCACACTCTGAAGCAGCACCCGCCACTTGTCAAAGTACGGGGCTAGACGGCTGCACGCGGGTCGCATGCATGACTGAAAACGACGCATTTCAATTGAACGTTTGAATAAAGAAAAACTGCGCCTGGCCGTTACAGTCGTCAGCCTCAATCTTTTTTTGGATCAAAGGACTTCGTCATGTCGTCGAGACAACTTTCCATCCAGTGGAAAATCACCCTGCTGGCCGGGCTCTGCCTGGCCAGCATCGTTACGCTGCTGGTGGGCCTTTCGCTGTACCGCATGGAGCACAACTCCGAGCTGGTCAAGGCCAGCAGCATGCAGATGCTGACCGAAGCGGCCCAGTCGCGTATCGAGTCCCAGGGCGAAGTCCAGGCCTTGAGCATCCGCCGCCAGTTCATGGATGCCTACCAATACGGTGCAGGCTTTGCGCGCCAGGTGCTGTTTTTGCGCGAGCAGGCCGAAAAGCGCTTTCTGGACGCCTTCGACCTGCGCGAGGACATGACCCGCCAGGTGCGCGCCGCGCTGCAGGCCAACCCCGACCTGCTGGGGCTGTCGCTGGTGTTCGAGCCCAACGCCCTGGACAACAAGGATGCCCTGTTCGCCAACCAGGCCGAGCTGGGCAGCAACGAGGCCGGCCGCTTTGCCCTGTACTGGTCGCAGCCCACGCCCGGCAAGCTGACCTCGATGGCGCTGCCCGAAAAGGACATGACCGACACCAGCATCGGCCCCAGCGGCGAGCCGGCCAACACCTGGTCGGTGTGCCCGCGTACCACGCGCAAGACCTGCGTGATCGAACCCTACTTCTATGACATCGCCGGTCAGCGGGTACTGATGACCAGCATCGTGTTCCCGCTGATCGTGGCCGACAAGGTGGTCGCCACCCTGTCGATCGACATCAACCTGAACAGCCTGCAGGCGCTGAGCCAGCAGGCCAGCCAGAACCTGTACCAGGGCCAGACCCGCATCGGCATCATCAGCCCGGTCGGCCTGCTGGCCGGCTACAGCCCGGATGCGGGCAAGCTGGCGCAACGCTTCGACCAGGTCGACAGCACCAGCGGCAAGGAGCTGATAGGCCTGCTGAGCAGCGGCACGCCCCTGCAGAGCCTCCACAAGGACGAGCGCCTGAAGGTGCTGGCATCGTTTGCACCGATTCCGGGGGGCAAGCCCTGGGGCGTGCTGCTGGATGTGCCGCAAAGCGCCCTGACCGGCCCGGCCGAGACCCTCAAGAACGAGCTCGACCAGCGCAATACCAGTGGCACCCTGATCGAGCTGGGCCTGGGTGTGCTGGCCGCGATCGTGGGGCTGCTGCTGATCTGGGTGATGGCGCGCAGTGTGACCCGCCCCATCCTGGGCGTGGCCGCCATGCTCAAGGACATCGCCAGCGGCGAAGGCGACCTGACCCGCCGCCTGAACTACGACAAGCGCGACGAGCTGGGGGAACTGGCCGGCTGGTTCAACCGCTTCCTCGACAAGCTGCAGCCGATCATCGCCGAGGTCAAACGCTCGGTGCAGGCGGCGCGCGACACTGCCGACCAGTCTTCGGCGATTGCCTCGCAGACCAGCGCCGGCATGGAGCAGCAGTACCGTCAGGTCGACCAGGTGGCCACGGCGTCCCACGAAATGAGCGCCACCGCCCAGGATGTGGCGCGCAGTGCTGCGCAAGCGGCCCAGGCGGCGCGTGACGCCGACCAGGCGACCCGTCAGGGCCTGGCGGTGATCGACCGCACCACCACCAGCATCGATACCCTGGCAGCCGACATGAACACCGCCATGGCCCAGGTCGAAGGGCTGGCCGACAACAGCGAGAAGATCGGTTCGGTACTGGAAGTGATCCGCTCCATCGCCGAGCAGACCAACCTGCTGGCGCTCAATGCCGCCATCGAGGCGGCCCGTGCCGGGGAAGCCGGGCGCGGTTTTGCGGTGGTGGCCGACGAGGTGCGCAATCTGGCCCGACGCACCCAGGAGTCGGTGGAGGAGACCCGTCAGGTGATCGAGCAACTGCAGGCCGGTACCCGCGAGGTGGTGGGCGCCATGGACAGCAGCCACCGCCAGGCCCAGGGTAGCGTCGACCAGGTCGGTCAGGCCGTGACTGCGCTGCGCCAGATCGGCGAGGCCGTCACCGTGATCAGCGACATGAACCTGCAGATTGCCAGTGCCGCCGAAGAGCAGAGCGCGGTGGCCGAGGAAATCAACAACAACGTGGCGACCATTCGCGATGTGACCGAGTCACTCTCGGAGCAGGCCAATGAGTCGGCGCGGGTCAGCCAGTCGCTGAACAGCCTGGCCAACCAGCAGCAGGGGCTGATGGACCAGTTCCGCGTCTGATGGTGTTATCGGGCTGCCCTGCGGGGCAGCTCGATGCTCACCCGCAGCCCGCCCAGCGGGCTTTCCAGCAACCTCATCTGCCCACCCCAGGCTTCGGCGATATCGCGAACGATGCCCAGGCCAAGCCCATGGCCATCGACCTGTTCGTCGAGCCGCGCACCGCGCTCCAGCACCCCGGCTCTGGCATTTTCGGGGATGCCCGGGCCATCATCGTCCACCCACAGGCGATACACCCCGCCCTCTTGCTCGATGCTCAGGCAGACCTCGCTGTCGGCCCACTTGCAGGCGTTGTCCAGCAGGTTGCCCAGCAGCTCGAGCAGGTCTTCGCGGTCCCAGGGCAAGGACAGCCCATCGGGCACCTGATGGCGGATGAGCAGGTGATCGCCGTGAATCATGCCCAGGGTCGATAGCAGGCCCGGCAGTTCGGTGGCGCAATCGAAATGCGCCCCCGGCAGGGCATCGCCGGCCAGCCGGGCGCGATTGAGTTCGCGGCTCAGGCGTTGCTGGATCTGCTCCAGCTGAGCCTGCAACTGGGCGCGAACCTCGGGCAGGTCGTTCAGGCGCTCGCTCGACGCCAGGCTCATCAGCACCGCCAGGGGGGTCTTCAGGGCATGCCCCAGGTTGCCCAGCGCGTTGCGTGAACGCCTGAGGCTGTCTTCGGTGTGTGCCAGCAGGTGGTTGATCTGGGCCACCAGGGGCTCAAGTTCGACTGGCACCTCACTGTCGAGCTGCGAGCGCTTGCCCTGCTGCAGTTGGGCGATCTGTTCGCGCGTGCGTTCCAGTGGGCGCAGGGAGCGTGTGACCGTGATGCGTTGCAGCACCAGAATCAACAGCAGCGCCACCAGCCCCAGGCCAAGGCCGAGCTGCTGCATGCGCCGGAAGCCGTCGCGCACGGGGGTATAGTCCTGCGCCACGCTGATCGAGATCGCCTGGCCCAGGCGCCGGTAGTCGGCACGCAGCACCAGCAGTTGCTGGCCAGCCGGGCCCAGCTCCAGGCCCGCGTGCAGGCCGGGAGTTGGCGGACGGGGCATGTCCATGTCCCAGAGCGAGCGGGAACGCCAACTGCCCCCTTCGAAATCGATACGGAAGTAGTAGCCGGAAAACGGCCGCTGGTACGCCGACGACAGGCGTCGCTCGTCCAGTTCGAGGCCGCTGTGGCCGCGTACCAGCGCCACCAGCAGGTTTTCGCTTTCCTTGCGCAACCCCGTCTCCAGGTAGCGCTGCAACCCGATCTCGAACAGCCACAGGCTGATCTGCGCCAGGGCCAGGCCGACCACCACCAGTACACCGACCAGCCCCAGGCTCAGGCGCGCCTGGATCGACTTCACTCGACCACTCCGCCAAAGCGATAGCCCTGGCCGCGATGGGTTTCGATCACGCTGCGCCCCAGCTTGCGGCGCAGGTGGTTGACGTGTACTTCGAGCACATTCGAGTCGCGCTCGGTTTCGCCGTTGTAGAGGTGCTCGGCCAGGTGGCTTTTGGAAAGGATCTGCTGCGGGTGCAACATGAAGTAGCGCAGCAGGCGAAACTCGGCGGCGGTCAGTTGCACGTCCTGCCCGTCGCGGCTCACGCACTGGCGGCCTTCGTCCAGGTGCAGGCCGGCGGCCTGCAGGGTCGGCTGGTTGGCCAGGCCACGGGCGCGGCGCAGCAGCGACTGGATGCGCAGTTGCAGCTCTTCGGGGTGAAAGGGTTTGCTCAGGTAATCGTCGGCACCGGCCTTGAGGCCCTCGATGCGCTCGGCCCAGGAACCCCGTGCTGTCAGGATCAGCACCGGGGTCGACAGCCCGCCGGCGCGCCATTGGGCCAGCACTTCGAGGCCGGGCAGGCCGGGCAGCCCCAGGTCCAGGATAATCAGGTCATAGGGCTCGCTGCTACCCTGGTACACCGCATCTCGGCCGTCGGCCAGCCAGTCGATGGCGTAGCCCTGGCGCTGCAGGCTCTGGGTGAGTTCATCGGCCAGCGGGACGTTGTCCTCGACCAGTAACAGGCGCATCAGTCATCTTCCTCATCTTTGATCAGCACACCCGTGCGTGCATCGAACTTGATTTCACGCACGACCCCTTGCGGGGTGACCAGCTCGACTTCGTACTCGTAGCGGTTGTGCTTCTCTTCCAGCTCCGCCTCAAGCAACTTCGCCCCGGGGTAACGCCCCAGGGCGGAGTTCAACAGTTGCTCCAGCGGCAGGATGATGCCCTTCTGACGTAGCTCCAGGGCTTCATCCTGATCGAGGTCGCGGGCCAGGGCCGGCGTACAGAAGACCAGCAATGCGAGGAACAGCCACGGTGCCGTTCGCTTGCGTGCAGTCATCAGGTGTCCTTGGCGTCCTTGAGTACTTCACCGGTCTTGGCATCAAGGTCCACGTCCCATTCGACGTTCTGCGCGTCACGCAGTTCGACCTTGTACACATAACGGCCGTACACGTCCTCGAGCTCGGAGTCCTTGATGGTGGCACCCGGATGCTTGGCCAGCGCTTTTGCGTTGAGGTCATCCAGCGACAGGATGGTCTTGGCCTGGACCAGCTGCACGACTTCATTGGTGGGGATGTCTTTAGCCAGCGCAACGTTGGCGCTCAGGGCAAGGGCGGCGGTGGCGAACAGGGCAGTCAATGTTTTCATCGTGTCTCTCCATTTAGGATCAATCTTGCTTACGGGTTCAGAATACCGAACCGAACTTAACTGAAACTGAAAACAACTGGCGCCATGATAGCTCAGGCGCGCCCCTGTTCCGTCCACGCTTCTCTATAATCGTTGATCCAGGACAACGAGGCCCTTATGAGCTCAATCCAGATCAAGTTTCCAGCGCTGACACTCAAGGCCGGCACGCGGGCGTTTGCCCATGTACGTGAACGCGGTCTGCAGGCTGCAGACGTGGGGGTGCTACCGGGCGCTGCAGGCGGCCCCAAGGCGCTGGGTATCCAGGGTATCGACCTGGCGCTGTTCGGCCAGTGGCTGCCCACAGCACCGCGCGCGCGCTCGCTGATCGGGGCATCGATCGGCTCCTGGCGCTTCGCCAGTGCCTGCCTGCCCGACCCCGCCCAGGCCCTGCTGCGCCTGGGCCATCTGTATACCGAGCAGGATTTCGCAAAGGGCGTGACCCAGGCCCAGGTCAGCCAGAGCTGTCGTCGCATGCTCGATGACCTGCTGGAGGGCCAGGATGCTCGCATTCTCGACAACCCCCACTATCGGCTCAACATCATGCTGGTCAGAAGCCACGGCCTGCTTCAGCACGATCATCGAGGCCGACTGGGCGTAGGCCTGTCGTCGGTGATTGCCGACAACCTCGTGAGCCGTTCGCGGCTGGCCCGGCACTTCGAACGCGTGATCCTGCATGACGCACGCTGCGCACCGCCGTTGAACCCCCTCACGGACTTCCCTTCGCGCTGCCTGCCGCTGGCGGTCGACAACCTGCGTCATGCCCTGCTCGCTTCAGGCTCCATTCCCATGGTGATGGAAGGCGTGCGGGACATTCCGGGGGTCGGGGCGGGCACCTACCGGGATGGTGGCTTGCTCGACTATCACCTCGACCTGCCCTACAGCGGCGAGGACATCGTGCTTTACCCTCACTTCACCCACAAGGTGGTGCCGGGGTGGTTCGACAAGGCCCTGCCCTGGCGGCGCAGCAATGCGCAGTACCTGCAGAACGTGCTGTTGCTGGCACCCTCGCCGCAGTACCTGGCCCGCCTCCCCTACGGCAAGCTGCCGGATCGCAGCGACTTCAAGCGCTTCATGGGCGATGCCGGTAACCGCCAACGTTACTGGCGTACCGCCATGAGCGAAAGCCAGCGGCTGGGCGACGAGTTTCTGGAACTGGTGGAAACCGGCAAGCTGCACCAGCATCTGCAACCGTTGAAGTAGGCTTGCTGTTAAACTGCCGGTCAGCATTGGTTTTCAGAGTTCTAAGATACCGTGGAAATTTTCAAAGAGTTCACCTTCGAATCGGCCCACCGCTTGCCGAATGTGCCCGCCGGGCACAAATGCGGGCGCCTGCACGGCCACTCCTTCAAGGTTGCCTTGCACCTGACCGGCCAGCTGGATCCGCATACCGGCTGGATTCGCGACTTCTCGGAGATCAAGGCGATTTTCAAGCCGCTGTACGAGCAGCTAGACCACAACTACCTCAATGACATCCCTGGCCTGGAGAACCCGACCAGCGAAGTGATTGCCAAATGGATCTGGGACCAGGTCAAGCCGTTGCTGCCAGAACTGAGCAAAGTGCGTATCCATGAGACCTGCACCAGTGGCTGCGAGTATTACGGCGACTGAGCTGACAGTGACATGTCTGAAAA
>NZ_QLAD01000005.1:0-300501 GCF_024355235.1 Pseudomonas sp. S12(2018)
GGTAGGGGTTTTGTCTTTAGAGTAGAAGCATCAAGAATTCGCCGGCACGTCGCAATGTACGGGCCAGCACACAGAATTTCTTGACGACCATAGAGCATTGGAACCACCTGATCCCATCCCGAACTCAGCAGTGAAACGATGCATCGCCGATGGTAGTGTGGGGTTTCCCCATGTGAGAGTAGGTCATCGTCAAGATTCAATTCCAGAACCCCTGTCTGCGCTGCAGACAGGGGTTTTGTCTTTTCAGGGGCTAGGGTAGCGGGTTGTTCCTGTCACCCTCTGCACCGGCCAGGCCGGCCCCTGCACACAATGGGCTGCAGGAGCCGACCTTCAGTCTATGCAGTGCGCCGAGCCCGGCTACTGCGCCGCGCCAGCAACTTGCGCCACCAGATATACACCCCTGTCACCGACAGCACCGCAATCACTACCCCCAGCACCGCGATCATCACCTGGCCTGTAGTGCCGAGGATCCTGCCGCCATGTATGGGTAGTTGCAGCCGGTAGAAGCGTTCCCCCAGGGTGCCCTGGCCAGCGATCTCCTGCCCCAGCAGGCGCCCGTCGGTGCCATGGAAGAACAACCACGACTTGCCCTGGGCGTCGGTGTCGTGCTGTCCGAAACCGGCGCCATAGAAGTTGTACTCGAAGCTGTAGTACAACTCGCCGATCGGCGCCGTCAGCCCCAGCCGCTGGCCCTCCTGCTGCGCCAGCTGATGGGCTTGATGCCATGTCAGCTGGGTCTGCCCCAGTTCTTCTCTGGGCAGCCTGCCACGGGCCTCATAGACGCTTGGTTCCACCGGCGAGAATAGCGACACTGCCGGCTTGAACACCTGGCTGGGCAGGTTCATCCCACACTGCTGACGGCCACCGGCAACAGCAGCAGCCACAGCCACAAGCCCCCAGCCCTGTGGATATCCATGTTCAGTCGATACGCATGCCCTCCCTTGATCTTCCAGGCCGTGCTCCATTTGCGCCAGAACGGACGACCACGGGGCAGGGTCAGCAGCAGGGCGATGAAGCAGTCGAGCACCCACAGGATCGCCACCACGCCCATCAGCCACAGCCCCCAGTTGCCCGGCAGGGTCAGGTTGTAGTGCAGCTCGAGGACGAACGGCATGAAGTTCTCCCGCGAGAAACAGCACTCGCCCCAGTAGCGCTGGCCCAGCGTCTGGCCGCTGACCGGGTCGAGGTAGAACACCGTGTTTTTCTCGGCATACGGCTTGTCGGTGGCCGGGTCGTTGCGCGGCACCATCGCCAGCAACGCCGAATGGCCGGGCTCGTCGGGGTATTCCATGTACCACACCTGCAGGCGCGGGTGTTCGGCCTGCACCTTGTCCACCAGGTTGCCGGGGTCCTGGCGGGGGCCTTGCGCCGGGGCTTCATAGAACGAAGGGTTCAGCCATTCGTCGATCTCGTGGTTGAACGCCAGCACGCTCCCGGTGAGCCCTGCCAGGGCAAGGAACAGCGCGGTGGCCAGGCCGATATAGCGGTGCAGCAATACGTAGAGGTGGCGCATATAAAGGGATTCCAGATCAGGTCGCCAGATGCGACAAAGCCAGCGCCTGGAATCAGGCACTGGCTTTGCGGCTCACGGGGGTGTGGTCAGAACTGATAGCTGACCGTGGCGCTGACATTGCGCTCTTCACCCATGTAGCAGTAGTTCAGGCTCGCGCACGAGGCGATGTAGCTCTCGTTGGTGAGGTTGTTGGCATTGAGCCGCACATCCACGCCCTTGAGCCCGACCTTGCCCAGGTCGTAGCCCACCGACGCATCGAACAGGGTGTACGACGGTACCTTCATGGTGTTTTCCGCATCCACCCAGCTGTAGCCCACGTAACGCACGCCACCGCCTACGCGCACACCGTCCAGCACCCCCTGGCGGAAGTTGTAGTCCGCCCACAGCGAGGCCATGTGCTTTGGCGCCTGGGTTGGCGAGTTGCCCTTGTTGTCGAGTGTGCTGCCAGCCAGGGTGCTCGGCATCGTCTTGCTGTACTCAATGTCGGTGAAGGTGTAGCTGCCCAGCACCTTGAGGTTCTCGCTCAACTGCATGTGCGCTTCCAGCTCCAGGCCTTGGGAGCGTACCTGCCCGACCGGGTAGTAGAAGTCGTCCTGCGGCTGTTTGGTGGCCAGGTTCTCCTGCTCGATGCGGAACACCGAGGCGGTGAACAGGTTGTCGGTGCCCGGCGGCTGGTACTTGATACCGGCCTCCCACTGGGTGCCTTCGGTCGGTGCCAGCGGGTTGCCGGCGGCATCGGCGTAGGAGTTGGGGTTGAACGACTCCGAATAGCTCAGGTAAGGCGCAATACCGTTGTCGAACAGGTACAGCACGCCCGCGCGGCCGGTGAGCTTGGTGCGGTCATCGCTGATCTTGGTGCCCAGTGGGCGGGTAGGCTCGGCGATACGATTCTCATCCGAGGTCTTCACCCAGTCCTGCCGCAGCCCCAGCGAGAAGCGCCACTTGTTCAGCTCGATCAGGTCCTGGGCGTAGATGCCGGTCTGCTGCAGGCGCCGGGTGTAGCTGGTCGGTGCGTAATAGGTGATCTGCGAATTGCCGTACTGCGGGTTGAACGCATCGATCGACGCCAGGCCGCCGCTGCTCCAGTCCACCACGGTCTTGCGTCGCTGGTAGTCCAGGCCCACCAGCGTGGTGTGCTTGGCCGCGCCGGTGAAGTACTCGGCCTGCAGCATGTTGTCGATGATGTAGGAGTGCAGTTTCTCGTCGGCACCGGTGTAGTAGCGGTTCAGCTTGTTGCTGGTGGGCGACTCGTAGCCCCAGGCGTACACCTGGTCCATCTTCACCGTCGAGTCCAGGTAGCGGAAGTTCTGGCGTGCGGTGAACACGTCGTTGAAGCGATGCTCGAACTGGTAGCCGAACGACTGCTGATTGCGCTCGTAGCTGTCGATGCCCGGCTCGCCCTCGAAGAAGTGCTCCGAGATACGCTGGCCGTTGCGTTTGTGCAGCGCGCCATCGGCGGGCACGCCGGCGTGGTAGCCGCCTTCCGGATCGTTCTGCAGGTAGGCCTGCAAGGTCAGCGAGGTGTCCTCGGTGAAGTCGATGCTCAGGGTCGGGGCCAGCGCATAGCGCTTTTCTTCGTTGTGATCGAACTGGGTGTCGGACTGATGCGTCAGGCCGGTCAGGCGGTAGGCGATACGCTTGTCGTCGTCCAGCGGGCCGCTGAAGTCGAAGCCCACCCCACGCTGGCCCTGGGTGCCGACGGTAGCCTGCACCTGGCGGAAGGTCTCGTACAGTGGCTTCTTGGTGGTCAGTGCCACCAGGCCACCTGGCGAACTGCGGCCATACAGCACCGACGACGGACCTTTGAGAATATCCACGCGCTCGAGGAAGTACGGGTCGATCTGCATGGTGCTGAAGGTGCCGCTGTCACCCATCGACTTCAGGCCGTCGATGTAGATGTTGTCCACCGAGCCATCGTTGAAGCCGCGCATGGCCACATAGTCATAGCGGTGGGTCGCGCCATACGGGTTGGTCAGCACGCCCGGGGTGTAGCGCATGGTCTGCGAGACCGTCTGCGCGCCCTGGTCGTCCATCTGCTGGCGGGTTACCACAGACACCGACTGCGAGGTCTCCAGCAGCGCGGTACTGGTCTTGGTCGCGATCTGGCTGTGGGTGGCGTTGTAGCCCTCCATGCTGCCCAGCGCGTTGCCCAGGGCAAAGCCGCGCACGTCGGTGGTAGGCAATGCCAGTGCGGCGTCCTGCGGGGCCGCATGCAGCACATAACTGGTGCCATCCTGGCTCACCGCCTCCAGCCCCGTGCCATTGAGCAACTGGCGCAGCGCCTGGTCGGTGGCGTAGCTGCCCTGCAGGCCGGACGATTGCGCGCCCTGGGTCATCTGCGGGGTGCTCGACAGCGTGATGCCGGCCTGGCGTGCGAACTGATTCAGCACCTCGTCCAGCGAGCCGGCGGGGATGTTGTACTGCTGGCTGGCGCTGCCCGCAGGTTCGGCCATCACTACCATCGGCACGCTGGCCAGGCCAAGCGCGGTACCGAACAGTGCGGCGCGCACCGCCTTGCCCAGGCGTGAATCTAAGAGAGGTTGAAACTCATTACTGTCAGTGAGCCGCGGCTGGGCCAGGGTATCGCGCATGAAGAGCATCCGTAGGGTCGGTAAGGGCAGAAGGGAGTCGCTTACTGTCCTAGCCGGACGTGCCGACAAAACCCGCCAAAAAAATCAGCGCATCACGCCTGGCGTTCCAGGCGTACCCACCAGCGCGTGCGATAGCTGACATGCACCGGCAGGGTCTGCGGCAGCAGGTGCAGCAGCTTGTCGGTGTCTTCCAGGCGGAACACCCCGGACAGGCGCAGGTTGGCGATATCGTCGGAGCAGCTCAGGTAGCCGTGGCGGTAGCGCGCCACCTCGTCGATGAAGTCCCCCAGGCGCATGTTGCGCGTGACGATCAGGCCATCGGCCCAGGCACCGGGGTCCATGTTCTGCTGCGCCACGGGTGTGGCGCCCTGGGCATTCACCAGAAAGGCTTCGCCAGCAGCCACCCATTGCAGCCCGGCGGGGCCGGGGTGATGGATCGCCACCTTGCCCTGGCTGACCGTGACGCGGGTGCAGTCGCGCTCCTGGCGCACCACGAAGCGCCCATCGAAGCCTTCGAGCAGCGCATCGCGGCTCTGCACCAGCAACGGCCGCCCAGCCGGTCCGAGCGGGTGTTCGGCGCAGGTCAGCATCAACTCCCCGTGCTTGAGGCGCACCAGGCGCTGGCGGCTGTCAAAGGCCAGGTCTGCCGCGGTATGGGTATTGAGATTGAGCAGGCTGCCATCGGGCAGGCGGACGCTGCGCCGCTCGCCGGTGGCCGTGGCGAAATCCGAGGTCCACGGGTCGAGCAGGCCAACGTCCTTGCTGACCCAGGCCGCTGAGCCAAGCATCACCACGCCGCCCAGCAGCTTCAGGGCCTGGCGCCGGTGCAGCCGCTGCTGGCTGTTCTCCAGGGTCTGCAGGGCGACGACACCGGCGCCCGGCACCGCACGCAGGTTCATTTCCTGCTGCAGGCTGTGCACCCGTTGCCAGGCCAGTTCGTGCTCGTGGCTGGCGCTGCGCCACTGCTCGCACTGGGCCTGCAACTGCGGGCTGGCGCCGTTCTCGCGCACCCGCAGCATCCAGTGAATGGCCTGCTTGACCACGCGCGGGCTAGGGTTCATAGCGCAGCAGGTAGCAGTGATAGAGGGCGTCGGCCACATACCGCTCCACCGAGCGCAGCGAGATACCCATCTGCTCGGCGATCTGCTTGTGGCTCAACCCTTCGCACTGGGCCAGCAGGAACGCGGTGCGCACCTTGGGCCTGAGGCCGTCGAGCAGGCACGCAATGCGTTCCAGCAGCTCCAGCAGCAGCTCGCGAGTTTCCGCTGATGGCACCTCGGCCTCGGGCAACTGCGCCAGGGCTTCGAGGTAGGCACGCTGCAGCTCTTCGCGGCGCCAGTGATCGATCACCAGCCCCCGTGCGATGGTACGCAGGAATGCGCGTGGTGCATTCAGCTCCAGTTGTTCGCGCCGCTGCAGCAGGCGCACGAAGGTGTCCTGGGCCAGGTCCGCGGCATCGGCCGCATTGCCCAGGCGGCAGCGCAGCCAGGTGTTCAGCCAGCTGTGGTGTTGCTGATAGAGCCTGTGCACAGAGTCGTGGGAGGACATGAAGGCGCGCTGCAACCAAGGTCATAAATGATAATTAGTCTCATTGTTATGGGGCCTTGCGCAATTTGCAACCACTGACCGACCCGGCGGCGCGTTCAGCCCTGCGGCTGGCTGGCCAGGTACTGCCTGATGGCCTGCATGCCCTTGTCCAGGTGCTGGGTCAGAAGCTGTACAGCTTCGTCCACCTGGCCGGCCTGGGCTGCGTCCACCAGCGCGATGTGATCGTCCTGGGTCAGCTTGCCCAGCCCCATCGACGACAGATGAAACCGCAGGAAGCGCGCCTCTTCGCTCAACTCGTTGTCGATCAGGCGCAGCAACTTCTGATTGGGCGCCTTGCGGTACAGGGCCATGTGCAACAGGCGGTTGAGCTGGCCCATTTCGGCGTGCCGGGTCTCGTTCTGCAGTTGCTCGATGTAGCCCCGGGCCAGGGCGATGTCCTCGGCGTCCAGCAGCGGGATCGACTGGCGCAGCGCCTCGCTCTCCAGGATCACCCGTAGCCCGTAGGAGTCCATCGCATCTTCGCTGATCAGCGGGGCCACCACCGCGCCCTTGTGCGCCACCACCTGCAGCAGCGACTGCGCCTCCAGCTGACGCAGGGCCTCGCGCACCGGCATGCGGCTGACCCCGAACAGCGTCGCCAGCTCCTGTTGGCGCAACGCCATGCCGGGTGCCAGGCGCCCGTCGAGGATGGCGCTGCGCAGGCGCTCTTCGATCACGCTGCGCGCCAGGTGAGCAGGCACCTGCTCGTCACCCAGAATGCTCAGGAGTTTGATTTTTTCGGCCACGCTGACTGCCCTGCTAGCAAAGATTGGATCCAATGACCCTAGTGATGACGGTTGCGCCTGTCAAATTCAGGCCGGCGCGGGCCTGCGGGCGTTCGCGGCGGCTATCCTGAATGAAGTCGCAGCGCTTTGGAAGCTTGCCGCCGTGCGCCATTGTCTTTTGCCCGCCCAGCCTGCACCATCGCGATTCCACGATCTGCATGGACCGCCGGCCTTGGCGATACGTTGGGCTTTGCCTCTGACCCCGCGCCGGGCTGGCCTGGCGCTGTTGCTCGGCTGCGTATTGCTGGGCAACCTGCGCGCGGACTGGGACTTTTCCCAGATCAGCCGCAAGGCCCAGGCCCTGTACGGCCCCCTTGGTGCCGGCCAGCAGCGTATCGATGCCTGGCAGCAGTTGCTTGCCACCCAGCGCCAGGGCAGCGAAGCCGAGCGCCTGCAGGTGGTCAACCAGTTCTTCAATCGCCAGTTGCGCTACGTCGAAGACCCCGAACTGTGGCAGCAGGCCGACTACTGGTCCACCCCGATCCAGTCACTGATCAAGGGCGCCGGCGACTGCGAAGACTACGCCATCGCCAAGTATTTCAGCCTGCGCCGCCTGGGTATCCCCAGCGAGAAACTGCGCATTACCTACGTCAAGGCGCTGCGCCAGAATCGCGCGCACATGGTCCTGACCTACTATTCCACTCCAGAGGCGATGCCGCTGGTGCTCGACAGCCTGATCGACACCATCGAGCCGGCCAGCCAGCGCACCGACCTGCTGCCGGTGTATGCCTTCAATGGCGAGGGCCTGTGGCTGACCGGGGCGGGTGGCAATCGCAAGGTCGGCGACAGCAAGCGCCTGTCGCGCTGGCAGGATCTGTTGAAGAAGATGCAGGCCGAGGGGTTTCCCACCGAGCCGGCTTACTGAGGATTGCGGATGTCACTGTTCAAGCAATTGTTGCTCGCCATCTGCCTGTTTCTGGTGGTCGCCTTCAGCGGCAGCTTCATGGTCGGCCTGGAAAGCTCGCGCAGCCAGTACGTCAATCAGCTGCGCGCGCATGCGCAGGACGCCGCCACCGCGCTGGCGCTGTCGCTCACGCCGAACATCGACGACCCGGCAATGGTCGAGCTGATGGTCAGCTCCATCTTCGACAGCGGCTACTACGCCAGCATCCGCGTGATCGACCTGGGCCCCAATGCCCTGCTGGTGGAGCGTCACGCCGAGCCGGACAGCAGCGGTGTGCCGGCCTGGTTCATCCGCCTGATCAACCTGGAGCCGGCCGGCGGCGATGCCATCGTCAGCCGCGGCTGGCAGCAGGCGGCGCGGGTCGAGGTGGTCAGCCACCCGATGTTCGCCCTGGCCAAGCTGTGGCGCAGCGCGCTCGGCAGCCTGGCCTGGCTGCTGGCCTGCGGGGTGGTCAGTGCACTGCTGGGGGCGCTGCTGCTGCGCCGTCAGCTGCGACCGCTGGACTACCTGGTGGCGCAGTCCCAGGCCATTGCGCGTCGCGAGTTCCTCAGTGCTCCGCGCCTGCCGCGCACCCCGGAGCTGCGCCGGGTGGTGCAGGCCATGAACCAGATGGTCGAGAAACTCAAGGCGCTGTTTCTCGAGGAGGCCCAGCGCAGTGAAGCCCTGCGCGCCGAGGCCTGGCAGGACAGCCTGACCGGCCTGGGCAACCGGCGCTTCTTCGAGATGCAGCTGTCTGCCCGGCTCAGCGCCCAGGACGATAGCCCCGGCTACCTGATGCTGGTGCACGTGCAGGACCTGGCCGGGCTCAACCTGCGCCTGGGCGGCCAGCGCACCGATGCCCTGCTGCAGGCTCTTGCGCAGCAGGTGCAGCGGGTGTGCGCGCACTATCCCAAAACCCTCGACCTGATCGCCCGTAGCCGTGGCGGCGAGTTCGCCGTGCTGGCACCGGGGCTGGTGCATGACGAGGCCGTGCACCTGGCCCAGGAACTGGAGCAGACCCTGCACAGCCTGTACGACACCGGTGCTTCCGACCGTAACCCGGTGGCCTGGATCGGCCTGGCCCCCTACAGCCCGGGCGACGCCCCGCAGGCCCTGCTCGAGCGCTGCGACGAAGCCCTGGCCCAGGCGCAGAGCCAGCAGCTGCCGACGTGGGTCTGCCTGCCCGCGCACGCCCCGGCGCTGCTGGACCACGACTGGCATGCCCTGCTGCAGCACGCCCTCGACCAGCGCCGTTTCGAGCTGTTCTTCCAGCCGGTGGTGGCGACGCACGAGCTGGGCCGCGTATTGCAGTACAAGGTGCTGTCGCGCCTGCCCGACGGGCATGGGCAAACCCTGCCCGCCGGGCGCTTCCTGCCCTGGCTCGAGCGTTTCGGCTGGTCGATCCGGCATGACCTGCTGATGCTCGAACAGGTGCTGGCCCACCTGCAGCGCCATGACCAGGCGCTGGCGCTGAACCTGTCGGCGGCCACCCTGGCCGACCCCCAGGCGTTGCAGGCGGTGTACGGGCTGCTGGGGCGTCATGCGGCGCTGGGCCCGCGCCTGACCCTGGAGATCGGCGAAGAGCAGTTGCCCGACCAGGCCGCGCTCGAGCAGCTGGCACGGCAACTGGGCGCGTTGGGCTTCAAGCTGAGCCTGCAGCACTTTGGCGGGCGCTTCAGCATGATCGGCAACCTGGCGCACCTGGGCCTGGCGTACCTCAAGGTCGACGGCAGCTTCATCCGCGCCATCGATCAGGAGCCGCACAAGCGCCTGTTCATCGAGGCGATCCAGCGCGCAGCGCACAGCATCGACCTGCCATTGATCGCCGAGCGGGTGGAAACCGAAGGCGAACTGGAGGTGCTGCGCGAAATGGGGATTTTCGGGGTGCAGGGGCGCTTGATCGGCGAGCCCCGGCCCTGGGCGCCGTAGTGGCTTCTTCGCCGGCCACGCCGGCGCCTGCAGGCGGCGGTGAACCCCGCAGGCGCCGACGTGGCCGGCGAAGCTGCTAGATCAACGGCCGCTCCTCATCGATCAGCTTGTTCAAACCCCCCATGGTCTGGCGCGCGCTCGAACGGCTGAGCAGCTTGGCCTGTGCGCTCGCCGGCAGGTCGGTGATGCTGATCACGCCCTTGCTGGTCAGTACCTCGATCAAGTCCTCCAGCACCCGGATCATGTCCAGGTCGCTCTGCTGCAGTTTCTTGGCAAACCAGGCCTGGGCCTCCGGCGAATCGTTGGGCAGCGCTTCGTTCTCCTCGGCAAAGGGCGTCGACTCCAACCGCACGATCTGCCCACGGGTGTCGCGTTGCACATAGAACATGGCCTTTCCCCCTGATGACATCTGCATGATGGCCTCAGCAGCATAGGCCACGCGAGGCGGACAACCCTCTCTATGCTTATTCTCTAAAGGTATTTAAATTATTTTTCTTATGCATTTATATTTATTTCCACGCGCAGTTACCGACCCGACACGTGGGAGTGAAAAGATATGTCAGCGGCCCCTGGCGCCTTGTCGTACACCGACAGCGCCCAACCCCAAGCCTTCGAGATTCGTCCGTTTGCCGGTGCCGTGGGCGCCGAGATCATCGGCCTGGACCTGAGCCGTCCGGTCAACGCTGGCGATTTTGCGCGCATCCACCGCGCGCACCTGGACCACCATGTGGTGGTGTTCCGCGACCAGCGCATCACCCCCCAGCAGCAGGTCGACTTCAGCCGCCGTTTCGGCGTGTTGCAGATCCACGTGCTCAAGCAGTTCCTGCTCGGCGGCCACCCCGAGATCCTGATCGTCTCCAACATCATCGAGAACGGCCAGAACATCGGCCTGGGCGATGCCGGCAAGTTCTGGCACTCGGACCTCTCCTACAAGGAACTGCCCAGCCTGGGCTCGATGCTGCATGCCCAGGAGCTGCCCAGCGAGGGCGGCGATACCCTGTTCGCCGACATGCACAAGGCCTGGGACCAGTTGCCCGCCCACCTGCGCGCCGCCGTCGAAGGCCGCAGCGCCGCGCACTCCTACACCGCGCGCTACAGCGAAACCAAATTCGAAGGCAACTGGCGCCCCACGCTCACCGCCGAGCAACTGGCCCAGGTGCAGGAAGTGATCCACCCGGTGGTGCGTACCCACCCGGAAAACGGGCGCAAGGCGCTGTTCGTCAGCGAGGGCTTCACCACCCGCATCGTCGGCCTGCCCGAGGACGAAAGCCGCCAGATCCTGGCCGAGCTGTACGCCCACAGCGTGCTCGAACACAACATCTACCGCCACCAGTGGCAACCCCACGACCTG
Source organism: Pseudomonas sp. S12(2018) (assembly GCF_024355235.1). Classification (NCBI taxonomy): domain Bacteria; kingdom Pseudomonadati; phylum Pseudomonadota; class Gammaproteobacteria; order Pseudomonadales; family Pseudomonadaceae; genus Pseudomonas; species Pseudomonas sp. S12(2018). Next base: position 10,640 of record NZ_QLAD01000005.1, read on the forward strand.
GTGTTCTGGGACAACCGCTCGCTGATCCACCTGGCCGCCGGCTGCCCCGCGCACCTGCGCCGCAAGCTGTACCGCACCACCATCCAGGGCGACGCCCCGTTCTGACCCGTCTTCAGGAGTACCGCATGCGCAACTCAATCAGCCGCCTGGCGGCCAGCATCGGCCTGGGCGTCAGCCTGCTCGCCGGCAGCCTCGTCGCCCCCGCCACGGCCCAGGCCGAAGGTGAAATCCGCATCGCCGAACAGTTCGGCATCGTCTACCTGCTGCTCAACGTGGTGCGCGACCAGCACCTGATCGAGAAGCACGGCAAGGCCCAGGGCATCGACATCAAGGTCGACTGGACCCAGCTCTCGGGCGGCGCCGCGATCAACGACGCGCTGCTGTCCGGCTCGGTGGACATCGCCGGTGCCGGCGTCGGCCCGCTGCTGACCATCTGGGACCGCACCTACGGCCGCCAGAACGTCAAGGCCGTGGCCTCGCTGGGCAACTTCCCGTACTACCTGGTCAGCAGCAACCCCAACGTCAAGACCATCGCAGACTTCACCGAAAAGGACCGCATCGCCCTGCCGGCGGTTGGCGTCTCGGTGCAGTCGCGCTTCCTGCAGTACGCCGCCGCCCAGCAGTGGGGCGACAAGGACTACGCGCGCCTGGACAAGTACACCCTGGCGGTCCCGCACCCCGACGCCACCGCCGCGCTGCTGGCCGGCGGCACCGAGCTCAATGCGCACTTCTCCAACCCGCCGTTCCAGGACCAGGCGCTGGCCAACAAAAGCGTGCACGTGGTGCTCGACACCTACGACCTGCTCGGGCCCAACTCGCCCACCGTGCTGTTCGCCACCGAAAAATTCCGCAACGACAACCCCAAAACCTACCAGGCCTTCGTCGACGCCCTGGCCGAGGCGGCCGACTTCGCCCAGCACGACAAGGGCGCGGCGGCCGATACCTACATTCGCGTGACCAAGGCCAAGATCGACCGCGAGGCGCTGCTCAAGATCATCGACAACCCGCAATACGAATTCAGCGTCACGCCGAAGAACACCTACAAGCTGGCCGACTTCATGTACCGCATCGGCGCGATCAAGCACAAACCCGAATCGTGGAAGGACTACTTCTTCCAGGACGCCAAGCCACTGCAGGGGAGCTGAGCGCATGACCGCCCGCTTGCCAGGCCACACGGCCAGCAACCTGAGCCCCGTGAGCGCACCGGCGCTGCTGCAGGTGGACAACCTCAGCCTCGAATACCGCACCGCCCAGCGCGTGGTGCGGGCCACCCACCAGGTCAGCTTCGAAGTGGACAAGGCTGACCGTTTCGTCCTGCTCGGCCCCTCAGGTTGCGGCAAGTCGACCTTGCTCAAGGCCGTGGCCGGCTTCATCGAGCCCCGTGAGGGCGCGATCCGCCTGCAGGGCCAGCCGGTGCACGGGCCGGGCCCGGACCGCATCGTGGTGTTCCAGGAGTTCGACCAGCTGCCGCCGTGGAAAACCGTCAGGCAGAACGTGATGTTCCCGCTGCTGGCCTCCGGCACGCTCAAGCGCGCCGAGGCCGAACAGCGCGCCCTGCATTACCTGGACAAGGTCGGCCTGGCGGCATTTGCCGATGCATACCCGCACACCCTCTCCGGCGGCATGAAGGCGCGCGTGGCCATCGCCCGGGCGCTGGCCATGCAGCCCAAGATCCTGCTCATGGACGAACCCTTTGCCGCCCTCGACGCGTTGACCCGGCGCAAGATGCAGGAAGAACTGCTGCTGTTGTGGGAGGAGGTGCGCTTCACCCTGCTGTTCGTCACCCACTCCATCGAGGAGGCGCTGGTGGTGGGCAACCGCATCCTGCTGCTGTCGCCGCACCCGGGGCGCGTGCGCGCCGAGATTCACAGTCACCAGTACGACCTGCACAGCCTGGGCGCTGCCGACTTCCAGGCCAGCGCGCGGCGCATCCATCGTCTGCTGTTCGACGATGATGCCGCCGCCGAGCAGGACGCCGCCCTGGATTTCACCGACATCCGCATCGCCTACTGACCGGGAGCCCCACCGATGACCACCTCTGCACCGGCTCCGCGTCAGGAGTACGAAGTCACCCTTGAACCCCTGCTCAGCGTACCGCTGGAACGCGAGCTGCCCCTGGGCCAGCGCCTGTGGCAACAGGGCTGGCTGCGCAAGAGCCTGATCCTGATCCTGCTGGCGCTGGCCTGGGAAGCCGTGGCGCGCTATCAGGGCAACGACCTGTTGCTGCCCAGCTTCCTGCAAACCGCCGCGGCGCTGTACGACGGCCTGCTCAGCGGCGAACTGCCGGCCAAGGTGGGGGTGTCGCTGGTGGTGCTGCTCAAGGGCTACCTGCTGGGCATCGTGCTGGCCTTCGGTCTCACCAGCCTGGCCGTGTCGACCCAGATCGGCCGCGACCTGCTCAGCAGCCTGACCTCGATGTTCAACCCGCTGCCGGCCATTGCCCTGCTGCCGCTGGCGCTGCTGTGGTTCGGCCTGGGCGACAACAGCCTGATCTTCGTGCTGGTGCACTCGGTGCTGTGGGCGCTGGCGCTCAACACCTATGCCGGCTTCATGGGTGTGTCCGAAACCCTGCGCATGGCCGGGCGCAACTACGGGCTGCGCGGCTTGCGTCTGGTGGTGCACATCCTGATTCCGGCGGCGCTGCCGTCGATCCTGTCGGGGCTCAAGATCGGCTGGGCGTTCGCCTGGCGCACCCTGATCGCCGCCGAACTGGTGTTCGGTGCCACCAGCGGCAAGGGCGGGCTGGGCTGGTACATCTTCCAGAACCGCAACGAGCTGTACACCGACAAGGTGTTCGCCGGCCTGGCCGTGGTGATCCTCATCGGCCTGCTGGTCGAGAGCCTGGTGTTCAATACCCTCGAGCGCGTCACAGTACGGCGCTGGGGCATGCAGCGCTGAGCGCATCGGGGCGACAAAAGTGCGCGTCCTTGTCTAGGCTTGCCTCACAGGGTGGCATGGGCCACCCACCGGTCAGTCAGGGATGAACCGTTGTCTGCTGCCAGCACCATCTACCCACTGCTCGCGCGGCTGTTGCCCAGGGCGATCGCCCCCGATCCGGGCGGGCAGACCCAGCGCCACACGGCCGGCATCGGCATGCCGGCCCAGCGTGCGGTGCTCGGCAGGGGCTTCTGCCTGGTCAACCGCCTGGACGAAGCCGTCGACCTGCAGGCGGTGTATGCCGACCTGCGCCAGCAGGCGCTGGATGGCAGCGTGGTGGCGCTCAACGACCTCGGCTGGGTATGGCTCAACGGCAAGTACTGGCGTGCCGAACCGGCCCTGGCCGGGCGCCTGCTGCGCATGGCGGCGCTGCAGGGCAGTGCGGTGGCCTGGTACAACCTGGGCCAGCAGCACTATTTCGGCAAGGGCGTGACCATCGCCTACGCCAGCGCCGCCGAGTGCTACCGGCAGGCCTTCGAGCGCGGCCTGGACGAAGCCGCCGCGGCGCTGGGCGACCTCTACGAAGAAGAGATCTGCGATACCCACCTGCAAACCTGGCAGGTCGATCCGCAGCGCGCCTACGACTGGTTCATGCAGGGCGCCCAGCGCGGCGATGGGCGCTGCCGGTTCGAGATCGGCTACCGCCTCCTGCATGGCCAGCAGGTGCGGGCCGATGCCAGGCTCGCCGTGTACTGGCTGGAGCTGGCGGCCGCAGCGGGGGTGATGCCGGCGGCCGAGGAACTGGCCATGCATTTCAGCGTGGCCGGCAACCCCATGCGCTATCTGTTCTGGCGTGACCGGGCGATCAGCCTGGGCAGCCCGCGGGCGCTGACCCTGAAACACGAAGACCAGTACCGGCGCTGACCTCGGCCGACGGATGCCGCATTGCCGCTATTGACGCCCGGGGCGTTGATCGAAGAATATTGATAGTTAGCAAACTATGAATCTCGACACCTTGCCCATGAATCTTGATGCACTGCAACTGAACATCAGCAGCGGCATGGTCGCGGCCAGCCGTCACTGGCGGCGCATCTGCCAGGCCACGCTGGTCGGCTACGGCATCTCCGAAGCCTGCGCGGTACCACTGCTGATGATCGTGCGCCTGGGCGATGGCGTGCACCAGGTGGCGGTGGCCCAGGCCGCAGGGCTTGAAAGCCCGTCGCTGGTGCGCCTGCTCGACCAGCTGTGCAGCGCCGGTTTCGTATGCCGCAGCGAAGCCCCCGGTGACCGCCGCGCCAAGGCCCTGAGCCTGACCCCGCGCGGGCGCGAGCTGGCCGAGGCGATCGAGGCCGAGCTGGTGCGCCTGCGCCGCCAGGTGCTGCACGACATCCCGCCCGCCGACCTCGAAGCGGCGCTGCGTGTGGTGCGCGCCTTCGAAGACGCCGCGCAGCGCTCGCCGGGCGTGCCTTCATGAAGGACTTCTTCAGCTCCATGCCGCCGGCGCGGGACTGGTTCTACGGCGTGCGCACCTTCGCCGCGTCGATGATCGCCCTGTACATCGCCCTGCTCATGCAACTGCCGCGCCCCTACTGGGCGATGGCCACGGTCTACATCGTCTCCAGCCCGTTCGTCGGGCCCACCAGTTCCAAGGCCCTGTACCGCGCCCTGGGTACACTGCTGGGCGCGGCGGGGGCGGTGTTCCTGGTACCGCTGCTGGTACAGACCCCGGTGCTGCTCACCTGCGCCATCGCCCTGTGGACCGGCACCCTGCTGTTTCTCTCGCTGCACCTGCGCACCGCCAACAGCTACGCGCTGATGCTGGCCGGCTACACCCTGCCGATGATCGCCCTGCCGGTGGTGGACAACCCGCTGGCGGTGTTCGACATCGCCTCCTCGCGGGCCCAGGAAATCTGCCTGGGCATCGTCTGCGCGGCGGTGGTCGGGGCGATCTTCTGGCCGCGCCGGCTCACCCCGGTGGTGGTCGGCGCCACCGGCAACTGGTTCGCCGAGGCGATCCGCTACTGCGACACCTTTCTTGCCCGCCAGGCCACGCCCGAAACCGTGGGCGGGCTGCGCGCCTCGATGGTCACCACCTTCAACTCGCTGGAGATGATGATCGGCCAGCTGTCCCACGAGGGCGCGCGGCCGCAGACGGTCAAGAATGCCCGCGAGCTGCGCGGGCGCATGATCCACCTGTTCCCGGTGATCGACGCCCTCGACGACGCGCTGCTGGCCCTCGAAGGCCGCGCCCCGGCCCAGGCGGCGCAACTGCAAGGCTTGCTGGAGCAGGCCCGCAGCTGGTTGCAGGCCAGCGCCGAAGACGCCTCGGTGGCGCGCTGGACGGCCCTGCGCGAGCAGCTCGAACGCCTGCAACCGAGTGTCGCCGCCCTCGACGAGCGCCCCGGCCTGCTGCTGTCCAATGCCCTCTACCGGCTGGGCGAATGGATCGACCTGTGGCAGGACTGCTGCAGCCTGCAGCACGCCATCCGCGACGAAGACCTGTCGCCCTGGCGCGCGGTGTACCGGCACTGGCGCCTGGGCCGCCTGACGCCGTTCTTCGACCGTGGGCTGATGCTCTACTCGGTGTTCTCCACCTTCACCGCGATCCTCGCCGCCACCGCGCTGTGGATACTGCTCGGCTGGCCCGACGGCGCCAGCGCCGTGATCCTCGCGGCGGTGGCGTGCAGTTTCTTCGCGGCCATGGACGATCCCGCGCCGCAGATCTACCGGTTCTTCTTCTGGACCACCCTGTCGGTGGTGTTCGCCAGCCTCTACCTGTTCCTGGTGCTGCCCAACCTGCATGACTTCCCGATGCTGGTACTGGCGTTCGCCGTGCCGTTCATCTGCGTCGGCACCCTCACGGTGCAGCCGCGCTTCTACCTGGGCACCTTGCTCACCATCGTCAACACCGCCTCGTTCATCAGCATCCAGGGCGCCTACGACGCGGACTTCCTGACCTTTGCCAACGCCAACCTGGCCGGCCCGGTGGGGTTGCTGTTCGCCTTCATCTGGACCCTGGTGGTGCGCCCGTTCGGCGTGGAGCTGGCGGCCAAGCGCCTGACCCGCTTCAGCTGGCACGACATCGTCGGCATGACCCGCCCGGCCAGCCTGGCCGAACACCGGCGCCTCGGCGTGCAGATGCTCGACCGCCTGATGCAGCACCTGCCGCGCCTGACCCAGACCGGCCAGGACACCAACAGCGCGCTGCGCGACCTGCGCGTGGGGCTCAACCTGCTCGACCTGCTGGCCTACATGCCACGGGCCACGTCGCCGGCACAGGCGGCGCTGGCGCAGGTGATCGCTGAGGTGGGTGCGCACTTTCAGGCGTGCCTCAAGGCCCGCCGCCGCCTGCATGCGCCGGCCGACCTGCTGCGCAGCATGGAGCGTGCGCGGCATGCCCTGAACCTTGAGGCCATGGCCGACTGCGGGGAAACCCGCGTGCACCTGCTGCATGCCCTGAGCGGCCTGCGCCTGGCGCTGCTGCCGGGGGTGGAGGTGGTGCTGGAACCGTCCGACGATCAACCGCAACTGCCCTACGGCATCGATGGAGCCCCCCTGTGATCGGTGAACTGGATATCAGCGGGGTATTTCTGCCCACGCTGCTGGTGATGATGGTGTTCACCTATGTGCTGTTCCTGGGGGTGCACGCGGTACTCACGCGCCTGCACTTCTACCGCCTGGTCTGGCACCGGGCGCTGTTCAACGTTGCTCTCTACGCCGTGCTGCTGGGCACGGTCGACCACTTTTGCCGAAGCCTGATGCTGCCATGAAAAAACCCTTACTGACCCTGGGCCGCGTGGTCCTGACCCTGCTGGTGGTATCGCTGGCAACCGTGCTGGTGTGGCAGATGGTGCTGTACTACATGTTCGCCCCCTGGACCCGCGACGGCCACATCCGCGCCGACGTGATCCAGATCGCCCCCGATGTGTCCGGGCTGATCCAGCAGGTGTCGGTACGCGACAACCAGGTGGTCAAGCGCGGCGACGTGCTGTTCAGCATCGACCAGGACCGCTTTCACCTGGCTCTGCGCCAGGCCCAGGCGACCCTGGCCGAGCGCCGTGAAACCCTGGCCCAGGCGCAGCGCGAGGCGCGCCGCAACCGTGGCCTGGGCAACCTGGTGGCGCAGGAGCAGCTCGAAGAAAGCCAGTCGCGCCAGGCCCGCGCGCAATCGGCCCTGGCCGAGGCGCAGGTGGCGGTGGACGCGGCGCAGCTGAACCTCGACCGTTCGGTGGTACGCAGCCCGGTCGACGGCTACCTCAACGACCGCGCCCCGCGCGCCCACGAGTTCGTCAGCGCCGGGCGCCCGGTGCTGTCGGTGGTCGACAGTAACTCCTACCACGTCGATGGCTATTTCGAAGAGACCAAGCTGGGCGGCATCCATATCGGCCAGGCCGTGGATATCCGCGTGATGGGCGACGACGCGCGCCTGCGCGGTCGCGTGCAGAGCATCGCCGCAGGCATCGAGGACCGTGACCGCAGCAGTGGCGCCAACCTGCTGCCCAACGTCAACCCGGCCTTCAGCTGGGTGCGCCTGGCGCAGCGCATACCGGTGCGCATCGCATTCGACGAGGTGCCGGAAAACTTTCGCATGATCGCCGGGCGTACTGCCACGGTGTCGATCATCGAGGATGCCGCCCGATGAAACGCTTTGCGCTGCTGGGCGCAGGGTTGCTGCTGTCGGCCTGCCAGATGGTCGGGCCCGACTACAGCGTGCCCAAGGAGGCGGCGGTCAATCGCGGCGACCTGCAGGGCGCGCTGCGCAGCGACGCCGACAGCGTGGTCTCGGCACCGGTGCCCGCCAACTGGTGGCACCTCTACCAGGACCCGCGTCTCGACGCGCTGGTCAACCAGGCGCTGGCCGCCAACACCGAACTGCGCGTGGCCGCGGCGAACATCGCGCGGGCGCGGGCACAGGTCGAGGAGGCCGAGGCCCAGGGCGGGTTCAATGGCGGGGTCAAGCTGGGTGCGCAGCGCCTGCAGGAGTCCGGCGAAGCCTTTCTGCAACCCGACAAGGTGCCGGTGGCCAACATCGGCGAGGCGATCCTCAGCGCCTCGTACCAGTTCGACCTGTGGGGCACGCTCAAGCGCGGCGTCGAGGCCGCTCAGGCCCACGCCGACGCCACCCAGGCTGCCGCCGACACCGCCCGCATCACCCTGGTGGCGGATGTGGTGCGGGCCTACACCCAGGTGTGCGCGGCCAACGAGGAATACCACATCGCACGGGCCTCGCTGGACCTGCAGGAGCAGAGCGTGACCCTCACCCAGCGCCTGCGCGATGCCGGGCGCGGTGACGAAACCCAGGTGACGCGCACCGAGACCCAGTTCAAGTCGCTGCGCGCCGAACTGCCGCGTTACCAGGCCATGCGCGAGGCGGGCCTGTACACCTTGTCGATGCTGCTGGCCAAGCCGGTCGAGCAACTGCCGGCGGGTACCGCGCACTGCGCCGAGCTGCCGCACATCGCGCAACGTGTGCCGGTGGGCGATGGCGCCGCGCTGCTCAAGCGCCGCCCCGACATCCGCCAGGCCGAACGCAGCCTGGCGGCGGCCACTGCCGGCATCGGCGTGGCCACCGGGCAACTGTACCCGGACATCAGCATCGGCGCGCAGGTGGGCACCATCGGCATCCTCGAGAACCTGGGCAAGCCGGCGACCAACCGCTGGGGCTTTGGTCCGCTGCTGACCTGGACCGTGCCCACCAATGGTTCGCGGGCACGCATTCGCCAGGCCGAGGCCTCGACCCAGGCGGCGCTGGCGCATTTCGACGGGGTGGTGCTCAACGCCATCCGCGAGACCCAGACCAGCCTGGCGCAGTACAGCGCGCTGCTTGACCGGCGCGACGCGCTGGCCGAGGCCGAGCGCTCGGCGCAACTGGCGGCCGACCAGACCCACCGGTTCTTCAAGGCCGGGCGTGAATCGTTCCTGGCCGACCTGCAGGCCACGCGCACCTACACCGACATGCGTGCGCAGCTGGCGGCGGCCAATACCCAGGTCGCGATGGGGCAGATCGGCTTGTTCCTGGCGCTGGGCGGCGGCTGGTAGCAACCGCTATCTTGCAGGGCCATTCTGGCCCGCTCCCACATAGGCAGCGGTGATCCTTGTGGGAGCGGGCTTGACCCGCGATTGGGCCGCAAAGCGGCCCCCACCCACCCCTTGAGCAACGCCATCGGCATCGGAACGTCTGCATGTACCGCAACTGCAGCGACTAAACTCCAGCGGTCGGGACCGGCGGTGAAATTAAACGCCAACCCGACTGACCTCGAACGACCTGTGCGCTGTCTACCCCATTCAACCCGGCCTGACGCCCAGAAGGAGTGACCCATGGAAGCACCTACCCACAGCTTTAGCGCCCTGTTCAAGCAGCTTGGCCTGCCCGATGATCCCAAAGGCATCGACCAGTTCATCACCAGCCACTCGCCGCTCAAGGGCGACATCAAGCTGGTGGATGCGCCGTTCTGGACGCCGGCACAGCGCGAATTCCTCAAGGAGGCGATTCTGGAGGATGCCGACTGGGCCGTTCAGTTCGACCAGCTCAACGAGGCGCTGCGCAATCCCCGCAAATAAGCGCTGAGCGGCACCTGTACCTGCAGTTGGCGTTGCTATGCTCAGGAAAACAATAAGGGGATGGCGCCAATGAAAGATCCCTACGCACCCGGCTTCTGGGCGGCCGTGACCGCCCTGGGCCTGCTGAGCACCGGCTACTTCTACGGCGTTCGCCAGCTCTACCAGCTGGTGGAGGCCATGCACTTCATGTACGCGGCCGCCGCCGTGATTGCGGCGCTGGCCCTCACGGCCCTGGCCTGGAGCAGCTGGCAGCAGCTCAAGGTGCGCAAGCGCCAGCTCGAGCAGGGCCGCACCCTGGTGGCCATCTGGAACACCAAGGTTGCCCTGCGCCGGGTCGAAACCGTATTCGACCGCTACTTCTGGGGCAGCTACTGGCAGCCGGGGCGCACCTTTCAGGAAGTGATGGGCGAGCTTGAAGGCACCCCGCTCGAACAGAGCCTCGAAGCCCTCAAGCGCCAGTGCCAGCAGCTCGACCAGCAGACCCGCGGGCGCCACCGCTATTGGCTGAACAACGCCCGCGAACTTTCCAGCGTGGCCACGGCCATGGCCCGCGAACGCTACCAGCTCGACCTGTGCGACTCGCAGCAGAGTGCCGGGCGCGGCAGCGCCGTGCTCAACCGCGACCTCGAAGTGCTGGTGTACACCTGGTCGGCGCGCCTGCGCAGCTTCGACCACCAGCTCGACGAGCTGGAGGGCGAATACCGCTGAGGTTCATTCGCCGCGGATGTACTGCTCCAGTTGCAGGATCAGGTTGGCCTGTTCGGCAATCGCCGCCTTGACCAGGTCGCCAATCGACAGCAGACCGATCAGCTGGCCGTTCTCCACCACCGGCAGATGGCGCAGATGGCTGTTGGTCATCAGGTTCATGCACACCTCCACGCTCTGGTGCGGGTCTACCGTGACCACCGGTGCGCTCATGATGTCGCGTACCGGCGTGCCCACCGACGAACGTCCCTTGAGCACCATCTTGCGGGCGTAGTCACGCTCGCTGATGATCCCGACCACCTGGCCGTCATCGACCACCGGCAAGGCGCCGACGTTCTTCTCGCCCATCACCATCAGCGCCTCGAGCACCGTCTGGTGCGACCTGATGGTGTGTACCGCATGGTGTTTTTCTTCTTTGGTATTGAGCAGCTCTTTCACGGTTTTCATGTGCAGCCTCGGCGGTGGATAAGCGGCGATGCCTATCCCCTAAGAATCGTGCACGGATGCCCACTCGGCAAGGTTGAAAACGCCATGGGGCCGATTGAAAAACGTCATGCTCCGTCGAAACCGCGCATCAGCATCAACGCCACGCCTGTCAGCAGCACCGCCGTGGCCCGTTGCAGCAGGCGCCGACGCGCCGGTTGCTGCAGCACATGACGGATGCGCTGGCCGAAGTAGCAGTACAGGCAGCCGCTGGCAAACTGCAGCAGCAGGAAGGTCAGGCCGAGCACGGCGATGTCGCGGGTGTGGCTGGCAAACTGCGGGAACACCGCGCTGAACATCAGGATGCTCTTGGGGTTGGACAGCCCGGTCAGCAGGCCCCTGGCGAACAGCGCCCGGAAACCCTCCAGCGCCGGCCCGCCGCTATCGCCCAGCGCCAGCCCGGTACTGGTCCACTGCCGCCAGGCCAGGTACAGCACATACGCGACCCCCAGGGCCTGGATCAGCTGGCGCACCAGCGGGTAGCCCTGGATCAGCGCCGAAAAGCCCAGTGCAAACACCAGAATCGACAGCAGGTAGGCCACGCTGGCGCCCAGTTGCGCCGGCAGCGACTGGCGCAGGCCGGCCTTGAGGCCCAGGCTCAGCAACAGCAGGGTCATCGGCCCTGGGCTGAAGGTCATGCTGGCGCAGAACACCACGAAGTAACCGAAAGAGGAGGGCGTCAGGCCGAGGTTCATGGGGCAGTGCTCACAGTGCAAAGGCCGCAGTCTAGAGTGCAGGCCACGCTGCGGGCAGGCCAAGCAGCGGGCAATCGCGCCCTACTTTACTGGTAGGATTACCGGTAAACCTGTGGAGACCTGCATGCTGCCCGTCATCGAATTCTGCCCTGGAACCCAAGGTCCAGCAGATCGCCGAAGCCTGGGCGCGTGCCATCGAGGCCGGCGAGCTGCCGGCGGGCAGTCGCCTGCCGCCGGTGCGCGAACTGACCGCGCAACTGGGCGTGAGCAAGTTCACCGTGATCGAAGCGCTGGACCGCCTGCGTGCCCGCAACCTGATCACCTCCAGCCAGGGCCGCGGGCACTTTGTCGCCAGCCGTCACGCGCCGAGGGTGCCGGGGGGCGACACCGACTGGCTGCCGCAGGACCTGGCCAGCGTGCTGCGCCGCTCGCTGCTGGCCGATGACAACAGCCTGCGCCCCGGCAGCGGGCACCTGCCGCCCGACTGGCTGGAGCCCGGCAACCTGCGCCAGGCATTGCGCACCGTGGCCCGCTCCACGCGCCTGCGCATTGGCGGCTACGGTACGCCGGCCGGTTACCTGGCGCTGCGCCAGACCCTGCAGACGCGCTTGCTCGGCCAGGGCATCGCCGCGCCGCTGGAGCAGATCGTCACCACCAGCAACACCGTGCAGGCGCTGGACATGCTGCTGCGGGTGATGCTGCGCCCGGGCGATTGCGTGGTGCTCGACAGCCCGTGCTATTTCAACTTCCACGCCAACCTGGCCCTGCACGGCGCGCGCATCGTCACCGTGCAACGCACCGCCGAGGGCCTCGACCTGGCGCGTTTCGAACAGCTGCTGGCGCAGCACCGGCCCAGGCTGTACCTGACCACCAGCGTGCTGCACAACCCCACCGGGCACTCGTTCACTGCGGGCCAGGCGTTCGCGCTGTTGCAGCTGGCGCGCCAGTACGACTGCCATGTCATCGAGGATGACCTCTACGCCGACCTGCACCCGCAGGCGCCGGCCCGCCTGGCGGCGCTGGCGGGCCTGGAGCAGGTGACGTACCTGTCCGGGTTCTCCAAGACCCTCAGTGCCAACGCCCGGGTCAGCTATGTGGTGGCCGCGCCGCAACTGGCCGCCAGCCTCACCCACATGAAGCTGATGAGCGGCGGCATTACCTCCGAACTGCTGGAGCAGGTGGTCGACCAGCTGCTCACCGATGGCAGTTACGACAAGCACCGCAAGCGCCTGCAACTGCGCCTGCAGGAGGCGGCCGGGCGCGTCGAGCAGCGCCTGCGGGCGCTGGGCTGCGAGCCGCTGCAGGGGTATGCCGGCGGCCTGTTCATCTGGGTGCGGCTGCCCCCCGGTTGCGACGCCCAGGCCCTGGCCCGTGCAGGCCTGGCGCGGGATGTGCTGCTGGGGCCGGGCAGCCTGTTCGGCCCCGAGCCCGGCCTGTTGCAGTGCATGCGCTTCAACGTCGCCTGCAGCGACGACCCGCAGCTATGGTCGGAGCTGGCGGTACTATTGGACAGTTTTGCCGACCCGGCATCTGCGTTATAACGAACCCCCAAAAACGTCGGCACAGTGTGTAGCCGGCGGCCACCTTCAAGGAGTCACCATGTTGCCAAGGCGGCCCACCGTCCTCACCTTCCTGTTGCTTGGCGCGGGCTCCGCGAGCGCCGACAGTGTCGACCTGGCGCCGCTGGAAGTCACCTCCACCCGCGTGACCTCCGAATGGTTGCAGACCCCGGCCGCCGTCAGCTCGGTGAGCGTCGCCGACAAGCCCGGCGAACAGATGCTGACCCTCGACAGCCTGCTGATGGCGGTGCCCGGTGCGGTGCCGCAAAGCCGCTACAACATGGCCCAGGGCATGCGCCTGTCGATTCGCGGCTTTGGTGCCCGCTCCAGCTTCGGCATGCGCGGCATCCGCGTACTGGTCGACGGCGTGCCGTTGACCATGCCCGACGGCCAGACCGAGATGGACGGTGTCGACCTGAGCCTGGTGGAAAACATCGAAGTGATCCGCGGCTCGGCTTCCACCCTGTACGGCAACGGTGCCGGCGGCGTACTGGCGATCACCACCCGCGAGCCCTCGCTGGAGCCGCGCACCCTCGTGGACGTGGGTGGTGGTGCCGACGGCTATCGCCGCGTGCGTGCCGAAACCAGTGGCACCTCCGGCAACCTTGGCGGGTTGCTGGCGCTCAACGTCACCAACATGGACGGCTACCGCGATCACGCCGCCTCCGAAGCGCGCAACCTCACCGGCAAGCTGCGCTGGCAGGCCGATGCCGGCGTGCTGGGGGTAACCTTCCAGGCCCTCGACAACCGCTCCGAAGACCCTGGCGCCCTGACCCTCGCGCAGGTGCGCGACAAGCGCAGCCAGGCGCGCCCGCAGAGCCTGCTGTTCGACTCCGACGAACAGATGAACCAGCAACGCCTGGCGGTCAACTGGACCAGCCAGCTGAGCGACACCGACAGCTACCAGCTGCGTACCTGGCTGGGCCGGCGTGACTTCGGCAACCGGCTGCCGCTGCGCGCGGGCGGGCAGACCACCTACGAACGCCTGTTTGCCGGTGTCGGCGGGCAGTACACGCACCTGGCCAACTGGTTCGGCCTGGGTCATCAGCTCACCACCGGCATCGACATCGAGCAGCAGCGCGACGACCGCGAGCGGCACAACAACGAAGTCGGTGGTCACACCGGCAACCTCACCCTGCGCCAACGCGAAAAGGCCGGTGGCTATGGGCTGTACGTGCAGGACAGCATCGACCTCACCGAGCGTCTGCAACTGACCCTGGGCGGACGCTATGACGCCACGCGCCAGTCGGTCGACGACCGCTTCCCGAGCGACGGCGACGCCTCCGATGCGCAGCGTTTCGAAGACTTCAACTACAGTGCCGGCCTGAGCTACCGCCTTACCGAGCACACCATGGCGTATGCGCGGGTGGCCACCTCGTTCGAGACCCCCACCCTCAACGAACTGAGCAACCCGACCGCAGGCGGCTTCAACACCGGGCTGCAACCGGCGCGGGCGCTGACCCGCGAGCTGGGTGTGAAGGGCGAGTGGGACGACCTGCGCCTGGAGGCGGTGGTGTACAGCATCCTGCTCAAGGACGAACTGGTGGCGCAGAGCACCGACCGCGGCAACACCTACAGCAACGCCGGCAAATCGCGGCGTGACGGCTTCGAGTTGAGTGGCGAATACCGGCCTGTGGATAACTGGCGCCTGTCGATGGCCTACAGCTACAACGACTACCACTACACCCGTTTCGAGGGCTATGACGACAACCGTCTGCCGGGCATTCCCCGGCAGACCTTGTTCACCGAGGTGGGCTACGAGTCGGATGCGTTCTATGCACGGGTCAACATGAACGCCTATGGCCCGCAGTATGCGGACAACGCCAATGAGGCGCGGGTGGCGGGCAATGCCTTGTTCAACCTGCGCGTGGGCACGGTGCTCAAGCTTCAGGGCCAGGAGCTGGAACCGTACGTGGGTGTGGATAACCTGACTGACCGGCGTTACTACGACAACCTGCGCATCAACGACACAGGCGCCCGTTACTACGAGCCGGGCCCAGGTCGGACCTTGTACGCGGGCATCCGCGCGAGCTTCTGAAGACCTGACGCCGAGCGAACAAGGCTGGCACCGCCGATCGTGCAGGCCATTGCGCGTTGCAATCGATGCAGGAGCCGGCCTTGCCGGCGAAGCGCCGCGCGGGCGGCGCTCGATCTGATCGATCGCCACAGAAGCAGCGGCTGGCACCTTGTGAGGTCGCATCTGTTGCCATCCCCTGCAAAACCTTGAACCCCATCACGTTTCCCACACCCCGTTGCAACTTTCTCGCGATATCCCCGTCAGAGCGGTGCGGAAGAGGTTGTAGGACAAATCACCGTCCCTCCCAGCAGGCTTGAACATTCAGCCGCGCACAACGCTCCGCCCCCCGATAACACTCCCCCTAGAATTCCGGCCCACAAGGATGTGCCATGCTGCCGATCGCCCATTGCCGGGCGTTGACGACACGTGTTGCCCACTGCTTCGTCAGCACCTCGCGCCCCACTCCCGCTGCCGCACTGCTGCTGGCCCTCGCTGCCTGGGCCGCCGGTGCCGGCACCGCCGCACACGCCGCCGACCCGAATGCCGAGCTGCTGCGCCAGCGCGACCGCGAGCGGGTGCAGCGCGAGCAGCTCGAAGCACGCCCCGACGTGCGCCTCGAAGCACCGCTGGCCGATGAAGGCGACGGCCGCCTGCCCGCCAACGAAACCCCGTGCTTCCCTATCCGCCAACTGCGCCTGGTGGGCGATGCGGCCGAGCGCTTCCAGTGGGCGCTGCGCGCCGCCAACCCCAAGGATGACCCGGCCACCGGGCGCTGCCTGGGCAGCGCGGGCATCAACCTGACCATGAAGCGCATCCAGAACGCGATCATCGAAAAAGGCTACGTCACCACCCGCGTGCTGGCCCAGGCCCAGGACCTCAACAGCGGCGAACTGACCCTGACCCTGATTCCCGGGCGTATCCGCGACATCCGCTTCGCCGAAGGCACCAGCTCGCGCGCCAATGCCTGGAACGCGCTGCCGGCGCACTCGGGCGACCTGCTCAACCTGCGCGACATCGAACAGGCCCTGGAGAACTTCAAGCGCGTACCCACCGCCGAAGCCGACATCCAGATCGCCCCGGCCCAGGCCCGCGACGCCGGCCCCGGCGAGAGCGACATCGTGATCGCCTGGCGCCAGGCCTTCCCGGCGCGGCTCAGCCTGTCTGTGGATAACTCCGGTAGCAAGACCACCGGCAAGTACCAGGGCAACCTGGCGTTGTCGCTGGACAACATCCTCTCGCTCAACGACCTGTTCTACGCCAGCGCCACCCACGACCTGGGCGGCGGCGAGTCGGGCAATCGCGGCTCCAAGGGCAACACGCTGCACTACTCGCTGCCGTTCGGCTACTGGCTGCTGGGCTTCACCACCAGCGAGTACGACTACCACCAGCAGGTGGCCGGCGAGAACGAGACCTACCAGTACCGCGGCGAAACCCGCAACAACGAGCTGCGCCTGTCGCGCCTGCTGTACCGCGATGCGGTGCGCAAGACCACGGCCTGGGGCAGCCTGTGGACGCGTACCTCGGAAAACTTCATCGACGACACTGAAATCCAGCTGCAGCGCCGGCGCATGGCCGGCTGGGAAGCGGGCCTGAGCCACCGCGAATTCATCGGCGCCTCCACTCTCGACCTGAGCGCGGGCTACCGCCGCGGCACCGGTGCCCATGGCGCACTGCAGGCGCCAGAAGAACTCACCGGCGAAGGCACCTCGCGCTCCAAGATCATCAGTGCCGATGCCCAGCTGCAGGTGCCCTTCATCGCCTACAACCAGCGTATGCGCTACATCGGTGGCTGGCGCGCGCAGTGGAACCGCTCGGCGCTGGTGCCGCAGGACCGCTTCTCCATCGGCGGGCGCTACACCGTGCGCGGCTTCGACGGCGAGAACATCCTCTCGGCCGAACGCGGCTGGACCCTGCGCAACGAGATCGGCCTGGCCCTGGGCGATACCGGCCAGGAGCTGTACACCGGCGTCGACTACGGCGAAGTCAGCGGCCACTCCAGCGAGTACCTGGTGGGCAAGCGCCTGGCCGGTGCCGTGGTGGGGGTGCGCGGCGGCTACAAGGCGCTGTCGTATGACTGGTCCTGGGGTACGCCGCTGAAGAAGCCCGACGGTTTCGAAACGGCCAACATCACCAGTGCCTTCACTGTCTCTTTGTCGTTCTGAGGCCCGCCATGCGTATCGATCGCTTCGACATCATCGCCCCCGGGCTCTTCGACGAGCCCTGGAACGAGGCCACCGTGCTGGGCTCGGCCACCTGGCTGTGGATGCACTCCACAGCTCACCGCGACGCACCGCTGCACAGCCTGGCCACCCTGTTGCTGCCGGCGCTCAAGCACCGCCAGTTCGTGCTCGGCAGCGAGGCCGGCAAGCCGGTGTTCTACCTGTCCTGGCTCAACCTCGACGACGCCGCCGAGCAGCGCTACATCGAGCGCTCGCCTGTCGAGATGGCCGATGCCGACTGGAACAGCGGCGAACGCCTGTGGATAAACGACTTCGTCGCCCCGTTCGGGCATGCGGCAACGCTGGCGCGCCTGGTGCAGCGCCAGCTGTTCCCCAACCGCTGCATGCGCGCCCTCGACCACCAGGGCGAAGTGCGCGGCCTGCGGGTCAAGACGCACCTGGGGATCGGCGTGATTCCCGAACAGGCCAAGGCCTGGTTTGCCGCTCACCCGCTGGAACTCACAGCGTAACCCTGACTTCTGGCGGTCTGGCACCGCAAATGGAATTGCAATGAACAAGCATCTCTACCGTATCGTTTTCAACAAGGCTCGCGGGCTGCTGATGGTGGTTGCCGAGAACGTCGCCAGCCAGGGCAAGGCGCCGGGCACCACCACCGGGCCCGTGGCCGGCTCGGCCGGCACACTGGCCGAACTGGGCCGCCTGCGTTTCGCAATGATGCTCGCCCTCGGCCTGGTGGCGCTGGACGCTGCACCTTCCTGGGCCGCCGGGGTGGTTGCCGATGGACGTGCGCCAGCAGCCCAGCGCCCGAACGTGGGCCAGAGTGCCAACGGCACGCCGCAGGTGAACATCACCGCCCCCAGCGCCGCCGGCGTGTCGCGCAATACCTACAGCCAGTTCGACGTGGACAAGCGCGGGGTCATCCTCAACAACGGCGTCAAGGCCAGCCAGACCCAGCTGGGTGGCTGGATCCAGGGCAACGGCAACCTGAGCAAGGGCAGTGCGCGGGTGATCCTCAACGAGGTCAACGCCAGCAACCCCAGCCAGTTGCGCGGCTATGTGGAAGTGGCCGGGCAACGCGCCCAGGTGGTGATCGCCAACCCGGCCGGCGTCACCTGCGACGGCTGCGGCTTCATCAACGCCAACCGCGCCACCCTGACCACCGGCCAGGCGCAGCTTGAGAACGGCCGCATCACCGGCTACCAGGTCAAGGGCGGTACCCTCAGCATCCAGGGCAAGGGCCTGGACAGCGCCGACGCCGACTACACCGACCTGATCGCGCAGAGCGTGCAGGTCAACGCCGGCATCTGGGCCAAGGACCTGAAAGTCACCGCCGGGCGCAACCAGGTCAACGCCGACAACACCCGCGCAACCCGGCTGGCAGGCAGCGACGAGGAGGCCCCCGCAGTCGCCATCGACGTGGCCAAGCTCGGCGGCATGTACGCCGGCAAGATCATGCTGGTGGGCACCGAGGGCGGTGTGGGCGTGCGCAACGCCGGCACGATCGGTGCCGGCGCCGGCGAAGTGGTGATCAGCGCCGACGGCAAGCTGCTCAACAGCGGTACCCTCAGCAGTGCCGGCGCCACCCGCGTCGCCGCCAAGGGCGGGGTCGACAACAGCGGCACGGTCTATGCCAAGGGCGACCTGCAGCTGAGCAGCGCCGGCGACCTGAACAACAGCGGCACCCTGGCCAGCCAGGCCAATGTCGAACTCAAGGCGACCGGCGCGCAGTCGACCATCACCAGCAGCAAGGGCTCGGCACTGGCTGCCGGGCTGGACGAGAGCGGCAAGCTGGGCAAGGCCGGCAACCTGACCCTCACCGCGCAGCGCGTGCAGGCCCACGGCGAACACCTGGCCGGCGGCGACCTGCAGGTCAGTGCAGGCGACGTCGACCTGAGCGCCAGCCGTAACGTGGCCGGCAACATCACCCTCACCGGCGGCGACATCAACCTCGCCAACGCCAGCGTCGATGCCAGCAAGACCCTCAGTGCCACCGCCCGCCAGACCCTGCGCAGCGACGCCGCCAAGGTGGTGGCGGGCAACCTGCAAGTACGCGCCGGCGAGCTGTCGAACGTGGGCGGCGAGCTGACCCAGAGCGGCAAGGGCAGCACCTCGATCAAGGTCGACGGCACCCTCGACAACCGCAGTGGCCGCATCGCCAGCAACGCGACCCATGCCACGCTCAGCGCCGCCACCGTGGTCAACACCCAGGGCCGCGTCGAGCATGCCGGCGCCGGCACCCTGCAGTTGACTGCCACGACGCTCGACAGTGCGCAGGGCACGCTGGTCAGCACCGGCACCCTGCAGGTCAACGCCGGCCAGGTTCAGCTCGACGCCGGCGTGGCTCAGGGCAAGGACGTATCGATCGAGGCCGACACCCTGTCCAACCGCGGCGGCAAGGTCCTGGCCACCCAGGGCGGCAGCCTTGCGGTCACCACCCAGGGCCTGCTCGACAACACCGGCGGCACCCTTGCGGCCAGCGGCAATGGCGTGTTCAACGCCGGCACGCTGGACAACCGCAGCGGCACCGTGAGCGCCGGCGGCACACTGTTTGCGGGCGCTGGCGAGCTGTTCAACACCGCCGGCACCTTCGCCGCGATCCGCCAGATGACGCTGACTGCGGCGCACCTGAACAACAGCGGCGGTACGGTCGGCTCGGTACAGGGCGCCCTGCTGCTGACTGCCCGCGACAGCCAGCTGGGCAACGTGGGCGGGCGCCTGGAAGCGGCGGGCGACATCGTGGTGAACGCTCAGGGTATCGACAACAGTGGCGGCGTGATCAGCGGCCTGGCACTCAACCTGAACAGCAATGGCCAACTGCTGCAGAACGCCCAGGGCACCCTGGATGCGCGCAGCACCCTGGACCTGCGCAGCGGGCGCCTGGAAAACGCCGGCGGGCTGATCCAGTCCCAGGGCAGGCTGTACATCGATACCGGCGAACAGGCACTGGTCAACCTCGACGATGGCAGCGGCAAGGGCATCATCAGCCAGGGTGCGCTGGAGATTCACAGCGCGCACCTGAGCAACGCCGGCGGTTACGTCTCGGCCAAGGGCGCGATGCAACTGCTGGCCGCCGACGTGACCAACGCCGGCGGGCGCATCGTCGGCGCCGACAGTGTGCAGGTGCAGGGCCTGCGGCTGAACAACCAGGCCGGGCAGATCCAGGCGCTGGGCGCCATCGACGTGGCCTCGGCCGAACGTGTGGACAACCAGGGCGGCCTGATCCGCTCCGCCGGTTTGCTGCATGTGTCGACCGGCACCCTCGCCAACAACGCCACTCAGGCCGACAACCAGGGCCTGCAAGGGCACGCCCTGCGCCTTGAGTCCGACGTGCTGGGCAACCAGGCCGGTGTGATTCGCGCCGACACCACGCTGGACATCGGCGTCAGCCAACTGCTGGACAACGCGGGCGGGCTGATCAGCTCCAGCCAGCACCTGAACATTACCGACCGTGACCCCGCTGCGCGCCGCCAGAGCATCAGCAACCTCGACGGGCGCCTGCTGGCCGGCCAGTCGCTGAGCCTGAACGCCGCCTACTACAGTGGCAACGGTCAGGCCGTGAGCCTGGGCGACCTGACCCTGCGCCTGCTCGCAGGCCTTGAACTCAGTGGCCTGCTGCAGGCCAACGGCACCCTCGACGTGCAGACCGGCGGTGCGCTGAACAACAGCGGCAAGCTGCTGGCCGGCCGCTCCATGCTGCTCGACGCCAGTACCCTGGACAACCGCGCCGAGGGTGAAATCAGTGCCGACCAGGTGCGCATCACTGCCCACCAGAGCCTGACCAACCGTGGCCTGATCGACGGCCAGAAGGTACGCCTGCAAACCGGCGTGCTGTACAACCTGGGCACCGGTCGCATCTACGGCGACCAGCTGGGCATCGCTGCCGGCACCCTGGTCAACGCCAACGAGGGCGACCGCTCCGGTGCCATCGCCGCCCGTGCGCGCCTGGACATCGGCGCCACGCAGATCGACAACAGCGAAGCGGCGCTGATCTTCAGTGCCGGCGACATGGCCATCGGCGCCACGCTGGATGACGCCGACCACGCCAGCGGCCGCGCCGCGCTGCTGACCAACGCCAGCGCCACCATCGAGTCGCTGGGGCACATGGCGCTGGACGTGCAGACCCTGCGCAACCTCAACAACCACTTCAGCACCCGCGACGTGGAAATCAGCCGCCAGAGCTTTCAGGAATTCCAGCTGGCCGGCTCGCCCAACCGCTACCAGGCCGACCAGGTCACGTTCCGCCACAACGAAGTGCAGTACCTGATCACCCCCGAGGGCCAGAAGGACAACTGGAACCGCTACGACGTGACCCGCGTGGTGCGCGAAACCCAGATCGCCACCTCGGCGCCGGGGCAGATCCTGGCCGGCGGCAACCTGGTCATCAACGCCGGCGAAGTGCTCAACGACAAGAGCCGGATCATCGCCGGCGGCCTGCTGCAGGGCGCCATCGGCAGCCTGGTGAACACCGAGTTCAAGGGCCAGAAGGTCACCACCGACAGCGGCACGGTGACCAACTTCTACCGTATCCAGCGCAAGGGCCGCGACCGCCAGGGCGCCCGCGTGGCCGGTTATGTGCCCGCGCCGCTGATCCAGGAAATCTCGCTGCAGCCCACCGTATGGCAGGAGCTGGCCGC
Organism: Pseudomonas sp. S12(2018); assembly: GCF_024355235.1. NCBI lineage: Bacteria > Pseudomonadati > Pseudomonadota > Gammaproteobacteria > Pseudomonadales > Pseudomonadaceae > Pseudomonas > Pseudomonas sp. S12(2018). The sequence continues at coordinate 32,351 of NZ_QLAD01000005.1, forward strand.
CATCACCGGCAGCGGCACCCAGCTCGGCGGCCATGCCAGCCAGCTGAGCGACCAGCAGGCCGCCGGCGCCGGCGCGGTGGACAGCGCCGCCGCCAATGCCTACCAGGTGGCGCCGATCATCGAGGTGGCGGCGCAGGCCGGGCTCGATGCCGAAGGCGTCGGCGAGCAGATCCGCACCGGCGGCCCGGTGCTGACCCTGCCGAGCAACAGCCTGTTCGACAGCAACCCGCAGGCGGTGCGCAATTATCTGGTGGAGACCGACCCGCGCTTTGCCGGCTACCGCAACTGGCTGTCGTCCGACTACATGCTGCAACAGTTGCACCTGGACCCGGGGCAGACCCTGCAACGCCTGGGCGACGGCTTCTACGAACAGAAGCTGATTCGCGAACAGGTCGCCCAGCTCACTGGCCGGCGCTTCATCGACGGCTATGCCAACGACGAGGAACAGTACCGCGCGCTGCTCGACAACGCGGTCACCGTGGCCAACACCTGGCAACTGGTGCCGGGTGTGGCGCTGAGCGCCGAGCAGATGGCCCAGCTGACCAGCGACATCGTGTGGCTGGTGGAAAAACAGGTGACCGTGGCCGGCGGCGAAACCCGCAGGGTGCTGGTGCCGCAGGTGTACGTGCGGGTGCAGCAGGGCGACCTCAACGGCGCGGGTGCGTTGATGGCCGGCCAGCAGCTCAAGCTCGACGTGAACGACACCCTGAGCAACAGCGGCAGCCTCGGCGGGCGCAGCATCCTGGCGCTCACCGCGCAGAACGTGGAGAACCTCGGCGGGCGCATCCAGGCCGACAAGGTGTCGGTGCAGGCACGCGAGAACCTCGACAACCTCGGCGGCCTGATCGGCGCCGTGGACAGCCTGGCGATCAGCGCCGGCAACGACCTCAACGTCATCTCCAGCACCCATGACAGCAGCAGCGAGCAGGGCACGCGCAGCAACCTGTCGCGGGTGGCCGGGCTGTTCGTCAGCGGCGCCGGCGGCACGCTCACGGCCTCGGCCGGCAACGACATCAACCTGGCCGGCGCCCAGGTGGTCAACGCCGGTGCCAACGGCAGCACGCAACTGGTGGCCGGCAACAACCTGAACCTGACCACCGTCACCGAGTCGCACCAGCAGTCGATCACCTGGAACAGCAGCAACTGGCGCAAGGACGCCAGCCGCACCGAGGTGGGCAGCAATGTGCAGGGCACCGGCGACGTCAGCCTCAAGGCCGGTCAGGACATCAACCTGCGCGCCAGCCAGGCCAGCAGCGAGCAGGGCATGGTGATGGCCGACGCCGGCCGCGACGTGAACCTGATGGCCGGGCAGAACTACCAGTTCGCCGACGAGGCGCACAAGGTCACCGGCGGCAACGGCATGTTCTCCAAGACCACCAGAACCACCCGTGACACGCTCAGCGAAACCACCGCCCAGGGCTCGACCCTCAGCGGCGAGCACACCTACGTGCAGGGCGGGCGCGACATCAACCTGCAGGGCGCCAACGTGGTGTCCAGCCAGCAGACCATCCTGGTGGCGGGCAACGACGTCAACATCGCGGCGGCCAGCGATAGCCGCAGCGAGCGCCACGACAAGACCGAGAAGACCAGCGGCCTGTTCAGCGGTGGTGGCATCGCCGTGACCGTCGGCACCCAGGAGCAGCGGGTCAAGGACATGACCACCAGCACCACCGCGGTGGCCAGCACCGTCGGCTCTACCGAAGGCGACGTGCTGATCGAGGCCGGCAAAAGCTATCGCCAGGTCGGCAGCCAGGTCATGGCGCCCAAGGGCGACGTGGATATCCGTGCCGAGAAGATCGCCATCGTCGAGGCGCGCAACACCAGCGAGCGTGAGCGCCAGACCCTGTTCAAGCAGACTGGCGTGTCGCTGACCCTGACCAACCCGGTGATCAGCGCCATCCAGACCACTCAGCAGATGAAGCAGGCCTCGGACAAGACCGAAGACGGGCGCATGAAGGCGCTGGCCGCGGCCACCGCGGCGCTGGCGGCCAACAACGCGGCCACCGCGGTGGCCACCGATCCGGGTTCGGCGGGCGGGATCAACCTGAGCCTGTCGCTGGGCACCAAGAAAAACCAGAGCACCACCGAGCAGCACAGCGATACCGCTGCCGGCTCGACCATCGTCGCTGGCAACGACGTGCGCCTGATCGCCACCGGCGCCGACGAGGACAGCACCCTCACCGTACGCGGCAGCCAGATCAAGGCCGGCAACAATGCCAGCCTGCTGGCCGACGGCGACATCAACCTGCTGGCCGCCACCAACACCAGCACCCAGCAAACCGACAGCACCGGCAGCAGTGCCAGCGTCGGTATCGGCCTGTCGCTGGGCGGCACGCGCAACGGCTTCACCCTCGACCTCGGGGTGTCGGGCAATCGCGGCGAAGCCGATGGCGAGGACCTCACCCACACCAACACCCATATCGATGCCGGCAACCAGCTGGTCATGGTTTCGGGCGGCGACACCAACCTCAAGGGCGCGGTGGTCAGCGGCAAGCAGGTGGTGATGGACGTGGGCGGCAACCTCAACATCGAGAGCCTGCAGGACACCAGCACCTACACCGTGGACGAGAAGAGCCTGGGCGTGGGTATCAGCCTGTGCATTCCGCCGTTCTGCTATGGCATGAGCTCGGTCAGTGGTGCCAGCGGCAGCTTCGGCGCCACCGACATCGACTCCAGGTACGCCAGCGTCACCGAGCAGTCGGGGATCAAGGCCGGCGACGGCGGCTTCGATATCTACGTGGCCGGCAACACCGACCTGGTGGGCGCAGTGATCGCCAGCAGCGACAAGGCCGTGCAGGACGGCAGCAACCGCCTGGTCACCGCCAGCCTGACCAGCCGCGACATCAGGAACGAGGCCGAGTACAAGGGCAGCAGCCTGAGCCTAGGCGGCGGTTACCGCGAGGTCGGCAAGGACCAGCAGGGCAACGCCACCAGCGGCGCCACGCAAACCCCTGGCACCGACCTTGCGAAAAACGAGAACGACATCGGTGTGAGCATGCCGATCGCCATCAGTGCCAGCGATAGCGCCAGCAGCGTGACCCGCAGCGGTATCAGTGGTGGCAGTATCGTCATCACCGATGCTGCCGAGCAGCACAAACGCACCGGCAAGAGCGTGGACGAGGCCATAGCCAGCCTCAACCGCGACGTGTCCAGCGACCGCGATGGCAGCAATGCGCTGAAGCCGATCTTCAACGAGGAGCAGATTCGCGCCGGGTTCGAGATCGTCGGCGCGTTCGCCAACGAGGCGGGCACCCTGCTCAACAACAAGGCCAAGGAAGTCGACGCCAAGCGCAACCAGGCCAAGGAGGCCGAAGCCAAGGCCGCCAACCCGGAACTGGGCGACGGCGAGCGTACTGCCTTGCTGCTGGCGGCCAGCGACCTGCGCCATCAGGCCGACGGCATTGCCGAAAACTGGGGCGCCGGCGGCACCTACCGGCAGATCACCACCGCGCTGGTGGGCGCGGCCAGCGGCAACATCAGCGCCGGCAACACGGCGTTCATGCAGGGCCTGGTGGTCAACTACGTGCAGCAGCAGGGCGCGGGCTATATCGGCGAGCTGGTGGCCAACGGCAGCCTTATCGAAGGCTCGCCGGTACACGCGGCGCTGCACGGCATCCTCGCCTGCGCGGGCGCGGCGGCCAGCAGCCAGAGTTGTGGCAGCGGTGCGGCCGGGGCGGCGGCATCGAGCGTGCTCACCGGGTTGTTCTCCGAAGCCAGCCCCAACGAGTCCGAGGCGCAGCGTGAAGCCAAGCGCAACCTGATCACCAGCCTGGTCACCGGGCTGGCCGCCAGCACCGGCCTGGATGCTGCCACCGCCAACACCGCCGCTGGCGCCGCCACCGACAACAACTGGCTGGCCACCCAGCAACTGGTGCAGGCCAAGAAGGAGCTCAAGGAAGCCGAGGGCCTGGCGGACGAGCTCAAGGTCATTGCCAAGTGGGGCTTCATCAGCAAGAAGCAGGACCTGCTGACCCAGGTTGGCGTGGGGCGTGGCCTGGTCGAGGCCGGCATCAACGATATTGAGGGGCTGGCGCAGTTCATCGCGCACCCTATCGATGGCCTCAAGGGCATCAAGGAACTGATTTCCAACCAGGAGGCGCGCGACAAGCTGGGCGCCGATGTGGTGGATGAACTCAACGCCAAGATCGACCGCGTGACCCTGGCGCTGGAGGTGGGCGGTGACGAGCACGCCATGCAACTGGGGCGTGACCTGGGCGAGATCGTGTGGCAGGCCGGCAGCATTGCCACCGGCGTGGGCGGCGCGGCCAAGGCCGGCGTGACGCTGGCCAAGACCGGCATCAAGATGGGCCGGGCGGGTCTGGAAAAAATGGCCGCCAAGGCCGAAGTGCTGGTCAAGGAAGCGCCGGTGGCCAAGGTCGAGCTGCCCCCTGCCGGCAAGCCGGCGGTGGGTGCGGGCACCGTGGCCACCGTCGAGCGCCTGGACGAACTGCCCGTGAAGCAGTTCAACCCCTATGACAACCCGCGCTACAAGGAGATGACGCCCACCGAGCAGCAGGCGTACCTCAAGGAATACAACAAGCAGTTGCAGGCCCAGCAGGACGCCATCAACAACATGACCGCCGACGAGTTCAAATTCGCCCGCGAGGCGTTCGACAGCACCGGGCGCAACCCCGACGCGGTGGCGCTGCAACGCAAGTTCGGCCGCGAATTCGAGCGCAGCGTGGCGGAGAACATCCAGAAGGGCCTGGTCAACAACGGCGTCGACCCCAAGGTCGCGGCGCAGATGGCCAAGGCACGGGCCAAGGAAATCAAGTCGAACCTGGCCGCACTGCACGAGCCCGACATGGTGGCTGGCGGGTGGGTAAAACCCGACCCTGTTAGAATGGGCAATTCGAACGTCAACTCGTCGATCGGCGCCAGCTGGTCGAGCCGGCTGCCGCTGCTGGACGAGACCGTGCGCAAGGCGGTGGAGGCGGGCAACGGCAGTGCCAAATTGAACATCAGGTTAGAGCTAGCCAGGGGAGCCAGTCAGTGATGAAGGACGCATTTCTCGAGATGTTTATCGAGGCCATGGGCGAGCCTGCCCATCAGCGGCCCGTGCCGGCCGAAAGCATCGCGCAGTACCGTGGCCGCCTGCCGGACAAACTGCTGGAGTATTGGCAGGAGCAGGGGTGGGGCAGCTATGCCGACGGCCTGTTCTGGCTGGTCAACCCGCACGACTACCAGCACCTGCTGGACATGTGGCTGCAAGGCACCGAGTTCGAGAAGCTGGACACCTACCATGTGATCGGCCGCACGGCCTTTGGCGACCTCTATGCATGGGGCGAAACCTATGGCCGCAAGCTGATCGTGCTGTGTGCGTACAACCGCGTGTACGCCATGAGCAGCGAAAAGAACGTGCCCTGCAGCAACCCGGACCTGGAGCTGCAGTCGTTCCTGTCGATGGTCGAGCGCGAGGACTTCGACATGGAGGACGCCGATGGCGAGTTCCTGTTCGAGCGTGCGCTGCAGGCCCTGGGCCCGCTGGGCGAGCAGGAGCTGTACGGCTTCGAGCCCGCGCTGGTGATGGGCGGCAAGGCGGTGCTGGGCAACCTGCGCAAGCTGCAGCTGGATGTGCACCTGACGATTCTTCGCCAGTTCGGTCGCTGAGCGCATGACCCTGCTCGATGACTGGATAGCGTGCCGCGAAGGTCGCGTCGTGCTCGACAGCTCGCATTTTCTCGGCTTGTTCAAGGAGCATGGCAGCGACGCGGAGCTGGCGCAGATCTTTGCCGGCTTTGCCCAGGCCGATGCCTTGCAGGCGCGGGCGCAGCAGGTGCTGGCGGCAGGTTCGCTGGACAGCAGCCTGTACCTGTTGCCGCAGCGCGGCTGCGATGAAGGCCGGCTCAAGGCCGCGGCGCTGGCCTGGTGGAACGAACAGGCACGGTACTGCCTGTCCACCCAGGGGCCGTGGCCGGAGCAGGCCCACTGGCAGCCTGTGGTCGAGGTGGTAAGCCGCGAGGTGGCGTTGAAGGCGTTGCAGAGCGATGCGCCGAATGCCTGGGTGTTCGAGCATTTCGCCGACACGGTCATCGAGGACGTGCGTGACAGCCAACTGCCGATGTACGCGCTGCTCGAAGCGTTGTACGGGATTGCCGCTGACTATTACCTGGCGTGGTACATCGCGGCGCCGCTGCTGGCGCTGAAGGTGGATTTTGCGCGTTACTTCGAGCTGTGGCGGCTGGGGGGCATGAGCGTGGTGCTGCAGGACCGGCTGCTGGTGGCCGGTTGACAGGTATCAGCAGAGCCGGCATCGACGGCGAACAGGCCCGCACCGCCTGCCAAAACCTCCGGCACTGCCTGTAGACTCTCCAGCGCCCCGCACCTGTGCGGTTGATCGATCAAGCGTTGAGAGGATAGAGAATGAGTCTCTGGGATGACCTGAAAAAGAAAGCCGTCGACGCCAACCCCGAGCTTGCCGCCAAGGCGGCCCAGGCGCTGACCAAGGCCAGGGAACTGGCCGTGGAGGCCGGGCAGAAGGCCGCGCCGGTGCTCAAGGAGGCCAGCGAAAAGGCCGCTGCCTACGCCCAGGAGAAAACCCCAATCCTCAAGGCCCAGGCGCTCAAGGCCATCGACGACGCCAAGGTGCGCCGCGCCGAGCTCAAGGAGCGCGCCAGGCACGACAAGGCCGCGCGCGAGGAAATGGTGCGCACCATGTACGACATCAGCCTGTCGCCCGACGACCCCAATTTCATCGACGAGCCGTTCAACCACTACGATCGCCAGTTGCATTTCTTCGTGGTCACCGGCGAGATTCTCGACACCCAGAAGCGCAACCAGACCCACCTCAGCGCCAGCCACTCGCACCATTCCGGCGGCGGCTACATGATCGACGGCTACGGCTCCATCGGCGGCAGTTCGTCGTCGATGCACGTGAGCAGCCACAACATCCAGGAGCATGAGTTCTGGGTGAAGCTGCGCGATGGCAGGGAAGCGTGTTTCCAGTTCGCCGACAGCGCCGTGCGCATCCGCACCGGGCAGACAGTGAGTATGCTGTTCGCGCGCCCTGCCGACACCCAGACCGGGCAGATGGTGGCGCTGTACAACCACAGCTCGCAGGAAAACCATGTGATCGCCGGGCCGGCCGCGATCAACCAGATATTCAACCTGTATACCGTCGAGCCCGGGCTGTTCAACGGCAATGAGGTGACCACCCGGCGCAACCGCCTGCTTCAGGAGCTGGATCGGCGGCTGGGGCAGTTGGCCAGGTATTCGGCATTGCATGGCAACAGCCAGGGGCAGCTGATAGAGGGCGAGCGCACGGTCTGAGCCCGGCCTGCCCCTTTTGCGCGCCCATGAAAAAAGGCCCGGGTTTTCACCTGGGCCTTTTGTCGTAGATGGCGCACTCGGCGGGATTCGAACCCACGACCCCTGCCTTCGGAGGGCAGTACTCTATCCAGCTGAGCTACGAGTGCAACGCGGGCGCCATGATACCCATCTGCACCCTTGGCGTCCATCGCCAGTAATGTTGTGTTCGATTCCGAACACTCGCTGGCGCAAAAGTGACGTTGATCTGAAATTTCAGGGTCTGCTAGGCTTTTTGTTCTTTTTTTCGAACACCCTATTGTCCTTTGTTCCCGTTGATCCTAGGATTCGTTTGAGATTTCAAACGCTCTCCTTTTTCTACAAATCAATAATTCGCCCTGTGTTCGCACGGTGCAGTTAAGGAAGCCCGACATGCAGCTCAAAGACGCCCAGTTGTTCCGCCAGCAAGCCTTCGTCAACGGAGAGTGGCTGGACGCGGACAACGGTCAGACGATCCAGGTGACCAACCCGGCCACCGGTGAAGTGCTCGGCACCGTGCCTAAAATGGGCGCCGCCGAAACCCGTCGCGCCATCGAGGCCGCCGACAAGGCTCTGCCGGCCTGGCGCGCACTGACCGCCAAGGAGCGTGCTGGCAAGCTGCGCCGCTGGTTCGAACTGATGATCGAGCACCAGGACGACCTGGCCCGCCTGATGACCTCCGAGCAGGGCAAGCCACTGGCCGAAGCCAAGGGCGAAATCGCCTATGCCGCCTCGTTCATCGAGTGGTTCGCCGAAGAAGCCAAGCGTGTCTATGGCGACACCATCCCGGGCCACCAGCCCGACAAGCGCCTGATCGTGATCAAGCAGCCGATCGGCGTTACCGCGGCCATCACCCCGTGGAACTTCCCGGCTGCGATGATCACCCGCAAGGCCGGCCCGGCCCTGGCCGCTGGCTGCACCATGGTGCTCAAGCCCGCTTCGCAGACCCCGTACTCGGCCCTGGCCCTGGTCGAGCTGGCCACCCGTGCCGGCATCCCGGCTGGCGTGCTGAGCGTGGTCACCGGCAGCGCCGGCGACATCGGCAGCGAACTGACCGGCAACCCGATCGTGCGCAAGCTGTCCTTCACCGGCTCGACCGAAATCGGTCGCCAGCTGATGGCCGAATGCGCCAAGGACATCAAGAAGGTTTCCCTGGAGCTGGGCGGCAACGCTCCGTTCATCGTGTTCGACGACGCCGACCTGGACAAGGCCGTCGAGGGCGCGATCATCTCCAAGTACCGCAACAACGGCCAGACCTGCGTCTGCGCCAACCGTATCTACGTGCAGGACGGCGTCTACGACGTGTTCGCCGAGAAGCTCAAGGCGGCAGTCGCCAAGCTCAAGATCGGCAACGGCCTGGAAGACGGCACCACCACCGGCCCGCTGATCGACGGCAAGGCCGTGGCCAAGGTGCAGGAGCACATCGCTGACGCGGTGAGCAAGGGCGCGAAGGTACTGAGCGGCGGCAAGCTGATCGAAGGCAACTTCTTCGAGCCGACCATCCTCGTCGACGTGCCGAAAAGCGCTGCCGTGGCCAAGGAAGAAACCTTCGGCCCACTGGCTCCGCTGTTCCGCTTCAAGGACGAGGCCGAAGTCATCGCCATGTCCAACGACACCGAATTCGGCCTGGCCTCGTACTTCTATGCCCGTGACATGAGCCGTGTGTTCCGTGTCGCCGAAGCCCTGGAATACGGCATGGTCGGTATCAACACCGGCCTGATCTCCAACGAGGTCGCGCCGTTCGGTGGTATCAAGGCCTCGGGCCTGGGCCGCGAAGGCTCCAAGTACGGCATCGAGGACTACCTCGAAATCAAATACCTGTGCATCAGCGTCTGATCGCAGCGTAAGGCTTTACCTCTGCCAGCGGGGCGCGAGAGCGCCGTCCCGCTGGCCTTTTTTACACCGTGACATCCGGCCGCCTGGGCCCCTGCAGCAGTCGATCAACGCATGCTGCTGCAGTCGAATACCGGCCGCCCCGATCGAATCGCGCCACCTGCGTGTGGCGAAATGAGGACATTATGAGCAAGACCAACGAATCCCTGATGCAACGCCGTGTAGCCGCCGTCCCACGTGGCGTCGGCCAGATCCACCCGATCTTCGCCGAGTCGGCCAAGAACGCCACCGTGACTGACGTCGAAGGCCGCGAGTTCATCGACTTCGCCGGCGGTATCGCGGTACTCAACACCGGTCACGTGCATCCGAAAATCATCGCTGCCGTTGAAGCTCAACTGCACAAGCTGACCCACACCTGCTTCCAGGTACTGGCCTACGAGCCGTATGTCGAAGTGTGCGAAAAGATCAACGCGCTGATCCCGGGTGATTTCGCCAAGAAAACCCTGCTGGTCACCACCGGTTCCGAAGCCGTTGAAAACGCCATCAAGATCGCCCGTGCCGCCACCGGCCGTGCCGGCGTGATCGCCTTCACCGGCGCCTACCACGGTCGCACCATGATGACCCTGGGCCTGACCGGCAAGGTCGTACCGTACTCGGCCGGCATGGGCCTGATGCCAGGCGGCATCTTCCGCGCCATCTACCCGAACGAACTGCACGGTGTGAGCATCGACGACTCGATCGCTTCGATCGAGCGCATCTTCAAGAACGACGCCGAAGCCAAGGATATCGCTGCGATCATCCTGGAGCCGGTCCAGGGCGAAGGCGGTTTCTACGTCGCGCCTAAAGAGTTCATGAAGCGTCTGCGCGCCCTGTGCGACCAGCACGGCATCCTGCTGATCGCCGACGAAGTACAGACCGGCGCTGGCCGTACCGGTACCTTCTTCGCCATGGAACAGATGGGCGTCGCGCCTGACCTGACCACCTTCGCCAAATCCATCGCTGGCGGCTTCCCGCTGGCCGGTGTGTGCGGCAAGGCCGAGTACATGGACGCCATCGCTCCAGGCGGCCTGGGCGGCACCTACGCCGGTAGCCCGATCGCCTGCGCCGCGGCCCTGGCCGTGATGGAAGTGTTCGAAGAAGAAAAACTGCTGGACCGCAGCAAGGCAGTCGGCGAGCGTCTGGTCACTGGCCTGCGCAAGATCCAGGACAAGCACCCGATCATCGGTGACGTGCGTGCCCTGGGCTCGATGATCGCGGTCGAGGTGTTCGACAAGGCCGGTTCCCACACCCCTAACCCGACTGCCGTTGCAGCCGTCGTGGCCAAGGCGCGTGACAAGGGCCTGATTCTGCTGTCGTGCGGTACCTACGGCAACGTGCTGCGTATCCTGGTTCCGCTGACCTCGCCTGACGAGCAGCTGGACAAGGGCCTGGCCATCATCGAAGAGTGCTTCGCCGAACTGGCGTAAGTGTGACACGATAGGAAAAAACCCGCCTCGGCGGGTTTTTTTTCGCCCAAAGCCCGACAAGGGCGCTAAGGTTTGCACAGGAGCTACCTTGGAAGACGCCCTGGATGGCGTGCATCGAGATGTCAGGAGAAGCCCGATGACCGTTTCAAACCCACCCACCGCACCCTGTGTGCTGATTGCCGAAGGCGACCCGTGGGTGCGTGACATGCTCAAGGACATGCTGCTCAGCGTGCGCTGCGATGCCCGCCTGCACGTCTGTGCCAATGGCCACGAGGCGCTGTCCGCGCTGGCCAGCCAACCCGATCTGATCATCGCCGCCCGCGAGCTGCCCGGCATCGACGGCCTGGACCTGCTGCGCAGCGTGCGCGCCAAGCGCCGCAGCTTGCCGTTCATCCTGATCAGCAGCCGCAGCGATGTGGCCAGCGTGCGCGAGGCGCTGCCGCTGGCGCCCACGGCGTACCTGAGCAAGCCGCTCAATGCCGAGCTGCTGCGCCAGCGCCTGGAGGAGCAACTGCTTGGTGCCGGCGAGGCGGTGGCCTGCCCGGTGCCGGCATTGCGCCCGGGCATCACCTTGTCGCGGTTTCTCGAAGACCACCGCAGCACCGCCGATGGCGGGCCGTTGCTGGCTGATGTGAAGCAGGCGATCAAGCACGCGCTCAACCCCGAGGGGCTCAACCTCAAGGCACTGGAAGAAGAGATCCGCAACGACCCACAGATCACCGCGGTGCTGATCGCTGCGGCCAACAGCGCGGCGCTGCATCGTGACGGTGCGGTGCAGACCCTTCTGCAGGCGTTGAACAAGCTGGGCACCACCCAGAGCATGAACCTGATAATGGGCCTGGCACTCAAGCGCAGCGCCAGGCTCAGCGACCCGTTGCTGTCACGCCATGCCGAGCATTTCTGGGGCCTGTCGCTGCACACGGCCGAGTATGCCGCCAGCCTGGCGCGGTCGATGGAGCTGGACCAGGAGCGTTGCTACTGTGCCGGCTTGCTGCATTGCCTGGGCGACCTGGCGTTGCTGCGCTGCCTGCAGGAGTGGAGCCTGGCCGGGGGCGAGCTGGACGAGGACGCGGTGCAGTTGTCGTTGAACGAGTATGGCGCTGCGTACGGCTCGGCGCTGCGTACCCGCTGGCGCTTGCCGCTGGAGCTGCGCGAACTGATTGCCTCGGTGTATCAGTTGGGGGGCGGGGTGTACTCGCGGGAGAACCTGATCTTGAACCTGGCCGGGCAGTTGGCGCGGCTGCCGGCCGAGCAGGGCCTGGAGCAACTGGCCGAGAGCAAGACGGCGCGCTTGCTGAGGGTGGGGTTGGCGCAGCTGGAGCTGCTGCGCAAGGCCTGAGACCGCAATCGCGGGTCAAACCCGCTCCCACAAGGGCCCTGGTAAACCTGTGGGAGCGGGCTTGGCCCGCGATGGGGCCGGCTCAGGCGCCGGACGTTTCAGCCCCTGACAATCTGGTTCTTGCCCTGCCGCTTGGCCTGATACATCGCCGCATCCGCCCGTGCGAACAGGCTGTCGAGCACTTCATCCTCCTCATCGATGCCGGTCAGCCCCTGGCTCACCGTCACCCCGAACACCTGTTCGTCCTGGCTGAAGCTAAGGCGCTGGATCTCGCGCTGCAGACGCTGCGCCACCTGCAGCGCCAGCTCCGGCGTGCACCCGGGAAACACCGCCGCGAACTCTTCGCCGCCAATGCGCCCGAACAGGTCGCCACGGCGCAGCACCGCCTTGCCGCTGTCGGCGATGCGTTGCAGCACCTGATCACCCGTCTGGTGCCCGTAGGTGTCGTTGACCTGCTTGAAGTCATCGATGTCCAGCAGCAGGAACGCCATCGGCGCCTGCTCCTGGCGTGCCTTTGCGAAGGTGTGGTGCGCGCATTCGAAAAAGTGCCGGCGGTTGCTGCTCTGGGTCAGCACGTCGGTGGTGGCCAGGCGCTGCAACTCGCCTTCGAGCTGCTTCTTTTCGGTGATGTCCTCGGCCATGCCGACCACGATCACGCCCTGTGCGCTGTCGGCCTGCTGGTTGATGAAGCACTTGTCGCTGAGCCAGCGCACCTGCCCGTCGGCGGCGATGATGCGGTACTCGCGGTCTTCCACCGCGCCCTTGACCAGCACCTCGGCCAGGCTGCGTTCGGCGTACTCCAGGTCGTCGGGGTAGATGCTGTCGCGCCACTCGTTGTGATCGGCCAGCAGCAGACCGGCCGAGCGCCCGAAAATCCGCTCGTAGGCCGGGCTCACGTACAGCACGCGCCGGGTTTCCCAGTCCATGGCCCAGAGCACCGCGTTGACACTGTCCAGCAGCGAGCTGAACAGCTGCTCGCGCTCGCTCAGGCGCGCGACTTCACCCTGGGCATGCAGCAGGGCCAGCAAGGTGTGCGCGGGATGCGACGGTGGGCTGAACGACGGGGACGGCGGGTTCTTGTTGACCATGTGCACGAAGCGTCTCGAAAAGCGGAATCGAAAGGCGAAGGGCGTGCGGCCTGACACGGCCCGCCACGCGGGCGATATGCCAGTCAGAGTGAAAATCGAAGGGAGAGTTCCTCAGGCGCGCCCCAGGACGGGGCGCGCTGATCAACGGCGTCAGGCCAGGGCAGGGCGTAGCGAATAGGTCTTGAGCTGTGCGGCGAAGTCGCGCAGCGACTGGATACCGCTGGCCTCGGCCTCGTGTACCCAGTCCTTCATCGCGGCCAGCATATCGTGGCCGTTGGCACTGGTGCGTGCCCAGATCTGCTGCAGGGCCAGGCGCTTCTCGTAGATGGTCTTGAGTGCCTGGCTGTGCGCCAGCATCGACTCGATGCGCTGGTGGTGGCGGTCTTCGAGCAGGCTCGGCTCACGCGAAAGCAGGCGCTTGGCGCGGCGGAACTGGTGGCGCACCGAGTCGTCCACGCGCATCAGCTCCTGCTTGACCAGCGGCGCGATCACCAGTTTGCGGTACTGCGCCATGATCTGGAAGCGGTTGTTGAGGATCGCCATGGCGGTATCCATGTCGAGCTGGCCCTTGCCCTCGACGCGGTGCGCGATGGGTGCCACGCGCTGCACCTTGGCCAGGCGCAGCCAGGTGAACAGCTTGATCCATGCCCAGCCCATGTCGAACTCCCAGCGCCTGACCGAAAGCTTGGCCGAGTTGGGGTAGGTGTGGTGGTTGTTGTGCAGCTCTTCGCCGCCGATGATGATGCCCCACGGCACCAGGTTGGTGGCGGCATCGCGGCATTCGAAGTTGCGGTAGCCCACCGCGTGGCCCAGGCCGTTGACCACGCCGGCGGCCCAGAACGGAATCCACATCATCTGCACTGCCCAGATGGTGATGCCGATGGTGCCGAACAGCAGCACGTCGATCAGCGCCATCAGCGCGATGCCGCCCAGCTTGTAGCGCGAGTACAGGTTGCGTTCGATCCAGTCCTCGGGGCAGTTCTTGCCGTAGATGCGCAGGGTCTCGGGGTTCTGCGCCTCTTCGCGGTACAGCTCGGCACCCTTGCGCAGCACCGTGGACAGGCCCTTGATGACCGGGCTGTGCGGGTCGTCGACGGTTTCGCACTTGGCGTGGTGCTTGCGGTGGATGGCGGTCCATTCGCGGGTGTTCTGCGCCGTGGTCAGCCACAGCCAGAAGCGGAAGAAGTGCTTGAGCCCGGCATTGAGCTCCAGGGAGCGGTGCGCGGAATAGCGGTGCAGATAAACCGTGACCGCGACGATCGTCACGTGGGTCATCAGCAGGGTGACGGCCAGCAGTTGCCAGGCTGACAGGTCGAGAAAACCGTTGTACCACATAGGCGGGTGGGCCCTCGTAAAGCGAAAGAAACAGCGCAAAGTATTATCCCTACCCTACTAAATAAAACCAGTCGGCGTTTTAGATAGGAGGTCACGGGATATTTCTACCCCTATAATGGCCATCATTTTGCCCTGGGTTCCAGCGACTCTATGTCTGTATCCGTTCGAGACGCCCTGCGTATGTCCGCGCTGTATCTGGTGCTGTCGGTCATGTGGTTGGTGCTGTCTGATCAAATACTGAGCAATCTTTTCGATGATCCCGCCCAGTTGGCACGCTGGGAGCTGATCAACGCCTACGCGTGGATGGGCTGCAGCGCTGCACTGATCTTCGTGTCGCGCTGGCGCCTGCTCAATTTCATCGGCGTGGGTGCGCGCCTGCGCCGCGAGGACCGCGAGCGCCTGCGCATGGCCGCAGCGGTGTTCGACAGCACCCTCGAAGGGGTGCTGGTGAGCGACCGCGACGGCCTGATCGTGCACGTCAACCGGGCGTTCATGCAGATCACCGGCTACCAGAAGGACGAGGTGCTGGGCCAGCGCCCGAGCAAGTTCAAGTCGGGCCGCCACGACACCGCGTTCTACCAGCAGATATTCGCCACCCTGGCCGAGAAGGGCGAATGGAGCGGCGAAATCTGGAACCGGCGCAAGAATGGCGAGATCTACCCGCAGTGGCAGACCATCTGCGCCATTCACGACGACAGCGGCCAGCTGACCCATTACGTGGCGGTGTTCAGCGACATCAGCGCGATCAAGCACACCGAGCGCGAGCTGGCGCACCTGGTGCACCACGACCCGCTCACCGACCTGCCCAACCGCCTGCTGTTCAACGACCGGGTCAAGCAGACCCTGGCTGCGGCCCAGGCCAACAAGCGCGGCTGTGCCCTGTTGCTGCTGGACCTGGACCACTTCCAGAGCATCAACGACAGCCTCGGCCACAACACCGGCGACCAGTTGCTCAAGGCCGTGAGCGAACGCCTGCTGGCCCAACTGGGCACCGGCATGACCCTGGCGCGGCTGGGCGGCGACGAGTTTGCCGTGCTGTCCGAGAACTGCGCTCAGGTCGGCCAGGCCGCTGCCCTGGCGCAAGGCATCATCGATTGCCTCAAGGAGCCGTTCGAGCTCGACCACCATCGCCTGTTCACCAGCGTCAGCATCGGCATCAGCCTGTTCCCCAGCGATGCGCTGAGCGCCGAGCAATTGCTGCGCAACGCCGACTCGGCGCTGTTCAAGGCCAAGGGCAATGGCCGCTCGGGGTACGCCCTGTACACCGAGGAGCTGACCGCCCATGCCCAGCAGCGGGTCGAGACGGCCGGCGAGTTGCGCCGTGCCCTGGAGCAGCAGGAGCTGCGGGTGTACTACCAGCCGGTGCACGACCTGCTCACCGGTGCCATGATCGGCGTCGAGGCACTGGTGCGCTGGCAGCACCCCGAGCGCGGGCTGGTGCCGCCGGGCGAGTTCATCCCGATTGCCGAACGCACCGGGCTGATTGCCGAGATCGACACCTGGGTGATGCGCCAGGCCTGCCAGCAGATGGTGCAGTGGCAGGCCGAGGGCAAGGCCCTGAGGTTTGTCGCGGTCAACGTGTCCAGCCGCCTGTTCGGCAAGCGCAGCCTGTACCAACTGGTGGCCCAGGTGCTGCACGACACCGGGCTGGACCCGGCGCGGCTGGAGGTCGAGGTGACCGAAAGCGCGGTGATGGAAGACCCCGAGGTGGCGCTGGAGCAGTTGCACCGCCTGCGCGAGCTGGGCCTGCAACTGGCCATCGACGATTTCGGTACCGGTTACTCCTCGCTGCTGCGGCTCAAGCGCCTGCCGGTGCAGAAGCTCAAGATCGACCAGGGCTTCGTGGCGGGCCTGCCCCATGACGATGATGACGTCGCCATCGTGCGGGTGATCATCGCCCTGGCGCGCAGCATGGGCATGCAGATCCAGGCCGAGGGCATCGAAGAGGCCGAGCAGGCGCGCTTCCTGCTGGAGCAGCAGTGCGACATGGGCCAGGGCTACTGGTACGGTCGACCGGTGCCGGCGCAGCAACTGCGCTGGTCCTGAGGGCCCTTTCGCGGGGCAAGCCCGCTCCCACAGGGGCCGGTGGAGAACCTTGTGGGAGCGGGCTTGACCCGCGATGGGCTGCAAAGCAGCCCGCCTCTGCACTTTTTAGTTATATAAAAATTCTTAAATAGTATTTTTAAGAATATTCCACCCTCTCTAAGATTGCCCTCAAGCCAGGCGCAGTCGTCCCCTTCAGATGCAGCTGCACGGCACCCCTTATTTCCAGGAGCACGAGCATGAGCGCATCTCTGCGTAGCGTTGACGGACAGGACGAAGCCACCATTCTGCGCGAGATCCAGAGCGCATTGCGCGACCTGCGTTTCGGCGCGGTGGAAATCACCGTGCACAACGCCCAGGTCGTGCAGATCGAACGCAAGGAAAAATTCCGCCTGCAGAATCCAGGCAACAAGCCCAGCTGATTCAGCCCTCTAATTAGAAAAAATACGCCAATCGGGAGCTTCACCATGTCCATCCGCCGTTATGCCCTGGCCGCACTGGCCAGTGCCGTGTTTGCCGGTTCCGCCATCGCCAAGGACTACGAGCTGTTGAACGTGTCCTATGACCCCACCCGCGAGCTGTATCAGCAGTACAACGCCGAATTCATCAAGCACTGGCAGCAGGCGCACCCGGACGACAAGGTCAAGATCCAGCAGTCCCACGGTGGCTCGGGCAAGCAGGGCCGTGCGGTGATCGACGGCCTGCGCGCCGACGTGGTGACCCTGGCCCTGGCCGGCGACATCGACGAAATCGCCAAGCTCGGCAAGACCCTGCCGGAGAACTGGCAGACCCGCCTGCCCGACGCCAGCACCCCGTACACCTCGACCATCGTGTTCCTGGTGCGCAAGGGCAACCCCAAGGGCATCAAGGACTGGGGCGACCTGATCAAGAAGGACGTGTCGGTGATCACGCCCAACCCGAAAACCTCCGGTGGCGCGCGCTGGAACTTCCTCGCCGCCTGGGCCTACGGCCTGAAGGCCGGCGGCAGCGAAGCCAAGGCCCAGGAATACGTGCAGGAGCTGTTCAAGCACGTGCCGGTACTGGACACCGGCGCCCGCGGCTCGACCATCACCTTCGTCAACAACGGTCAGGGCGACGTGCTGCTGGCCTGGGAAAACGAAGCCTTCCTGGCCCTCAAGGAAGACGGTGGCGCCGACAAGTTCGACATCGTCGTGCCGTCGCTGTCGATCCTGGCCGAGCCGCCGGTGGCGGTGGTGGACAAGAACGCCGAGAAAAAGGGCAATACCGCGATCGCCACCGAATACCTCAAGTACCTGTACAGCCCGGCCGGCCAGAAGATCGCCGCCGAGAACTTCTACCGCCCGCGTGACGAGAAGGTCGCTGCCGAATACGCCAAGCAGTTCCCTAAACTCGAACTGGTGACTATCGACAAAGACTTCGGTGGCTGGAAAACTGCGCAGCCCAAGTTCTTCAACGATGGTGGTGTGTTTGACCAGATCTACACGGCGCAGTGATGCGTGGCCGTTAGGATAATCGCCATTCAGTAGCCAGCATGGGCCCGGGATTCGTCTCGGGCTTCGTGCGTTAAACCAGGGACTTCTATGTCGCGTCGTATCTCCCCCGTCATACCCGGCTTCGGGCTGACGCTGGGCTACACCTTGGTGTACCTCAGCCTGATAGTGCTCATACCGCTGGCGGCCATGTTCATCCATGCCGCCCAGCTCACCTGGGACCAGTTCTGGACCATCGTCACCGCACCCCGGGTGCTGGCCGCGCTCAAGCTCAGCTTCAGCACCGCGTTCTATGCGGCGCTGATCAACGGCGTGATCGGCACGCTGCTGGCCTGGGTGCTGGTGCGCTACACCTTCCCAGGGCGCAAGGTCATCGATGCGATGATCGACCTGCCGTTCGCCCTGCCCACCGCGGTGGCTGGCATCGCCCTGACCGCGCTGTATGCGCCGTCCGGTCTGGTGGGCCAGTTCGCCACCGACCTGGGCTTCAAGATCGCCTACACGCCGCTGGGCATCACCCTGGCGCTGACCTTCGTGACCCTGCCGTTCGTGGTGCGCACGGTGCAGCCGGTGCTGGCCGACATCCCGCGCGAGGTCGAAGAGGCCGCCGCGTGCCTGGGGGCCAAGCCGCTGCAGGTGTTCCGCTACGTGCTGGCGCCGGCGCTGCTGCCGGCCTGGCTGACCGGCTTCGCGCTGGCCTTCGCACGGGGTGTGGGCGAGTACGGTTCGGTGATCTTCATCGCCGGCAACATGCCAATGAAGACCGAGATCCTGCCGTTGCTGATCATGGTCAAGCTCGACCAGTACGACTACACCGGCGCCACCGCCATCGGCGTGATGATGCTGGTGGTTTCCTTCATCCTGCTGCTGCTGATCAACCTGTTGCAGCGGCGCATCGAAACCCCGTGAAGGAGGCCTGACCCATGTCTGCATCATCTGTTGGTGTGGCCGCTTCGGCCAACGCTGCCCGCCGTGGCAGCGCGATTTCACGGCGCGTGCTGATCGGCCTCGGCTGGCTGATCTTCGCGCTGTTTCTGCTGCTGCCGCTGTTCATCGTGGTGTCCCAGGGCCTGAAGATGGGCCTGGGCACCTTCTTCGAGGCGATCTTCGAGCCCGACGCGCTGTCGGCGCTCAAGCTCACCCTGATCGCGGTGGCCATCTCGGTGCCGCTGAACCTGGTGTTCGGGGTCAGCGCGGCGTGGTGCGTGAGCAAGTACAGCTTCCCCGGCAAGAGCATCCTGGTGACCCTGATCGACCTGCCGTTCTCGGTGTCGCCGGTGATCGCCGGTCTTGTCTACGTGCTGATGTTCGGTGCCCAGGGCTTCTTCGGCCCGTGGCTGCAGGACCATGACATCCAGATCGTGTTCGCCCTGCCCGGCATCGTGCTGGCGACCATCTTCGTCACCGTGCCGTTCGTGGCGCGCGAGCTGATCCCGCTGATGCAGGAGCAGGGCACCCAGGAAGAGGAGGCCGCACGCCTGCTCGGGGCCAACGGCTGGCAGATGTTCTGGCACGTCACCGTACCCAACATCAAATGGGGCCTGATCTATGGCGTGGTGCTGTGCACGGCGCGCGCGATGGGCGAGTTCGGTGCGGTGTCGGTGGTGTCCGGGCATATTCGCGGGGTGACCAACACCTTGCCGCTGCATGTCGAGATCCTCTACAACGAATACAACCATGTCGCGGCCTTCAGCGTGGCCAGCCTGCTGCTGATCCTGGCGCTCTTCATCCTGCTGCTCAAGCAGTGGAGCGAGTCCCGCATTAACCGCCTGCGCCACAGCGCCGCGGAGGAATAATTCATGTCGATCGAAGTTCGTAACGTCAGCAAGCGCTTCAACGCTTTCCAGGCCCTGGACAGCATCAACCTGGATATCCACAGCGGCGAGCTGGTAGCGCTGCTGGGCCCGTCCGGCTGCGGCAAGACCACCCTGCTGCGCATCATCGCCGGGCTCGAGACGCCGGACCAGGGCAGCATCGTGTTCCATGGCGAGGACGTGTCGGGGCACGACGTGCGTGATCGCAACGTCGGCTTCGTGTTCCAGCACTACGCGCTGTTTCGCCACATGAGCGTGTTCGACAACGTCGCCTTCGGCCTGCGCATGAAGCCCAAGGGCGAGCGCCCGAACGAGACGCGCATTGCCGAGAAGGTCCACGAGCTGCTGAACATGGTGCAGCTGGACTGGCTCAGCGACCGCTACCCCGAGCAACTGTCCGGTGGCCAGCGCCAGCGTATCGCCCTGGCGCGGGCGCTGGCGGTAGAGCCCAAGGTGCTGCTGCTGGACGAGCCGTTCGGTGCGCTGGACGCCAAGGTGCGCAAGGAGCTGCGTCGCTGGCTGGCGCGGTTGCACGAAGACATCAACCTGACCTCGGTGTTCGTGACCCACGACCAGGAAGAAGCCATGGAAGTGGCCGACCGTATCGTGGTGATGAACAAGGGCGTGATCGAGCAGATCGGCTCGCCGGGCGAGGTATACGAGAACCCGGCCAGCGACTTCGTCTACCACTTTCTGGGCGACTCCAACCGCCTGCACCTGAGCGAGGACCAGCACGTGCTGTTTCGTCCGCACGAAGTGTCGCTGTCGCGGCAGGAGGTGGAAGGCCACCACGCAGCTGAAGTGCGTGACATCCGCCCGTTGGGCGCGACCACGCGGGTGACGCTGAAGGTGGAAGGGCAGAGCGAGCTGATCGAGGCCGAGGTGGTCAAGGACCACGACAGCCTGACTGGGTTGGCCCGAGGCGAGACGTTGTTCTTCAAGCCGAAGGTGTGGCAGAAGGTCGGCAGTATCTGAGGCCTCACGGGCCTCATCGCGGGTCAAGCCCGCTCCCACAGGGATATCACTGATTCAAGGGGCAGTGGAGTACCTGTGGGAGCGGGCTTGACCCGCGACGGGCCGCGAAGCGGCCCGCCTCACCACACCCCGATCTTCACCACGCTGTCCGCCTGCGGCTCCCCGTAGCGGAACCGCTCCCCCCGCCGCTCGATCTCCGCATGGCTGATCGTGGTGCGGCGCTTGAGCCCGCGCAGCCACTGCAACAGGTATCCCTGATGCACCTCGCGCACGCCGGCATGCGCCGGATCATCGCCCAGGTCGTGCCGCTCCTGCGGGTCTTCCTGCAGGTCGAACAGCTGCGCCCTGAAGCCGTCATACGCGATGTACTTGAAGCGCTCGCTGCGCACCATGGTCATGCGGCAACGGTCGATCGGCTGCCCCAGCCGCTCCCGCGCCGGGGTCTGGAACGCATAGTCGTACTCGGCAATCGCGTATTCGCGCCATCCCTGCGCCGTACCGTGCAGCAACGGTACCAGTGACCGCCCCTCCAGCCGATGCTCGGCCCCTGGCAATCCCAGTGCGTCCAGAAACGTCGGCAGCGCATCGATGGTCTCCACCAGCCGCGCATCCACCGTGCCGCGGGTGGCATCTGCCGCCCCACGCGGGTCGCGCACGATCAACGGCACACCCACCGCCTGCTCCAGCAGAAACTCCTTCTCCCCCAGCCCGTGGTCGCCCAGAAAATCACCGTGGTCGCTGGTGAACACGATCAGCGTGTCGTCCCAGCGCCCGGTGCGTCGAAGCACTTCGAACAGCCGTCCGAGCTGGTCGTCCACCTGCCTGATAAGCCCCATGTAGGTGGGGATCACCTTCAGGCGCACCTCCTCGCGGGAGAAGTTCACGCTCTCCTGATGCTGGCGGAACGCGCCATACACCGGGTGATCGCTGCGCCCGCCCTGCACCGCCGGCAGCACCTGCGCCGCGCCATACAGCGCGTGGTACGGCGCCGGCGCAATGTACGGCCAGTGCGGCTTGATGTACGACAGGTGCAGGCACCACGGCTGCTCGCCCTGTTCGGTGATGAAGTCGATGGCGCGGTCGGTGGTGTACACCGTCTCCGAATGCTGCTCGGGCAGGCGCGTGGGGCGGTCGGCGTGGCGCATGTGCCAGCCGCTGAGCACCTCGCCGTCTTCGCCCTGCGCTGCATTGGCCCAGTCGTGCCAGGGGTTGTCGCCGCCATAGCCGTGTTCGCGCAGGTAACGGGTGTATGGGGCGCTCTCGCGCTTGTCGGCGAACTGCGGGTCGTCGGGGTAGATACCGTCATGGCGCACATAGGCTTCGAAACCCACTTCATCGAGCTGCCTGGCCATGTCGGCGTCGATGCCCAGCTGCTGCTGCGCCTGAAGGTTCGGCGTGGCGTGGGTCTTGCCCACCAGCGCGGTGCGGATGCCGGCCGGGCGCAGGTAGTCGCCCAGGGTCAGCTCCTCCAGCGGCAGCGGCACGCTGTTCCAGGCCACCTGGTGGCTGCTCACATAGCGCCCGGTGTACGCCGACATGCGCGACGGCCCGCAGATGGTGCCTTGGGTGTAGGCGCGGCTGAAGCGCACCCCGGCAGCGGCCAGGCGGTCGATGTTGGGCGTGTGCAGGTGCGGGTGGCCGTAGCACGACAGATAATCGCGACGCAGCTGGTCGCACATGATGTACAGCACGTTGCGCACGGGGGCAGGTTGGGTCATGGCGCTCACCGGTTGAAAGTCTGGTGGGTGATTTCGCCCTGCACGCCACGCGACCACAAGCGCATTTGCCGAATACCTTCGATGCGCCCGGCGCAACACCTCAGATGGCCAGGCGCTCCAGGTTGCACAGGTCCTGGTCGGCCTGATCGGTGGCGACGATCTGCGCGATCATTGCCTCGGCCAGCGGCGACAGGCGCTGGCGCGCACGGCTGACGATGCCGTAGCGGGTGTACAGCTCCTCGCAGTCGTCGTGCAGGCCGTCGATGTTCAGGCGCACCAGTTGCTGGGCTGCGCTGTGCAGCGCATCGCTGTTGGCGCTGCAGATGCCGATCGCGTCGGAGTTCAGCACCACCCCCAGCAGGCTGTAGCCGTTCTCGCACTCGACGCTGGCGGTGAAGTCCGGGCGCCCGCTCAGGTCGCTGATCACCTTGCGCAGGTTGGGCGGGCGCAGGGTCACCGCCAGGGGGTAGGCCAGCAGTTGCTCGGCGCTGACGCTCGGCAGTTGCGCCAGCGGGTGCGCGGCGCGGCAGCAGAAGTGCCAGCGGCGCGGGCGCAGGCGCACGGTGTGGTAGGCCGGGTCGGCCTCGAAGCGGCGGGTGTCGGCCACGAAGAACTCGAACTCCTCGGCCAGCAGGCGCTTGTCCAGGTTCTGCCAGTCATCCACCTGAAAGCGCACCCGTGCCCTGGGGTAGCGCCCGATGAACGTGCCGATGGCACGCGGCACCAGCCCGGCGGCCGGCGCCGGGCCGCAGCCAAAGCGCAGCTCGCCGGCCTCCAGGCCGTTGAACTGGCTGATCTCGTTGCTCAACTGGTGCGCGCCGCTGACCAGCCGGCGTGCATGTTCGAGCACCACCAGGCCCTGCTTGGTCGGCGCCAGCTCCTTGCTCGACCGGTCCACCAGCAGGCACCCGGCGCTGTGTTCCAGGGCCTGGATGCTACGGCTGAAGGCCGATTGCGAAAGGCTCACCGCGTTCGCCGCCGCCACGAAACTGCGGTGCTCGGCAAGCGCGATCAGGTGGCGAAGCTGGCGTAGGTCGATATGCATTTTTCACATGAAAAGTATCGGGCAAATGCATTTGCTCTGCCTCGGCTGCACTCCTTATAAAGGCAATCTCTTATGCAGTAAACATATGTGAAATCATAAATAAATAACTTTAAGGAATATCAATTCCTTGCCCAGGAGCCGCCCATGCGCCCGTCTTCCCCCGCCGCACCCTTGTCTTCCCGACGGCTCAAGCGCCTGCCGCTGGCCTTGCTGCTGGCCGGCAGCGCGCATTGGCTGCCGGCCCAGGCGGCCACCGACGCGACGCCCGAGGTCAAGCCCGACAGCCAGCTCAAGGCCGTCACCGTGACTGCGCGCCGACGTGAAGAGAGCGCCCAGGACGTGCCCACGCCGATGAGCGTGCTCGACGGCCAGGCCCTGGAAAGCCAGCGCGTGTACCGCATCCAGGACCTTCAGCAGTTGGTGCCCAGCGTCAACGTGGCCTACATGCATGCGCGCCAGTCCAGCGTGTCGATCCGCGGCCTGGGCAACAACCCGGCCAGCGACGGCCTGGAAGGCAGCGTGGGGCTGTACCTGGACAACGTCTACCTCGGCCGCCCCGGCATGGCGGTGTTCGACCTCATGGACATCGAGCAGCTCGAAGTGCTGCGCGGCCCCCAGGGCACCCTGTTCGGCAAGAACACCACTGCGGGGGTCATCAACATCAGCACCCGTGCGCCCAGCTTCACCCCCGAGCGCAGCATCGAGGCCTCGGTGGGCAAGGACGGCTACTTCCAGACCAAGGGCACGCTTTCCGGCCCGCTCACCGAGACCCTGGCCGGCCGCTTCTCGGCCTACCGCACGCGCAGCGACGGCGACATCAGCAACGAGCACGACGGCCACACCCTCAACGGTGGCGCGCGCCAGGGCTTTCGCGGGCAACTGCTGTACAAGCCCAGCGAGCGGTTCAACCTGCGCTGGATCGGCGACTACAACGAGGAAGACTCCAGCGCCGGCACCCGCGTGCTGTACAGCACCGGGCCGACCATCAACGGCGTCAACCGCTATGAAAACCGTGCGGCGGCGGCCGGCGCCACGCTGGTCGACGGCCGCCACCGCAAGGTCAACCTGGACGACGACCAGAAGGTAACGGTGTTCCAGGGCGGCACCTCGCTGGAGGCCAACTGGACCCTGGACAACGACTTCACCCTGACCTCCATCAGCAGCTACCGCTGGTGGGACTTCACCCCGCGCAACGACGACGGCCTGGATGTGCCGGCGACCTACAACGCCGGGGTGTCGGTGCAAGACAAGCAGTACTCCCAGGAATTTCGCCTGGCCTCGCCCACGGGCGGCTTCTTCGACTACGTACTGGGCGCGTACTACTTCGGCTCCAACCTGGACAACAAGTCCTTCGCCTTCTACGGCCCCCAGGCCGACGTGTGGAACGGCACGCCGACCGGTGCGCTGGCCAACGTCAGCTCGGTGGGCAAGGGGCACATCAAGACCGACAGCTTCGCCCTGTTCGGCCAGGGCACCTGGCACCTCACCCCGCGCCTGGACTTCACCGCCGGGATACGCGGCACCTACGAAGAGAAAAGCGCCTGGGTCAACCGCAGCGCCCCGGTGGGCGGCGCTGCGGTCAGCGGGGCGGCGGCAGCGGTACGCCAGGGACGGGCCGGTGCGTATGACTCGGGCGACCTCAACCAGTACAGCACCAGCCCCTCGGGCCTGCTCAACCTCAGTTACCGCTTCACCGACGACCTGCTGGGCTACGCCACGCTGTCCCACGGCGAGAAGTCCGGCGGGGTCAACCTGGCGGTGGGCACCGCACCGGTGGCTGGCGCCGACTCGTTGCTGATCGGCACCGAGCGCGCCAACAACGCCGAACTGGGCTTCAAGAGCACCCTGTGGGACCGCCGCCTGCAACTGAACGCCAACCTGTTCTGGACCCAGGTCAACGGCTACCAGACCAACGCCTACGACGACGCCAACCGCGTGCAGTACCTGACCAACGCAGGCTCGGTGCGCTCACGCGGGGTCGAGTTCGACAGCACCCTGGTGCCGCTGCGCGGCCTTACGCTGAACCTCAACGGCTCGTTCAACGACGTGCGCTACCTCGCCTACAAGGACGCCCCGTGCGCGCCGGAGGTGGCTCTGCAACCGGGTGCCCCGGCCGCCTGCGACCTCAGCGGGCATCAGGTGGTCGGCGCCTCCAAATGGATCGCCAACGCCAACGGCCAGTACCAGTGGGACCTGGACAACGGCCTGCAGCCCTATGTCACCGCCAGCTATGCGTTCCGCTCCAGGGCGGTGGGCACGGTCGAGGACTCGGACTTCGCGCAGATCCCCAGCTACGCCGTGGTCAACCTCAGTACCGGCCTGCGCGGCGATGCCGGGGGCGGGCAGTGGGACGTGTCGCTATGGCTGAAGAACGCCTTCGACAAGACCTACTACACCACCCTGTGGAGCGCCGCCAACGGCGGCTACGAAGGGCTGCTCGGCACCCCGCGGACCCTGGGCGTGACCGGTCGCTATGACTTCTGAGGGGTTTTTCGATGCCTTTGGCGAATATTTTCGATGCCGCAAAGGCATTGCCAGATCAGCAATGCCCTCCAGCCCTTGATTGGCGCGGGCTAGAGCGGTTCAGCGGTTTTGTATATGCGATCAGGTTCTATCCATAACTTTAAAGATTACTTTAAGAGATAAGCAGCACGCGTCGATCATCCACCTCAGCGAAGGCCGGCCAGACCGGGCGGCCTTCGATGCACATGCACCGAACCTCCCAGGAGTTGATCAATGGGTAATGTCCAGACCGCCGCCAGTGCTCTCGATGTGCTTTGGCGCCAGGCGCCGGGCGGCGAGCTGGTCGACCTCGGTCGGCCGCACCGGTTGCCGCTGGCGCAACAGCGCTTGCAGCGCACCCCGCGTAGTGCCTTGAAGGGCCGCGAGAAGGTGCTGCTCGGGGTTTTCGCGCTGGTGCTGCATGGTGCCGTGGCCTACTGGGTCAGCCAGGCACCGGCCCCGGTGTTGCCGGTGGTTCCACCGGAAATCCCGCCGATGACCATCGAGTTTTCCCAGCCGGCGCCACCGGTTGTCGAGCCGCCGCCCCCGGCGCCGGCCGAGCCTGTGGTGGAGCCGCCACCGCCGGTGGTCGACGAGTTGGCCGTCAAGCCGCCGCCACCGCCCAAGCCGGTACCCAAGCCCAAGCCAAAGCCGGTGCCCAAGCCCGAGCCCAAGCCTGCGCCCAAACCGGTCGAGCCGCCGCCGGCACCGCCACAACCTGCCGCCCCGCCTGCGCCACCTGCCCCGGCGCCGGTGACCCCGGCTTCGGCCAGCGCGGCGTACCTGAAGAACCCGGCGCCGGAATACCCGTCGCTGGCCCAGCGTCGCGGCTGGGAAGGCACCGTGCTGCTGCGGGTGCATGTGTTGCCCAGCGGCAAGCCTGGCGAGATCCAGTTGCAGAAGAGCAGTGGTCGCCAGCAGCTCGACGACGCCGCGCTGGCGGCGGTAAAGCGCTGGAGCTTCGTGCCGGCCAAGCAGGGCGAAGTGGCCCAGGCGGGCTGGGTCAGCGTGCCGATCGATTTCAAGATTCGCTAAAAATTTCGCGCTAACAGAGAGAAACCATCATGAGTGTATTGGCATCCCCCCTTGAATCCATCGAAAGCGCGGTGATCTGGCTGCTGGTGGTGTTTTCCGTCGCGACCTGGGGCCTGGCCCTGGTCAAGGGCTTGCAGTTCGCCCGCCTGAAGAACCAGGACAAGCGCTTCCACAAGCAGTTCTGGGCGGCCTCAAGCCTTGATTCGGCCGCCGAACTCACCCAGACCCAGCCCGGCGCTGCCGCCCGCGTGGCCCAGGCCGGCTACGCCGCCATCGCGGTGGGCGAGCCCGGCCAGGCCAATGACCTGAGCCAGGCGATCAACCACCAGGACCGCCTCGAACGCGCCCTGCGCCAGCAGATCGTGCGTGAGCGCCGCTCGCTGGAAACCGGCCTGGCGGTGGTGGCCAGTATCGGCAGCACGTCGCCGTTCATCGGCCTGTTCGGTACCGTGTGGGGCATCATGGAAGCGCTCAAGGGCATCAGTGCGGCGGGCTCGGCGAGCCTGGAAACCGTGGCCGGGCCGATTGGTGCGGCGCTGGTGGCCACGGGTGTGGGGATCGCGGTCGCGGTGCCGGCGGTGCTGGTTTACAACTACTTCCTGCGTCGCCTGAAACTCACGGCGGCCGACCTCGACGACTTTGCCCACGACTTCTACAGCCTGGCGCAGAAGAGTGCCTTCCGCGTGCTGGTGCACCCTGCGCTTCACAAAGCTGCAACAGTGAGCGGCCAACCTGTGAAAGAGGCGTCCTGACATGGCCTTTTCTACCCAGGACAGTGACGAGGTACTCAGCGAGATCAACGTGACGCCGCTGGTGGACGTGATGCTGGTGCTGCTGGTGGTGTTCATCGTGACCGCGCCGTTGTTGACCAACGCGATCCCGATCAGCCTGCCCAAGACCGAGGCCGTGGCCCCGGTGGAGCAGAAGGACCCGCTGGTGGTGAGCATCGATGGGGGCGGCAAGTTGTTCATCAACAAGGACGAGATCCAGCCGGACTTGCTGGAGACCAGCTTGCAGGCGGCCAAGGCCAAGGACCCGGAGGTACGCGTGCAACTGCAGGCGGACGACGGTGTGAATTATGGGGAAGTGGCGCGCGCCATGGCCTCGATCGAGCGGGCGGGGATCACCAAGCTTTCGGTGATCACCGCGCGTTGAACACGATGCAACGGTAAGGGCAACGCATTCGGGGGCCGTATCCTGGCAGGGGACGGCCCCTTTTTTTATGCCCGTTCCGAGGGCGCCGATACCAGCTCCCACAGGGTTGCACACAGCATTCGGAAAGCAGTTTTGGTTATTAATAAATAGCTTCTTATTCCTTTACGAATATAACCCCCGCCCTATACTTGCCCTCATGCAATGCAAACCCAGCAGGAGGCATCTCATGCGCAATGAGTCGATTCGTTACCTGATTGTGCCGGGCTGGCAAGGATCGCCAGACGATCACTGGCAAACCCACTGGCAGAACAGCCTGCCCAACAGTGCCCGCGTCGAACAGGCCGACTGGATCACCCCGCGTCGTGAAGACTGGGTTGCCGCGCTCGAACATGCCATCGCCGCCGACACCTCGCCGGTGATCCTGATCGCCCACAGCCTGGGCTGCATCACCGTCGCGCATTGGGCCGCCCACGCCAGCGAAACCCTGCTGCAGCAGGTACGTGGCGCACTGCTGGTGGCCCCGGCCGACGTCGAACGCCCGGCCTGTGCACCGGCCCTGCGCAACTTCGCGCCGATTCCGCAGAACCTGCTGCCGTTTCCCAGCCAGGTGGTCACCTCCGACAACGATCCGGCGGTCAGCGCGCCACGGGCGATGCAACTGGCTCGCGCCTGGGGCGCAGAAGCCGGTGTGCTCGGCGGCGCCGGGCATATCAACGTCAAGTCCGGACACCGGCGCTGGGAGCAGGGCTTTGCCTACCTCTATCGCCTGCAGAGCCGCCTGGAACAGCACGCACTGCGTCGCGCCTGACCCCGGGCGCTACCCTCTTTTTCATCAAGACGTCCGCGCCGTGAGTCGCTCGGGCGGGAGTTTGCCATGAGCCTTCACGACACCTACGGCCAGCCACTGCTGACCTTCCCCGAGAGCGACAAGAGCCCGTTGAGCATCCGCGCCAAGGCGCTGGTGTTCGTCGACCCGCGCTCGCGCCAGCTGCGCGAAGAGCTGGAGCTGCTGGCGCCGCTGGCCTTGCCCGTGCTGATCCGCGGCGAAAGCGGCACCGGCAAGGAGCTGCTGGCCCGGCAGATCCACCGCGCCAGCGACCGCGGCGGGCTGTTCGTCTCGGTCAACTGCGGCGCCATCAGCCCCACCTACGCCGACGCCGAACTGTTCGGCTACAGCGCCGGCGCCCACAGTGGTACCGCCAGCAGCCGCGCCGGCTGGTTCGGCTCGGCCAACGGCGGCACGCTGTACCTGGATGAAATCGCCGACCTGCCGCTGCCGATCCAGGTCAAGCTGCTGGCCGCCCTGGAAAACCGCGAAGTCACCCGCGTTGGCGCCCAGCAACCCAACCCGGTGGACGTGCGCCTGGTGGCCGCCTCCAGCATCGACCTGGCCCAGGCTGTGGCCGCCGGCAAGTTCCACGACCGTCTCTACCACTACCTGCACGAAGGCCGCCTCGAGCTGCCCGCGTTGCGCGAGCGGGTGGGCGATATCCTGCCGCTGGCCGAGTACTTCGTGGGCATCTACAGCCCGCGCCTGAACCTGGCCGTGCCGCCGCTGCTCAGCGAGGCCGCGCAGCGGGTGCTGGAACTGCACAGCTGGCCGGGCAACACCCGCGAACTGGAAAACGTCATTCACTTCGCCCTGCTGGTCAGCAGCGGGGAGGAAATACTGCCCGAGCATCTGAACCTGCCGGAAACCTTGACGCCGCTGGCCGCGTTGGAGCGGCAGATCGAGGTGTTGCTGCGCGCAGGTGCAAGTGAGCGCAGTGGCCTGAAGGCCTTGCTGGAGAAGGTGGCGCTGCGGTTGGGTGTGTAGGCGTAACGCACAGGCGGTTGTCTGCGGAGCAACCGTTGCAGATGCGAATGAGGTGGATTACCTTCTTGCTTCGCAAGCCTTGGATCGCTTGAAGCATTGAAAGGATATTCATGAAAAACCTACCTTGCGCGGTACGTGTCTTCCTTGCCCAGGCCAGCCGCTGATGCGCCTGTCGATGCTGTGCATGAGCACGCTGCTCGCTTCCTTTTCGGCAAGCGCCGAGCTGGAGATTCTACCGCTCAGTGGCAATACCCATATCCAGAAGGTCATTGAGAAAAGGGCGGTCTCGCCCACGGCCGAGCCAGAGAAGAACTCGACCTTTCCTGGTTTCGAGCAATTCAGTTCGATGATCACACTCGCCCAGGCGAGCGACAGAAGGCTGGCTCAAGCCGTCCGATTCAAATCGCAATCCAGAGCAGCGATCGAGAAGTTGCAATGTCGGCTGTCCAAAGAACTCCCCTCCGGCGTCGAGATGAAGGAGGGCGGCTTGAACGGCGTCATGTCGCTTTATTCGTGCGGCGATGATTATGTGGTGACCTACGAGACCCACTATGAGCGCGAGCTGACACAGCGCGTGGTGGTTTACGACGATGATTACGCCAAGCCTCAGGACCCCGGCAAGCCCCTGGTGAAAACGTCGGAAAAAGTAATGGGTGGGGTCAGGAGGACAGGATTGCGCTGGATGAATTCCACGCATGAGATCAGGTATGACATCTACGCCAATGTGCAGGGTGATGGTGCACTCGAGAAGGAACTGGCCACTGTCATCACCGAGGTTGCCATCGAGACCGCTAATCGATAGACCGCGAGCATTGTCTGTTGCGGCGCCGGATGCACCTGGCAGGCCAGCCGATGCTCTCTTCTTTATCAGTCAAAAAGATATAAGCGTCTGCATAAAAGATATTGTTAAGGAATAAAAAATCTCGGTATTGTCGCCTCCACGCCAGCTAGCACAATACTGGCACCCTCTCTTTCGCCGTCGACGATGGCTGTGATTCGAATAAGGACTGCGCATGAAAAAGGCTTTGTTGTTGACTGCATTGGCAGCCGCTCTGTCGGTTGCAGGTTTCGCCCACGCCGGCCAGAAGCTGGTGGTTGCCGCCACCCCGGTGCCCCACGCCGAGATCCTCGAGCTGATCAAGCCAACCCTGGCCAAGGAAGGCGTGGACCTGGAAATCAAGGTGTTCACCGACTACGTGCAGCCCAACGTGCAGGTCGATCAGAAGCGTCTGGACGCCAACTACTTCCAGACCCTGCCCTACCTCAAGAGCTTCAACGAAGGTAAAGGCACCCACCTGGAAACCGTGATCGGCGTACACGTCGAACCGTTCGGTGGCTACTCGAAGAAGGTCAAGAGCCTGGCCGAGCTCAAGGACGGCGCCACCATCGCCATCCCCAACGAAGGCTCCAACAGTGGCCGTGCGCTGATCCTGCTGCAGAAGGCCGGGCTGATCGAACTCAAAGATCCGAAAAACGCCCTGGCCACGCCCAAGGACATCGCCAAGAACCCGCACAACTTCAAGTTCAAGGAGCTTGAGTCGGCCCTGCTGCCACGCGTGCTGGACCAGGTCGACCTGGACATGATCAACACCAACTATGCGCTGGAAGCCGGCCTGAACCCGGCCAAGGATGCCCTGGTGATCGAGGGTTCCGACTCGCCTTACGTGAACTTCCTGGTGGCGCGCCCCGACAACAAGGACAGCGACGCCATCCAGAAGCTGGCCAAGGCCCTGACCAGCCCTGAAGTGAAAGCCTTCATCGAGCAGAAATACAAAGGCGCGGTACTGCCGGCGTTCTGATTCGCCCGCTGTAGACCGCACGATGCAAAACGCCGACTCCGGTTACCGGGTCGGCGTTTTTTTTGAATGGGGTTTCAGCGTGGTGTGTTGACCGCGCGGCGCAGGGCCGTCAGCCATTTGATCAGTTCGCTGGGGTCGAGGGTCGGCTGGTCGCTGTTCATGGTGTTGTTTTCCTTGTGGGTTGAACGGCCCACGGGGCCGCGCACGACAGCTGTTTGATGGCGCGCGCGCGGGAAAGATCCCGCCTGCCACGAGGAAATTTGCGGTTAGTTTTTTGCGTGATATCAATATGCAATAAAGATATTTAAATAAATATTTTTATAGCTTTAGAGTATTACCAAAGTGCTTACCGGCACGCCCAACCCTAGCCGCCACCGCCCGTCTACCCTCGGGCCGGTTCGAGACCACCCCCATGCAGCGCACCCTGTTTCGGACGCCGAGGCCACGCCGATGAGCTTCGACGTCGCATTCATCCTCAGCACATTGCCCGCGTTTCTCAAGGCCGTCGGGGTCACCCTGCAGGTCGGCCTGATCGCCATCGCCACCTCGCTGGTGGTGGCCGTGATCAACACCGCGATCCTGGTCTACCGCACGCCCTACCTGCAGCGTGCCGTGGGCCTGTACGTGGAGCTGGCACGCAACACGCCGCTGCTGATCCAGCTGTTTTTCGTGTACTTCGCGCTGCCCAGCCTGGGCCTGAAGATTTCCGGCTTCGCCGCCGCGATCATCACCATGACGTTTCTCGGCGGTGCCTACCTGACCGAGGTGCTGCGCGCCGGCGTCGAGGCGGTGCCTGCCGCACAGCTGGAGTCCGGCCGCTCCATCGGGTTGTCCGAAGGCCAGCTGCTGCGCCACGTGATCCTGCCCCAGGCCGGCATCCTCAGCCTGCCGGCGCTGTTCGCCAACTTCATCTTCCTGCTCAAGGAAACCACCGTGGTGTCGGCGGTGGCGGTGCCCGAGATTCTCTACACCACCAAGAGCTACATCGCCCTGTACTACAAGACCTACGAAATGCTCGCGGTGCTGACGCTGATCTGCGTGCTGCTGTTCTTGCCGTTGTCGCTGCTGCTGAGCCGCCTGGAAAGGAGGTTGCAACATGGCCAGTTCGGGTCTTGAACTGCTGCTGGTGTCGCTGCCGCAACTGGCCCAGGGCGCCGCGCAAACCCTGTCGATCTCGGCCCTGGGCATCGCCTTCAGCACCCTGGGCGGGGTGCTCTACGGCGTGCTCGCCACCCTCGGCAAGCGCAGCGTGAACCTGGTGCTGCGGGTGTACCTGGAGCTGTTTCGGGCGATACCGGTACTGGTGTGGCTGTACCTGCTGTTCTTCGGCCTGCCGATCTTCTTTGCCGTGAGCATTCCCAGCTTCTGGTGCGCGGTGCTGGTGCTGTCGCTGTGGGGTGCCAGCGAGGTGGGCGAGGTGGTGCGCGGTGCACTGCATTCGCTGCCGCGCGGGCAACGCGAGGCGGGGCTGTCGATCGGCCTGGATGGCTGGCAGCTGTATGGCTACGTGCTGCTGCCCCAGGCACTCAAGCGCATGACCCCGCCGACCATCAACATCTACACGCGCATCATCAAGACCAGTTCGCTGGCAGTGCTGATCGGCGTGGTGGACGTGATCAAGGTGGGCCAGCAGATCATCGAGCGCACCTATGAGTCGGTGCTGATCTACGGCGCGCTGTTCCTGTTCTTCTTTTTCATCTGCTACCCGCTGTCGGCCGCCTCGCGCGCGCTGGAGCGGCGCTGGACACACGCATGAGCGCATTGATCGAGTTCAAGGGTTTCAACAAGTTCTTCGGTGAGCACCAGGTGCTCAAGGGCATCGACCTGCAGGTGCGCAGCGGCGAAGTGGTGGTGATCCTGGGCCCCAGCGGCTGCGGCAAGAGCACCCTGCTGCGCTGCCTCAATGGCCTGGAAGTGGCCCACGGCGGCAGCCTGACACTGGCCGGTAAAGAGTTGCTGAGCAAGGCCACCGACTGGCGCCAGGTGCGCCAGCAGGTGGGCATGGTGTTCCAGAGCTACCACCTGTTCGGCCACATGAGCGTGATGGAAAACCTGCTGCTCGGGCCGCTCAAGGTGCAGAAGCGCGAACGCCTCGAGGCCCAGGCCCAGGCCGAAGCACTGCTGGCGCGGGTGGGCCTGCTGGACAAGCGCGACGCCTATCCGCGCCAGCTTTCCGGTGGCCAGCAGCAGCGTATCGCCATTGTGCGTTCGCTGTGCATGAACCCGCAGGTGATGCTGTTCGACGAGGTGACCGCCGCCCTCGACCCGGAGATGGTCAAGGAAGTGCTGCAGGTGATCCAGGGCCTGGCCCGCGACGGCATGACCCTGTTGATCGTGACCCATGAAATGGCCTTCGCTCGCGCGGTGGCCGACCGCATCGTGTTCATGGAGGCCGGCAGGATCCTTGAACAGAGCCCCCCCGAGAGCTTCTTTACGAACCCGCAGACCGCACGCGCGCAGCAGTTCCTGGAGAAATTCTCCTTTGTCGAAAGCCTGCCCAAGACACCACACAAGGAACTGTCATGAAGACTGCCCACGCTTCAAAACTGCTGCTGTCGCTGTTCACCCTGGCCGTACTGGCCGGGTGCAACAAATCCGAAGCGCCGAGCAAGCCTGCCGCCAATGCCGCAGCGCCGGCCACCAGCTACCTGGAAACCATCAAGGCCCGCGACAAACTGATCGTCGGCGTGTTCACCGACAAGCCGCCATTCGGCTATGTGGATGAAAGCGGGCGCTATGTGGGTTTTGACACCGACATCGGTCGCGAGCTGGCCAAGTCGCTGCTGGGCGACGAGAACAAGGTGGAGTTCGTGGCCGTGGAGCCGGCCAGCCGCATTCCCTTCCTGCAGAGCGACAAGGTCGACCTGATTCTGGCCAACATGACCGTGACCCCGGAGCGCAAGGAAGCGGTGGAGTTCACCAACCCCAACCTGCGCGTGGCGGTACAGGCGCTGGTGCCCGAGGGCAGCGAGGTGAAGAAGCTCGACGACCTGGCGGCCAAGACCACCATCGTCACCACCGGCACCACGGCGGACATCTGGCTGACCAAGAACCACCCGGACTGGAAACTGCTCAAGTTCGAGAAGAACTCCGAGTCGTTGCAGGCGTTGGCCAATGGCCGTGGCGATGCATATGCGCAGGACAACCTGATCCTGTTCAGCTGGTCCAAGCAGAACCCGGGCTACCGCGTGCTGGACGAGAAGCTGGGCGAGGAAGCGCCGATTGCGCCGGCGGTGAAGAAGGGCAACATCGAGCTGCGTGACTGGGTCAACAGCGAGCTGGCGCGTCTGGGCGAGCAGAAGTACCTGCTCAAGCTGTATGACCAGTACGTGCGCAAGGAGCTTAGCGACGACACCAAGCCGGAGAGCGTGATCGTCGAGGGCGGCAAATGGCAGGGCTGAGGCCCTGACACCGCGTCGCTCTTATCGCGGGTCAAGCCCGCTCCCACAAGGACCGTCGCTGTCTGTGTGGTAGCGGGCTTGACCCGCGATGGGCCGCCCCGCGGCCCCGTCTTCTCTCCGGCCACCGCCCTTGCCCCACCCCCCGCGTCTGCCCCAACGCCTTCTCCAGCACGATGCAGTTGCTCTGCGCATCCTGCTCCAGCGCCGCGATCAAACGCGATGCAGGCGACAGCCCCCACCCCTCGCAACGTCGCCGCTGTGCTCAATTGCCCCCAGGACAAGCGGCACGCGGAACCCTGATCTACGCTAACAGTCGCATCTAGCAACTGCCCAGAACCCACGCAAGGAGCCCGCATGACGGTGTCGCCCCCCAACCTGATCGTCTGCCTG
Source organism: Pseudomonas sp. S12(2018) (assembly GCF_024355235.1). NCBI lineage: Bacteria > Pseudomonadati > Pseudomonadota > Gammaproteobacteria > Pseudomonadales > Pseudomonadaceae > Pseudomonas > Pseudomonas sp. S12(2018). Next base: position 67,861 of record NZ_QLAD01000005.1, read on the forward strand.
GGGCTTGCGCTGCTGCTTGGCTGCGGCGAGAAGAAAGCCGCCGCACCCGACCTGCCCAGGGTGGCGGTGCAACAGGTCAAGGCCGGCGACTTTGCAGCCTCCGTGACCCTCACCGGCGATGTCCAGGCACGGGTGCAGGCCGACCTGTCGTTTCGCGTGGGCGGCAAGATCATCGAGCGCAACGTCGACGTGGGCGATCACGTCAGCGCCAATCAGGTGCTGGCGCGCCTGGACCCCAAGGACCTGCAAACCAATGTCGACTCGGCCAAGGCCGAGGTCTTCGCCGAACAGGCTCGCGTGACCCAAACTTCCGCAGCCTTCGTGCGCCAGCAGAAGCTGCTGCCCAAGGGCTACACCAGCCAGAGCGAATACGACGCGGCCCAGGCCGCCCTGCGCAGCAGCCAGAGCGCGCTCAAGGCCGCCCAGGCGCAACTGGCCAACGCCCGCGAACAACTGAGCTACACCGCGCTGATCGCCGAGGCGCCGGGGGTGATCACCGCGCGCCAGGCCGAGGTGGGGCAGGTGGTGCAGGCCACCGTGCCGATCTTCACCCTGGCCCGCGACGGCGAGCGCGACGCGGTGTTCAACGTCTACGAATCGCTGCTGATGGCGCCACCCACCCAGCAGGCGATCATCGTCAGTCTGCTCGACGACCCCAAGGTGCAAGCCAAGGGGCACGTGCGTGAAATCACCCCGACGGTCTCGGCGCAGAGCGGCACGGTGCAGGTCAAGGTCGGCCTGAGCGAGGTGCCGCCGGCCATGCAGCTGGGCTCGGTGGTGAGTGCCACCGCCAGGGCCGAGGGAACCCCGAGCATCGAGCTGCCGTGGTCGGCGCTGACCAAGGATGTGCATGACCCGGCGGTGTGGCTGGTGGGCCAGGACAACAAGGTCAACCTGCGCAAGGTCAAGGTGCTGCGCTACCTCACCGGCAAGGTGGTGGTGGGCGACGGCCTCAAGGGCGGCGAAACCGTGGTGATCGCGGGTGGGCAGTTGCTGCACCCGGACATGCAGGTGGAAGTGGCAGACCCAGCCGATATCGGGGTGACGCAATGAGAACCCTGTGGCTGATGTTCGCTTGTGTGTTGCTGGCCGCCTGCGCCGATGACGAGCCGCCGCCCGAGCCGGTGCGCCCGGTGCTGTCCCAGGTGGTGCAGGCGCAGGACCAGGCGCGCCTGGGGCGCTTTGCCGGCTCCATCCAGGCGCGCTACGAAAGCACCCTGGGCTTTCGCGTGGGCGGGCGCATCGCCCGGCGCTGGGTGGATGTGGGCGCCACGGTGAAGGCCGGCGACACCCTGGCCACCCTCGACCCCACCGACCAGCAGAACCAGTTGCGTGCCGCCGAAGGCGACCTGGCCAAGGTGCAGGCGCAGTGGATCAACGCCCAGGCCAACGCCCGTCGTCAGCAGCAGCTGTTCGACCGGGGCGTGGGGGCCCAGGCCCAGCTGGACATCGCCCAGACCGACCTGAAGACTACCGGCGCCTCGCTCGAACAGGCCAAGGCGGCGGTCAACCAGGCCCGCGACCAGCTGGGCTACAGCACCTTGCAGGCCGACCACCCCGCCGTGGTCACTGCCTGGCAGGCCGAGGCCGGGCAGGTGGTCACCGCCGGCCAGGGCGTGGTCACGCTGGCGCGCCCGGACGTCAAGGAGGCGGTGATCGACCTGCCCGCAGGCCTGGCCGACGAACTGTCGGGCGAGGTGAAGTTCCTGGTGGCCGCGCAGCTCGACCCCAGCGTGAACACCAGTGCCGTGCTGCGCGAGATCGAGCCCCAGGCCGACGCGGCCACGCGTACCCGGCGCGCGCGCCTGACCCTGGCCGACACCCCCGAGGCCTTTCGCCTGGGCACGGCCATCAGCGTCACCCTGAGCTCGGCGATCCAACCGCGTAGCGAGCTGCCGTTGAGCGCCCTGCAGGAGGTCGACGGGCACACCCGGGTATGGGTCGTCGACCCGCAGGAGCATACGGTTTCATTGCGTGACGTGAAGGTCAGCGAGCGGCTGGACAACAGCGTGGTGCTCAGTGCCGGCCTGCAGCCGGGCGAGCGTGTGGTCACGGCGGGGGTCAACAGCCTCAAGCCTGGCCAGAAGGTAAAAATCGATGAGGAAGGCCCGCGATGAAAGGAAGCTTCAACCTGTCGGAATGGGCACTCAAGCACCAATCCTTCGTCTGGTACCTGATGTTCGTCGCGTTGCTGATGGGGGTGTTTTCCTATTTCAACCTGGGCCGTGAAGAGGACCCCTCGTTCACCATCAAGACCATGGTCATCCAGACCCGCTGGCCCGGCGCCACCCAGGACGAGACCCTGCTGCAGGTCACCGACCGCATCGAGAAGAAACTCGAGGAACTGGACTCGCTCGACTACGTGAAAAGCTACACCCGGCCCGGCGAGTCGACGGTGTTCGTCAACCTGCTCGATACCACCAAGGCTGGCGACATCCCGCAGATCTGGTACCAGGTGCGCAAGAAGATCCAGGACATCCGCGGCGAGTTCCCCCAGGGCATCCAGGGCCCCGGCTTCAACGACGAGTTCGGCGATGTGTTCGGCTCGGTGTATGCGTTCACCGCCGACGGCATCTCGATGCGCCAGCTGCGCGATTACGTCGAGCAGGTACGTGCAGAAATCCGCGAGGTGCCGGGGCTGGGCAAGGTCGAGATGATCGGCCAGCAGGACGAGGTGCTGTACCTGAACTTCTCCACCCGCAAGCTGGCGGCCCTGGGCATCGACCAGCGTCAGGTGGTGCAGGCGTTGCAGGCGCAGAACGCGGTGACCCCGGCCGGGGTGATGGAGGCCGGCCCCGAGCGTATCTCGGTGCGCACCACTGGCCAGTTCGCCTCGGAGAAAGACCTGGAGCAGGTCAACCTGCGCCTGGACGACCGCTTCTATCGCCTGGCCGATATTGCCGAGATCAGCCGCGGCTACGCCGACCCGCCCACGCCGATGTTCCGCTACGACGGCAAGCCTGCCATCGGCCTGGCCATCGGCATGAAGAAGGGCGGCAACATCCAGGCCTTCGGCAAGCAGCTGCACGAGCGCATGGAGGCCGCCACTGCCGACCTGCCGGTGGGCGTGGGCGTGCACACCGTGTCGGACCAGGCGGTGGTGGTCGAGGAGGCCGTGGGCGGCTTTACCAGTGCGCTGTTCGAGGCGGTGGTGATCGTGCTGGTGGTCAGTTTCATCAGCCTCGGGGTGCGTGCCGGGCTGGTGGTGGCCTGCTCGATTCCGCTGGTGCTGGCCATGGTGTTCGTGTTCATGGAGTACAGCGGCATCACCATGCAGCGGATCTCCCTCGGCGCGCTGATCATCGCGCTGGGCCTGCTGGTGGATGATGCGATGATCACCGTGGAGGTGATGGTCACGCGGCTGGAGAAGGGCGAGAGCAAGGAGCAGGCGGCCACGTTCGCCTACACCTCCACTGCGTTCCCGATGCTCACCGGCACCCTGGTGACGGTGGCGGGTTTCGTGCCCATCGGCCTGAACGCCAGCTCCGCGGGCGAGTACACCTTCACCCTGTTTGCGGTGATCGCCGTGGCGCTGCTGGTGTCGTGGGTGGTGGCGGTGCTGTTCGCGCCGGTGCTGGGGGTGCACCTGCTCAGCGCCAAGGTCAAGGCCCACGACGCCGAGCCCGGGCGCATCGGTCGCGGTTTCAACCATGGCCTGCTGTGGTGCATGCGCCACCGCTGGATCACCATCATCGGCACCGTGGTGCTGTTCGCCCTGGCGGTGTTCAGCATGCGCTTCGTGCAGAACCAGTTCTTCCCGTCCTCGGACCGCCCGGAGATCCTGGTGGACCTCAACCTGCCGCAGAACGCCTCCATCGACGAGACGCGCAAGGCGGTGGACAAGCTGGAGGCGACCCTCAAGGACGACCCGGACATCGTGCGCTGGAGTACCTACATCGGTCAGGGCGCGATCCGTTTCTACCTGCCGCTGGACCAGCAGCTGGAGAACCCGTACTACGCCCAGCTGGTGATCGTGAGCAAGGGCCTGGAGTCGCGCGAGGCGCTGACGGCGCGCCTGAAGGAGCGCCTGCGCAAGGACTTCGTCGGCATCGGCAGCTACGTGCAATCGCTGGAGATGGGCCCGCCGGTGGGGCGGCCGATCCAGTACCGGGTCAGCGGCAAGGACATCGACCAGGTGCGCAAGCATGCGATCGAACTGGCGGCGCTGCTCGATGGCAACTCCCATGTGGGCGAGATCATTTACGACTGGAACGAGCCGGGCAAGGTGCTGCGCATCGACATTGCCCAGGACAAGGCGCGCCAGCTTGGGCTGTCGTCCGAGGACGTGGCCAACCTGATGAACGGCATCGTCAGCGGCTCGCCGGTGACCCAGGTGAACGATGACATCTACCTGATCGACGTGATCGGGCGCGCGGTGGACAGCGAGCGTGACTCGCCGCAGACCCTGCAGAACCTGCAGATCGTCACGCCCAGCGGCACCTCGATTCCGTTGTTGGCGTTTGCCACGGTGCGCTACGAGCTGGAGCAGCCGCTGGTGTGGCGGCGTGACCGCAAGCCGACCATCACGGTCAAGGCGGCGGTGCGTGACGAGATCCAGCCGACCGACCTGGTGGCGCAGCTCAAGCCGCAGATCGACGAGTTTGCGCGTAAGTTGCCGGCCGGTTATCAGGTGGCGACGGGGGGCACGGTGGAGGAGAGCGGCAAGGCCCAGGGGCCGATTGCCAAGGTGGTGCCGTTGATGCTGTTTCTGATGGCGACGTTCCTGATGATTCAGCTGCACAGTGTGCAGAAGCTGTTCCTGGTGGCGAGCGTGGCGCCGCTGGGGTTGATTGGCGTGGTGCTGGCGCTGATCCCCACGGGTACGCCGATGGGGTTCGTGGCGATACTGGGCATTCTGGCGCTGGCGGGGATCATCATCCGCAACTCGGTGATCCTGGTGACGCAGATCGATGCGTACGAGGCCGATGGGTATGCGCCGTGGGATGCGGTGGTGGAGGCCACGGACCATCGTCGCCGGCCGATTCTGCTAACGGCGGCGGCGGCGAGCCTGGGCATGATTCCGATTGCGCGGGAAGTGTTCTGGGGGCCGATGGCCTACGCGATGATTGGCGGCATCATTGTCGCCACGTTGCTGACCTTGCTGTTTTTGCCGGCGCTGTATGTGGCCTGGTACAAGATCAAGGAGCCGCAGCGCGAGTGATGGCCATCGCGGGTCGAGCCCGTTTCTAGAGGTCCGGAGTTGTCCCTGTGGGAGCGGGCTCGACCCGCGATGGCCGTTACCGGTTCTAGAGCCATACGGCGTCCCAATGCGGATAGTCGCCGAGCCGCTTTACCAGCCCCGCCCGCAAAGGATTGGCAACGATGTAGCGGGCGACTGCGCGCGCATCGTCTTCCCGTCTTAACGCACGATCATGAAACCCGGGCTGCCAGATGCGCCCCTGATGCCTGCAAGCCTTGAGTACGGCACAACCCGTGCGCGACTTGAAACGTCGCATGAGTGTCGCCAGGGTCAGGTTCTGCAACTCGATCAACCAGTGAACGTGGTCAGGCATGACGACCCAGGCCAGCGAGTGTGCACTGCCTTCTCGCTGCGCCTGCATGAACTGGGCTACCACCAGGCGCGCGATGTGGAAGTCCCGAAGAAGAGGTTTGCGGTGTTCGATGATGCTGGTAAGCAGGTAAAGTCGGCCAGGTTCCGAGAAACGGCCGCGGCGCAGGAAACGAGAGCTTGGACAGTCCATGTCGATCTCCTTGAGGTTGAAATCTCAAGGTAGTCAGGTGTGCACCTGCATGAAGGGTGTCATTGACTCCGGATGTGTCCGGGCTGGCCAATCGCGGGTCAAGCCCGCTCCCACAAGGACTTCAGCGGACCTGTGGGAGCGGGCTTGACCCGCGATACGGACGCTGCGGTCTATCTTTTGTTCAACCCCCGCGCCAACCGGTCCCCGCCCAGCTGGATCAACGCCACCAGCACTACCAGCATCACGATCACCGTCAGCATGATCTGGCTGTCGAAGCGCTGGTACCCGTACCGGTACGCGATGTCCCCCAACCCTCCGGCACCAATCGCACCGGCCATCGCCGACGAATTGATCATGGTCACCAGGGTGATGGTGAAGCCGCCCACGATGCCTGGCAGCGCCTCGGGCAACAGCACATGCCAGACGATGTGCCAGCGCCGGCACCCCATCGCCTGCGCCGCCTCGATCAGCCCATGATCCACCTCGCGCAGGCTCACCTCGGCAATGCGCGCAAAAAACGGTGTGGCCGCAATCGTCAGCGGTACCACCGCCGCCCACACGCCATACGTGGTGCCCACGATCAGCCGCGTGAACGGGATCAACGCCACCATCAGGATCAGAAACGGTATCGAGCGGAACAGGTTGACGAACGCCCCCAGCACGCGGTTAACCAGCGGCGCCTCGTAGATGCCGCCCTTGCCGCTGGTTACCAGGATCACCGCCAGCGGAATGCCCGCCAGCAACGCGATCAGCGACGACACGCCCACCATCAGCAGGGTGTCGAGCACTCCCTGCAACAATCGATCAAACCACATAGCCCAGCACCTCCACCTGCGCCGCCCACTGGCGCGCCCGTTCGATCACCTGCGCATGCCCGTGCGCCGAGTTGGCCACCGACACCACCAACTGCCCCAGCGCACGTTCCTGGATCGGTTCGATACCGCCCTGCAGCAGGCTCACCTGGCCGCCCAGCAACGCGAACAGCGTCGACAGTTCCGGTGCCTCGCGGTCGCGCCCGCTGACGCGCAGGCGCAGTACCAGCGCGGCCTGCGCATTCGGCGCCTCGGGCAGCAGGCGGGCCTGCAGGTGCTGCGGCAAGGCTGGCTGCAGCGGCGCCAGCAAGGTCTTGCTGACCGCGTGCTGCGGGTCGCCGAACACCTGCCACACCGCCCCCTGCTCGACGATGCGCCCGCGCTCGAGCACCACCACGCGATGGCAGATATCGCGGATCACCGCCATCTCGTGGGTAATCAGGATGATGGTCAGGCCCAGACGCTGGTTGATGTCGCGCAGCAGCGCCAGGATCGAGCCGGTGGTCTCCGGGTCCAGCGCCGAAGTGGCCTCGTCGCACAGCAGTATCTGCGGGTCGTGCACCAGCGCGCGGGCAATCCCCACGCGCTGCTTCTGCCCGCCCGACAACTGCGCCGGGTACACCCCGTGCTTGTCCTGCAGGCCCACCAGCTCCAGCAGTTCGGCCACCTTGCGCTGGCGCTGGGCCTTGGGCACGCCGGCCACCTTCAGCGGCAGTTCGACGTTCTGCCACACGGTCTTGGCCGACATCAGGTTGAAGTGCTGGAAGATCATGCCGATACGTCGGCGCAACGCCACCAGGTGGTCCTCGTTATGCTCGCCGATGTCGACCTGGTCGATCAGCACCCGGCCGCTGCTGGGTTGCTCCAGGCGGTTGAGGGTGCGGATCAGCGACGACTTGCCGGCGCCGCTGCGGCCGATGATGCCGAAGATCTCGCCGCGCTGGATGTTCAGGTCGATGTCCGCCAGCGCCGCCGTGGCCTGCCCGGGGTAGGTCTTGTTGACGCCGATCAGGCGCACTTGCGCGCTGCTCAACTCAGGGTGCAGCGCGTGCCGTGGCGCGGGCTGCGCAGGTGGGCTGGGGTGCGCCGTCTGGCGGGCGGTGGCAGCACTCATCTCAGCTCTCCCAGCCCGGCTGGTAGAGCTTGCCGTAGGCTTTGTCTAGGGCTGCGCGCACCACCGGCGAGTGCTGGTAGATATCCACGAACCTGGCCAGGCGCGGGTCGTCCTTGCTCTGCGGGCGGATCACGAACTGGATCACGTATTCCTTGTGCTCCACGCCGTCGAACATCAGTGCCGAACCTGCATCGAAGGTGTTGGCCAGGCGGATGTAGTGCGGGTAGCCCTGCACCAGGTCGGCGTCGTCATAGGCACGCACCAGTTGCACGGCCTCGACCTGCAGGATTTTGAGCTTTTTCGGGTTGGCGACGATGTCGTCCTCGGTGGCCTTGTAGCCCACCCCCGGCTTGAGCGTGATCAGGCCGGCCTTGGCCAGCAGTTGCAGGCCGCGTCCGCCGTTGATCGGGTCGTTGGCGATGGCGGCGGTGGCGCCCTGGGGCAGCTCGTCGAAGCTTTTGTACTTTTTCGAGTACAGCCCGACGTTGTTGATGATGCCCGGTGCATATGGCACCAGCGTCGAGCCCGCCGCGGCGTTGGCGTTTTCCAGGAACGGGATGTGCTGGAAGTAGTTCACGTCGAGGTCGCCGGCGGCGAGGCTGACGTTGGGCGCGATCCAGTCGCTGAACTCCACCAGTTCCACCTTGAGGCCCTGCTTCTTGGCCTCGTCCACGGCCGCTTCCAGGGCCGGGGCGAAGGCTGCGGTGGTGCCGACCTTGAGCGGTGCATCGTTGGCATGGGCGCCACCGATCAGGCCGAGGGCCAGGGCCAGGGCCGCGACAGGGCGGGCCAGAAATGTCTTAAGCATGCGGTTGCGCTCCAGTCGGGTTGAGGGTGCGATAGCCCGCGCCGGTATGGTCGGCGGGCAGGTGCGGGCCGGCGGCGAAGAGTTTTTCGCGCAGGCTGCCGTCGGTGTAGGCGGTCTTGTACGAACCGCGACGTTGCAGCTCGGGGATCACCAGGTCGATGAAGTCCTCATAGCTTTCAGGGGTGACGGTGCGGGCCAGGTTGAAGCCGTCCAGGCCGGTCTCCTCGATCCAGCGCTCCAGTTCGTCGGCAACCTGGGTCGGCGAGCCGACCAGGGTGATGTAGCGCCCGCCCAGGGCGTGCTGGTCGAGCAGCTTGCGCCGGGTCCAGTCGTTGTTCTGCAGGTGCTTGGTGGCGGACTGGATGGCGTTGCTCTTGACGTACTGGATCGGCTCGTCCAGGTCGTATTCGGCAAAGTCGATGCCGGTGGAGCTGGCAAAGTGCGCCACGCCGGCCTCGGGGCTGGCATGGCGCAGGTACTCGGCGTGCTTGGCGCGGGCCTGCTCCTCGGTGCGGGCCACGATCACGGTGAGGCCCATGAACACCTTCACCGCGTCGCCATCACGCCCGGCCGCCGTGGCCGCGGCGCGCACCTTGTCGACCTGGGCGCGGGTCGCGGCCTTGTTCTGGCCACTGATGAACACGCATTCGGCATGCTGCCCGGCAAACGCCAGGCCACGCTCGGAGGCGCCGGCCTGGAACAGCACCGGGGTGCGCTGTGGCGACGGTTCGCACAGGTGATAACCCTCCACCCGGTAGAATTCGCCGTGGTGCTGCACCTTGTGCACCTTGGCCGGGTCGGCGAACACGCGCTGTTCGCGGTCGTTGCGCACGGCGTCGTTTTCCCAGCTGCCTTCGAGCAGCTTGTACAGCACCTGCAGGTACTCGTCGGCCTGGTCGTAGCGCCGGTCATGCTCGGGCTGCGCGTCCAGGCCCATGGCCTTGGCCGCGCTGTCGAGGTAGCCGGTGACGATGTTCCAGCCCACCCGACCATTGCTCAGGTGGTCGAGGGTCGAGAGCCTGCGGGCGAACAGGTACGGCGGCTCGTAGGTGAGGTTGGCGGTGAGGCCGAAACCCAGGTGGCGGGTGACCGCGGCCATCGCCGACACCAGCAGCAGCGGGTCGTTGACCGGCAGCTGGATGGACTCCTTGAGTGGCACATCGACCGACTGCTGGTACACGTCGTACACCCCGACGATGTCGGCGATGAACAGCCCGTCGAACAGCCCGCGCTCGAGCAACCGCGCCAGGTCGGTCCAGTACTCGAGGGTCTTGTACCGGGTCGAGGTGTCGCGCGGGTGCGTCCACAGGCCGTGGTTGATATGCCCCACGCAGTTCATGTTGAACGCGTTGAGCAGGATCTTCTTTTTCGCCATCAGATAGTGCCCCGCAACGGTGGGTTTTCATCGTTGAGGTAGAAGTTGCCGATGGCGTGGTACTTCCAGCGCACCGGGTCGTGCAGGGTGTGCACGCGGGCGTTGCGCCAGTGGCGGTCCAGGCCGTGTTCGGCCAGGGTGGCCTGGCTGCCGGCCAGTTCGAACAGCGTGCTGCCGGCGGCCAGGGAGATCTCGGTACTGATGGCGCGCGCCTCGGCCACGGCGATGGAGGCCGCCGCGACGGTGTCGGCATTGGTCTCGGCCTGGGCTCGGTCGAGGTATTCGCCGGCGCGTTCGAGCAAGGCTTCGGTGGCATGCAGGCGGATCGCCAGGTGACCGAAGGACTTGAGCGTCAACGGGTCGTCGACTGCCTTGTCGATACCCGAGTCGATCCATGGCCGGGTGCGCGTGCGCACAAAATGCAGGGCATCTTCATAGGCGGCGCGGGCGATGCCGGTGTCGATGGCGGCGTGCAGAATCTGCGCCAGCGGGCCGACCGGGGTCGGGCGCTCGAAGGCGCTCTGGAACGGCACCACATCGTCGGCTTCGACACGCACGTTGTCGAACACCACCGAGCCACTGCCGGTGGTGCGCTGGCCGAAGCCGCTCCAGTCGTCGATCACGTCGAGCCCGGCGCTGTCGGCGGGCACGAAGGCCAGCTGTTGCACGCCCTGTTCGTCGATCACCGAGGTGGGGATGCGCTGCGCGTACAGCGCGCCAGTGGCGTAGAACTTGCGGCCGTTGATGCGGTAGCCGTCACCGTCACGGGTGAGGGCGGTGGTGCGGTCGTGGGCGGTCTTGGTGCCCAGTTCGGCCAGGGCGTTGCCGAAGCGCCTGCCGGCCAGCACCTCGGCGTAAAGGCGCGCCTGTTGCGGCGGGCTGCCGTTCACGCGCAGCACTTCAAGGGCGTAGAAATGGTTCTGCGGGATCTGCCCCAGCGAGGCGTCGGCCTGGGCGATACGGGCGATGACCTTGGCCAGGGTGACGTTGGACACGCCCGCGCCACCGAAGGCTTTCGGCACGCTGATGCCCCACAGGCCCGAGCGCGAGAACAGCGCCAGTTCCGGGTGCGGCAGGCGGCGTTCGCGGTCGCGCTCGATGCTGTCGCGGCGCAGTTGTTCGGCAATCTGTTCGGCAGTTTCCAACGCCTGGGCATCAGAAGAGATGACCGCCACGAGATCGTGCGGTTGCGGCAATAGGCTCATGAGAGGGCTCCAGTGGTCTGGTCAGATCCAGGAATGCCGGGCAGGCAGGGTCGCGTTGAGGTGGTAGGCGCCCACGGCGTGGTACTTCCAGCGCACCGGGTCGTGAAGGGTGTGCACGCGGGCGTTGCGCCAGTGCCGGTCGAGGTTGAACTCGGCCAGGGTGGCGCGGCTGCCCGACAGCTCGAACAGCTTCTCGCTGGCCTGCAGGGCAATCTCGGTGGTCAGCACCTTGGCTTCGGCCACGGCAATCGAGGCACGTGCGGCAGCGGCGGCATCGATGGGCGCGGCGTTGACCTCGTCGAGCACGCGCGCGGCGCGGCCGAGCAGCGCCTGGGCGGCATGCAGTTCGAGGGTCAGGCGGCCGATGTCGGCAATCACATAGGGGTCGTCACTGGCGCGATCGACCTTGGCGTCGACCCACGGCCGCGCGCGTTCGCGCACGAAGCTGATCGCATCGGCCACTGCGGCCTCGGCGATGCCGGCGTCGATGGCGGCCTGCACCAGCTGCGAGGCGGCGCCCTGGATGTTGGGGCTGTCGGCCTGGCGCCAGTTGTCGAGCACCAGCTCCGCGTCCACCGGCACCTCGTTGAGCAGCACCGTGCCGCTGGCGGTGGTGCGCTGACCGAAGCCGGACCAGTCGTCGACGATACGCAGGCCCGGGCTGCCACGGCGCACGAAGGCCATGACCTGGCGCCCGTCGTCGTTCAGCGCCTTGACTGCCACCCAGTGGGCGAACAGCGCGCCGGTGGAATAGAACTTCTGCCCGGTGAGCAGAAAGTGATCGCCCTGGCGCACGGCGCGGGCCTTGAGTTCGAGGGTGTTCTTGCTGCCGCGCTCGGGGCCGGCATTGCCGATGCGCCAGCCGTCGAGCACCGACTTGAACAGCAGGTGCTTCTGGCGTTCGTTGCCGGTGTTCTTGACCTGCTGGAGGATGCCGAACTGGTTCTGCGGGATCTGCCCCAGGGCCGGGTCGGCCGCACTGATGATGCGGAACACCTCGGCGATGGTGGCGAAGGAAACGTCCGGCCCGCCGTGCTCGCGCGGGATGCTGATGCTGCCCAGGCCGCTGCGGGTGAACTGCTCGATCTCGGCCCACGGCAGCTTGCGCTGCTGGTCGCGGCGGGCGGCCTGCAGGCGCGCGGCGGCGGCCAGTTCATGGGCGGCCTCCAGGGCCTCTGCGTCATTGCGCAGGACCTTGGCCGGCAGCAGTAATGGGGCGTTGTCCAGATCGCTGTGGACTGCGTCGTGTACCAAGCTGGACATCAGTACCGCTCCTTGGCTGCACTCAATGCCCTGGCGTTGCGCACTGGGGTGATTGTGTTCCTGACCATACCTACCTCACGTATTGGAAACGTCGCCGTGATCGATATGGGCGACAGAAATGCGCTGGTCCGGTGGTCCGGTCTATATACCCTAAGCGTGTATAAAAATTAAATAAACTAACCTTTAGGAATATGCATAGAAGTGCCTCCGCGGCCCTTGGCCGAACACCCGCAGGCGCACGGCCGGGGCCCACTGCGAGCAGTTGCCGACCTTGTCCAGAATGCAGTAGCTGGCGTCCAGGTGCTCGTCGTTGCCGGCTTCCAGCAGCACTTGGGGCGGGATCAGGCCCTGTATCGGGCCGCCGATACCGTCGCCGGGCAGTGGCGCCAGGTCGATGCGCAGGTCGGCCCAGCGCAGGGTGATCGCATCGCCTTCGGCCATGTGCCGGTACGGCGCGATGTTGAACGGTACACCCTGCCCGCAGTGGCTCAGATCCAGCCCTTGGCGCAGCAGCCGGCCAGGCAGGCGCAAGGGCGTCAGGTGCGGGTTCTCCGGGGTGGTCACGTAGCCGCCGGGGCAGTTCAGCTTGACCGCTACCTGCAATGGCGCGGAGCGACGCGGGTGCTGGCCGGGCTGGAGCAGGCGGTAGTGCAGGGTGTTGAGCCCCGGGTAGAGCATCTGCCTGGGCACGGCGAGGGCTATCGAGGTGCCGGGCTCGCCGGCGCGCAGTAGATGCGCGGCCACGTAGCGGTTGCCCCAGAACAGCTCCAGCAGGTCGCCGGCCTGCAGGGTCGGTGCGGTCTGGATGCTGGCTTGCAGGTGGCTGGCGGTGTGCACGCCAATGCCATGGGGCGCGATATGGAGCAGGGCGGGGGGCGGCAGTTCAGATCCTTTGGCTGCGCGGTGCATGGTCCGTTTCCTTGTGCGGGTGGTGGCACGAGGCTTTGGTTATTGGCTGGATCGGCAGGTGAGTCAAGGTGCCCGATGGCCGTGACCGGGCAGTCGGCAGCGCTTCAGAGCGGTCCTACCCGAAGCGGCATGGGGGCTGTGGATAAACTCGGATTTGTCTGTGCTCGGGCGGTGCATCCGGGTCAGTGGGCGTGGCCCTGCGCGCCGAGAAACTTGCCGAGAAACTGGCGTGTGCGTTCTTCCTTCGGCGCGGCGAACAGGGCCTTGGCCTCGCCCTGTTCGACGATCACGCCCTTGTCGAAAAAGATCACCCGGTTGGCCACGTCGCGGGCGAAGTTCATTTCGTGGGTGACGATGATCATGGTGCGGTTTTCCTGGGCCAGGCCGCGAATGGTCGCCAGCACCTCGCCCACCAGCTCGGGGTCCAGCGCCGAGGTGGGTTCGTCGAACAGGATCACCTGCGGCTCCATGGCCAATGCCCGGGCAATGGCCACGCGCTGTTGCTGGCCACCGGACAGGCGCCGCGGGTAGGCATCCTCCTTGCCCGCCAGGCCGACCTTGGCCAGCAGCGCACGGCCCAGGGCCTGGGCCTTTTCGCGGGGGGCCTTCTTGACCACCAGCGGCCCCTCGATGACGTTCTCCAGGGCGGTGCGGTGCGGGAACAGGTTGAAGTTCTGGAACACGAAACCGACCTGCTGGCGCAGGTGGCGAATCAACGTGGCCTGCTTGGCCAGCGGACGGTCGCCGTCGATCTCGATGTCGGCCACACGAATGCGTCCGCTGCTGGGGGTCTCCAGCAGGTTCAGGCAGCGCAGGAAGGTGGTCTTGCCCGAGCCGCTGGGGCCGATGATGGCGATCACTTCACCGGCCTCGACCGTCAGGCTGATGTCGTCGAGCACGGTCAGGCCGTTGAACTGCTTGCTCAGGCGGGTGACTTCGATCATGCCTCAGGGCTCCAGGTCATGGCGGTTGACCCGCGCTTCCAGACGGTTCTGCAGGTGGGCCAGCGCGCTGGCCAGCACCCAGTAGATCAGGGCGGCGGCCAGGTACATGGTGAAGATCTCGAAGGTGCGTGCGGTAATCAGCTGGGCCTGGCGGAACAGCTCCGGCACCTGGATGGTGGCGGCCAGCGCGGTGTCCTTGACCAGCGAGATGAAACTGTTGCCCAGCGGCGGCAGGGCGGTGCGCGCTGCCTGCGGCAGGATCGCGCGGCGCATCGCCTGGCCGCGGGTCATGCCGATGCTGGCGGCGGCCTCCCACTGGCCGCGGTCGATGGAGCTGATCGCGGCGCGCAGGATTTCACAGGCATAGGCGGCCATGTTCAGGGAAAACCCGATCAGCGCCGCGGGCAGCGGGTCCAGCTCGATGCCCAGCTGCGGCAGGCCGTAATAGATCATGAACAGCTGCACCAGCAGCGGCGTGCCGCGAAAGAACGACACATAGACCCGCGCCGTCCAGCTCAGCAGCTTGATCGCAGACAGGCGCATCAGCGCCAGGCCGAAGCCGATCAACAGGCCGAAGAACATCCCGCCCAGGCTCAGGAACACCGTGAAGTAGGCGCCCTTGAGCAGAAAGGGCGCGCTGTCCAGGGCCAGTTGCAGGCTCTCTTCGATCATTGCGTCACGTCAGCACTGAAATACTTCTCGGAAAGCTTTTTCAGCGTGCCGTCGGCGCGCAGTTTGTCGAGGGCCTTGTTGATCGCGTCGAGCAGTTCCGGCTCGCCCTTGCGCAGGGCCACGCCGGCTTCCTGGCGCGAGAAGGCGTCGCCGGCGGCGATGGTGTCCTTGGCTTTTCTGGCGTATTCCAGTGCCGCCAGGCGGTCGATCAGGATGGCGTCGATGCGGCCCACGCGCAGGTCCTGGAACTTGCTCGGGTCATCGTCGTAGGTCTTGATGATGGCCTTGGGCACGTTGTCCTTGAGCCATTGCTCGTAGTTGGTGCCCAGGCCTACGCCCACCTTCTTGCCGGCCAGGTCCTGTGCGGTCTTGATGGTGTCCTTGTTCTTGGTCAGCACCAGGGCCTGGATGCCGGAAACGGTGTAGGGCTCGGAGAAGTCGTATTTCTTCTTGCGCTCGTCGGAGATGGTCACCTGGTTGACCACGATGTCCAGACGCTTGGATTCAAGGGCGGCGAGGATGCCGTCCCACTTGGTCGGCTGCAGCCTGGCCTTGACCCCCAGCTCCTTGGCCAGGGCCTCGGACAGCTCGACCTCGAAGCCGGTCAGCTTGCCGTCGGTGTCGACGAAGCTGAATGGCGGGTAGGTGCCCTCCAGGCCGACACTGATGCTGCCGCTGTCCTTGATCTTCTGCAATTGCTCGCCGGCGACCGCCTGGCCAAGCAGGCCCAGGCCAAGTACCAGGGCAGCCCCTGTGCCCAGCAACTGTTTACCGAATACGGAAATCGTCATGACTGGCCCCGCTGATATCAATTAAGCCGTTATTGGTTGACTGCTCCAGACCTCAGGGTAGGCGAATAATGCAGGTGCCCCACCGGTATGCAGAAAAATCAGCGGGCCCTCGTCGAAACGCTGGCGCGCGATGCCGTCGAGCAGCCCGGCCATGGCCTTGCCGGTGTACACCGGGTCCAGCAGCAGGCCCTCGTGGCTGGCCAGCAGGCGGATGGCGGCCAGGGTGCCGGCATTCGGTTCGCCGTAGCGCGGCGCGAAGTACTCGTCCCACAGTTCGACCTTGAAGGCGTCAGGCAGGTCGATGCCCAGCAGCTCGGCGGTGCGTTCGGCCAGGCCCTGCACCTTGGGGCGCTGGGCCTCTTCGCTGCGCGACACGGTCACGCCGATCAGCGGCAGTTGCGGCAGCGCTTGGGCCAGCGCCAGGCCCAGGCCGCTATGGGTGCCCGCACTGCCGGAGGCCAGCACCACCCCGGCGAAGGTTTGCCCGCTGCGGGTGATCTGCTCGGCCAGCTCCAGCCCGGCGCGCACATAGCCCAGGGCGCCACGCGCATTGGAACCGCCAATCGGCACGATGTAGGGCTTGCGTCCGCTGGCATGCAGGCGCACGGCCAGCGCCTGCAACTGGTCATCGGCATCGTCGAGGTTATCCACAAGCTCGACCCTGGCGTCGAACAGCTCCAGCAGCAGGCGGTTGCCGTTGTGCTGGTAGGCGGGGGAATCGGTGCCGATGGGGTTTTCCAGCAGGGCCACGCAGCCCAGGCCCAGTTGCGCGGCCAGTGCTGCGGTCTGGCGCACGTGGTTGGACTGGATGGCGCCGGCGGTGATCAGCGTATCGGCACCGCTGGCCAGCGCGTCGGCGGCCAGGTACTCGAGCTTGCGCAGCTTGTTGCCGCCCAGGGCCAGCGGGGTGAGGTCGTCGCGCTTGATGTAGATGTCGCGCCCGGCCCAGGCCGACAGGCGTTCGAGCCGGTGCAGCGGGGTGGGTGCATCGAGCAAGGGCAGGCGTTTGAAGCGTTCGAGCTGGTGTTCGATCATGGCATCGGGCTGACTGGGGAAACTTCGACTATAGGCAGCCGTGGGCGTCTCTTCCACTGGGCCGGCTTATGCCGGATTTATAGCCAAAGTGCATAAAGGGATATTTTTTCCGCCGTGGCCATTTGCCGTAAAGTGATCCGCAACAAGGCGGCCACCCCCTCCACAAGCCGCCGCCGCGTCAGGAGAGACAACCGTGAGCGACAACGCGCAAACAGGCCATTGGCAGTTGCAAACCCTCGTCAGCCAGCTGCGTTCAGCCCGTGACCAATGGCGCAGCCGCAATGGCCGCAGCAGTGGCGAGCAGGGCGGGCGCGAGCTGCCCTCGCGCGAGGCGATGCGCCAGATTCTCGAGCAGCTGTGCGGCGCGCTGTTCCCCATGCGCCTGGGCCCGGTGGACCTGCGCGAAGAGAGCGAAGACTTCTATGTGGGCAACACCCTGGACGCGGCGCTGACCGCATTGCTGGCCCAGGCGCGCCTTGAGCTGCGCTACGCCGCGCGCCAGGGCAAGGCCGAGTCGCTGGAGATTGACGCCCAGGCGCTGCGCCTGATCCAGGATTTCGCCGCCGCCCTGCCGGGCCTGCGCACGTTGCTCGATACCGATGTACTGGCGGCCTATCACGGCGACCCGGCGGCGCGCAGCGTGGACGAGGTGCTGCTGTGCTACCCCGGCGTGCTGGCAGTGATCCACCACCGCCTGGCGCATCACCTGTACCGCGCCGGGCTGCCGCTGCTGGCGCGCATCAGTTCGGAGCTGGCGCATTCGGCCACCGGCATCGACATTCACCCCGGCGCGCAGATCGGCCCGAGCTTCTTCATCGACCATGGCACCGGTGTGGTGATCGGCGAGACGGCGATCATTGGCGAGCGGGTGCGTATCTACCAGGCCGTGACCCTGGGCGCCAAGCGGTTCCCGGCGGACGAGTCGGGGCAGTTGCAGAAGGGCCAGCCGCGCCACCCGATCGTCGAGGACGACGTGGTGATTTACGCCGGCGCGACTATTCTGGGGCGTATCACCATCGGCAAGGGCTCGACCATCGGCGGCAATGTGTGGCTGACCCGCAGTGTGGCGGCAGGCAGCAACCTGACCCAGGCCAATCTGCAGCATGATGATGGGACGCAGAAGTAAGGAACTTTCCTGGGAGCGCCAGCCTCTGTAGGAGCCGGCCTTGCCGGCGATCGAGCGCGTAGCGATCGCCGGTTGCCCATGCGCTGATGCGGGCCTGATCCATTTTTCGCCGGCAATGCCGGCTCCTACAGGGTCGCGCACCGACCCCATCCATGTTTAACTTGAACGCTCGTTCAACTTAAACGGTGGTCCGCTGCCGGTGTTCAACAGGAGGAAACCCTTTGCTGAACCCGTACAACTCAACTCTCACACACCCCCGCGAGGTGCACACGCAATGAGTGCACCGTCTTCGAATACCCCCAGCACTATCCGCATGAACCCCCCGGTGTTCTATTTTGCCGCCAGCTTCATCCTGCTGTTCGGCCTGGCCGTGATCAGCAACCCGCAGGTGGCCGGTGAATGGCTGCTGGCGGCGCAGAACTGGGCCGCCAACACCGTGGGCTGGTACTACATGCTGGCGATGACCCTGTACCTGGTCTTCGTGGTGGTCACCGCCTTGTCCGGCTACGGCAAGATCAAGCTCGGTGCCGACCACGACGAACCCGAGTTCAGCTACCTGTCGTGGGCCGGCATGCTGTTCGCCGCCGGCATCAGCATCACGCTGTTCTTCTTCTGCGTCTCCGAACCCCTGACCCACCTGCTGCAGCCGCCCCAGGGCGAAGCCGGCACCGCCGAGGCCGGGCGCCAGGCGATGCAGCTGCTGTTTCTGCACTGGGGCCTGCACGGCTGGGGCGTGTTCGCCTTCGTGGGCATGGCGCTGGCCTACTTCGCCTACCGCCACAACCTGCCGCTGGCGTTGCGTTCGGCGCTGTACCCGCTGATCGGCAAGCGCATCAACGGCCCCATCGGCTACGCGGTGGACGGCTTCGGCATCATCGCCACGGTGTTCGGCCTGGGCGCCGACATGGGCTTTGGCGTGCTGCACCTGAACTCGGGCCTGGACTACCTGTTCGGCATCCCGCACACCCAGTGGGTGCAGGTGATCCTGATCAGCCTGATGATGGGGGCAGCGGTGGTGGTGGCCATCGCCGGGGTCGACAAGGGCGTGCGGGTGATGTCCGACATCAACATGGTGCTGGCCTGCGCACTGCTGCTGTTCGTACTGTTCGCCGGGCCTACCCAGCACCTGTTCAACACCCTGATCCAGAACCTGGGCGACTACCTGGGCGCGTTGCCGCGCAAGAGCTTCGATGTGTACGCCTACAACGAACCGAGCGACTGGCTGGGCGGCTGGACGGTGTTCTACTGGGCCTGGTGGATTGCCTGGGCGCCGTTCGTCGGGTTGTTCATCGCACGGATTTCCCGCGGGCGCACCATCCGCGAGTTCGTGTTCGGCGTGCTTCTGATTCCGCTGGGCTTCACCCTGGCGTGGATGTCCATCTTCGGTAACAGCGCGATCCTGCAGGTGCTCAATGGCGCCACGGCGCTGGGGCAGTCGGCGCTGGAAAACCCCTCGATGAGCCTGTACCTGCTGCTGGAAACCTACCCGTGGAGCAAGGTGGTGATCGCGGTCACGGTGTTCATCAGCTTCGTGTTCTTCGTCACTTCGGCCGACTCGGGCACGGTGGTGCTCTCGACCCTGTCGGCCCGTGACGGCAGCCCGGACGAGGACGGCCCCAACTGGCTGCGGGTGTTCTGGGGTGCGATGACGGCGCTGGTGACCAGCGGGCTGCTGTTTGCCGGCAGCATCGACTCGCTCAAGTCGGCGGTGGTGCTGACCTCGCTGCCGTTCTCGGTGATCCTGCTGGCGATGATGTGGGGCCTGCACAAGGCGTTCTACCTGGAGTCGCAGCGTCAGATCGCGCAAATGCACTCGCTGGCACCGTTCGCCAACTCGCGGCGCGGGCGTGGCGGCTGGCGGCATCGCCTGAGCCAGGCGGTGCACTTCCCCTCGCGGGACGAGGTGTACCGGTTCATGGATGACGTGGTGCGCCCGGCGATTGCCGAGGTGACCGACGTGTTTGCCGAGAAGGGGCTGAATGTCATCACCCAGGAAGACCCGAGCCACGACAACGTGAGCCTGAAGATCGGCCATGGCGAAGAGCAGCCGTTCATCTACCAGGTGCAGATGCGCGGCTACTTCACGCCATCGTTCGCACTGGCAGGGCTGGGCACGCAGGAGTTGAAGAACCGGCGCTACTACCGCGCCGAGGTGCACCTGAGCGAAGGCAGCCAGGATTACGACCTGGTGGGCTACAGCAAGGAGCAGATCATCAACGACATCCTCGACCAGTACGAGCGTCACCTGCAGTTTTTGCACATGGTGCGTTAGGGCTGCCGGCCCCTTCGCCGGCAAGGCCGGCTCCTACAGGAGCCGGATTTGCCGGCGAATGCCCCCCTCTTGCCAGCTACGCCCAACGGGGTGTTTTCATACCTTGATTCGTACCACGTAGTACGTAATTGATGGCCGCGGCGCACCGCTTCAAAACGGCTTGTCGCCCAGAATAGTCGCCCGATGCATTACCCGCCGCTGCGGTCGGTAATCGTCCACCGCGTAATGCTGCGTTACGCGGTTGTCCCAGAACGCCACGTCGTTTTCCTGCCAACGCCAGCGGATGGTGAACTCCGGGCGCGTGGCGTGGGCGAACAGCAGTTTCAGGATCGCCTCGCTCTCGGCCTCGCCCAGTTCGTTGATGCGGGTAGTGAAGCCTTCGCTCACGAACAGCGATTTACGCCCGCTCACCGGGTGCGTGCGGATCACCGGGTGCGACAGCGGCGGGTTGTTGCGCCGCGCCGCTTCCCAGCGCGCCAGGTCTTCGGCGGTGTTGCCAAAGCGCTCCAGCGGAAACGACTTGGTGAAGTCGTGGGTGGCGGTCAGCCCGTCGAGCAGCTGGCGCAGCGGCGCCGACAGTGCCTCATAGGCGGCAATGCCGCTGGCCCACAGGGTGTCGCCACCATAGGCCGGCAACTGCTTGGCGCTGAGCACCGCACCCAGCGCCGGGGTGGGCAGAAAGGTCACGTCGGTATGCCAGATGGCGTTGTCGCGTACATCGGTGACGGCCGTGTCGAGCACCAGCACCTGTGGCGTTTCGGGCACGTTGGGGTAGATGGGGTGAATGTGCAGATCGCCGAAACGCGCGGCAAAACTGGCCTGCTGCTGCGGGGTCAGCGGCTGCTCGCGAAAGAACAGCACCTGGTGCTGGAGCAGCGCCTGCTCCACGGCGTCACGGTGTTCACGGCTGATCTCGCGGGTCAGGTCGATGCCGCTGATCTGGGCGCCGAGCGCGGGGCTCAGCGGGGTAATGGTCAGGCTCATGTCGGTCTCTTTGTGCAAGTCTCAATGGCTCTGGCCATGCCAGGGCACCAGCTTGCGCTGCAGGGCGCGCAAGCTCATTTCCAATGCGAAGGCGATCAGGGCAATCACCAGAATGCCCAGCACCACCACGTCGGTCACCAGGAACTGCGCGGCTGACTGCACCATGAAGCCCAGCCCGCTGGTGGCGGCAATCAGTTCGGCGGCCACCAGGGTCGACCAGCCCACGCCCAGGCCGATGCGCACGCCGGTAAGAATGTCGGGCAGTGCGCTGGGCAGGATCACGTGGCGAATCAGTTGTGCCCGGGTGGCCCCCAGCGACTGCGCGGCGCGCAGCCTGGCCGGGTCGACGGTGCGTACGCCGGTGGCGGTGGCGATGGCGATCGGGGCGAAGATCGCCAGGTAGATCAGCAGCACCTTGGACAACTCGCCGATGCCGCACCAGATCACGATCAACGGCAGGTAGGCCAGCGGCGGGATCGGCCGGTAGAACTCGATCAGCGGGTCGAAGATGCCGCGGGCAATACGGTTGTGGCCGATGGCGATGCCGATCGGGATCGCGGTCAGGATCGCCGCGCCCAGGGCCAGGCCGATACGCTGCAGGCTCGCGCCCAGGTGCTGCCACAGGGTCGATTCCATGTAGCCCTGGGTCATCAGTAGCCAGGCCTTGCCCAGCACCGCCTCGGGCGAGGGCAGGAACAGCGGCTCGATCCATTCGGCGGCGGTCACCGCCCACCAGGCCAGCAACAGCGTGGCCAGGGTCAGTACGCTGATCCAGCGTGTGCTCAGGCTGCGCCGCGCCTTCACGGGCACCGCTGCAGCAGCGGCAGGTTTGGCCGTTACCGGCAGGTCGAGGCTGCTCATGCGAGCTCCTTGCGCGGGGTGGCGCTGCGTTGGGAGAACACCCGCGACAGTACGTGCTCGCGGGTTTCGATGAAGCGTGGGTCGGACTTGATCGCGCGTGCCGATTCGCCTGCGGCGTAGCGCTGGCCGAAGTCCAGTTGCAGGCGCTCGACGATCTGCCCCGGGTTGGGCGCCAGCAGCACCAGTTCGGTGGCCAGGAACACCGCCTCCTCGATGTCGTGGGTAATCAGGAACACCGGCTTGGCGGTGCGTTGCCACACCTGCAGCAGCAGTTCCTGCATCTGTTCGCGGGTGAATGCATCCAGGGCGCCGAACGGCTCGTCCATCAGCAGGATGCGCGGGTCGGCAGCCAGTGCACGGGCCAGGCCCACACGCTGCTTCTGCCCGCCCGACAACTGCCAGATACGCCGGCTGCCGAAGTCGGCCAGGTCCACCAGGGCGAGCATTTCGCGGGCTCTGGCTTCACGTTGTGCACGGGGTACGCCGGCCAGTTCCAGGCCGAAGCCGACGTTGGCCAGTACGTCCTGCCAGGGCAGCAGGGCGTCGTCCTGGAACACCACGCCACGGTCGGCGCCGGGGCCCTGCACCGCTTGGCCATCGAGGGTGATGCGCCCGGCGCTGGGGGTGACGAAGCCGGCGATCAGGTTGAGCAGCGAAGTCTTGCCGCTGCCGGAAGGGCCCAGGGCCACCAGCAGCTGCTGCGGGCCCAGGCTCAGTGAGATGTCGGCCAGTACGGGTTCGGCAGCGCCGGGGTACTGTGCGCTGATGCGCTCCAGTTGTAGCAGGGCCATGAAGGGGCTCCGGTGTCAGTTGGTGATGAACTGGGCGCTGACATAGGGCGCGTAGTCCGGCAGTACCGCGTCGACCTTGCCTTGTTCCTTGAGGAAGGTGGCGGTGTCGGTGATGGCCTTGGTGGTCGGTGCGCCCAGGGCCGCGACCTGGTCGGCGGCCAGCGGGAACACGTTGCCCTGCAGCAGGCCCGGAATGTCCGCGGCCTTGGCGCCGGAAAGCTTGACCAGCTTGTCGACGTTGGCCTTGTCGGCCAGCCAGGCTTGCGGGTTTTTGCGGTAGTCGGCGTAGGCGTCGAGGGTGACCTTGGCGAAGGCCTTGACGATCTCGGGGTGCTTGGCGGCGAAGTCCTTGCGCACGATCCAGGCGTCGAAGGTCGGCGCGCCTTTTTCGGCCAGCTCGCCGGAGGTGATCAGCACCTTGCCGTTTTCCTTGGCCACGCCCAGGGCTGGGTCCCATACGTAGGTGGCGTCGATGTCGCCGCGCTTCCAGGCGGCGATGATCGCCGGTGGCGCGAGGTTGAGGATCTGCACCTTGGACGGGTCGATGTTCCACTGTTTGAGTGCGGCCAGCAGGCTGTAGTGGCCGGTGGACACGAACGGTACGGCGATCTTCTTGCCGATCAGGTCCTGCGGCGAGTTGATGCCGCTGCCCTCGCGAGCCACCAGTGCCTCGGCGGCGCCGATCTGGGTGGCGATCAGGAAGGTTTCCACCGGCAGCTTGCGGGTGGCGGCGGCGGCCAGGGGGCTGGAGCCCAGGTAGCCGATCTGTACGTCACCGGAGGCGACGGCGGTGATCACGTCGGCGCCGCTGTCGAACTTGCGCCAGTCGATGCTGGCCTTGCTGGTCTTTTCATAGGTGCCATCGACCTGGGCCACCTTGGCCGGATCGACGGTGGTCTGGTAGGCCACGGTCAGGTCGGCGGCCTGGACGAAGAAGGCGGCACCGGCCAGGGCCAGGGCGGTGAACAGGCGCAGCGGGGCAGGCAGGGTCATGGAAAACTCCTCGTCAGGCGGGTAGGCGGTGTGGATGACGAGAAGACTAGTTGATCTAAGAATGGCGAAATAAATAACTTTTTGGCATTAGCTTAGGAGTCATTGGCTGGATGACCCGAGTCAAGGTGGTCGCTGCCAGGGTGGTGAACAATCGCGGGCTGCCGGGGCAATGAGGAAGATGATCGGTATAAAAAATATCTTTTTAAGAAGATATGGGAATTAGCTTATGGGCTATCCTGCAAAACGCTGAAATAATCGGACTATATTCCGTAATAATCTGAAAAATTCACAAAATTGTCTTTTTTGATTTATAGGATTGTCATTATCCTTCGCACCCAAGGCCGGCGCCTTAGACCAAAGTAGTGAAACGACTGGTTACGATTGACTTATCAGTCACGCTTTGGTGCTAATCGCCAATCGTCTTTGGAGCGGAACGACAGAGTCTGCCCATCAAGCGACACACAAAAATTAGAATCGAAAGGAGTGATGCATGAACAAGTCCAGCCTGGCACTTGCCGTGGCCGTAGGGGTACTGGCCCAGCAAGCGGGTGCAGCCGGTTTTGTGGAAGACAGCAAGGCGAGCATCACTGCGCGCAACTTCTACATCAACCAAGACAACCGTGATGGCACCGCCAAACCTTCCAAGCAGGAAGAATGGGGCCAAGGTTTCATCTTCAACTTCAGCTCGGGCTTCACCGAAGGCACAGTCGGCTTTGGTGTCGACGCCATCGGCCTGGCCGGTTTCCGTCTGGACTCGGGTAAAGGCACCCACTACAACCCAACCAGCTCTGCCAAGGGCGGCCTGGTGTTCCCAACCGACGGCGACGGCCGTGCGGTCAACGAATTCAGCAGCGTGGGCCTGACCGGCAAGGTCAAGATCTCGAAAACCGTCGCTCAGCTGGGCACCCTGCAGCCAAAACTGCCGGTCGTGACCTACAACGACGGTCGTCTGCTGCCGCAGACTTTCGAAGGTGGCCAGATCACCTCGAACGAAATCGACAACCTGACCCTGATCGGCGGCAAGCTGGAACATGCCAAGGGCCGTAACTCGACCAACAACGAGTCGTTGAGCATCGCCGGCTCCAACGCCGCCAGCGGAGGCAAGCGCAGCAACGGCTTCTACTACGCCGGTGCCGACTACAAGGTCACCAAGGACCTGCTGGCGCAGTACTACTACGGCAACCTGGACGACTTCTACAAGCAGCACTTCCTGGGCCTGACCCACACCCTGGCACTGCCAGTGGGTAGCCTGAAGTCCGACCTGCGCTACTTCTACAGTGATTCGGACGGCAAGAACGGCAGCACCGAAGGCCGCTTGGCCGGCTACCGTGCCTCCGGCTACCAGAACAACGGTGAAGTCGACAACCGTACCTGGAGCGCCAAGTTCACCTACAGCCTGCAAGGCCATGCCTTGAGCGCTGGCTACCAGCGCGTCAACGGTACCAGCGACTTCCCGTTCCTGAACCAGGGCGACGGTGCGACCAGCTACCTGATCACCGACGTGCAGATCGGCAAGTTCCAGCGTGCCGGCGAGCGCACCTGGCTGGCGCAGTACGCCTATGACTTCGCTGCCATCGGCGTGCCTGGCCTGACCACCTCTGTGATCTACCTCAAGGGCGACAACGTCAACGCGCCGGGCAGTGACCGTTCCGAGTGGGAACGTGACTTCACCCTGGGCTATGTCGTACCGGAAGGTACCCTCAAGGGTCTGGGCCTGGCCTGGCGTAACGCCTCGCTGCGTTCCGACGCGGTCAACCAGCGCGACCAGGACGAAAACCGTCTGATCCTCAGCTACACCTACAGCTTCCTGTAAGGCCTGGCTGAACGAAAAGCCCCGCCGTGTGCGGGGTTTTTTTTGCCCATGAATTGATAGGCTTTTCAGTTATAAATAAATCGATATTTATTCTTTTTAACCTTATGCACAGGCAGGCTACAGTGAGGTCATAAACAACCCAGCCAAGGAGCCGCACCATGAGCCTCAGACTCGGCGATATCGCCCCCGATTTCGAACAGGATTCCAGCGCGGGCAAGATCCGCTTCCACGAGTGGCTGGGCGACAGCTGGGGCGTGCTGTTCTCGCACCCCGCCGACTTCACCCCGGTGTGCACCACGGAACTGGGCTTCACCGCCAAGCTCAAGGACCAGTTCGCCGAGCGCGGGGTCAAGGCCATCGCGCTGTCGGTCGACCCGGTGGACTCGCACCACCGCTGGATCGAAGACATCAATGAAACCCAGAACACCCTCGTCAACTTCCCGATCCTGGCCGACGCCGACCGCAAGGTGTCGGACCTGTACGACCTGATCCACCCCAACGCCAGCGACACCCTGACGGTACGCTCCCTGTTCGTGATCGACCCGAACAAGAAGATCCGCCTGACCATCACCTACCCGGCCAGCACCGGCCGCAACTTCAACGAGATTTTGCGGGTGATCGATTCGTTGCAGCTCACCGACAACCACAAGGTCGCCACCCCGGCCAACTGGCAGGACGGTGACGAGGTGGTGATCGTGCCGTCGCTCAAGGACGAAGAGGAAATCAAGCGGCGCTTTCCGAAGGGCTACCGGGCGGTCAAGCCGTACCTGCGCCTGACCCCGCAGCCTAACCGTTGAATGTTTTGATGTAGCCACAGCAGGGCATTTCGGGGCCGTTTCGACGGCCCTTTTTTTATGTCCGCGCGGGCCTCTTTCGCCGGCAGGGCCGGCTCCTGCAAGGTTGCACTGCCCCCTGTAGGAGCCGGCCTTGCCGGCGAAGCTCTTATAGTTCCAGATAGAATAAACAAATGAAAAAATATGATTTATTGGTATATATGCCGAGCTGTTATGGTCACTCCACTCCAGCGAGATCCAATCTCGCGGCCCTCTAGAACACGATCAAGGAAGTGCTCCAATGCTGGTTGTTTCTCTCGGCGGTAGTCCCAGTCTGCGTTCGCGCTCCGGCGTCCTGCTCGACCGCGCGCGGCAATGGCTGAACAGCCAGGGCGTGGAAGTGGTGAGCTTCCAGGTGCGTGATTTCCCCGCCGAAGACCTGCTGCACGCACGTTTCGACAGCCCCACGGTGCAGCACTTCCTGCAACTGGTAGCCCAGGCCGACGGCCTGGTGGTTGCCACCCCGGTATACAAGGCGTCCTTCGCCGGTGCGCTGAAGACCCTGCTCGACCTGCTGCCCGAGCGTGCGCTGGAACACAAGGTGGTTCTGCCCATCGCCACCGGTGGCAGCATCGCCCACATGCTGGCGGTGGACTACGCGCTCAAGCCGGTGCTCTCGGCGCTCAAGGCCCAGGAGACCCTGCAGGGGATCTTCGCCGACGACAGCCAGATCGCCTACGGCGAAGGCAGCGCCGCCGCCCAATTGGCGCCGGTGCTTGAGCAGCGTCTCAACGAATCGCTGGAACTGTTTCACAGCGCCCTCGCGCGCCGCCCCAAGCCGGTGGCCCCGGGCCTGCTCAACGAACGTCTGCTCAGTGCTCGCTGGAGCATCTGAAGCGCTACACCGGCTTTACCGTCTTACCCCACCTTACTCGCCCGCCAACGGGCAAGCAGGTGCAGCCTGAACCCCCACAGCAAAAAGGAGAGCGCTATGCGCACTGTCGTTTTGCGTCGCGGTCTGGTCGCTCTGTTTGCTGCGGCTGTGTCCTTCGGCGCCATCACTCAAGCCCAGGCCGAGAGCCTGCGCATCGGTTACCAGAAGTACGGCACCCTGGTGCTGCTCAAGGCCAAGGGCTCCCTTGAAAAGCGCCTGGCTGCCCAGGGCGTGCAGGTGCAGTGGACTGAATTCCCCGGCGGCCCGCAGCTGCTCGAGGGCCTCAACGTGGGCTCCATCGACTTTGGCGTGACCGGCGAAACCCCGCCCGTGTTTGCCCAGGCCGCCGGTGCCGACCTGCTCTACGTGGCCTACGAGCCACCGGCCCCCACCAGCGAGGCGATCCTGGTGCCCAAGGGTTCGCCGATCCAGTCGGTGAAGGAACTCAAGGGCAAGAAGGTCGCCCTGAACAAGGGCTCCAACGTGCACTACCTGCTGGTGCGCGCCCTGGAAGACGCCGGCCTCAAGTACACCGACATCACGCCGGTATTCCTGCCGCCAGCCGATGCGCGCGCCGCGTTCGAGCGTGGCAGCGTCGACGCCTGGGTCATCTGGGACCCGTACCAGGCTGCCGCCGAGCAGCAGTTGCAGGCACGCACCCTGCGCGATGGCAGTGGCATCGTCGACAACCACCAGTTCTATCTGGCCACCCGGCCCTATGCGCAGCAGCACCCTGAAGTGATTGCCGCGCTGGTGGACGAGGTGCGCGCGGTGGGCGAGTGGTCCAAGGCCAACCCGCAGGAGGTCACCGACCAGGTGGCGCCGCTGCTGGGCCTGCCGGCCGACATCACCCTGACCTCGGTCAAGCGCCAGGGCTACGGTGCGCATTTCCTGACCCCGGACGTGGTCACCGCCCAGCAGAAGATCGCCGACACCTTCCATACCCTGAAGCTGATTCCCAAGCCGCTGAGCATCAAGGATGTGATCTGGACGCCACCGGCCAAGGTCGCCACCGCGCCTTGACGTTCGACCGCACCGGGGCGCCGCCCCGGCTTGCGCCACCCCTTAGGAGACAACTCCAATGAGCCTCAATGTTTTCTGGTTTCTGCCAACCCACGGCGACGGTCATTACCTTGGCACCGCCGAAGGTGCTCGCGCTGTCGATCATGGTTACCTGCAACAGATCGCCCAGGCCGCCGACCGTCTGGGCTTCGGTGGCGTGCTGATCCCTACCGGCCGCTCGTGCGAAGACTCGTGGCTGGTGGCCGCGTCGCTGATTCCGGTGACCCAGCGCCTGAAGTTCCTGGTGGCCCTGCGCCCGGGAATCATCTCGCCGACCGTGGCGGCGCGCCAGGCCGCGACCCTCGACCGCCTGTCCAATGGCCGTGCGCTGTTCAACCTGGTGACCGGTGGCGACCCGGAAGAGCTGTCCGGCGACGGCCTGTTCCTCAGTCACGAAGAGCGCTACCAGGCCTCGGTGGAATTCACCCGCATCTGGCGCCGCGTGCTGGAAGGCGAAACCGTCGACTACGATGGCCAGCACATCAAGGTAAAAGGCGCCAAGCTGCTCTACCCGCCGGTGCAGCAGCCACGCCCGCCGCTGTACTTCGGTGGCTCGTCGGAAGCGGCGCAGGACCTCGCCGCCGAACAGGTCGAGCTGTACCTGACCTGGGGCGAGCCACCGGCCGCCGTGGCCGAGAAAATCGAACAGGTGCGCGCCAAGGCCGCCCAGCAGGGCCGTAGCGTTCGTTTCGGTATCCGCCTGCACGTGATCGTGCGCGAGACCAACGCCGAGGCCTGGCAAGCGGCCGAGCGCCTGATCTCGCACCTGGACGACGACACCATTGCCCGTGCCCAGGCCTCGCTGGCGCGCTTCGACTCGGTGGGCCAGCAACGCATGGCTGCGCTGCATGGCGGCAACCGCGACAACCTGGAGGTCAGCCCCAACCTGTGGGCCGGGGTCGGCTTGGTGCGTGGCGGTGCCGGCACCGCGCTGGTCGGCGATGGCCCGACCGTGGCCGCACGGGTCAAGGAATACGCCGACCTGGGTATCGACACCTTCATCTTCTCCGGTTACCCGCACCTGGAAGAGTCCTACCGCGTGGCCGAACTGCTGTTCCCGCACCTGGACATCCAGCGCCCCGAGGCCCCGGCCGGTGCCAACTACGTGAGCCCGTTCGGTGAGATGGTCGCCAACGACATCCTGCCCAAAGCCGCGGCCAAGGCGTGAGGATCGAAGCATGAAACGATCCTCCATTCCCTTGTCGCATCGCCTGGCGCCGTGGGCCCTGCCCGTGCTGCTGCTGGCGGTGTGGCAGCTGGCGGTCAGTGCCGGTTGGCTGTCGACGCGCATCCTGCCGGCGCCGAGCGCGGTGCTCAGTGCCGGCGTAGAGTTGGTGCGCAGCGGCGAAATCTGGACCCACCTGGCCATCAGCGGCTGGCGCGCCGCGGTCGGCTTCGTGATCGGCGGCAGCATCGGCCTGGCGCTGGGCTTCATCACCGGCCTGTCGAAGTGGGGCGAACGCCTGCTCGACAGCTCGGTGCAGATGATCCGCAACGTGCCGCACCTGGCGCTGATCCCGCTGGTGATCCTGTGGTTCGGCATCGACGAGTCGGCAAAGATCTTCCTGGTGGCCCTGGGCACCCTGTTCCCGATCTACCTGAACACCTACCACGGCATCCGCAATGTCGACCCGGCGCTGGTGGAAATGGCCCGCAGCTATGGCCTGAGCGGTTTTGCGCTGTTTCGCCAGGTGATCCTGCCCGGTGCGCTGCCCTCGATCCTGGTGGGCGTGCGCTTCGCGCTGGGCTTCATGTGGCTGACCCTGATCGTGGCCGAAACCATCTCGGCCAACGCCGGCATCGGCTACCTGGCGATGAACGCCCGCGAATTTCTGCAAACCGACGTGGTGGTGCTGGCGATCGTGCTGTACGCCGTGCTCGGCAAGCTCGCCGACCTGGCCGCCCGTGGCCTGGAGCGTGTATGGCTGCGCTGGCACCCGGCCTATCAAGTCAGCAAGGGAGACGGCGCATGACCGTGCTCAAGGAACAACCGCCACGGCTGCTGCGCGGAATACCGCTGGCCGTGCACAAGCTGCAAAAGACCTTTGGCCAACGCCAGGTGCTGCGCGATATCGACTTGCACATCCCGGCGGGCCAGTTCGTTGCCATCGTCGGCCGTAGCGGCTGCGGCAAGAGCACCCTGCTGCGTCTGCTGGCCGGGCTCGACCAGCCCAGTGCCGGCGAGCTGCTGGCCGGTTCTGCGGCGCTCAGCGATGCCCGCGAGGACACCCGGCTGATGTTCCAGGAGGCGCGCCTGCTGCCCTGGAAGAAAGTCATCGACAACGTCGGCCTGGGGCTCACCGGCAACTGGCGTGAGCGTGCGTTGCAGGCGCTGGAGGCGGTGGGCCTGGCAGACCGGGCCAACGAGTGGCCGGCGGCGTTGTCCGGTGGGCAGAAGCAGCGCGTGGCCCTGGCCCGTGCGCTGATTCACCAGCCGCGCCTGCTGCTGCTGGACGAGCCGCTGGGCGCACTGGATGCGCTGACTCGGATCGAGATGCAGCAACTGATCGAGAACCTGTGGCGCAAGCACGGCTTCACCGTGTTGCTGGTGACCCATGACGTCAGCGAAGCGGTGGCCGTGGCCGATCGGGTGATCCTGATCGAGGACGGCGAGATCGGCCTGGACCTGCTGGTCGACCTGCCGCGTCCGCGGGCACGCGGTTCGCATCGCCTGGCGGCGCTGGAAACGGAAGTGCTGAACCGTGTCCTGTCGGTGCCGGGCACCCCGCCCGAGCCTGAACCTGTAGCACCTTTGCCCACGCAACTGCGTTGGGCCCATTGATCTTTCGTCTTTAAAAGGAAACCTGCACATGACCATCAAAGCGATCAACGTACGTAACCAGTTCAAAGGCACTGTGAAAGAAATCCTGGAAGGCCCTGTACTGTCGGAAATCGACGTGCAGACGGCATCGGGCATCGTCACCTCGGTGATCACCACCCGTTCGGTCAAGGAGCTGGAACTGGTGGTGGGCAGTGAGGTGATTGCGTTCGTGAAGTCGACTGAAGTGTCGATCGCCAAGCTCTGAGACCGCGCCGTCTGCATCGCGGGTCAAGCCCGCTCCCACAGGTGTCCCGCCGTTCTCAAGGACGGCGATTACCTTGTGGGAGCGGGCTTGACCCGCGATGAGGCCGTCAGCGTTTGGGCAGAAAGGGCGGCAGATACAACCCCAGGTACGCATCGAACACCCGCATTCCTTCCTCCGCCATACGCGGGGTGATCTGCCCGTGCAGCTGCACCGAACGGGCATACACCCGGTCTCCCAGCTCCATCGCCAGGGCAAACACATCCACATCGTCCGGCAACGCCGGCAGCCGGAAGTGCTCGGCAAACAGCTTGTGCATCAGGTCGCCCAGCTCGATATCGTGCTGGCGGTCGGCCTGGGTCACTTCGCTCAGCCCATGCTGCGCCAGAATCAGCTGGCGCGCCGCCGCATCCTGGTTGTAGATGCTCAGCATGCGCTGCTCCACCAGGCGCGACAGGTCGCCCCAGTGCTGCAGGCTGCCAGGCTCGATCGGCGCCTGCAGGCAGGCGCGAAAGGCGCTGTGCACATCCGCCGTCAAGGCTTCGAGCAGCGCCGGCACACTGGCGAAGAAGTGGTACACCGACGAGGGTGGGATCTGTGCGCGTTCGGCCACTGCATAGATCGACAGGCTGGCCACGCCTTCGCTGGCCAGCAGGTCGCGTGCGGCGGCCAGGATCGAGTCGATCCGGGCCTGGCTGGCAGCGCGCGGTTTGCGGGGCGTGGCTGCACGGCTCATGTCAGTTGCTGATCGCCAGGATGCTGGCCTGGTAGGCGCCCACGAACAGGTCGAAATCGACCACGTCCTCTTCGCGCTCCAGGGTGGCCTGGGCCTCCAGCGATTCACGCGCCAGGGCCTCGAAACGCTGCTGCGCCTCGCTGCTCAGCGGCGTGCCGCGCAAGTAGTCGGCATGCGCCTGGCTCTGGCGCAGGGAGAAGCGGCTGAAGCTCTCCTTGTGCTCGGTCATGCTCGCCAGCACCTGGGCCGACGGCGTCAGCGACGGGTCGCTGACCTTGGCCGCCTGCGCGGCCAGGGCCTTGGCGTGCTCGTCGCTGGCGTGGCTGCGGTCGAGCAGTTCGGCCAGCGGGGCGATACGTTGCAGCAGCTCGTCGGCCCACTGCTTGAGCGCGACCGGCTGGCCGTCACGTTGCAGTTCCAGGCCAGGCTTGCGGCCCTGCTTGACCACGCTGAGGAAGTTGCTGGTGCACTGGCCGCACTCGCCATTGTCCAGCAGCGGGCTCTGCTCCAGTGCGCAGAACAGCAGGAAGGCGTCGAGGAAGCGCGCTTCGGTGAGGTCGATGCCGGTGGGCAGGAACGGATTGATGTCCAGGCAGCGCACTTCGATGTACTGGATGCCGCGGGCCATCAGCGCCTGGATCGGCCGCTCGCCGCTGTAGGTCACGCGCTTGGGGCGGATGTTGGAGTAGTACTCGTTTTCGATCTGCAGGATGTTGGTGTTCAGCTGCACCCACTCGCCATCCTTGTGCGTGCCGATCTCGACATACGGCGCATAGGGCGTGGCGACGGCCTTGCGCAGGCTGTCGGTGTAGCTGGCCAGGTTGTTGTAGCACGGCGTCAGGCCGGCCTGGGCGTTGCTCTGGTAACCCAGGTCGCTCATGCGCAGGCTGGTGGCGTAGGGCAGGTACAGGGTGTCGGCATCGAATTGTTCGAGCTGGTGCGCGCGGCCGCGCAGGAAGCCTGCGTCCAGCGCCGGGGAGGCGCCGAACAGGTACATCAGCAGCCAGCTGTAGCGACGGAAGTTGCGGATCAGTGCGATGTACGCCGACGACTGGTAGTCGCGGTCGTCGCCCGCCTGGCCTTCGGCCTGGCGCAGCAGCGGCCAGATCTGTTCTGGCAGCGAAAAATTGTAGTGGATGCCGGCAATGCATTGCATGGTGCGCCCGTAGCGCAGGGCCAGGCCCTTGCGGTACACGTACTTGAGCTGACCGATGTTCGAGGTGCCGTACCAGGCGATCGGGATGTCTTCCTCGGCCGGCAGCGGGCAGGGCATCGACGGGCTCCACAGGTACTCGTTACCGAGCTTGCTGTAGGCGAAGCGATGGATGTTCTCGAGGCTTTCGAGGGTCTGGGCAGGGTCGGCCAGGGCAGGGGTGATGAACTCCAGCAGCGACTCGGAATAGTCGGTGGTGATCTGCTCGTGGGTCAGGGCCGCGCCCAGGGCTTCGGGGTGCGGGGTCTGGGCCAGACGACCGTCCTCGGTCACGCGCAGGCATTCACGCTCGATGCCGTGCAGGCACTGCTTGAGCAGGGAGAGGTTGTCGCCCTGGCCGAGCAGGCTCAGGCGGCGGTTGAGAAGTTCGCTCAAGATGGATTCCTTCACGCGTCAGTCGCCCCAATATGGGGGTGGAAACGACGGTCTACAAGGGTGGACAGAGGAACTGGCGTGGTCGCCTGGTTTTCGCAGGGTTCCGGCAGTGCCCGCGCACTGCCGAAAGTACCGCACATTGGGCGTTTGCGGCTAGAGCACGGTGAAGGTGCCCTGGGCCCTGGCCATCAGTTTTTCGCCTTGCAGCACGTCGGCATCGACCACCAGGATGCGCCGCCCGGCCTGCAGCACGCGGGCCAAGCACAGCACCTCGCCCTCGCTGACCGGACGCAGGTAGTTGATCTTGCATTCCACGGTGACGCTCTGCTTGTCGAAGCCATGGGCGCTGGAGCAGGCCAGGCCCATGGCGATGTCGACCAGGCTGAAGATCGCCCCGCCATGCAGCTTGCCGCCGCGGTTGCGCAGGTGCGGCTCAAGGGCCAGGGCCACCTCGGCAACGCCCTGGTCGAGGCGTTGCAGGCGACAGCCGAGCAGTTGGCTGAATGCGCTGCGCACCTGCTCTTCGGGCAGGTCGGTCACTTCTTCTTCAACTGCTTGGCGTTGGCGAACAGCGAGGCCATGGCGTTGTTGGCCGGGGCCGGGGTCTCCTTGGCGCGTGCCGGCTGCTGCTGGCGCGGTGCCGAGCCCGGGCGGCTGCCGCGGGCGCCGTCGATTTTCTCGCCCGGGGTGTCGCCCATGCGCATCGACAGGCCCACGCGCTTGCGCGGAATGTCCACTTCCATGACCTTGACCTTGACCACGTCGCCGGCCTTGACCGCTTCACGCGGGTCCTTGATGAACTTCTCCGACAGCGCCGAGATGTGTACCAGGCCGTCCTGGTGCACGCCGATGTCGACGAAGGCGCCGAAGTTGGTCACGTTGGTGACCACGCCTTCGAGGATCATGCCCAGTTGCAGGTCCTTGAGGTCTTCGACGCCTTCCTGGAACTCGGCGGTCTTGAACTCGGGGCGCGGGTCGCGGCCGGGCTTGTCCAGCTCTTGCAGGATGTCGGTGACGGTCGGCAGGCCGAAGGTTTCGTCGGTGAATTTTTTCGGGTCCAGGCGCTTGAGAAAGCCGCTGTCGCCGATCAGCGAGCGGATGTCGCGGTCGGTGTCGGCGGCGATGCGCTGTACCAGCGGGTAGGCTTCAGGGTGCACCGCCGAGGCGTCCAGCGGGTTGTCGCCGTTCATCACGCGCAAGAAGCCTGCGGCCTGCTCGAAGGTCTTCTCGCCCAGGCGGCTGACCTTTTTCAGCGCGGCGCGGGTCTTGAAGGCACCGTTGGCATCGCGGTGTGCCACGATGTTCTGCGCCAGGGTGCTGTTGAGGCCCGAGATGCGTGCCAGCAGCGCCACCGAGGCGGTGTTGACGTCCACGCCCACGGCGTTCACGCAGTCCTCGACCACCGCATCCAGGCCACGGGCCAGCTTGAGTTGCGACACGTCGTGCTGGTACTGGCCCACACCGATGGATTTGGGGTCGATCTTGACCAGTTCGGCCAGCGGGTCCTGCAGGCGACGGGCAATCGACACCGCGCCGCGGATCGACACGTCCAGGTCGGGGAATTCCTTGGCCGCCAGCTCGGAGGCCGAGTACACCGAGGCGCCGGCTTCGGAGACCATGATCTTGGTCATCTTCAAGGCTGGGTATTTCTTGATCAGCTCGGCGGCCAGCTTGTCGGTTTCACGGCTGGCGGTGCCGTTGCCGATGGCGATCAGCTCGACCTTGTGCCTGGCGCACAGGGCGGCGAGCACGGCGATGGTCTGGTCCCACTGGTTCTTGGGTACGTGCGGGTACACCGTGGCGGTGTCGAGCAGTTTGCCGGTAGCATCCACCACCGCCACCTTGCAGCCGGTGCGCAGGCCCGGGTCCAGGCCCAGGGTGGTGCGCGGGCCGGCCGGGGCGGCCAGCAGCAGGTCATGCAGGTTGTGGGCGAACACGTTGATCGCCTCGCTCTCGGCGTTGTCGCGCAGCTCGCCGAACAGGTCGGTTTCCAGGTGCGTGTAGAGCTTGACCTTCCAGGTCCAGCGCACCACTTCGCCCAGCCACTTGTCGGCTGGGCGGTTCTGGTTTTTCACGCCGAAGTGCTCGCCGATCATCATTTCGCAGGGGTGCAGGGTGCCGGGCAGCTCTTCGCCGACCTTAAGGCTGGCCGACAGCACGCCTTCGTTGCGCCCGCGGAAGATCGCCAGGGCGCGGTGCGAGGGCGCGCTCTTGAGCGGCTCGTCGTGTTCGAAGTAGTCGCGAAACTTTGCCCCTTCCTCTTCCTTGCCGGCCACCAGGCGAGCGCTGAGCACCGATTCCTGCTTGAGGAAGTTGCGCAGCTTGGCCAGCAGGCTGGCGTCTTCGGCGAAGCGCTCCATGAGGATGTACTTGGCGCCTTCGAGGGCCGCCTTGACGTCGGCCACGCCTTTTTCGGCGTCGACGAAGCGCGCCGCTTCGGTTTCCGGGTTCAGCTGCGGGTCGTTGAACAGGCCGTCGGCCAGCTCGCCCAGGCCGGCTTCCAGGGCGATCTGGCCCTTGGTACGGCGCTTCTGCTTGTACGGCAGGTAAAGGTCTTCGAGGCGGGTCTTGGTGTCGGCCAGCTTGATCTCGCGGGCCAGCTCCGGGGTCAGCTTGCCCTGCTCCTCGATGCTGGCCAGGATGCTGGCGCGGCGGTCGTCGAGTTCGCGCAGGTAGCGCAGGCGCTCTTCCAGGTTGCGCAGTTGGGTGTCGTCCAGGCTGCCGGTCACTTCTTTACGGTAACGGGCGATAAAGGGCACCGTGGAGCCTTCATCAAGTAGAGCCACGGCCGCTTCGACCTGTTGCGGGCGGACACCGAGTTCCTCGGCGATGCGGCTGTTGATGCTGTCCATAAAACCACCTGACAATTCGTGAATGCAAAGGCCGCAGGCCGGCGCCACGGGGCGCGCTCGAGCAGGGCGACGCTGGATCAAAGCGGCGCATTATACCCAGCGATCCGGGCTTGCGGGGATCGCGGCGCGCCAGCCTGTCGGGGCATGCCGCTGGCGACTTGGGAAAAATCTGCTAACAATGCACACGGCACGCTCAAATGGCGCCTAAGCCATAATGCCCGCCGAGATTAAAGGAGCTACCCATGAGCAGCACTGCACAACCCGCCGAAGGCGAGAAAATCCTCATCGTCGATGACGACCCGGGCCTGAGCAGCCTGCTGGAGCGTTTCTTCACCAGCAAGGGCTACCGTGCCCGCGCCGTACCCAACACCGAACAGATGGACCGCCTGCTGGCGCGTGAAGTGTTCAACCTGATCGTGCTCGACCTGATGCTTCCCGGCGAAGACGGCCTGACCGCCTGCAAGCGCCTGCGCGGGGCAAACAACCAGGTGCCGATCATCATGCTCACCGCCAAGGGTGACGAGCTCAGCCGCATCAAGGGCCTGGAACTGGGTGCCGACGACTACCTGGCCAAGCCGTTCAACCCCGACGAACTGATGGCGCGGGTCAAGGCCGTGCTGCGTCGCCAGGCCCCGGTGGTACCGGGCGCACCAGGCAGCGAGGACGAAACCGTCACCTTCGGCGACTACGCGCTGTCGCTGGCCACCCGCGAACTCAAGCGCGGCGACGAAGTGCACATGCTCACCACCGGCGAATTCGCGGTGCTCAAGGCGCTGGTGATGCATGCCCGCGAGCCGCTGACCCGCGACAAGCTGATGAACCTGGCGCGGGGTCGCGAGTGGGACGCCCTGGAGCGCTCCATCGATGTGCAGATCTCGCGTTTGCGCCGCATGATCGAACCCGACCCTTCCAAGCCACGCTATATCCAGACCGTCTGGGGTGTGGGCTATGTCTTCGTGCCGGATGGCAATGCCGGCAAGTGAAGCCTTGTACAGGAGCAGGTCAGCATAGGCAGGGCGCCCCTCGGGTTGCCCTGTTTTTGCCTGTGCCGAAATCCGCAACGCCTGCGAGCCGCGCTCGCTCCTGCCAACCGTGTAGCCGTCGCCCATGAAAACGCCATTGTGGTTCCCCCAAAGCTTCTTCGCCCGCACGCTGTGGCTGGTGCTGGCCGTGGTGCTGTTCTCCAAGGCACTGACGCTGGTGTACCTGCTGATGAACGAGGACGTGCTGGTGGACCGCCAGTACAGCCACGGCGTCGCACTGACGCTGCGCGCCTACTGGGCGGCCGATGAGGAAAACCGCGAGAAGATTGCCGAAGCCGCCGGCTTGAAGCGGGTGGTCGGCACCGGTGTGCCCGAGGGTGAGCAGCACTGGCCCTACAGCGAGATCTACCAGCGCCAGATGCAGGCCGAACTGGGCGAGGACACCGAGGTGCGCCTGCGCATCCATGCGCCGCCGGCGCTGTGGGTACAGGCCCCGAGCCTGGGCGATGGCTGGCTGAAGGTGCCGCTGTACCCGCACCCGTTGCGCGGCCAGAAGATCTGGAACGTGCTGGGCTGGTTCCTGGCCATCGGCCTGTTGTCCACGGCTTCGGCCTGGATCTTCGTGCGCCAGCTCAACCAGCCGCTCAAGCGCCTGGTGTTCGCCGCCCGGCAACTGGGCCAGGGGCGCAGCGTGCGCCTGCCGATCAGCGACACGCCCAGCGAGATGACCGAGGTCTACCGGGCCTTCAACCAGATGGCAGAGGATGTCGAGCAGGCGGGGCGCGAGCGTGAGCTGATGCTGGCCGGGGTGTCCCATGACCTGCGCACGCCGCTGACGCGCCTGCGCCTGTCGCTGTCGCTGCTGGCCAACGAAAGCGACCTGACCGATGACATGGTGCGCGACATCGAGGACATGGACGCGATTCTCGACCAGTTCCTGGCGTTCATCCGCGATGGCCGCGACGAGCCGGTCGAGGAGGTGGACCTCAGCGACCTGGTACGCGAGGTGGTCGCGCCGTTCAACCAGCCCGAAGAGCAGGTGCGGCTGTGCCTGGAGCCGATCCCGCCGTTTCCGCTGCGCCGGGTTTCGATCAAGCGCCTGCTCAACAACCTGATCGGCAATGCGCTGCATCACGCCGGGCAGGGCGTGGAAGTGGCGGCCTATGTCTCGGGTGACACCAGCGCGCCCTACGTGGTGCTGAGCGTGCTCGACCGCGGCGCCGGCATCGATCCGGGTGAGCTGGAGGCGATCTTCAATCCGTTCATTCGCGGTGATCGCGCCCGCAGCGGCAAGGGCACCGGCCTGGGCCTGGCTATCGTCAAGCGCATCGCCGCCCAGCACGGCGGCAATGTGGAGCTGCGCAACCGTTCCGGTGGCGGCATCGAGGCGCGGGTACGCTTGCCCCTGGGCCTGCTGCTGCCACGCGACGCGGTCTAGGGACGCAAGGGCTCAGCCCTTGCCCTTGGTGCGGGTCAGGTTCGGCCCGCCGTTCTTCTCCAGGTGTTCGATGATCATCCCGGCCACGTCCTTGCCGGTGGTGACCTCAATGCCTTCCAGGCCCGGCGAGGAGTTGACCTCCATCACCAGCGGGCCGTGATTGGAGCGCAGGATATCCACGCCGGCCACGCTCAGGCCCATGACCTTGGCAGCGCGGATGGCGGTCATGCGCTCTTCCGGGGTGACCTTGATCAGGCTGGCGGTGCCGCCCCGGTGCAGGTTGGAGCGGAACTCGCCGGGCTTGGCCTGGCGCTTCATCGAGGCGATCACCTTGTCGCCCACCACAAAGCAGCGAATGTCGGCGCCACCGGCCTCCTTGATGTACTCCTGCACCATGATGTTCTGCTTCAGGCCCATGAAGGCCTCGATCACCGACTCGGCCGCCTTGGTGGTTTCGCACAGCACCACGCCGATGCCCTGGGTGCCCTCGAGCACCTTGATCACCAGGGGGGCGCCGTTGACCATCTGGATCAGGTCGGGAATGTCGTCGGGCGAATGGGCAAAGCCGGTGACCGGCAGGCCGATGCCACGGCGCGACAGCAGCTGCAGCGAGCGCAGCTTGTCCCGCGAGCGGGCGATGGCCACCGATTCGTTGAGCGGGAACACGCCCATCATCTCGAACTGGCGCAGCACCGCGCAGCCATAGAAGGTCACCGACGCGCCGATGCGCGGGATGACGGCGTCGAACCCTTCCAGCGGCTTGCCGCGATAGTGGATCTGCGGCTTGTGGCTGGCGATGTTCATGTAGGCGCGCAGGGTATCGATCACAACCATTTCATGGCCTCGTTGCGTACCGGCTTCGACCAGACGACGAGTGGAATACAGACGCGGGTTCCGCGACAGCACAGCGATCTTCATGCAACACCTGTGGAGGGGGTAATGGTGGCCGGAGAGGCCGGCTTGTCCTGTACGTATTTGAGGCCCGGGTTGACCACCAGCTGGCCGTGTACCAGGGCCTTGGAGCCGAGCAGCAGGCGATAGCGCATGGCCTTGCGGCAGGCCAGGGTGAACTCCACTTCCCACACCCGGTCGCCGAGCGCCAGGGGCGTGCGGATCACGTAGCGGGTTTGGGCATGGCCATTGGAGCTCTTGATGGTCTTCATCGTCACCAGCGGCGCTTCGCAGCGCCGGTGACGCAGTTGTACCACCGAACCCAGGTGCGCGTTGAAGCGGACCCAGGTTTCACCATCGCGTTCGAAGGTTTCCACTTCGGTGGCGTGCAGGCTGGAGGTGCTGGCGCCGGTATCGATCTTGGCGCGCAGGCCTGCCACGCCGAGGTCGGGCAAGGCCACCCACTCGCGCAGGCCGATCACGCTCAAATGGTCAAATGTCTTCAAGATGCACAACCTGGGTAAAAGTCGGTGAACTGTAAGCACGCCGCGTATTTTTTGCATCCGCCAGTTACGGTAGTACAGTTCCATGAAACAAATGAATCGGGGAAATGCCATGGCACAAAAGCCGGAAGAGGACGACAAGGTTCGCCTGGACAAATGGTTGTGGGCGGCGCGCTTCTACAAGACCCGCGCCCTGGCCAAGGCGGCGATCGAGAGCGGCAAGGTGCATTGTCGGGGCGAGCGTTGCAAGCCGGGCAAGGAGCCGCGGGTGGGTGACGAGTTCGTGCTGCGTACCGGTTTCGACGAGCGTACCGTGGTGGTCACGGCGCTGTCGGTGGTGCGCCGCGGCGCACCCGAGGCACAGGCGCTGTACGAGGAGACCGCACAGAGCCTGGCACGCCGCGAGCAGGCCGCGGCGCTGCGCAAGGCCGGCGCCCTTGGGGTAAGCACCGACGGGCGGCCCACCAAGAAGCAGCGCCGCCAGCTACATCAGTTGCACGACAGCGCCGGTTAGCCCCGCGCGCCGATCACGCTCAGGCGGCCGAGCAGCGGCAGCCGTGCCAGCCAACCGAACAAGGGCGCGGTGACACGCACCAGGCCGGCGCTGGTCCGGGCAGCAAACGGCGTATAGTAACTCCAGCCCAGCGCCAGGATGGCCATGCCCAGGCCGCCGATATAGTCGTCCTGGCCCCAGTGGGCACCCGCCACCAGGCGTGGCAGCATGAACAGCACCGCCAGTGCCCAGATCAGCACATGCTGCATCAGGCGGCGGCTGAACAGGCTCATGAACAGTGCCCACAGCAGCAGCACCGA
The DNA here is from genome assembly GCF_024355235.1 of Pseudomonas sp. S12(2018). NCBI lineage: Bacteria > Pseudomonadati > Pseudomonadota > Gammaproteobacteria > Pseudomonadales > Pseudomonadaceae > Pseudomonas > Pseudomonas sp. S12(2018). The sequence continues at coordinate 108,927 of NZ_QLAD01000005.1, forward strand.
GGCGTGGTCGCCGGGGAAGCTCTGGCTGGAACGGTCCTTGAGCTCCCAGCGCGCTTCGAGCGCCGGGTAGTAGTCGCTGAGCATGATGGCGTCACTGAACACCATCGACGGGCTATGGTGCTGCCAGCCCATCAGGCGTACCAGCTTGGAGAACAGGGCGCGGATCACCACCAGCACCAGCAGGGTCACCAGGAAGCCGAAAAAAGCCCGGCGCACCTCGACGGCCTTGAATACCCAGTCGCCGCGAATCAGCAGCATCAGCATGATGAGCCCGACCACGATGTCGAACGGGCGCAGGCTGCCCAGGGTCCAGATGCTGCGCCACAGGGTGTTGTCGGCCAGTGGGCGATTGAGGGCGTGGAACAGCCATTCGTCGAGCGCCATGCAAAGGGCCTGGCCAACGGGCCATAACCAGAAACACAGTAGTGCAACGGGAATCAACGTAGCCAGACACAGGGGGCCCCAAGCCCACCTGGCTTGGAACAGGGGTGGATTGTCCATAAACTACCTCTTTTACAGCGCTATCGTTCGCACCATTCCGGTGCTCTAAACGGGGCTTTATAGGCCCTTGAAATTATTTTGTCATCTTTCAGAAAGCCAGAAACCATGTCCGATTTGCCAGATACCGACTTCACCCAACGCTTCATCTTCGACGAGCGCGACGTACGCGGCGAACTGGTTTCGCTCGAGCGCAGCTACGCCGAAGTCCTGGCCAAGCACCCCTACCCGCAGCCGGTGGCGCAACTGCTCGGTGAGCTGATGGCCGCGGCGGCGCTGCTGGTGGGCGCGCTCAAGTTCGACGGCCTGCTGATCCTGCAGGCACGCTCCGAAGGGCCGATCCCGCTGCTGATGATCGAGTGCTCCAGCGAGCGCGACATCCGTGGCCTGGCGCGCTACCACGCCGAGCAGATCGCCCCCGATGCCACCCTGGGCGACCTGATGCCCGATGGCCAGCTGGCGCTGACCATCGACCCGGCGCAGGGCCAGCGCTACCAGGGCATTGTCGACCTGGATGGCGAGAACCTCTCGGAGTGCTTCACCAACTACTTCGTGATGTCCCAGCAGGTGGGCACGCGCTTCTGGCTCAACGCCGATGGCCAGCGCGCCCGCGGCCTGCTGCTGCAGCAGTTGCCGGCCGACCGCCAGAAGGACGAGGACGACCGCGAAGACAGCTGGAAGCACGTCACCGCCCTGGCCAACACGTTGAAGGCCGAAGAGCAACTGGGCCTGGACAACGAGACCGTGCTGCACCGTCTGTACCACGAGGATGCCGTGCGCCTGTTCGATATCCAGCCGCTGCAGTTCCGCTGCAGCTGCTCGCGTGAGCGCTCGGGCAACGCGCTGGTCAGCCTCGGCCAGGACGATGCCCTGGCCCTGGCGGCCGAGCATGGCGGGGCGATCGAAATCGACTGCCAGTTCTGCAACCAGCGCTACCTGTTCGATGAAACCGAAATCGCACAATTGTTCGCCGGCGGGGGTGTTGACGCACCGTCATATACTCGTCACTAAAACGTTTAAGCTCAGGTAAATCTCCTGTCGAACGCCGGAAACACGCCGTTCTGACAGGAGGGCCCTACTTTTTTTGGGCGTTTCTGGCATAATCCCGCCACTTTTTTCGCTGTAGTAGTTTTAAAAGCTCTACTACAAAACGTTCGGAGCACTCGGCCGCAGGCCGGATGGGGAATCTCATGACGCAAGCCAACAACACCGTGTACACCGACCTGAGCGTCGATGAACTGGTAAAAGAAGCGCTGAACCGCGGTGAAGGCGAGCTGGCCGATACGGGCGCGCTGGTCGTGAAAACTGGTCACCGCACCGGTCGTTCGCCGGTCGACCGTTTCATCGTCGACGAGCCGTCCACCTCGTCTGCCATCGCCTGGGGCCCGATCAACCGCAAGTTCCCGGCCGACAAGTTCGATGCCCTGTGGGACCGCGTCGAGGCGTTCAACAACGCCCAGGATCATTTCGTTTCCCACGTGCACGTAGGTGCGGCTGCCGAGCACTACCTGCCGGTACGCATGACCACCCAGACTGCCTGGCAGAACCTGTTCGGCCGTTGCCTGTTCATCAATCCGGCGCAGTACAACCCGGCCGGTCGTGATGAGTGGCAAGTGCTCAATGTCGCCAACTTCGAATGCGTGCCCGAGCGTGACGGCACCAACTCCGACGGTTGCGTGATCCTCAACTTCGCCCAGAAGAAGGTACTGATCGCTGGCATGCGTTACGCCGGCGAGATGAAGAAAGCCATGTTCTCGGTGCAGAACTTCCTGCTGCCGGCTGCCGACGTGCTGCCGATGCACTGCGCCGCCAACATCGGCGAAGCAGGCGACGTGACCCTGTTCTTCGGCCTGTCGGGCACTGGCAAGACCACCCTGTCGGCTGACGAAAGCCGTTACCTGATCGGTGACGACGAGCACGGCTGGGGCGAGGGCGTGGTGTTCAACATCGAAGGCGGTTGCTATGCCAAGTGCATCGACCTGTCGGAGAAGAACGAGCCGGTCATCTGGAAAGCCATCAAGCATGGTGCCGTGCTGGAAAACGTCGTCATCGACGACGCCAAGCACGCTGACTACTCCGATGTCAGCCTGACCCAGAACAGCCGTGCGGCCTACCCGCTCGAGCACGTTGCCAAGCGTTCCGAGAAGAACCTGGGTGGCGAGCCCAACGCAGTGATCTTCCTGACCTGCGACCTGACCGGCGTACTGCCACCAGTATCGATCCTCAGCGAAGAGCAGGCGGCCTACCACTTCCTGTCCGGTTACACCGCGCTGGTGGGCTCCACCGAAATGGGTTCGGGCAGCGGCATCAAGTCGACCTTCTCCACCTGCTTCGGCGCGCCGTTCTTCCCGCGTCCGGCTGGCGAATACGCTGAACTGCTGATCAAGCGTATCCGTGGTTTCGGTTCCAAGGTGTACCTGGTCAACACCGGCTGGACCGGTGGTGGCTACGGCGTGGGCAAGCGCTTCAACATCCCGACCACCCGTGCGGTGATCGCGGCCATCCAGAGCGGCGCACTGGTCGGTGCTGAAACCGAGCACCTGGACATCATCAACCTGGACGTGCCGAAACTGGTACCGGGTGTTGAAACCGTACTGCTCAACCCGCGCAACACCTGGGCTGACAGCGCTGCCTACGACGAAGCGGCCAAGGGCCTGGCTTCGCTGTTCATCGAGAACTTCAAGAAGTTCGACGTTTCCGACGCCATCAAGGCAGCGGGCCCGCAACTGTAAGTTGCTGCTCGCCAGCTGAGAAAAAGCCGCCCGAATGGGCGGCTTTTTCGTTTGGGCTGTGATTCAGGCCAATGCGGCCAGAACATGTTCCGGGTCATTGTGAATCGCACGCAGCAGTGCCCGTGCTGGCCCTTCTGGAGCACGGCGTCCTTGCTCCCAATTGCGCAACGTACCCAGCGGTACATCGATACACTGCGCAAATTTTTCCTGGGTAAGCCCGGTTGCCTCGCGTATGGCCCTGACCCGCATGGCGTCTACCTGGAACTCGCGTGAAGGTTTGCGCTCCCCACGATCGATTTCAGCCATCTCGGTCATGCTGTCAACGAGACGGCCGAAAAGATTCCTGTCCATCATTTCCACCCTTGGTTGAGGCTTCGAAGTACGGCTTTCTGTTTTTTAGTCAATGTGTCGTGGATGCCTTTGCGGTAGATAAGCAGCAAACGGATCTGGCTGGCTGACACGGCGTAGTAATAGATCACTCGAACCCCGCCGCTTTTTCCTTTGCCTTTTGCTGCCCATCGAGTTTTTCGCAGCCCGCCGGTATCTTCGATCAGGTCACCTGCTTCAGGGTGCTCGGCAAGATATACCTGAAGCGACAGGTACTCGTGATCGTCGAGATGGCTTGAAACGTCGCTGGTAAATACGCTTGTTTCGATGAAGAGCATGCCAACCTTTGTACGCCATTGGCGTAGTTAGAGTCTATGCCTTGCGCAGTAGCGGCGCAACCGCATGGATGTTTCGAGTAGGCGCCCATGCTATTCAGCCCTGTTACGGTTTACTGTCACCGTGCTTCTGAATTCGTTGTGGGATGCTTCCCGCCCCCTTCACTGCATACAGGTCATTCATGTCTGCCACACCCGAACGCCACCACTACCCCCACGTCCACCCCCTGCCGACCCGCTGGCAGGACAACGACGTCAACGGCCACATCGCCAGCGCCACGGTCCACGCCTTCTTCGACAGCGCCGTGCAGGCCTACCTGATCGAGCATGCCGGGCTCGACCCGCAGGACGGCGAGGTGGTGGGGTTCGTGGTCAGTTCGGGGTGCGACTTCTTCGCCTCGGCCGCCTTCCCCGAATGCCTGGAAGTCGGCCTGCGCGCGGTGCGGGTGGCCGGGAGTTCGGTGGAGTACCAACTGGCCCTGTTCAAGGTCGGTGAAGCTCAGCCCTGCGCCGCCGGGCGCATGGTGCAGGTGTTCGTCGAGCGTGCCACCGGCCAGCCCGCCAGCTTGCCGACGGCCCTGCAAGGCGCCCTGGTAGCCCTGCAAGGCTGAAACCCGGCGCGGTCAGTCGTTGATGCGGATGATGCCTTCGCGCACCGCAAACAGCACCAGGCCCGGTATGTCGTGTATCTGCAGGCGGTGCATGATCTGCGAGCGGTGCGCCTCCACCGTCTTCACGCTCAGGCCCAGGCCATCGGCAATCGAGCGGGTCGACTCGCCTCGTGCAATCAGGCGCAGGATCTCCAGCTGGCGGGTGGTCAGTTGCATGGTGCTGCTGCCGGCATGGCGCTTGCGGCTGTGCTTGACCGCCTGCCCGATCACCAGCGGCAACACCGCCGACGACAGGTACTGGCCGCCGTTCTTCAACGCCTGCAACGCCAGCTCCAGTTCCAGCACGGTGGCAGTCTTGAGCAGAAAGCCGTGGGCACCCTGCTGCAGGCACTTCATCACGAACTCCAGCTCCGAACGCGCCGACAGCATCAGCACCATGCTTGCCGGCACGCGCAGGCACAGCTCGCGCAGGATCTCTTCGCTCTCCAGTGCATCCAGCGCCATGTCCAGCATGATGATGTCGGGCTTGAGCTGTTCGGCGAGCTCGACGGCGCTCACGCCGTCACCGGTTTCACCCACCACTGCGTAATCTTGTTTTTGTTCGAGCAGCGCGCGCAGCCCCGCTCTGAACAGGGGCGACTCGTCTGCAAGGAGTATTCGGCAAAGCATAGGTAGGCCTGTGTCGCAAGGTAAGGGGCGGTGTATGGCTCAGCTGGCACGTGGGTTGTCGCTGAACTGGGCGATCAGCGCCGGCAACCGTGTCAGCGGTTCCACCGCCTGGGCCGCACCCAGCCGTATGGCTTCCTTGGGCATGCCGAACACGATGCAACTGGCCTCGTCCTGTGCCACGGTGGCGGCGCCTTGCTCACGCATGCTCAGCAGGCCTCGGGCACCGTCATCGCCCATCCCGGTCATGATGATGCCAAGGGCATTGCCCCCGGCATGCCGGGCGGCGGAGCGAAACAGGACATCGACCGAGGGTTTGTGCCGATTGACGGCGGGACCGTCGAGCACCTCCACCAGGTAGTGCGCACCACTGCGTTTGAGCTGCATGTGCAGGCCCCCCGGGGCCAGCAGTGCCAGGCCGCTGTGGACACGGTCCAGATGCCTGGCCTCGCGCACCTCGATCTGACAGAGGCTGTTCAGGCGCCTGGCGAAGTCGGCAGTGAACCTGGCCGGCATGTGCTGCACGATCACGATGCCCGGGCAATCGCGCGGCAGCTGACGCAGGATGAATTCCAGCGCCTGGGTGCCGCCGGTCGAGCAGCCAAGTGTAACGATTCGCTCGGTGGTTTTGCTTGGGGTTGCAGGCAGTGCACTGGTTTTTTCTTTCGCCTGCGACAGAGGTAACAATACCGGGCGGGTGCGGGCTGCTTCCTCGATGCTGCGAATCAGCCCGCTGGCGAGGTTCTCCAGGCTCTGGCGCAGGCCCAGCCGGGCCTTGGTGAACACGCCGACCGCCCCGGCGGCCAGGGCCTGGAGGTTGAGGTCGGTGCCGGCTTCGGTGAGGGTCGAGCAGATGATCGTCGGCGTGGGGCGCTCGGCCATGATCTGGCGCAGAAAGGTCAGGCCGTCCATGCGCGGCATCTCGATGTCCAGCACCAGCACATCGGGCCAGTCACGGCGCATCTTCTCGATGGCATACAGCGGGTCGGCGGCCATGCCGATCACGCGGATGCGCGGGTGGTCGTTCAGGCACTGGTTGAGCACCTGGCGCACCAGCGCCGAGTCGTCGACGATGAACACCCGCACCGGCGCCGTCGCACGCTCGGTCATACGCGCTCGAACACCGAGGGGTGCACCAGCCTGAGCGGCAGCTCGAAGCCGTGGATGCTTTCGGCGTGCCCGATGAACAGCAGCCCGCCGGGGCGCAGCTGGTTGACCAGGCGCTGCACGATCAGCTGTTTCTGCGGGGTGTCGAAGTAGATCAGGATGTTGCGCAGGAATATCACGTCGAACGGCCCCAGGCCCTCGGGCAGCGGCTGCACCAGGTTGATCTCGCGCAGGCTCACCCGCGCTCGCAGGTGCGCCTGCACGCGCAGGCGCCCGTGCATGTCGCCGACCCCGCACAGGCAGTGGCGCTGCATCCAGCCATCGGGAAAGTAGCGCGCCTGGGCGATGTCGTAGATGCCTTGCTCGGCCAGCGTCAGCATGCTCTGGCTGAGGTCGCTGGCCAGGATCGACCAGTCGCTGCCGGTAGCGTGCTCGGCCACGGTCATGGCCAGGCTGTAGGGCTCCTCGCCCGACGAGCAGGCCGCGCTCCACAGCCGCAGCGGCCCCTTGCGCCGGCCCAGCCACTGGCCAAGGAATTCGAAGTGCGGGAACTCGCGAAAGAAGTAGGTCTCGTTGGTGGTCAGCAGGTCGATCACCAGGCGCCGCTCGCGGCTGTGGGTCGGGCGCTCGATCAGGTGCAGGTAGTCGCGGTAGTTGTCCAGGTGGTAGTGACGCAGGCGTTTCATCAGGCGCCCGGCCACCAGCGAGCGCTTGTTGCTGGCCAGGTGGATGCCCGAGGCGCTGCTCATCAGCGTCTGCAGGCGGCTGAACTCCTGTTCGCCCAGCACCGGCAGTTTGAAGGTCGAGGGCATTCAGGAGCCCTTCGCGGCCTGGCTGAGGTAGCGGATATCTTCCAGCGACAGCACCTGGGGCATGTTCAGGATGATCAAAAAGCCCTGCTCCTGCTGGGCCATGCCGGCAATGAAGTCGGCACGGATGCCGGTGCCGAACGGTGGCGCCGGCACCACCCCGTGCGGGTCGATGTCGAGTACCGCGTCCACCGCATCCACAACCAGGCCGATGCGCTGCACACCGTCCTCGAGGGGCAGGGCGATGATCACGATGCAGGTGCGCTTGCCGGCCTCGGTCAGTTCCATGCCGAAGCGTGCTGCCAGGTCCAGTACCGGCACCACGTTGCCGCGCAGGTTGAGCACGCCGTGAATGTAGGCGGGCATCATCGGCACGCGGGTGATCTCGGCGTACTCGATGATCTCGCGCACCAGTTCGATGGGCAGTGCATAGCCGGCCTCGCGCACGCGAAAGGTCAGGTGCTGGACACTGGTGGGCAGGTGCGGCGCGGGCGCCGCAGACTCTAGGGTGTGCATGGGGACGCCTCGGTCAAGTGAAGCTGACGAACTGGCCTTCATCGATCAGCGCCTTGTGGGTGGGCTTGTAGGCGCCGACTTGCGGTTCGCCCACCCGGGGCAGGGCACGCGCAGTGCTGCCGGCCTCGAAGCGGAAGAAGCCGATCAGCTCCTGCAACTGGCCGGCCTGGGCGTTCATCTCTTCGGCGGTGGCGGCCAGCTCTTCGGAAGCCGAGGCGTTCTGCTGGGTGATCTGGTTCATCTGGCCCATGGCGATGTTGATCTGCCCGGCGGCGCTGCTCTGCTCCTGCGAGGCGGCGGTGATTTCCTGCACCAGGTCCGAGGTCTTCTGGATGTTGGGCACGATCTCGCTGAGCAGGCTGCCGGCCTGTTCGGCCAGTTGCACGCTGCTGGAGGCCACCTGGCCGATTTCCTGCGCTGCCACCTGGCTGCGTTCGGCCAGCTTGCGCACCTCGGCGGCCACCACGGCAAAGCCCTTGCCGTGATCGCCGGCACGGGCGGCCTCGATGGCGGCGTTGAGCGCCAGCAGGTTGGTCTGGTAGGCAATGTCGTCGATGATGCCGATCTTCTCGGCGATCTGCTTCATCGCCAGCACCGTGTCGCCCACTGCGCCGCCGCCCTGCACCGCGTCGTTGGCCGCCTTGCCGGCGATGCCGTCGGTGACCTTGGCGCTTTCGGTGTTCTGCGCGATCGAGGCCGACATCTGCTCGACCGAAGCGCTGGTCTGCTCGACGCTGGCGGCTTGCTCGTTGGCCGCCTGGCTCAGCGATTGCGAGGTCGAACTGACCTGTTCGGAGGCCGACGACAGCGCATCGGCGGCGCTGCGCACATCGCCCAGGATGCTGCGCAGGCGCAGGGTCATGTTCTGCATCGAGCCCAGCAACTGCCCGGTCTCGTCCTTGTGGGTCACTACCAGGTCCTGGCTCAGATCGCCTGCGGCCATGCGGTCGGCGGCCTGCACTGCGCCTGCCAGCGGCCGGGTGATGCTGCGGGTGACCAGCACGCCGATCAGCATGCCGATCAGGGTTGCGGCGGCGACCAGGGCGATCATCTGCACCCGCGAGCGTTCGTAGATGACGCTGATCTCGGCGTTCGCCTCGCCGGCGCGCGCCTGCTTGGCAGCGCTGGCCTCACCCAGCAACTGGTCGACCGCGTTGGCCGCCGCGACGTTCTGCGGCATCAGCGCCAGCGCTTCGGAAGCAATCTGCAGGTCGCCCGACTGCTGGTGCACCCCCAGCAACTGGTTGGCCACGCTGATGTAGGCCTGCAGCGGCGCGTCGATTCTTTCCACCTGGGCGCGGCCTTCCTTGGTGATGAAGTGCTCGCGCGCCTTGATCAGCAGTTCGCGGGTCTTTTCCATCGCCGCGCGGGCGGTGGCGGCCGACTGGTCGCGCTCCTGGGCGGTGGTGGAGAGCAGGCTCTGGCGCACGGCGCGGTTGGCCATCAGCAGCTGGATGTTGGCTTGCTGCAAGGAGCTCAGGCCGGCCACGTCCAGCTCGTACATGCGGTCCGACAGGCCGTTGACCTGCTCCAGGTTGCGCAGGCCGATGACGCCGATGAGCGCGGTCAGCGCCACCACCAGCAGAAAGCCCAGGGTCAGGCGCACGCCTATCTTCATATTGCTGATCAACTGCATGTCTATTCTCCGGAAGGGCTTGGCAACAGGTGCGGCGTCTCGCCTTCGGCGCGTTGCTGCGACTGGCGGAACAGGCTGGGGATATCGAGTATCAGCGCCACCTGGCCAGAGCCGAGGATGGTCGAGCCGCTGATGCCACTGAGGTGTTGGAACAGTTGCCCCAAGGGCTTGATCACGGTCTGCAGTTCGCCGTGCAATTGGTCGACGATCAGCCCGGCATGCTGCCGGCCCTGGCTGACCACCACGATGTTGCGGCGCACGCAGGCGCTGCGCGGCAGGCCGAAATGCGGTTGCAGGTCGATGCACGGCAGCGGCCGCCCGCGCAGGTTCAGGTGGCCCTGCTCGGCCTGGTTGGCGGGGGCCTCCATGCATTCGGTGACCATGTCCAGCGGGATCACGAAGTGCTCCTCGCCCACGCTCACCAGAAACCCGTCGATGATCGCCAGGGTCAGCGGCAGGCGGATGCGGAAGGTGCAGCCATGGCCGGCCCTGGAGTCGATCTCGATGACCCCGCGCAACTGGTCGATGGCGCTGCGCACCACGTCCATGCCCACCCCGCGTCCGGACAGGTTGGACACCTGCTCGGCGGTGGAAAAACCCGCTTCGAAGATCAGCAGGTGGATGTCCTGTTCGCTCATCGGCGAATCGCTGTCGAGCATGCCGCGGGCGATGGCCTTCTCGCGGATCTTCGCGGTGTTCAGGCCGCGCCCGTCATCCTGGATCTCGAGCACGATCATGCCCGAGTCGTGGTAGGCGTTCAGGCGCAGCTGACCCTGCTCGGGCTTGCCGGCGGCGCGGCGCTCGGCAGGGGCCTCGATGCCGTGGTCGATGGCGTTGCGCACCAGGTGCACCAGCGGGTCGGCGATGCGGTCGATCAGGGTCTTGTCCAGCTCGGTGTCGCCGCCGCTGATGGTCAGCGCAATCTGCTTGTCCAGCGCCTGACTCACATCGCGCACCACGCGGTGGAAGCGGTTGAAGGTCTCGCCCACTTCGACCATGCGCAGTTTCAGCGCCCGCTCGCGGATCTGCTCCACATGCTGCTGCACCGCCTGCACGCTTTCGATGCAGGCGGCGTGGGCACTGCGCAGGGCCTGCATCTGGGCGCCGGCGGTGGCGATGACCAGCTCGCCGACCAGGTTGATCAGCTCGTCGAGCTTTTGCGCAGCCACCTTGACCTGGCTGCTGGAGGCAGTGCGCGGCTCGCCAGCGGGCATCGATGGCAAGGGTGTGGCGGTTGCAGGCGCCAACGTTTGCGCCGGTGCGCGGGGTTTGGCCGGCAAGGCGGTATCGGTCGGCTCCTGGGCCTGCAGGCGCAGGGTGCAGAAGTCCTGCACCAGGGCGAACACGTCTTCGAGCTGCTCGCGGCTGGCGTCGCTGTGCAGGCTCACTTCGAAGCCCAGGTAGCAGGCCTCCGGGTCGAGGCTGTCGAGCTCCGGCACGGCCCAGGTGAGGGTCTGCAGGCTGAGGATGTCGCCCAGCCGCGCCAGGTAGCGGATGAACGCCGCCGGGTCGAAGCCGTTGCTCAGCAGCTCGCTGGCAAAGCGGATCGACAGGTGCCAGGTACGCAAGCGGGGCGCACCGGGCGGGGCTGCCAGCGGGTTGTCCACAGACGCGGGCAGCTCGCCCTGATGCGCCTGCAATGCCGCCAGCAGGGCGGCCTGGTGCGGCGTGTGTGCTGGCATGCTGACCTGCTGCGGGTCGATGCTGTCGAGCATCACCCCCAGTTCGTCCATGCACTGCAGCATCAACGAGGTGAGCGGAGCGTCCAGCACCCGCGCACCGTCGCGTACCCCCATCAGCAGGTTTTCCAGCTGGTGCGCCAGCGCCACCAGTGGGTCGAGGGAGAAGATCCCCGCCGAGCCCTTGAGCGTGTGCACGGCGCGAAACAGCGCGTTGATCGCCGCGTCGTCATCGGGGCGGGTTTCCAGGCGCAGCAGGCTGTCTTCGGCTTCCTTGAGCAGGTCGCGGGCCTCTTCGAGAAAGCCCTGCAGCAGCTGGCTCCATTGCTCGGCGTCGAACATGCTCACTCCTCGCACGGCACGGGGCTACCGGCCGGGCACAATGCGGGCAGGCGCAGCAGCTCCAGCAACGCCCGGGCGTTGCCCGGCAGGGCGATCACCTCGGCGTCGTGGCCATTTGCGCAGAGGGTCTTGTGCAGGCTCAGCAGCAGTTGCACGCCGGCACTGTCGAGCTCGTCCAGGCCGCCCAGGTCCAGTTGCCAGGGCACTGGTTGAGCGGGCAACAGGGCCAGCAGCTGCTCGCGTGCGGCGCGCACCTCATAGATGGTCAGGTCGCCGTCCAGGCGTAGCCGTGCGGGGGTGTCGGCGGTGGCTGCGGCGAGTGTGAACATGCGCGTCAGCCAATCAGCTTTTCGACAGCCGCCAGCAACTGCTGGGGCTGGAACGGCTTGACGATCCAGGCCCGCGCTCCGGCGGCCTGGCCCTCGGCCTTCTTGGCCTGCTCGCTTTCGGTGGTGAGCATCATGATCGGGGTGAAGCGGTATTCGTTGCGCGCCTTGAGCGCCTTGACCAGGCCGATGCCGTCCAGGTTGGGCATGTTCACGTCGCTGATCACCAGGTTGATCTTCTGCCCGGTGAGCTTGTTCAGCGCGTCGCGCCCGTCACAGGCTTCGATGACCTGGTGGCCGGCGCTGGCCAGGCTGATTTTCACGAGTTGGCGCATCGAGGCGGAGTCGTCCACGATCAGGATGGTCTTGGCCATGTTCAGGGCTTCCGGAGTTAGAAAAAGGTCACGTCGCTGCTGGATGCCGACTGGCTGTGGCCAGCCCGTTCCTCGCTGGTGGTGAAGCGCTGGCGCAATTGCTGCAGCCAGCCTTGCGGGTCGTGCAGGCGCGGGTCGTCGTGCGCCAGGGCATCGAGCAGTTGCAGCAGGTCGGCCTGCAGGTGGTCGAGCATCTGGTCGGCGCGATCCTGGAACTGCAGGCTGACCATGATCGCGTGGATATCTGCCTGGGTGGCGCGGGCATCCTGTTGCAGCGCCCGCGAGGCGCCGTCGAGGGCGTCGAGGTTACCGCCCAGGTCGCTGATCACCTCGTCGAGTACCTGCTCCAGCTCGCGCAGGTTGGCCTGCTCTTCGCTGCCCAGCGCGGTGGCGGCATCGATGCTGGACTGGATCGACTGGTTGATCTCGCCCACCTTGGCGTCCATCGACTGGCCGGTCTCGGCCGACAGGCTGGAGAGCTTGCGCACCTCGTCGGCGACCACCGAGAAGCCGCGGCCGAACTCGCCGGCGCGGGCAGCTTCGATGGCGGCATTGAGCGCCAGCAGGTTGGTCTGGCTGGCAACTTCCTGCACGCGCTTGGCCATCTGCTGGAGCTGGCCGGCGTAGCTGCCCAGATGATTGATGGTGGTCAGAAATTCATGCTGGCGCTGGCTGCTGGCGGCGAAGCTTTCGGTGACCCGGCGCAGGCGCTGGTTGGCCTCGCGCAGGTTCTCGCCCACGCCGCCATTGGCCAGCACGTTGTCGGCGTCGTTGAGGCTGTGTTCCAGGCGTTGGTTGATGGCGCCGAAGCGTTCGAGCAACTGGCTGATGTTGTCGCCCAGCAGGGTTCGGCTCTGTTGGAGGCTGTCGATCCAGCTGGGCGCCACCACCGGCAGCAGGGTGTGCAGTGGCGGCTGTTCGAGCACGATGGGCGCGTCGCTGACCGCAGCCACCTGTGCCACGGGGCGCGGGCGTAGCAAGGTGCTGGCAAGCAGCACCAGCGACAGCCCGGCCAGGCCCAGGGGCAGCAGGTCGAGCAGCAGGCCGCAGGCGCCGAGGGCCGTGCCGATCCATATTCCCAGGTACATCCGCATTCCGTGCGCCCACTGCGTCGCTTAAGGTGGGGCGGATCATAGCGATTGCTATTTGACGTCAAAATCGGGACGCCCCTTAAGCCGACCCATCAGTCACAAAACAGTCGATGCAAACAGGCCCCTGCCGATGTTGATCGGACAGTCAATATAAAAGGCTGGAAAGCTGGCCGGACAACAGGCTCGAAGGTTTTCGCACAGGGGCCGGGGCGGGGAAAGGCTTAGGTGAATGGCTTAAGCCAATGGCGTGATGGCACATGGCTTGATTGCTACGTTTGCGGGTACAACTGCGGCGCTGCCGGCGCGGGGCCGGCAGCGTCGATGGAATTCAGCGGTGACGCCAGCGTTTGTCGTGCTTGCGATGGCCGTAGTGGTGGCCGCGATCGCGGTAGTGGCGGCGGTCATCGTAGCCGCGGCCGCGGTTGTTGTAGCGGCGGTCTTCGTCGTCGCTCTTGTTGCCCATGTAGTTGCCCAGTGCACCGCCCGCACCGCCGCCGGCTGCGGCGCCGATCAGGCTGCCGGTGTTGCCGCCCACGCTGCGGCCCACCACGTTGCCGCCGGCCGCACCCAGTGCGCCACCGATGGCCGCCTCGCCGCGGCTGCGCTTGTCGGCACCTACCGCGCTACCGGCTGCACCGCCCAGGCCGGCGCCGATGGCCGAACCGGTGCTGCCACCGATCGACTGGCCAACCACCGAACCCAATACCCCGCCCAATGCGCCGCCGATACCGGCTTCGGTGGAGCCACCTGCCGAGGCAACGCCACTGAGCAGGCCGAGAGACAACAGCAGAATCGAGGAGTACTTCATAAGGGAGCCTCAAAGGGATGACGAGGCGATCCTGAGGCTCTGCAACACGCGCTGGCAACGCAAATCCGACGATTGGCACGACGTGTATACAATTTTATAAGTTACTGTTTTTACAGTGAAACTTAATGCGTTTTTGCGGGTCTGAGCTTACTTGGGACGAAGGCCCTGGCAGTGATGCCAGGGCCTTTTTCTTGCCTGCAGTTATGCGCTGAACGAACTGCTGGCAAGCCAGCTCCCACAGCGTTCTGCATGCGCCGCAAGACCCTGTGGGAGCCGGCGTTGCCGGCGAAGGGGCCTAGATGATCCTGGCCGTGGCGCTGGCCGCCTCGATCCTGATCGCCACGAACTTCGACGTCGGCGTATGGCTGCCATCGCCCACGCTTTCCAGCGGCACCAGCGGGTTCACCTCGGGGTAGTACGCTGCCGCCTGCCCCGCTGGAATGTCGAATGCCAGCAAGGTGAAGCCCTTGACCCGGCGCTCGCGGCCATCGCCCCACAACGACACGATATCGGCCTTGTCACCGGGGTTGAAACCCAGCCGGATGATATCCGCCTCGTTGGCGAACAGCACGTCGCGCTGCCCCTTGACCCCACGGTAACGGTCATCCAACCCGTAGATGGTGGTGTTGTACTGATCGTGGGAACGCATCGACTGCATGATCAGGTCCGGCACCTGGCCGCTGGCGCGCACGCTCTCGTGCAGCAGGTCGTCGGGCAACGCATTGGCCTTGAAGTTGGCCCGCCCGCTGGGTGTCTTCCACTGGCGCTGGCCGGCGCTGTTGCCCAGGTAGAAGCCACCGGGGTGCTGCAGGCGCTGGTTGAACCCCTCGAACCCTGGAATGGTGTCGGCGATCAGTTCGCGAATGCGCCCATAGTCGGCCACCAGCCAGTGCCAGTCCACCGGTTTGCTGCCCAGGGTGGCGGCAGCGATTCCGGCGATCACCGCCGGCTCCGAGCGCATCTGGCGCGACAGCGGTTTGAGCTGGCCGTTGGAGGCATGCACCATGCTGAACGAGTCTTCCACCGTCACTGCCTGTGGGCCTTCGCCCTGCAGGTCGATATCGGTGCGTCCCAGGCAGGGCAGAATCAGCGCCTGCTGCCCGTGGATCAGGTGGCTGCGGTTGAGCTTGGTGCTGATCTGCACCGTCAGCTCGCAGTTGCGCAGCGCCTGTGCAGTGCGTTCGGTGTCGGGGGTGGCCTGGGCGAAGTTGCCGCCCAGCCCGATGAACACCCGCGCCTTGCCATCGAGCATGGCGCGAATCGCCTCCACCGTGTTGTGGCCGTTGTGGCGCGGCACGGCAAAGCCGAAGCGGCGCTCCAGTGCATCCAGCAGCGCCACCGGCGGGCGTTCGTTGATGCCCATGGTACGGTCGCCCTGCACGTTGCTGTGGCCGCGCACGGGGCATAGCCCGGCCCCTGGCACCCCAAGGTTGCCGCGCAGCAGCATCAGGTTGGCGATTTCCTGGATGGTCGGCACCGAGTGACGGTGCTGGGTGATGCCCATGGCCCAGCACATGATGACTTTTTCGGCCCGCGCATACATGCGTGCGGCCTGCTCGATATCGGCCAGGCCCAGGCCCGACTGCTGCACGATCTGCTCCCAGCTGCTGGCCTCGACCACTTCAAGATAGGCCTCCACGGCCGCGGTGTGTTCGGCGATGAAGGCATGGTCGAACACCGCTGGCGCACCTGTTGCCTGCGCCTCGCGCTCCCACTGCAGGAGGAACTTGGCCATGCCGCGCAGCAGCGCCATGTCGCCGCCCAGGGCGGGGCGAAAATAGGCGGTGTTGGTCGGACGATCACCGTTGGTAAGCATCTCCAGCGGGTGCTGCGGGTGCTGGAAGCGCTCCAGGCCGCGCTCCTTGAGTGGGTTCACGCACACCACCTGGGCACCGCGCTTGACCGCCTCGCGCAGCGGTTCAAGCATGCGCGGGTGGTTGGTGCCGGGGTTCTGGCCCCACACGAAGATCGCGTCGGCGTGCTCGAAATCGTCGAAGGTCACCGTACCCTTGCCTACCCCGACGCTCTGGCCCAGGGCCACGCCGCTGGCCTCGTGGCACATGTTCGAGCAGTCCGGGAAGTTGTTGGTGCCGTAGGCGCGCACGAACAGCTGGTACAGGTAGGCCGCCTCGTTGCTGGCCCGGCCCGAGGTATAGAACTCCGCCTGGTCGGGGCTGGTCAGGCCGTTGAGGTGGCGCGCGATCAGGGCGAAGGCGTTGTCCCAGCTGATCGGCTGGTAACGGTCGTTGGAGGGGTTGTACACCATCGGCTCGGTGAGCCGCCCCTGGTACTCCAGCCAGTAGTCGCTCTGGCCCAGCAGCGAGGTGACGCTGTGGCGGGCGAAGAAGGCCGCATCGACCCGGCGCTTGGTGGCCTCCCAGTTGACCGCCTTGGCGCCGTTCTCGCAGAACTTGACCATGCCGCTTTCCGGCGAGTCGCCCCAGGCGCAGCCCGGGCAGTCGAAGCCGCCGTTCTGGTTGGTCTTGAGCAGGGCGCGGATGTTCTTCAGCGCGTTGTCGCTGCCGATCCAGGCTTGCGCCACACTGCGCAGCGCGCCCCAGCCGCCGGCGGCGCCGTGGTAGGGCTTGTAGCGGGGGACCGGCTTCTGGTCGGCTTGATGATGCAGGCTCACGGGCGACTCTCCTGCGCCGGGCTGTAGACCCTTGGCGCACTGTGGTGCGGCAGGTGGATAAGGTTGAGCTGGTGGCGGCGCGCCCATTGCAGCGCCAGGCCGGTGGGCGCAGACAGGCTCACCAGGGTCTGGATGCCGGCGCGCAGCACCTTCTGGATCAGCTCCAGGCTGCAGCGGCTGGTGACTACCGCCAGGCCGCCGTCGAGGGCGATGTGCTGACGCACCAGGGCGCCGATCAGCTTGTCCAGGGCGTTGTGCCGGCCGATGTCTTCGCGGCCCAGCGCCAGTTCGCCCTGATCGTTCATGAACAGTGCCGCGTGCACCGCGCCGCAGTGCTGGCCCAGTGGCTGGAAGGCGCTGATGCGCTGGCGCAGGCCGTCCAGCCAGTGCGGCGGCGGCAGGGGCGCGCCGGGCAGCACCTGCAGATCGGGCAGCGCCTGCTCCACCGCCTCGACGCCACACAGGCCGCAGCCGCTGGTGCCGGCCAGTTGGCGGCGCTGGTTCTTGAGGTTCCAGAAGGCGCGGCTGGCTATCTGCACCTCGGCATGGATGGCCGAGCCGCTGGCCGTGAAGCTCACGTCATAGATGTCGTCGGGGGAGGCGATGATGCCGCTGCCGATGCTGAAACCGACGATGAAGTCGTGCAGATCGGTAGGGCTCACCAGCATCACCGCCTGGCTGATGCCGTTGTAGGCGATCGCCAGGGCCACCTCTTCGGCGAGGTCGGCGCCACCCTGGCTGTTGTCGTCAAGCTGGCGGTAGTCGTAGCGGTTGCTGGCAGCGGGCGCGGCCAGGGGCGTGGACGCCCCGCAGGCCGGGGGTTTGATGGTCATCGGCAGGTACCGGCAGGCAGGTCAGCCTTAAGCCTAGGCCTGCACTCGGGTATCGTCTAATCGCTACTGCCGATGCATTGATAGAGCGCGTCGATCACGCCGGGTCGAGCGACAGGCGGTACTCGGCGATGCAGGCCTCGGCCAGGGCCGAGCGCGGCGCGCTGCGGCGCATGATCAGCCCCAGGGGCGCCAGCGTGGTGGCCTGGTCTATCGGTTGCAGGCGCAGTTGCCCGGTGAGTGCTTCGAGCCCGGCGTTCAGCGGCATCACCGCGCAGCACAGGCCACCCTCCACCGCTTGCACCAGCTGATGAACGGCGTCGGTCTGCAACAGCAACTGCGGGGCCAGGCCGCGGGTATGGAAGGCGTGGTCGATGGACTGGCGAAAGTGCATGCCGGCGGTCAGCAGGCCCAGCGGCAGCTCGGCCACGGCCTCCCAGCTCAACGGCTGTTCGGCGAATGCGAAGTGACGTGGGTCGAACAGCAGGCCCATGCGTGTGTCGCCCAGGGGCAGGGCCTCGAAGCGCTCGCTGTCGAGACGCTCCAGGTACGACACGCCCAGGTCCAGGCGGTTGCTCGCCAGCTGGTCGAGAATCTGTTCGGAGCTCAACGCGCTCAGCTCGAAACGCAGCTCGGGGTGCTGGCGGTGCAGGCGCTGCAGTAGCGGCAGCGGGTCGAAGCTCGACAGCGGCACCACCCCCAGGCGCAACGTGCCGGCCAGGTGCCCGCGACAGGCGGCGGCCTCGGCGTACAGGCCGTCGTAGGCCGAGAGTACCGAGCGCGCCCAGGCCAGCACGCGCTCGCCCTGGGCGGTGAAGCCCTCGAAACGCTGGCCGCGGTTGACCAGCGGCAGGCCCAGTTCGCGCTCCAGGTTGCGCAGGCGCATCGACAGCGTGGGCTGGGTCACGTGGCAGCGCGCGGCGGCCTGGCCGAAGTGGCGGGTTTCATCCAGGGCGATGAGGAATTTGAGTTGTTTGATATCCATCGTCGTTCCGGGGCATTGGCAGGCGAAGCATTCTATCTTGTCCTAGACTGCCTGCTCCGGTCATTGATACCTAAGGAGCACAGGATGAGCATTTTTAGTTTCGTGAAAGAAGCGGGTGAAAAACTGATCGACCTGCTCACCCCCGGCAACGCCAAGGCTGACGACCAGTTGAAGGAGCACGTGCAGAAGGTCGGCCTGGGCAACCCGAACATCCAGACCACCGTCGACGGCGACAAGGTCACGGTCAAGGGCGAGGTAGGCAGCCAGGAAGAGAAGGAGAAGATCCTGCTGGCGCTGGGCAACATTGCCGGCGTGGCGTCGGTGGACGACCAGCTCACCGTGACCGGCCCGGTCGTGGCGGCGGCGCGTTTCGTGGTGGTGAAGAAGGGCGACACGCTGAGTGCGATTTCGTTGGCGGTGTATGGCAATGCCAACCAGTACAACAAGATCTTCGAGGCCAACAAGCCGTTGCTGAGCCATCCCGACAAGATCTACCCGGGGCAGACGCTGCGTATTCCGGAGTAAGGCTCCAGCTTGGTGGTGCGGTCTTCGCCGGCAACGCCGGCTCCTACAGGTAAGATGCCTTGTGTAGGAGCCGGCGAAGCGGCCTACAGCCCCTGCAACAAGTCCCGATAATCTTCCTGCGCCGCAAACTCCGCCGTATCCCGCGGCCCCTTGCGGCTGTCCGGCTGGCGCACTGCCAGCAGGTGCGCCACGCCAAAGTCGCGCGCGCTGCGCAGTATCGCCAGGGTGTCGTCGATGAACAGGCTGCGTGCCGGGTCGAACCCGGTATCCGCGTGCAATGCGCTCCAGAATTGCTGGTCTTCCTTGGGGAAGCCATAGTCATGGGAGCTGATCAGCCGCTCGAAATAGGGCGCCAGCGCCACCCGCTCCAGCTTCAACGACAACGAATCGCGATGGGCATTGGTGATCAGGATCACCCGCTTGCCGGCCTGGCGGATCGCCTGCAGAAAGGTGTCGGCGTCCGGGCGCAGTGCGATCAGGTCGGCCGTTTCCAGTTTCAGCTCGCGAACCGGCAGCTTCAGCTCGGCACTCCAGAAATCCAGGCAGTACCAGTTCAGCGAGCCGGCGTGGCGTTCGAACAGTGGCTGCATTTCCAGCTCGGCCATCGCACGGCTGATGCCATGCAGCTCGGCGTAGCGCTGGGGCAGGTGCTCCAACCAGAAGTGGTTGTCGTAGTGCAGGTCCAGCAGGGTGCCGTCCATATCCAGCAATACGGTATCGATGTCGTGCCAGGCCAGGGAGGGCATGTGAAATATTCTCGTTCGATCCAGACTCGGTGGACGGTATAGTACCCCGTTACCGCCAAGGAGCCGCCCCCTCATGCGCCAGAAACCCACTGTCCTCAGCCGCGAAATTGTTGCAAGCAGCCGCCTGTTCCGTGTCGAAGCGGTCGAGCTGCGCTTCAGCAACGGCACCGAACGTACCTATGAACGCCTGGTCGGGCGCGGTAACGGCTATGGCGCGGTGATGATCGTGGCGATGCTCGATGCCGAGCACGCGGTGCTGGTGGAGGAATACTGCGGCGGCACCGACGAGTACGAGCTGTCGCTGCCCAAGGGCCTGATCGAGCCCGGTGAAGACGTGCTGGCGGCGGCCAACCGTGAACTCAAGGAAGAAGCCGGCTTCGGCGCCCGGCAGCTGGAACACCTGACCGAGCTGTCGCTGTCGCCCGGCTACATGAGCCAGAAGATCCAGGTGGTGCTGGCCACCGACCTGTTCGAAGAGCGCCTGGAGGGCGACGAGCCCGAGCCGATGCGTGTCGACAAGGTCAACCTGCGCGAGCTCTCGGCCCTGGCCCAGCATCCGCAGTTCTCCGAAGGGCGGGCGCTGGCGGCGCTGTACCTGGTGCGTGACCTGCTGACCCAGCGCGGCGTGTTCGGCGCATGAACGACCGCGAACTGATGCAGCAGGTGGTGCAGCTGACCCGGCAGGCGGGCGCTGCCATCCTGCCCTTCTGGCGTGCGGACGTGGCTGTGCAGACCAAGCTCGATGCCTCGCCGGTGACCGCAGCCGATATCGCCGCCCACGACGTGATCGCCGCCGGCCTGCAGCGGCTGGCGCCACACATTCCGGTGCTGTCCGAGGAAGACTGCGACATCGGCCTGGCCGAGCGCCAACAGTGGCAGCGCTGGTGGCTGGTGGACCCGCTGGACGGCACCAAGGAGTTCATCGCCGGCAGCGAAGAGTTCACCGTCAACATCGCCCTGATCGAACAGGGCCGGGTGGTATTCGGCGTGGTCGGGGTGCCCACCACGGGGCGTTGCTACTACGGTGGCCAGGGCCTGGGCGCCTGGCACGAAGACCCGCACGCGCCGGCAGCGCCGATCAGCGTGCGTGCGGCGCCGCCTGCCGGCACCCCGTTCACCGTGGTCGCCAGCCGCCGCCACAGCAGCCCCGAGCAGGAGCGCTTGCTGGCCGGCCTGAGTGCGGCGGTGGGTGAGCTGGAGCTGACCTCCGTGGGCAGCTCGCTCAAGTTCTGTCTGCTCGCCGAAGGCGCCGCCGACTGCTACCCGCGCCTGGCGCCGACCTCGCAGTGGGACACCGCCGCCGCCCAGGGCGTGCTCGAAGGCGCCGGCGGCGAAGTGCTGGGCCTGGACGGCCAGCCGTTCGCCTACCCATCCCGCGAAAGCCTGCTCAATCCTTTCTTCCTTGCCCTGCCAGCCGCAGCGCCGTGGCGCGCCAGCCTGCTCGCGCTCGCCTCAGCGGTGTAGCACGTACTGCCCGCCGAACTGCACGGCGGGCGTTTCACTGCCTTCGTTGAACACCTGGGTGTGCAGGGTCAGGCGCGCGCGGCCGTAGCGCTGGTAGGTGGCCACGAAGCGCTCCCAGACCTTGGCCTCGGGCGCCGCGCACACCGCCACGCCGGCGCCGGTGACCGGCAGCGGGTAGCTGATCTGGCCTTCCTGGATGACGATATGCCCGTCGCCGATGCCCGCCTCGCGCAGGCGCAGGTGCAGCCAGCCCCAGCCTGCCAGCACGGCCGCGCAATACAGGCTGCCGCCGAACATGGTGCTCTTGTGGTTAACGTTGGCCGCCAGCGGCAATTGCAGGCGCAGCCGCTGGTGCTGCCAGTCGAGCACCTGCAGGCCCATCTCGCGGGTCAGCGGGATGTCGGCGTGCAGCACGTCCTGCAGGTAATGGCTCGGGTTCATCAGCGGTTGTCCTCGGTGTCGTCGGTGCCACTGGCATTGCTGTCGGCAAAGCTCAGGCCGTGTTTGCGCAGCTTGTCGTGCAGGGTCTTGCGCGGCACGCCGAGGGCTTCGGCCAGGCTGCGCATCGAGCTGTGCGGTCGGGTCAGTTCGGCGGCGATCAGCGAGCGTTCGAACTGCTCGACCTGGTCGCTGAGGTTGCCGCTGCCCGGCGCTGCCTGCGCCTGATCGACCGGGCCTGGGCTGTCGCCGTCCAAGGCCAGCTCCAGGCCCAGGGCGAAGCGCTCGGCGGCGTTCTGCAGCTCGCGCACGTTGCCCGGCCACGCATGGCGCAGCAGCGTCGCACGTTGCGCCGGTTGCAGCACGTGGGGGGGCAGGCCGTGGCGTTCGCTGGCGGCGTCGGCAAAGTGCTGGAACAGCATCAGCACATCGTCGCCGCGCTCGCGCAGGGGGGGGATGCGCAGCGGCGCGACGTTTAGGCGGTAATACAGGTCGGCCCGAAAACGCCCCTGGTCGGCGGCCTGGCGCAGGTCTTCCTTGGTGGCGGCGATGATGCGGATATCCAGCGGGATCAGCTGGTTGCCGCCCAGGCGCTCGACCACCCGCTCCTGCAGCAGGCGCAGCAGCTTGACCTGTACATCCAGGCTCATGCTCTCGATTTCATCGAGAAACAGCGTGCCGCCATTGGCGAATTCGAACTTGCCGATGCGCCGCTTCTGCGCCCCGGTAAAGGCCCCGGGCTCGTGGCCGAACAGCTCGCTCTCGACAACCGATTCGGCCAGTGCACCGGCGTTGATCGCCACGAACGGGCCGTCGCGCCGGCTCGACAGGTCGTGCAGCGCGCGCGCCACCACCTCCTTGCCGGCGCCGGTCTCGCCCAGTATCAGCACATCGGCGCGGGTGCCGGCCAGCGCGCCGATCTGCTCGCGCAGTCGGGCCATCGGGGTCGACTGGCCCACCAGGCGCGTGCTCAGTTGCTGGCGATCGCTCAGGGCCAGGCGCAGGCTGCGGTTGTCCAGCACCAGGCGGCGCAGCGCCAGGCCGCGGCGCACGCTGTCGAGCAGGGCGTCGCTGGCGAAGGGCTTTTCGAGAAAGTCGTAGGCCCCGGCGCGCATCGCCTGCACCGCCAGCGGCACGTCGCCGTGGCCGGTGATCAGCAGCACCGGCAGGTCCGGGTCCTGGGCATGCAGTTGTTCGAGCAGTTGCAGGCCGTCGATGCCAGGCATGCGGATATCGCTCACCACCACCCCGGGCCAGTCGCTTTCCAGGCGCGCGGCCAGGCCCTGGGCGTCGCTCAGGGGCAGCACGCGCAGGCCGGCGAGGTCCAGGGTCTGGCTCAGGGCCTGACGCAGGTGCGGGTCGTCATCGACCAGGACGACCTGGGTGCGGCTGTCGATCAGTGTGTCGGTCGTCATGCCGAGGAGTCCTCCGAGGTTTGAAGCGCGGCGCCGGGGGTGGCCACGCGCAGTTGCAGGGTCAGCAGCGCACCGCCTTCCGGGTGGTTGGCCAGCACCAGCTCACCGCCCAGCGCGTTGATCAGCGTATCGCAGATCGCTAGGCCCAGGCCCAGGCCCTGGGTGCGGGTCTTGGTGGTGAAGAACGGCTCGCGTGCGCGCAGCAGGGCCTGGCTGCTGAAGCCCGGGCCGTTGTCGCGAATGGTCAGGTAGACGCTGTCTTCGCGGCGTTCGGCACTTAGCCAGAGCTTGCGCGGGTTGGCCTTTTCGGTCAGTGCGTCGAGGGCGTTGGCCAGCAGGTTGCCCAGTACCTGGCGCAGGCGGGTTTCGCCGGCCTGCACCCACAGAGTGGCCTCGGGCAGGTCGCGCACCAGTTCCACCGCCATCGCCCGGCGCCGCTTGGCCAGCAGGGCCAGGGCGTCGTCGAGTGCCGGCTGCAGCGCCACGCTTTCCGGCGCATGCCGGTCACGCCGGGCGAAGGCGCGCAGGTGGGCGATGATCGAGGCCATGCGCCCGGTCAGTTCGCTGATCAGCTTGAGGTTGCTGCGCGCATCGTCGGTGCGCTGGTGGTCGAGCAGGATCTCGGCGTTCTCGGCGTAGCTGCGGATCGCCGCCAGCGGCTGGTTGAGCTCATGGCTGATGCTTGCCGACATGGTGCCCAGCACCGACAGCTTGCCGGCCTGCACCAGCTCGTCCTGGGCGCGCACCAGTTCCTGCTGGGCCTGCTCGCGCTCAAGCACTTCGGTCTTGAGGCGGCTGTTGAGGCCTTCGAGGGCGGCGGTGCGTTCGGCCACGCGCAGCTCCAGCTCCTGGCGGGCGCGGGCCTCGAAGTCGAGGCGGTCCATGTAGTTGCGCCGGCGCTGCATCACCAGCCCGAGCAGCAGCATCACCACCAGCAGGGTGGCGGCGCCGATGAACAGCACCGTGCTCACCGAGCGGTCGACCAGGGTGCGCGGGGCCAGGATGCTGACCTGCCAGCCGGTCTCGGGGATGGCCTGGGTCTGGGTCAGCCAGGCATCGGGGTTGAGCCTGAGGGGCTTGGGCGTGGTGGTGGGGTAGGGCTGGATCGCCACGATCGCATCGCGCTCGGCCTCGCTGAGCGGGCGCGTGGCGCGAAAGCGCCAGTCGGGGCGCGAGGTGAGGATCACCACGCCGTTGTGGTCGGTCACCAGCAGTTGCTCGGGGGTCTTGCCCCACAGGGTTTCGGTGTGGTCCAGGTCGATCTTGGCCACCAGTACGCCGATCACCTGGTCGCCGTCGCGCACTGCTGCGGCGAAGAAGTAGCCGCGCTTGGCCGAGGTGGTGCCCTGGCCGAAGAAACGCCCCAGCCGGCCCTGCATGGCTTCGCTGAAGTAGGGGCGGAACGAGAAGTTGCGCCCGGCAAAGTTGTCGTGCTTGTTCCAGTTGGAGGCCGCCAGGGTGTTGCCGTTGACGTCCATCAGGTACATCACCTCGGCGCCGGTCTGCGCGCAGATGTCGTCGAGCAGGCGGTTGGCGTTGGTCAGGGTCTCGAGGCGTATCGGGTCGGCCAGCACCGCGCGCAATGCCGGCAGGTCACCGAGGATCTGCGGCAGGGTCTCGTAGCGGTGCAGGGTGCCCAGCAGGTTGGCCACGTACAGGTCCAGGGTCTGGCGGTTCTGGCTGGCCAGTTCCTCCTGGTAGTAGTGCTCGGCCAGGCGTTGCAGCGGCCACAGCAGCGGCGCCAGGCACAGCGCCAGGAGGGCCAGGCTGCGCCAGCGCGGACGGCGGGGGAGGGTCGGGGTCATGGTCATCGCAAACCGGGCTTTGGTGGGGGGCCTGCGTTGCAGCCCATCGCGGGTCAAGCCCGCTCCCACAAGGCCACTGATTATCCCGTGGGAGCGGGCTTGACCCGCGATGGCGTCGCAAAGGGCGCAGAAACGTTGGGCGCATTATGCGCTACTTCAGGCACTCGATCAGCGCTTGAAGCCAGTCTGGCTGCTCCACCTGCCACTGCTGGCGCAGGCGGCTGCAGTCCAGGCGCGAGTTCAGTGGGCGCTGCGCCGGGGTCGGGTATTCGCTGGACGGGATCGGCAGCAGCTGCGCGCAGGGCCTGCCCTGAGCCTTCAGATGCTCGCCGATGGCCTGGGCGAAACCGAACCAGGAGGTCTGGCCCTGCGCGGTCATGTGGTAGGTGCCCCACGCACCCGCCTGCCCGGCCTGCCAGCGCTGGATCAACGCCAGGGTGCTGGCGGCCAGGCTACCGGCCCAGGTCGGTGCACCGATCTGGTCGGCGACCACGCGCAGCTGCGGTTTTTCCTGCAGCAGACGCTGCATGGTCAGCAGAAAATTGCGCCCGTGCAACGAGTACACCCAGCTGGTGCGCAGTGTCAGGTGCGCGCCGCCCACGGCATGGATGGCCTGCTCGCCAGCCAGCTTGCTGCGTCCGTACACGCTCAGGGGGTTGGGCGCGTCGTCTTCGGTGTAGGGCGTGGCCTTGCTGCCGTCGAACACGTAGTCGGTGGAGTAGTGCAGCAGCGGTACGCCCAGCCGTGCGGCCTCCTCGGCAAGTACGCCGGGTGCAGTGGCGTTGATGGCGAAGGCCAGCGCAGGTTCGTTTTCGGCCTGGTCGACTGCGGTATAGGCGGCGGCGTTCACCAGCAGGTCGGGGCTCAGCTCGCGTACTACCTGGCGGATGCGTTCGGGCTCGGCCAGGTCAAGCTGTTCGCGGCCCAGTACATGCACCTGGCCCAACCCGGCCAGGCGCTGCTGCAGGGCCTGGGCGAGCTGGCCATTGCGCCCGGTGATGAGGATTTTCATGGGAACAGGTCGGCGTCCTTGAGCAACTGGCCGACCTGATCCTTGGCCGACAGCTGCGGCGGTGCGTCCAGTTGCCAGTCGATGGCCAGCTGCGGGTCGTCCCAGCGAATGCAGCGCTCGGCGCTCGGGTTGTAGTAGTCGGTGGTCTTGTACAGGAACTCGGCGCTGTCGCTGAGCACCCGGAAACCGTGGGCAAACCCCTGGGGGATCCACACCTGCCGGTGGTTGGCGGCCGACAGGTGTACCGCCACCCATTGCCCGAAGGTCGGCGAGCTGCGGCGGATATCCACCGCCACGTCCAGCACCTCGCCCTGGGTCACGCGCACCAGCTTGCCCTGGGGGTTGTGCACCTGATAGTGCAGGCCGCGCAGCACGCCGCGAAGCGAGCGCGAATGATTGTCCTGCACGAACTGTGCATCGATGCCGGTTGCGGCCCTGAAGGCCTGGGCGTTGAAGCTCTCGTAGAAGAACCCGCGGTCATCGCCGAACACCCTGGGTTCGAGGATCAGCACGTCCGGTAGCGCGGTGGCGATCACTTCCATTGCTGGTCTCCGGTCAGGCCGTACAGGTACTGGCCGTAGCCGGTCTTGCCGAAGGCCTTGGCCCGTTGCAGCAGACGCTCCTGGCAGATCCAGCCCTGCTGGAAGGCGATCTCTTCAAGGCAGGCGACCTTCAGGCCCTGGCGATGCTCGATGGTCTGCACGTACTGCGAGGCCTCCAGCAGGCTGTCGTGGGTGCCGGTGTCGAGCCAGGCGAAGCCACGCCCGAAGCGCTCCACGCGCAGGTCGCCACGGCGCAGGTAGGCATTGTTGACATCGGTGATCTCAAGCTCCCCACGCGGCGAAGGCTTGATGTCGCGGGCGATGCGCACCACGTCGTTGTCGTAGAAGTACAGGCCGGTGACCGCGTAGCTGGACCTGGGCTGCGCGGGTTTTTCCTCGATCGACAAGGCGTTGCCTGCCGCGTCGAACTCGATCACGCCGAAACGCTCCGGGTCCTTGACCCAATAGCCGAACACCGTTGCGCCGCTGGAGTGGGCGGCGGCGCGCAGCAGTTGCTCGGTGAAACGCTGGCCGTGGAACACGTTGTCGCCCAGGATCAGGCACACCGAGTCGTCACCGAGGAACGATTCGCCGATCAGGAACGCCTGGGCCAGGCCGTCGGGCGAGGGCTGCTCTGCATACTCGAAGTGCACCCCGAACTGGCTGCCGTCGCCCAGCAGCTGGCGAAAGTGTGGCAGGTCGTGAGGGGTGGAGATGATCAGGATCTCGCGGATGCCGGCCAGCATCAGCACCGAGATCGGGTAGTAGATCATCGGCTTGTCGTAAACCGGCAGCAGCTGTTTGGAAATGCCCAGGGTGATGGGGTGCAGGCGCGTGCCGGAGCCGCCTGCCAGTACGATGCCTTTGGTCATGCAATCAGGTCCTTGAAATCGCTGTTGCCCAGGCGCTGGCCCTGGTAGCTGCCGTCCTGCACATGGCGGCACCATTCCAGGTTATCCAGGTACCACTGCACGGTCTTGCGCAGGCCGGTGGCGAAGGTTTCTTCAGGGCGCCAGCCCAGCTCGCGCTCGATCTTGCCGGCGTCGATGGCGTAGCGCAGGTCGTGGCCGGGGCGGTCCTGCACGAAGGTGATCAGGTCGGCATAGCGCGCCACGCCCGCCGGGTGTGCGGGGGCCAGCTCTTCGAGCAGTGCGCAGATGGCGTGCACCACCTCGAGGTTGGTCTGCTCGTTGTGCCCGCCGATGTTGTAGGTCTGGGCCACCTCACCTGCGGTGACCACCTTGAGCAGGGCGCGGGCATGGTCCTCGACGAACAGCCAGTCGCGCACCTGCTGGCCATTGCCGTACACCGGCAGCGGCTTGCCCGCCAGGGCGTTGAGGATCACCAGCGGGATGAGTTTTTCCGGGAAGTGGTACGGCCCGTAGTTGTTCGAGCAGTTGGTCAGCAGCACCGGCAGCCCGTAGGTGCGCTGCCAGGCGCGCACCAGGTGGTCGGACGCGGCCTTGCTCGCCGAGTAGGGCGAACTGGGTGCGTAGGGAGTGGTTTCGGTGAACAGGTCGTCGACCCCATGCAGGTCGCCATACACCTCGTCGGTGGACACGTGATGGAAGCGAAACGCCTCGCGCTCGGCGGCCGGCAGCGTGCCCCAGTAGGCGCGGGTGGCTTCGAGCAGGCTGTAGGTGCCGACGATGTTGGTCTGGATGAACGCCGCTGGCCCGTCGATGGAGCGGTCGACATGCGACTCGGCTGCCAGGTGCATGATCGCCTGGGGCCGGAAGCGCTCCAGCACCGCGCTCACCGTGGCCTGGTCGACGATATCGGCCTGCACGAACTCGTAGCGGGTGTTGCTGGCGATGCTGTGCAGCGACTCCAGGTTGCCGGCGTAGGTCAGCTTGTCCAGGTTGAGCACGTGGTGGTCGGTGTGCTCGATCAGGTGGCGGACCAGCGCCGAACCGATGAAGCCGGCACCGCCGGTGATGAGTATGCGCATGTCGAATGGCCTTTGGTGCAGCGGGTGGTGTTCAGGTGGCTCGTAGCTTGTCGCCACGCGCCGGCCGGTGCAAGGGCAACGCAGCGCTGGCCGACGTCAGGCTATCGGCCGAATGCCCGCGTAGTTAATAGTGGCTGATCCTGCCGCCGATCTGCGCGCCGAGGGGCAGGTTGTCGGAAAAGTACGCGGTGAACCCGGCGTCGCTCATCGCCTGCTGCATGCGCGGGATGTCGTAGGCCACACGGTGCAGGGTGAACTGGCCGGCGTGCCAGGTCGCGAAGGCCGCACGCGGGTCGCCGTCGCGTGGCTGGCCGACCGAGCCGGGGTTGCAGTAGACCTTGCCGCGGCCCTGCCAGAGCATCTGCACATGGGTGTGGCCCGAGGCGAAGTGCGTGCCGGGCAGCGCCCCGAAATATGCCTGCGAGGGGCGCAGGTACTCTTCGATGGGGTCGTTCCAGCCGCCGTGCACCACTTCGATGCCGTGTTGCCGGCCGCGTGCGGGCAATGCCGCGAGCCATGCCGCGTTGGCGGCCGTGAGGATGCCCTTCTGGTAGTCCAGGCAGGCGTTGGCACTGTTGGAGCGTGGGCAGGGCGTGTTGCTCGACAGGTACCAGTCGTGGTTGCCCATCAGGCTGAAGATGCCGCGTTCGCGCAGCGCGTCGCAGCACTCGTTGATCTGGCAGTAGTACCCGGCCGTGTCGCCCAGACAGATGATCTGCGACACGCCCAGGCGCTCCAGCTCGTCGAGCACCGCCGAGAGTGCGACGAAGTTGCCGTGGATATCAGAAATGATCCCGATCATGGACCACGAGCTCCTCGATGTAGCGCACCGCGAACCCCGGTCGGATCTCGGGAGTGGGGGGCGCCTTGCGGTTCAGGAAGAAGTCCAGGCACATGGCCGCCTCGTTGTAGCCGAAGGCCCGGCGCATGGAGCTGGTGGAGGAGATACGCGGGTTGATCTCCAGCAGTTTCCAGCTGCCGTCGGCGTCGCGGCGAAACTGCAGGTTGGTCGGGCCCACGGGCCTGAAGTGTGCACACAGGCGCGCCACCACTTCATCCAGCGAAGCCTCCTGGCGCACCCAGGCCTTGGCGGTTGAACCGTCGGCGGCCAGCTTGCGCTGCAGGGTGATCGACCCGAAGCTACCGCCTTCGCCATCGCCGAACACCGCCACGGTGAACTCCTGCTCGGCGCTGCCGATGATCGGTTGGGCCATCAGCACCTCGCCCAGCAGGTGCGCATGGGGTTCGAAGTCGCTGGCGCTTTGTACCCACACCAGGCCCTTGGAGGCATAACTGCGACGTGGCTTGAGCAGGAAGGGCAGGCCCAGGGTCCGGACCAGCTCGGCGAAACTGCCCGACAGGTAGCTGGGGATTCGCGCCGGCTCGTCGGCGGCGGCCAGCGCCTGGTCCATTGCCCACTTGTCGCGGGACAGATCGATCAGCGCTCGGCTGTTGAGCACCACGCCACAGCCCAGTTGCGCCACCTGTTCACGGTGGTCCGAAAACCAGTGCAGGTCCTGCTCGATGCCAGGTATCACCAGGTCGACCGCGTGCTGCCTGATCACCCGTTCGAGCCACGCCGGGTAGTCGGCGCTGGCGGTCAGGGGCGCCTGCGCGAAGGCGTCGCACCAGGCCCTGCCGGCGGCATCGTCGTAGATATCGGTGCCTACCAGCACCACGGCCGGGTCGCTGGCACGCAACGACTTGAGCAGGCCGTAGCCCATGATGGCGCCCACGCCGGTAACCATGACCGTGCTCATGCCGTGCGCTCCCGATGCTGTCGGATCATTTCGAAACCCTGGTGGATATTCACCTGCGGCATGAAGTCGATGGCGGCGTGCAACGCCGGGTCGAGCAGCTGCGCTGGCAGGTCGGGCACATCCGGCTTTTCGCGCAGAAAGCGCACCTGGCCCTGCTGGCCGAAGGCGGACAACGCGGCCTGGGCGATTTCGCTCAGTGCAGGGCTGTCGGGGTGGACACAGTTGAACAGCCCGGTGGTCGTGGTGGCGGCCACACGGGTGCAGATCTGCACCAGGTCGTCCAGGTGCAGGTAGTTGCGCCGCGCGTCGTTGTTGCCGAACAGGCTGATGTCGTTGCCGGCCTGGGCCTGGTCGGCGAAGGCATACAGCAGCGGCTGATGGGTGCGGCAGGCACCGGCGGCGTCATACACCTGGCTGGGGCGCAGGATGGTCAGGGCGATGCCGTGCGCGCTGCAGAACAGGCTGGCGAGCTCCTCGGCGTGGCGTTTGGACAGCGAGTAGATGCTGTAGTGAGGGTCGCCCGGGACGTGGCTGGCAAACACCGACGAAATCAGTATCAGGTGCCTGGCCCCGCTGCGTTGTGCCAGTTGGCAGGCGGCCAGCGTGCCGACCGCGTTGACCTGCTCGGCGCGGATCAGGTCGTCGATGCCGGGGCCGCCAAAGTCGGCGGCGGCCAGTACCACCACGTCGAACGGCGGCACGCTGGCGGGTACGCGGTCGGGCTGGCTCAGGTCGAAGAACACGTCGGCATCACGCCGCCCTGCGGTCTGCACCGGGCCCAGTTGCGCCAGGCCGTGCGCGATGGCCTGGCCGATCACGGAGGTGCTGCCGATGACCAGGCTGCCGAGAGGTGGACGTGGGGTGGAAATGTCGCGGGTCATCGTGGGGCATACCTCATGTAGTGCGCGGCGCGGGGCCCGCAGTTGAACAGCAGGTCGAGAATGCTGACCGCGTGACTGAAATCGCCCCATTGCTGTGGATAGGTGGGATAGCCGTCATAGTCGAACCAGCTGAGCTCGATGGCGCTGTCGGCGAACTGGCGCTCATCAAGGTAGTCCCTGGCTGCCGGCCCGGACACATAGTGCGTGGCTCCGGCCTGCTGGCACAGATCGACCAGACGTTCGGTCTTGCCTTCGCCCAGGGTGTAGTCCCACGAGCGGGTGATGCGCGTGGTGATGCCCAGGTAGTCGCACACGGCCTGTATCAGCAGCACGTTGAGCTCGCTCAGGTTGCGGTGCTGGCGGTCCAGGTACAGCGGTTGCAGCCATGCGGCCACTTCGTGCCAGCAAGGCGCCTTGGCGTAGTTGGCCACCAGGCTCTTCCAGTGCTTGGCCTGCCAGTTGCCCGGGGCCAGCTCGACGTCGCGGATGCGCCGGTTGATGTTCTGCCCGGTCGGGATAGTCAGCCACTCCAGGCCGTTGGGGGTCTTGATGCGGTTGCGGTTGCGCCAGTCGTTCTTGGTGTACTGCATGTCGTCGTAGACGATGAACTCGTCCACGGCCGCAATCAGGTCGAAGTACCCCTTCCAGGGAATGTAGTTGGATTGGAGGATGGCAACCTGCTTCAAGCGTCTGTCCCGGGGTTGGAGGGCGAAATCGACGGCGGGTCAGAATACGTTCAATTCTTTCTCTTCGTCACTCCCCTTGCTTATCGGCAGCAGCGGTGGCGATATAAGCGACAAAAAAAATCGAGGCCTTCTCCATGTCGCTGAACACCCTCATTCACCGCGCCAGCCTGGCATGCCCCGATCTCGACCCGGCCCAGGCGGCGCAGCTGCTGCAGGCGCATTACGGGCTGCAAGGCACGCTGCAGCCGCTGGGCAGCCAGCAGGACCTGAACTTTCGCGTCGATTCGCCCCACGGGCGCTTCGTGCTCAAGGTCTGCCATGGCGACTATGCGCAGCAGGAGCTTGAAGCCCAGCATTCGGCGCTGGAGCACCTGCATCGTCAGGGTGTGCCGGTACCGGCCGTTCGTCGTGCCAACGGTGGCGAGCCGTTGCTGGCACTGACGATCGACGGCCAGCCGGTGCGCGCCCGGGTGCTCACCTACATCGAGGGCCAGACCCTGACCCGCCTGCCGTACATGGCGCCGCGCCTGATGCACGAGCTGGGGGCGCTGTGTGCACGGGTCGACCTGGCGCTGGCGGACTTCACCCACCCCGGGCTGGAGCGCACCCTGCAATGGGACCCGCGCCATGCCCAGGCGGTGATCGCCCACCTGCTCCCGGTGCTGGCCGACGGGCCGCGCAAGGTGCGGGTGCAGGCCATTGCCGAGCAGGCCCGCGTGGCGCTAGAGCCGCTTCTGGCGCAGCTGCCGATGCAGGCGGTGCACCTGGACATTACCGATGACAACGCCGTGTGGCAGCGCGATGGCGCACGCGAGTGGCAGTTGCAGGGGGTGATCGATTTCGGCGACCTGCTGCACACCTGGCGCATCGCCGACCTGTCGGTGACCTGCGCGGCGCTGCTGCATCATGTCGACGGCGACCCGCTGCGCATCCTGCCGGCCATCGCTGCCTACCATGCGCTCAACCCGCTGCACGAGGCCGAGCTGCGAGCGCTATGGCCGATGATCGTGGCGCGCGCGGCGGTGCTGGTGCTCAGTGGCGAGCAGCAGGTGGGCGTCGACCCCGGCAACACCTACAGCCGCGACAACCTGGCCCATGAGTGGGAGATCTTCGAGGTGGCAGCCGGTGTGCCGTTTGCATTGATGGAGGCGGCGATCATGCAACTAGCCGGCCTTGCGCCCGCGCCGCTGCCGGCCACGGGCATGCTGCTGCCGGGGTTGCGCGACCAGGCTGTGGCGCGGGTCGATCTTGGCGTGCTGAGCGAGCACTTCAGCGCCGGCAACTGGCAGCAGCCCGGCATCGACCAGCACCTGCTGCGTACCCATGCGGCCCCGGCCAGCACGTTGTATGCCCAGTACCGCCTGTCGCAGACCCATATCGACAACCCGCTGGAACCGCACACCTGTGCGCTGCACGTGGAGCTGCACCTGCCCGTGGACAGTGCGCTGGTGGCGCCGTTTGCCGGCACCTGGCGCCACGGCGAGCAGGGCTGGGCGTGCCTTGAAGGTGACGCCTCCAGCCTGTGGCTGCGCGGGGTGGTGCAAAGCCCCGCATCGGGCGCGGTCATCGCCCAGGGCGAGCCGCTGGGGCACGCCACCGAGCTCGAGGTGCAGCTGTGCCGCGTGGCCGGCCTGCAACCGCCGAACTTCGTCGCGCCTTCGCGTGCGCTGGCGTGGCAGGCGCTGTGCCCTTCGCCGGCTGCGCTGCTGGGCTTTGACTGCGACGCCGCGCCACTGCCCGACCCGCATGCCCTGCTGGCGCGTCGCGACGCCAGCTTCGCGCGCTCGCAGAAGCACTACTACCAGCAGCCGCCACATATCGAGCGCGGCTGGCGCAACTACCTGATCGACATGCAGGGGCGCTCGTACCTGGACATGCTCAACAACGTCGCGGTGCTGGGCCATGGGCACCCGCGCATGGTGAGCGAGTCGGCGCGCCAGTGGTCGCTGCTCAACACCAACTCGCGCTTTCACTATGCGGCCATCGCCGAGTTTTCCGAGCGCCTGCTGGCGCTGGCGCCGCCGGGGATGGACCGGGTGTTCCTGGTCAACAGCGGCACCGAGGCCAACGACCTGGCGATCCGCCTGGCGTGGGCGGCCAGCGGCGGGCGCGACATGCTCAGCGTGCTGGAGGCGTACCACGGCTGGTCGGTGGCCACCGATGCCATCTCGACCTCCATCGCCGACAACCCGCAGGCATTGAGCACCCGGCCCGACTGGGTGCACCCGGTGACCGCACCGAACACCTACCGCGGCAAGTACCGTGGGCAGGACACCACCGCCGACTATGTGCGCGATGTCGACGAACGCCTGGCCGAGATCGGCGAGCGTCAGCTGGCGGGGTTCATCTGCGAGCCGGTGTACGGCAATGCCGGCGGCATTCCGTTGCCGGCGGGGTATCTGCAGCAGGTGTATGCCAGGGTGCGCGCGCGGGGCGGGGTATGCATCGCCGACGAGGTGCAGGTGGGCTACGGGCGGCTGGGCGAGTACTTCTGGGGCTTCGAGCAGCAGGGTGTGGTGCCGGATATCATCACCATGGCCAAGGGCATGGGCAACGGCCAGCCGCTGGGCGCGGTGATCACTCGGCGCGAGATCGCCGAGGCGCTGGAGGCCGAGGGTTACTTCTTCTCGTCGGCCGGTGGCAGCCCGGTGAGCTGCCGTATCGGCATGGCGGTGCTGGACGTGATGGAGGAGGAGGGCCTGTGGGACAACGCGCGCGAGGTGGGTGGGTACTTCAAGGCGCGTCTGCAGGCGCTTGTCGATAAGTATCCGCTGGCGGGTGCGGTGCATGGGTCGGGGTTCTACCTGGGCCTGGAGCTGGTGCGCAATGCCGTCAGCCTGGAACCGGCCACCGAAGAGACGGCGGCGCTGTGCGAGCGTCTGCGCGAGCTGGGCATCTTCATGCAGCCGACCGGTGACTACCTGAACATCCTCAAGATCAAGCCGCCCATGTGCACTACGCGGGCGAGCGTGGATTTCTTTGTGGACAGTGTGGAGCGGGTGTTGGCGCAGGGGGTGTAGAGGCGGAGTCGGGAGGGCGCTGTCCTGCATTCGCTGGCTTGCCAGCGAAGCAGTCAACGAATCCTCCCTAGCGCCGATTAATATCGATTAATAATCGCACGAACCTGAGAGGTTTAATTATTTTTGGCTTTTAAAGCCGATATTTATCGGCTATAAAGTGCTCATCGTCTTCCCTTGTACCTTCCCAAGGAGGTTCCCATGAGCCGTACCGTCACCGTCGCCGCCACCCAGATGGCTTGTTCCTGGGACCGCCAGGCAAATCTCGCCACCGCCGAAAAACTGGTGCGCGAAGCCGCCGCCAAGGGCGCGCAGATCATCCTGATCCAGGAACTGTTCGAAACCCCGTACTTCTGCCAGAAGCCCAATGCCGACTACCTGCAACTGGCTACGCGCACCGAAACCAACGCCGCCATCGCGCACTTCCAGACGCTCGCCAGGGAGCTGCAGGTGGTGCTGCCCATCAGCTACTACGAGCTGGCCGGCCGCGCCCGCTTCAACAGCATCGCGATCATCGACGCCGACGGCAGCAACCTGGGCGTGTACCGCAAGAGCCACATCCCCGACGGCCCCGGCTACCACGAGAAGTACTACTTCAACCCCGGCGACACCGGCTTCAAGGTGTGGCAGACCCGCTACGCCAAGATCGGCGTGGGCATCTGCTGGGACCAGTGGTTCCCCGAGTGCGCCCGCAGCATGGCGCTGCTGGGCGCGGAGATTTTGTTCTACCCCACCGCCATCGGCAGCGAACCGCACGATGCCAATATCCTCTCCCGCGAGCACTGGCAGCGTGTGCAGCAGGGGCACGCCGGCGCCAACCTGATGCCGCTGGTGGCCAGCAACCGCATCGGCCGCGAAGAACAGGACGGCTACGCCATCACCTTCTACGGCTCGTCGTTCATCGCCAACCAGTTCGGCGAAAAGGTCGAGGAACTGGACCAGACCGAAGAGGGCGTGCTGGTGCACAGCTTCGACCTGGACAAACTGGAACACGTGCGCAGCGCCTGGGGCACCTTCCGTGACCGCCGTCCGAACCTGTATGGTGCGATCAAAACCCTCGACGGTTCACTGGAATCCTGACCATGAAGACCCTGAACACTACCCCGCGCGCCGACGGCTTCCACATGCCTGCCGAGTGGGCACCGCAAACCCAGGTATGGATGCTGTGGCCCGAGCGCCCGGACAACTGGCGCCTGGGCGGCAAGCCGGCCCAGGCCGCCCACGTGGCGGTGGCCAAGGCCATCGCGCGTTTCGAGCCGGTCACCGTGGGTGTGTCGGCCGGCCAGTACGAAAACGCCAGTGCGCAACTGGACATGCCCAACATCCGTGTGGTGGAAATCAGCAACGACGACGCCTGGGTGCGTGACACCGGCCCGACCTTCGTGATCAACGACAGCGGCGAAGTGCGCGGCGTGCACTGGGGCTTCAACAGCTGGGGCGGCTTCGAGGGCGGCCTGTACGCGCCGTGGAACCGCGACGAACAGGTGGCGGCCAAGGTGCTGGAAATGGAGCGCTGCCAGCGTTACCGCATCGAGGGCTTCGTGCTCGAAGGCGGCTCGATTCACGTGGATGGCGAAGGCACCCTGATCACCACCGAGGAGTGCCTGCTCAACCACAACCGCAACCCGCACCTGAATCGCGAGCAGATCGAGGCGATTCTGCGCGATCAACTGGCGGTGGACACCATCGTGTGGCTGCCCGAGGGCCTGTACAACGACGAAACCGACGGGCATGTGGACAACTTCTGTTGTTACGTGCGCCCGGGCGAAGTGTTACTGGCCTGGACCGATGATTCGCAAGACCCCAACTACGCACGCTGCCGCGCTGCCCTGGCGGTGCTGCAAAGCCAGCGCGATGCCAAGGGCCGTGAATTCGTGGTGCACAAGATGCCGATCCCGGGCCCGTTGTACGCTACCGAAGAGGAGTGCGCCGGGGTCGATCTGGTGGCCGGCAGCCAGGAGCGCAACCCGTCGGTACGCCTGGCCGGTTCCTACGTGAACTTCCTGATCGTCAACGGCGGGATCATCGCGCCGAGCTTCGACGACCCCGCCGATGCCGAGGCCAGAGCGGTCCTGGCGCGTCTGTTCCCCGACCACGAAGTGGTCATGGTGCCGGGCCGCGAGCTGTTGCTGGGCGGTGGCAACATCCATTGCCTGACCCAGCAGCAACCCGCCCCTACCAAGCGCTGAGAGCGGCCTGGCAAATCAAGCCCGTCATCGACGGGCTTTTTTTTGCCTGCGCGATGGCCGGCGACGCAACTGGCACACCTCTTGTATTCGTTTTGCCTTGTATTTCAAGCAAGTACGACGGCGCAGTTCTGTCACAAAGTTTGATTAAGGTAGCCGCTCACACTTCTGGGAGTACGTGTGGAAATGAATGCGACAAGTGAACCGGTTTCGCACCCATCGGTGGTGAACCTCGAGGCGCTTGAGGCAGTGGCGCAGTGGTTGAAACACCATGGAACCCTCCGGGTCAGGAAGACCGATCCACGACGTGCACTGGTGGAACGTTATCCACAGGGGTTGATCACCGAGGCAGAGCTCGATGCGCTGCTGGGGGTGTGCTACCGCTGAACTGGAAAGGGCGCCACCGATTGCGGTGGTGCCCTTTTTTGTGGAGGCTGTACTGGCCTGATCGCGGGTCAAGCCCGCTCCCACAGGGGGTGGCGCGGTCTTTGTGGGAGCGGGCTTGACCCGCGATGGCAGCACCGCAGTTCTAGAAGTTGTAGGTACCCGTCACCACCAGGCTGCGCGGATCACCGAACTGGATCTGCCCGGCACTGGTCGCCGAACTGTAGTAGGTCTTGTCGGCAATGTTGCTCAGCGCCGCGCGCACATCCCAATCCTGCGTGCGCCAGCCCACCAGCGCGTCCCAGCTGCCATACCCCGGCAGCACGATGGTGTTCCTGGTATCGGCATAACGCTGCCCCACCAGTGTCACACCCGTTTCGGCGTACCAGCCCATTTCCGGTTTCCAGGTGACGAACAGGCTGGCGTTGCGCCGCGCCACGTCGTTGATGCGGTTGCCGGCATTGCCTTCGGTGTCTTCGACGATGGTGGCGTCCTGCAGGCCGATGCCCCCGCGCACATACCAGTTGCCTCCCAGCTTGCCGGTGGCGGTCAGTTCGACCCCGCGCGAACGCTGCAGGCCGGTGAGGATGTAGCGGTCGGCGTTGTCCGGGTCGCGGCTGCGGCGGTCGTACAGCTCCAGCTCGTACACCGCCAGGGTGGTGCTCAGGCGCTCGTCCAGCCACTCGCTCTTGACCCCGATCTCCTTCTGCCGGGTATGTTCAGGCCCGGTTTCGTTGGCGTTGCCCGCCGCCCCCGGGGTGATGCCGATCAGGCCGCCGCCCACCGGCGAAAAGGTCTTGCTCCACGAGGCATAGAAAGCGTGGTCCCTGAGCGGCGTCCACACCACGCCCAGGCGCGGGCTGGTGCTGTTGCTCTGCTGCTTTTCGCTCAGGCCGCTGACCTTGCTGGTGGTGTCCACCTCGAACCGGTCATGGCGCAGGCCCACGAGCAGTTGCCACTGATCGTTCAGGCGGACCTGGTCCTGCACATACAGGCCACGGCTGTGCACGTCTGTATGGTTGTTGCTGGACACCGTCAGCACGCCGTTGTGTTGCTGGCCGCGGTCCGGGTTGAACAGGTCGACGCCCGGCACGCCCTTGCCGCTGCGCAGCAGCGAGTGACGGCGCTGCTCGCCCAGTTCGAGCCCTGTGAGCAGGGTGTGCTCCAGGCCGAAGGTCGACACGTTGCCTTCGATTTCCACGGTGTTGAACAGGTTGCGCGTGTTCAGGTCCTGCTGCCAGCGCTGGCGCCCGACCAGGCCGGTGCTGGCGTTGTAGCCGGTGAGGTAGGTGTTGTCGAAGTCGCTGTCGAGCTGGAACAGGCCCAGGGTATGGCGCAGTTGCCAGGCATCGTTGAGCTGGTAGTTCAGGCGCGAGCGCAGCGACTGCGCGGTGTCGTCGATGTAGTCGCGCTGCGGGTCGCCATAGGTGGTGCTGCGGCTGACATCCACCGGGCGACCGGTGCGCGGATCGCCGGGGATACCGCGGTCGGGCGTGCGGTTGTAGCGGCTGTATTCGTACTGCAGCCAGTTCAGGTCCGGGCTGAGCTGCCAGCTCATCGAGGGCGCGAACAGCTGGCGGCTGCCGTCGATGCCGTGGCGGAAGCTGTTGTTGTCGCGGTTGCCCATGTTCAGGCGCAGGCTGAGGGTGTCGCTGGGGTCGGCACTGAGGTCGGCATACAGGCTGCGCAGGTCGTCGCTGCCGCCCTGGGCCTCGATGCTGGAGCGTCGGCCGGCTTCGGGCGCCTTGCTCACGCGGTTGATGATACCGCCCTGGCTGCCGCGGCCGTACAGCACCGCCGCCGGCCCCTTGAGCACCTCGATCCGTTCGATGTTGTACAGGTCGCGCACGTACTGGCTGTCGTCGCGGATGCCGTCCAGGTAGAAGTCGTTGCTGGCGTCGAAGCCTCGGATGCGCAGGCTGTCGAAGCGGGTGTCGGCGCTGTTGCTGACGTTGGGGATGCCGCTCAGGGCCTTGCCCAGGTCATGGGTGCCGTAGTCGTGCACGCTGGCAGTCTTGATCGAATCGATGGCCTGGGGCACGTAGCGCGCCGGGGTGGAGGTGCGGGTGGCGGTGGTCACTTCCTTGACCCGAGGGTCATCCCGGTCGCTGTCGGCGGTTACCGACAGCTCGGGCAACGTGGTGCTGGCAGCACACGCCAGGCTGGAGCTGAACAGGGCGCAAAGCCCCAGAGACACAGGGGAAAGACGGCAAGGGACAGGCGTGGCACGCATCGGCAAAGGTACTTGGTGATGAAAAGGGTGCGAATGGTAATGCTTTGCATTCCCAAATGTTAGCGCTATTTACGCACCGTTGTGGTGCGGTCGTATCCAGGTATTTCCACCGGGACGCAACCGATTGCGGGCTGCCTTGTCTGCGCCGCTGAAGACGGCGTAATGGCCATATGACTTGTAGTTTTCACGAATTTTTGACATGGCCTTGTACGCACGGCTAGGATCGGACCCAACGCCTGTAGGCCCATCGGCCAAGAGTCCCAAGAAAAGGCCCGCTGCACCCTTGTTGCAGGCGGGCTTTTTATTTGCAGACCCGTGAGCGTCAACCCACGCAGGGGGCGTGGTTCCTGGCGTTGGTCGCAGAGCGTAAAACACTCCGAAATAAGGAAAATAACATGTTGAAAACACGGATCAGTCTGATCGCGCTGGGGCTTATGGCGGCGACTCAGGCAATGGCCAACGACCAGGCCGCGTCGAACGGTTTCCAGGAAGACAGCAAGGCCAGCGTTCTGCTGCGCAACGCGTTCATCAATCGTGACAAGAAGCATGGCAGCAGTGACCAGTCCGAGTGGGGCCAGGCCTTCATCGGCAAGTTCTCGTCGGGCTTCACCCAGGGCACCGTGGGCGTGGGCGTCGATGCCTTCGGCCTGTACGCCATCCGCCTGGACGGCGGCAAGGGTCGTAACGGCGGCGCCGGTATCGACTTCTTCAAGCCAAGCGATACCGAACCGAGCAACTCCCCGCACAACCTGGCGCGTGCCGGTGCTGCGATCAAGTTCCGCGTCTCCAATACCGTACTGGCATACGGCGACCAGATGCCGACCCTGCCAGTGCTGAACTATGACGACGGCCGCCTGCTGCCAGAGAGCTTCACTGGCACATCGATCACCTCCAAGGAGATCAAGGGCCTGGAACTGAACGCCGGTCGCTACACCCAGGAAGCGCGCAAGAGCGCCGAAGGTCGCGATAGCGGTGGTCTGAAGTCGATCAACGTGTTCGGCGGCAAGTACCAGTTCACCGAGAATTTCACCGGTGCGCTGTACACCTCCGACGTCGAAGACGTACTGAAGAAGCACTACCTGGGCCTGAACTACGTCCACGCCATCTCCGACGACCAGTCGCTGACCCTGGATTTCAACGGCTACAAGTCGGACATCGACAAGAAGTACGTCAACCGTGCAGGCCTGACCGGTGACCGCAACACCATCTGGAGCCTGGCGGCCACCTACGCCTTCGGCCCGCACTCGATCACCCTGGCGCACCAGCGCAACACCGGCGACACCGGCTACCAGTACGGCTGGTACCAGAACCGCCGCGGCGTGGGTGACGGTGGTTCGACCATCTTCCTGGCCAACTCCTACTGGTCCGACTTCAACGCCGAAGACGAGCGTTCGTGGCAGATCGGCTACGGCCTGGACTTCAGCGCCTTCGGCGTACCGGGTCTGACCTACAACTTTGCATACGTAGCGGGTGACAACATCAACACCCACGGCTTCGGCGAAGGCAAAGAGCGCGAAATCTTCAACCAGTTCAAGTACGTGGTTCAGGAAGGTCCGGCCAAGGACCTGTCCGTCAAACTGCGTAGCTCGTTCCTGCGTGGCACCAACAACCTCAACGCTATCGACTACACCGCAGACGGCAACGAAGTCCGCGTATTCGTCGAGTACCCGATCAGCATCCTCTGATCGATTCGACCTTCAAACAACCCCGGCCTAGGCCGGGGTTGTTTGTTTTCGGCGTACCGCATTCGCCGGCGCCACGGGCGCATCCTGCAATTGCGGCGCGAAGCTGTCGCTGCGGGCCATCCGCCACATCCGTGCATAGAATTCGCTGTCGATCGAGCCGCTGAGCAATTCGCCGGGCTTGAGGAACACGTGCAACTGCGAAAACAGCCGGATCTCGCTGGCGCTGACGCGGCGCACCAGGTGCTTGGGCTTGAGTTCGCTGGGGTGCTCGAGACCGGCGGCCGCGAGCATCTCGGCCAGCGCATGCAGGGTGTTGCGATGAAAGCTGAACACCCGTTCGGCCTTGTCGGGCACCACCAGTGCACGCTGGCGCAACGGGTCCTGGGTGGCCACGCCGGTGGGGCACTGGTTGGTGTGGCAGCTTTGCGACTGGATGCAGCCGATGGCGAACATGAAGCCGCGCGCCGAGTTCACCCAGTCGGCGCCCAGGGCCAGCACGCCGGCGATGTCGAACGCGCTGACGATCTTGCCGGCGGCGCCGATGCGCACCTTGTGGCGCAGGTTCAGGCCCACCAGGGTGTTGTGCACGAACATCAGGCCCTCGCGCATGGGCACGCCGATGTTGTCGCTGAATTCGCGTGGCGCAGCGCCGGTGCCCCCTTCCTTGCCGTCGACCACGATGAAGTCGGGCACGATCTGGGTGGCCAGCATGGCCTTGGCGATGCCCATGAACTCCCAGGGGTGGCCCAAGCAGAACTTGAAGCCCACCGGTTTGCCGCCGGACAGCTCGCGCAACTGCGCCACGAACTCGAGCAACCCCACCGGCGTGTTGAAGGCGCTGTGGGCGGCGGGCGAGATGCAGTCTTCGCCGGGCGCCACACCGCGCGTGGCGGCGATCTCGGCGCTCACCTTGTGCCCCGGCAGGATGCCGCCGTGGCCGGGCTTGGCGCCCTGGCTGAGCTTGATCTCGATCATCTTCACCTGCGGGTCGCGGGCCTGTTCGGCGAAGCGCTGCGGGTCGAAGCGGCCGTGGGCGTCGCGGCAGCCGAAATAGCCGCTGCCGATTTCCCAGATCAGGTCGCCGCCATGTTCGCGGTGGTAGGGGCTGATGCTGCCCTCGCCGGTGTCGTGGGCAAAACGGCCAAGGCTGGCGCCCTTGTTCAGCGCGCCGATGGCGTTGGCGCTGAGGGCGCCGAAGCTCATGGCCGAAATGTTGAAGATCGACGCCGAGTAAGGCTGGCGGCATTGCGGGCCGCCGATGGCGATGCGAAACGAGGCCGGGTCGGGGGTGTTGACCGGCAGCATCGAATGGCTGATGAACTCGAAGCCCGGGCGGTACACGTCATTGAGCGTGCCGAAGGCTTTCTCGGCGCTTTCGTTCTTGGCCCGTGCGTACACCAGCGAGCGCTGCGCGCGGGAGAAGGGCAGCTTGTCGTCGTCGCCTTCGAGCAGGTACTGGCGGATCTCGGGTCGGATGGTCTCGATCAGGTAGCGCAGGTTGCCCAGGATCGGGTAGTTGCGCCGCACTGCGTGCTGGCGCTGGCGCAGGTCGTTCAGGCCCACCAGCGAGAGCAGCGTGCCGATCAGGGTCAATGGCCAGAGCCAGGCGTGAGTGGCAAGAAACGGCAGGCTGGCCAGGCTGAACGTGAGGCACGCCGCCAGGCAGGCATAACGGCTGGGAAACGAGAGGCGCATGAATCTTCCGCTGATGGTGTTTGTCGCGCCTAGGATAGGCAAAGCACCGCGGCGGAAAACCCGTGGTTTCGGTAAAACAGTTTTATCCGCGCCGTGCTTGCCAGGCGCCGGGGCTCATGGGCCCGGCTGGTTGATGATCGCCAGGAACGCCTCGGCCGCCCGCGAACGGCCGTGCCTGCGGCTGATGGCATGCAGCGCGATGTGTGCATCGGCATCGCTCAGCGGGCGGTAGCACACGCCCTTGCGTTCCAGCGCGCTGGTGCAGGCCGGCACCACCGCCACGCCCTGGCCGGCGGCGACCAGGGCGATGATGGTGGTGGTCTGCTGGCCGCTGGGGCCGCGGTGCAGCGCCAGGCCGGCGTTGGCGAACAGGGTCTCGATAGCCAGGTTGAGGCCGGTGCCGTGCTGCTCGGGGTAGAGGATCACCGGGCGCTGCTGCAACTGCGCCAGGCTGACCTGTGCCTGTTCACTGAGCGGGTCGCTGACCGGCAGCGCCAGCAGCAGGGGTTCGTGCTCCAGGGTGTCGGTGTGCAGGTTGTGCTCGGCGGGGGGCGGCAGGCGGCTCAGGCCGATGTCCAGGGTGCCGTCGCGCAGCTGCGCCCACTGGTTCATCGACGCCTGTTCGATCAGGTTCAACTGCACCTCGGGGAAGGCCTGGGCGAAGCGCTGGATGGCCTGGGTAAAGCGGTCGCTCAGGGCCACGGAGCTGGCATAGCCCAGGCTCAGGTGGCCGGCCATGCCGCTGGCGAGCCTGGCGGCCATGGTTTCGGCCAGCGCCAGTTGCTCGATCACGTTGCGTGCATAGGGCACGAAGGCCTGGCCCTGCACGGTGAGGCTGACGTTGCGGCTGCTGCGCTCGAACAGGCTGAACCCCAGCTGGGCTTCCAGCGCCGAGATCTGCCGGGTCAGCGCGGGCTGGGCCAGGTGCAGGGCCTGGGCGGCGCGGCCGAAATGCAGGGCCTGGGCCACGGCCAGGAAATAGCGCAGTTTGCGGAGGTCGAGCATGGTGCACCTTGAGGTATCGATCGGTCCGAAATCGGTATTGGCCCGGGGCGAGTGGGGCGCCGTATAAAGGGCGCCACACACTTTAACGAGTTTTGCCATGCAGGCGCCTTCTTCGGCTGCGCGGGTCGCGATGTTGTTGTGCGGCTGCGCGGCGTTCCTCCCCTTGTACGCCACCCAGGGCATCCTCGCGCAACTGGCCCGGCAGTTTGCCGTGGACATTGGCCAGGTGAGCTGGAGCCTGACCATCACCACCCTGATGGTGGCGTTGACTGCGCCCTGGGTCGGCTGGCTGGCGCGGCGCTGGTCGCCGGTGACGCTGATCGTGATGGCGGCGTTGCTGCTGGCCACCCCGGTGCTGCTGATGGCCACGGTGGGCAGCTTTGCCGAGCTGCTGCTGTGGCGGGCGGTGCAGGGCTTGCTGATACCGGTGATCTTCGCCTGCAGCGTGGCGCTGATTGGTGAGCGATGGCAGGGCGCGAGCGTGACCGAGGTCACCAGCCTGTACGTGACCGGCACCATCCTGGGCGGCTTTGCCGGGCGCTTCGTGGTGGCGTGGGTGACCGAGTACTGGGGCTGGCGCGAAGCGTTCGAGGTGCTGGCGCTGGTGGTGCTGCTGATGGGGCTGGGGATTCGCTGGCTGCTGGTGCTCGAACCGATGCCGGCGAGCACGCGCAGGGCCAGTGCGCCACCACGGTTTGGCTGGCCATTGTGGTCGGCGTGCGCGGTGGGGTTCTGCGTGCTGTTTTCACAGGTGGCGTCGTTCACCTATGCGGGGCTGCACCTGAGCCGGGCGCCGTTCGGGCTGGGGGCGGCGGCGCTGGGGTCGATCTATGCGGTGTTTCTGCTGGCGCTGGTGGTCACGCCGATTGCCGGCCGCCTGGCCAGGGCTCGC
The DNA here is from genome assembly GCF_024355235.1 of Pseudomonas sp. S12(2018). Lineage (NCBI taxonomy): Bacteria > Pseudomonadati > Pseudomonadota > Gammaproteobacteria > Pseudomonadales > Pseudomonadaceae > Pseudomonas > Pseudomonas sp. S12(2018). The sequence goes on from NZ_QLAD01000005.1 coordinate 153,553, forward strand.
CCGCCGTTGCACCTGCTGATGGTGGCGGGCGTTGTCGGCGCGGTGGGCATCGGCCTGACGCTTGTGCCCACGCTGTGGGTTATCGTGCTGGGGCTGGCGTTGAGCTCGACCGGGGTGTTCCTGGCGCAGGCGGCGGCCAACACTTTCATTGCGACCACGGCCGGCGCGAACAAGGCCGGGGCGATCGGGCGCTACCTGACCTGCTATTACCTGGGCGGGAGTGCCGGCGCGCTGTTGCCGGCGGTGCTGTGGCAGCAGTGGGGCTGGACCGGGTGCGTGGTGCTGATTCTGGGGTTTCAGGTGGTGTTCATGTTGATCGGGCGGGTGGGCTGGCGCTGAACCCTTCGGCCCCTTCGCGGGTCAAGCCCGCTCCCACAAGGACAGCGGGGATCCTTGTGGGAGCGGGCTTGACCCGCGATGCGTTAGTCCGGTCGGCACAGATCCCAACTCCGGTACATCCACAACTGCCACCGCCAATCCCCATGCTAAAACAGCCATACCCATCGGCGGACCCACCATGACAAAAACAACCACCCCGCATTTCGGCCTGCTGTGCCTGGCCAGCTACCTGCTGTCACTGTCCTACGGCTCAACCTTTCTGCTCTCGCTGCTGGTCACTTCCCGAGGTGGCAACGAACAGGACGCCGGCAGCATCATCGCCATCGCCATGCTCAGCACCGTGATCGCCGTGCTCGGCAGCGGCCATCTCGCCGACTGGCTCGGCACCGCCCGCGCCATCGCGCAGTCGGCGCTGTGCCTGATCGGCGCCTGCCTGGGCTTTGCCCTGGTACCTGGCGTCGACTTCAGCCTGTGGCTGTGCGGCCTGCTGCTGGGCCTGGGCTGGGGCGCGTTCTACACCCTGGGCCCGATCCTGGTTGCCGCGCTGGTCGAGCCGGCCCGGCGCACCCACTGCTTCGCGCTGCTGTCAGGCAGCATGATGAGTGGTATCGGCTCCGGCCCGCTGGCCGGCAAGCTCGCCTCGCTGCTGCACCTGCCACTGGAAACCGCGTTCTACACCGCCGCCCTGGCCGCCGCTGTGGGTATGCTGGTCTTCGCCTGGCTGGCCCGCCAGCACCCGGCACAGGCGGCCAGCGCCCGCATCAGCCGCCACGGCGGCATCCAGGTGCTGCGCTCATCGGCGCGCTGGCCGATCCTGATGGTGGGCCTGGGCGGCGCGGTGTTCGGCGGGCTGGGCAGCTTTCAGACCACCTACGCGGCCAGTCGCGGGCTGGACTATTCGCTGTTCTTCGTCGGCTTCATGCTCGCCGCCATCGGCTGCCGGCTGCTGATCGCCGGCTGGGTGGTGCGGCATGACGCCTACCGCACCTCGTGCCTGCTGACCGGGCTGATGGTGCTGGCCGTCATCGCACTGGGCTGGTGGGTGCAGGACGCCCTCAGCTACCTGCTGGCGGCGGCGTTGCTGGGGGTGGGCTACGGGCTCAACTATTCGGTCATCAACGGCCTGGCGGCCAACGAAGCGCCTACCGGCTACACGCCGCAGGCACTGCTGCTGTTCAGCCTGGGGTACTTCATCGGCGTGTTCGGCTTCCCGCTGCTGGCCGGCACCCTGATCGTGCAGGGCGGCCCGCATGCGCTGCTGCTCAGCGTGCTGTGCGTGGCGCTGCTCAACTGGCTGGTGAGCGTGGGCCGGCTGTTCGGTCGCTGGCGGGCCCGAGCGCTGCCACAGGGTTACTGATCCGGGGCGATGGCGAACATCAGCTGGTTCTCCTGCACATACACCAGCGCTTCGCGGCCATTGATGTCCACCGGGCGGGCCGACACCGCCTCGTGCTCGGGCACGACCTTGGACAGCACCTTGTTCACCAGGTCGACCCGCCAGACGCAGGCCATGCCGCCACTGTTGTCGAAGTACAGCACCGGGCGGTGTTCGCTCCAGGTCGGGTTGACCAGGCTCCAGCCACTGGAGTCGGGCGCCATCACGCTCTCGTAGCCGCGCGAGTTGCCGTCGCTTTCGTAGGCCAGGCGCAACTGGTCGTTGGCCACGTTGAGGTCTTCGAGCACACGCGCCTTGGCAAAGCGCACGGTGTTGGAGCCGGCGTGATAGCCCTGGGTGGTCGGTTGCGGCGGCTGCTGGCTGCCCACGGCATACACCATCGACTGCTCCAGCTCGCCGTTGCTGCGCTGGCGGTAGTAGAACGCGCCGTCCTGCACCCCGGCATAGCGCTCGCGCTGGTCGTTGAAGCCGCTGTGAGACCAGCCGGCAAAGCGCACGTTGCGCGCGATCACATGCCAGCCGGGGTGATCGTCGGCGTATTCGAGCAGGGTACCGGAGGTGGCCCGCATCACGTGTTTGTCCTGCACGTAGGTGGGCCCGTCAGGGTCGCCGGAGACGTACACGAACGCGTGCAGTACGCCGTCCTTGACGGTCACATCGATCAGTTGCGCCACCGAGTCCTCGCTCATGCCGATGAACGGGGCCAAGGCAAAGCGCTGCCACGGCGCGTCCTCGACCTTTGCGTACACCTCGCCCTTGGGCAGAGGTGCGAGGCTGTCGGAGGCAACCGGCGCCGGTGCCGGCAAGGCGGTCAGCCGGCGGATCTGGCGGTCGTAGGCGCTCTCCAGGCACTCGGGGGTCTTGCACTGGTTACGCACGTTCTTCAGCCAGTCGGTTTCCAGCTCGCGGAATATCTTCTGCGCTTTGAGCGGGGTGTACAGCGCATTCAGCTGGTCGTCCTTGGCCGACAGCGAGGGCGTGTTGCAAATCGCGGTTTCCAGAATCGTGTTGGCCCTGCTGCAATCGAAACCGGCGGCCGAGGCCACCGGCGCGTGCAGGGCCAGGGCCAGCAAGGCGGGCAGGGTGAGCAGGCGGGTCACGATGTGCATGGGGGTGTCCTTACAGGTCGGGCGACAGGGCGAACATCAACTGGTCGTGCTCGACGTACACGATCGCCTCACGGCCGTCGAGCTCCACCGCCAGCGGTTGCCCGGCCGTGTGTTCGGGCACGATCTTGGACAGCACCTTGCCGCTCAGGTCGACCCGCCAGATGCAGGCCATGGCGCCGCTGTTCTCGAAGTACAGCACCTGGCGGCGCTCGCTCCAGGCCAGGTTGGACAGGCTCCAGCCGCCGCTCTCGGGGTCGAGCACGGTTTCGCTGGCGGGGCGCGGCAGGGCGTGTTCGTAGTTCAGGCGCAGGTCGCTGTTCTCGTCGTTCATGTTGCCCAGCACCCTTGCCTTGGCAAAGCGCAGCGTGCGCGACTGGGCGTGGAACACCGTGGTGGTGGCCTGCGGCGGCTGGCGGCTGCCCAGGGTGTAGACCATGGCCTGCTGCAGCTCGCCCTCGGTGCGCTGGCGGTAGTAGAACGCGCCGTCCTGGATGCCGGCATAGCGTTCACCCTGGTCCATCAGCTCGCTGATGCGCCAGCCGGCAAAGCGCACGTCGCGGTCGATCACATGCAGGCCGGGGCGGTTGTCGGCGTATTCGAGCAGCACGCCCGAAGACGGCTGCACCGACCAGTTGTCCTGGTTGTAGCCGGGGCCGTCGGACGAATTTGCCACGTAGAGCAGTGCGTACAGCACGCCGTCCTTGATGCCCACATCGATCAGCTGGGCCAGCGAATCGGGGTACATGTCCGGGATAGCCGCCAGCGCAAAGCGCGGCCACGGCTCGTCCTGCAGGGTACGGTAGGCGCTGCCCTGGGGCAGCGGCACCGCGTCGCGCAGGCCGGGCACGGGCGGTGGCGGCAGCGCGGTCAGGTTGCGGATCTGCAGGTCGTAGGCGCGCTCAAGGCAGGTGGCGGTCTGGCAGCGGTCGCGCACCTCGTTTACCCAACGGGTTTCCAGTTCGCGATAGATGCGCCGGGTCATCAGTGGCTTGTACAGCGCGTTGAGCTGGTCGTCCTTGGCCGACAGCGTTGGCGTGTCGCACACCGACTTTTCAATGAGGGTGCGTGCCTTGCTGCAATCGAAGCCGGCGGCGACGGCGGCCGGAGTGTGCAGGGCAAGGGCAAGCAGGGTGCTGGAAGCCAGCAGGGTGAACAGGCGGGCGGCGGGGGTCATCGGACGTCCATGTGGGCCGGGGCAGGGGGCGGATGATACGTGAGCGCCACGGGCGACGGAAAGGCACCTGCGTGTCGATGTCGACGCTTCTGCACAAATCCGGTCACGCAAGTAGACTGCCGTGTTTCAGGCCTTGCAGGAGCTTGCCATGACAGTCCGATTCCGCTGGTGGAGGTACACCGCTTTGCCCGCGCTGTTGCTGCTGCAAGGCTGCATGCCGCGCTCGGTGATCGTGCACGACGGGCTCGACACCACGGTCGTCGATCAGCACACCCGGCAGCCACTGGCCGGGGTGAGCATTATTGATGCAGGGGTGGTGGTGGCCCGCAGCGACGCGCAGGGGAGGGTACAACTGGCGCCCAGGCGCACCCTCAAGCTGGAGCCGCTGATGGGCGAGGCGAACGTGATGCTCAACCTGCTGGCCTGCAAGGACGGCTATACGCCGCAGCCGGTGGCCGAACGCCGTGGCTGGAATGCCGACTACGGGCCCAGCCAGGTGCATCGCGAGGTCATCGGCCTGCAGCGGGGGCAAACCGGTTACCAGTGCCCGCAGTAGAGGCCGCGCCGGCAAGGGCCGGTCTTGTGGGGGCACCGGTTTCGGGCGTCGGCGGGGCTACCCGCGCAGTGCCTTCACTTCGCCCTTCTTGCCGTCCGTTTCGCGCAGGTACTCCTCCAGCGAATCGTCCATCGCCTTCAGCCACCGCGTATGGTGCGGCACCGCTGCCGTGCCGGTGATCACCGAACGGTACGACTTGTCGCGATAGCCCATGATGTCGCTCTTCTTGTCGCTCTTCCACTTGAGGAAGATGCGGTTCACGGCATCGATATCGAAGCTGGGGTAGTCGGTCTGCGCGATCAGGTGCTTGATGTAGCGGCCCTGGAATTCGTACATCGAGGCGGTTGTGTCCAGGGCCTCTTCATCGGCGCGCCAGCTGGCACTGTCGGCCTGCATGTCGGCCTTGGCCGGCAACTTGATGCGCCCCAGCATGTAGTCGCGGGCGAACCAGGCCTGGGCGTCGAACAGGTTGAAGCTGTACCACAGGTCCTGCATGCCCAGGTAGATCAGCTGCGGGTTCTGCTCCCACACCACGCCCTGGTACAGGCCGGTTGGCCACAGGCGGTTGTTGGTCTTGAGGGTCAGTTCGTCGGGCAGGAACGGGAAGTGATGCTGGTAGCCGGTGCACAGGATGATCGCATCCACGCGCTTGTTCGAGCCGTCGGCGAAGAACGCCAGGTTGCCCTCGACACGTACCAGCTGCGGGCGCTCTTCCCAGCCCTTGGGCCATTTGTAGCCCATCGGCTGGGTGCGGTAGGCCGTGGTGATCGAGCGCGCGCCGTACTTGTAGCACTGCGAGCCGATGTCTTCGGCCGAGTAGCTGCTGCCGACGATGAGCAGGTCCTGGCCCTTGAACTCCATCGCCTCGCGAAAGTCGTGGGCGTGCAGGATGCGCCCGGCGAAGCGCTCGAACCCTTCGAATTCCGGTACGTGCGGCGTAGAGAAGTGCCCGCTGGCGACCACCACGTAATCGAACACCTGCTCGATGCCCTGCCCGGCGCTGTAGTCGTAGGCGCTGACGGTGAACTCGCGGGTGGTTTCATCGAAGCTGACGTTCTTGACCGCGGTGTTGAAGCGGATGTAGTCGCGCACCCCGGCTTTTTTCACGCGGCCCTGAATGTAGTCCCACAGCACTTCGCGCGGTGGGTACGAGGAGATCGGCCGGCCGAAGTGTTCGTCGAAGCTGTAGTCGGCGAATTCAAGGCATTCCTTGGGGCCGTTGGACCACAGGTAGCGGTACATGCTGCCGTGCACCGGTTCGCCGTGCTGGTCGAGGCCGGTGCGCCAGGTGTAGTTCCACATGCCGCCCCAGTCGGCCTGCTTTTCGAAGCAGACGATTTCGGGCATGGGGGCGCCCTGGGCATGGGCGGATTGGAAGGCACGCAGTTGCGCAAGGCCGGACGGGCCGGCACCGATGATGGCTACACGAAGAGTCATAGAGATTCCTGAACAGTTGAACGCTGAAAAAAATGCAAAGGCTCCCCAACCCCGAGCGGCAAAAGCCGAGGGTGGTGGAATTCAGGCGCTACGGTGCAGGTGGAGGGACGGGACGCTTGCGCATCTGGGCCAGCAGGATGTTGCCTGGCGGAATCGACAGTGCGTGGAACAGGGTCGAGAGCGGGGAAGGGGTGACTGTGTTCGGCCCGTAGCCATCAGCGCAGGGCGCAAAATGGGGGCCTGAAGGGCGAAAGATGCGTGTGATCTCGTTCATGGGGGGCTGGAATGGCCTCTTTTCGTTATGGTTTCCTTTTTATCTATAACGGATGGGGGTGGGGATATCAAGGTCGGCGACCCCACCGCCCGCCAGCGCGCAAACTCAATCAAGGCGCCCGAGCAAGGGTTTGCACCAGCGCGAGGGGGTGATGCCGTAGGCGTTCTTGAAGTGCCTGGACATATGGCTCTGGTCGAAGAAACCGGCCTCTACGGCTGCGTCCGCCAGGCACTGACCGGCGAACACCGAGGCCTTGAAACGGTCGAGGCGGCGCAGGGTCAGGTAGCGGTGGGGGCTGGTGCCGAAGTAGGCGCGAAAGTCCTTGGACAGGCTCCAGCGGTCGCGGTTGGCGCAGGCGGCCAGGTCATCCAGGGTGATGGGCTGCTCCAGGCTGTCATCCATGTACTCGCGGGCACGCCGGGCGGCGGCGTAGTCGTGGGCCTGCCTTGATGCCGGGCGCCCGCACACGGCCTGCAGCGCGCTTACCAGGCCCAGCAGCGCGTCGTCCTCTTCGAGCGGGTCTAGCCTGTCGTCCATGCTCGCGAGCATCGCGTGGGTGGCGGCCGCCAGGCGCGGGTCGCGGGAGATCCCGCCCTTGAGAAACGGCAACGGCTGGCCCCCGAGCACCTCCTGCACCAGCGCCGGGGTGAGGTAGAGCATGCGATAGCGAAACCCCGACGCCGAGCCCGCATGCCCGTCGTGCACCTCGTCCGGGTGCAGCACCAGGATCTCCCCCGGCAGGCTGTGCCGGCTGGCGCCGCGGTAGCTGAAGCTCTGCACCCCGGCCAGGGTGCGGCCGATGGCATAGGTATCGTGGCGGTGCGGGTCGAAACCGTGGGCGCTGAAGAAGGCCTCCAGGCGTTCGACCCTGGGGGACGGTGGGGCGTGTTTCACCCAGTCTTGCGGTGACGGTAGATCGAGCATTCTGCTCACCTTTCGAGCGATAAAGTCAGGCCGGCGACAACACAGGTTACAGCGTGCCGGCGTTTGCCTGAATGTGAATGTAGAAATCATGGAACATGAAGGCGGCGCACACGGCCAGGGCGATGCCCATCAGGCGGTTGAACAGGTTGAAGTACACCTCTTTGCTGATGCGCTTGCCCAGCACGGCGCCCAGCAAGGCGTAAAGGCCCGGCGCGCCGGCAGCGCCCAGGGCGATCAGCGCCGACACCGCGGCGATGCTGGCGCCGCTGAGGTGCGCGGCGGGGAACATCACGCTGGTGATCGGCAGCACCACCATCATGCCCTTGGGGTTGAGGGCCTGGATCAGAAAGCCGTTCCAGAAGGTCAGCGCCTTGGCGGGGGCATCGGACGATTGGGTGAGCTGGACCCTGGCGGTGTAGACCTTGAAGGCCAGGTAGCTGGTGTAGAGCCCGCCGGCCAGGGCGAGGTAGGGCAGCGCGGCCTTGGAGATGATGGCTTCGCCGGTGTAGCCGAACAGGATGAACAGCACGAACATCGCGCCGCCCACGCCAACGAAGAAGCCTGCGGTACGGCGGAACTGGCCTGTAAGGCCGGCGTTCAGGCCCATCACGTTCACCGGGCCGGGGCTGTACATCACGCTGAAGGCGTAGAGAAAGATTTCCATTGTGTCCCCTGCGAGTGTGGGTAGGTGGTGTGCAGGTGACGTTAAACGGCTGGCCTGCGGCTGGCTTGTACGTTTGTGGGTGCCACCCTGCAGGAGCCGGCATTGCCGGCGAAGAGGCCGTCCACTGCGGCGCAGGGCTGCGTTTACACACGCTTGGCCAGACACGTCTGAAGGACTGTAATATGCGGACAGATTTTGCGTGGGCGGTGCGCCTTGCTGGGGTTCAGGCAGGCCGTTAGGCTCCTGCGGTCGCTGAGCATCAGCGATCGGGTTTGGTCGCCCGAAACCAGTACGCAATTCTATGCAGTCAATCGACGTGACGGCGTTAGTTCGCCAGTTATCTCGAGTTATGACGGCTGTACGTGGGAGGCATTCGTGCCTGCCGGTTTTGCCTGCTGATCCGGTCGACCAACCTGCGTACAGCTGTCACCTATTTGTTTGGTCGCAGTGGGTGATGGCTCCTTCCAGCAGGAGTTTCATCGTGAAAAAACTTGTTCCCGATCCCCCGACTTCTCCCCGTTGCAACACTGGTGTCTTCTGTACCGGGCATGCCCCGTTCTTCCTGGTACGTGCTGACATACCCGAAGAAGACGCCCTGATGCATGCCTCGCTGTTGCTCAGAGGCATCTTCGACACCCTCCAGAAAGCCTGTTTGCACCCCGAGGACTCCACCAGCAAAGTTCTGCTGTGGGTCTCGTTGCATTCGACGGAATTAGCCAAGGTGCTGGTGGATGCGGTGCTCGATGGCATGGGCAATCGCAAGGCCACTGCGTAGAGGAAGCAACAGGGGCCGACCTGTTCAGCCCCTGTTGTGACAGACTTTCCGATCATGCTCGGAGCGCGATGCCGATGACCCAATTTGAAACCCAATCCACCTCACCCGACGGCCGCTATCGCATCGAGGCTGCACCGTGGGAAGCCGGCAACTCGCACTGGGTGTACCCGCCACGGATTATCGATGCCGTGTCGGGTGCCTGCCTGTTCGAGTTCCAGGACCAGCGCTGGTCCCTGGACCGCGCGGCATGGTTGAGTGATACGCAGGTCGAGCTGATGTTGCGCAGGTATCCAGGGCAACTTACAGGGCAAGGAATAAGGGTGTGGTTTGATTGCGCGGGGCGTGTCGCGAGATGCGGTGAGGGGGCAGGTGTTGAGTTTGCTGACCTTGAGCGTGCACTCGAGCGCCATGCTTGTGGGTAACTGAAAATCCATCGGCTACCAGCGATTCGAAGTGCAGGGCCCGGTCAGGCCATGGCCGGATGTTGGGTCTTTCTGGATGACGACCGGGATTTCATTGTTCGGGCGAATACCCGGCGTGGGTGCGCCTGGGTATTCGTTTCATGTCAGGGCTGTACACGGCTGTCGAACGGTTCGAAGTCGCGCTCGGTGAACGCTTCTGTCAGCACATTCGAACTGCACAGCCATTCGATCGCTTCCACCAGCCCGTTACCCGCGACGAGGGCGGCTTCACTGTGACGTGGCAGCACATAGATGCGCTCCGGGTCGCTGGGGTGAATGATGAGTTCGTCGCCGTCGTAGGTGTCGCCAATGATGATGCACTGCAAGGCCTTTTCTTTGGGCATCAGCTCCTTGTCGTCGTCCCAGAACCAGTACTGGTTGATGCGCTCAACCCACTGGGCCTGGCTGTTTTCGCCGTGCAGCAGTTGATGGGGCGGGTAGATGCGCACGTACACGCCGCCAAGAATGCCTTCGCCGAACTGCGTGACGTACTCGCGGTAGCCAGTGGGGAAGCGGGTACCCAGCACAGCTTGTGCCTGGTCCACTTCGGCGTCTGTGGACAGCACCAGCGGGCTGCCGGTAACAGTGATGTTTTCAAACATTGGGCCTGTCCTTTTGCGTGGTATCCAAGGGTGCAGGTTTTTAGCGTAACGGGGGCTTGGGGGCAAGGCTGCCACGTTCGCTGGATCGGGTTATCCTGCTCCCGTTTTTCAAGTGGCGGCACAGGCCGCAAGTGCTCTGGCTTGAGCATTTCAGTGAACCAGGCGATGGAACGATTTACCTATGACCGAACAGATCATCTACGGTGTTGAAGGCGAAAGCGACGAGTTCAAGGCCGCCGTGGCCAGTGCTCAGGCGACGTTCAAGTATTTCTGGCGAGAGCTGTCGTGGGAGGCGCGCAGGATCGTGAAGGGCCTGGACATGGCGGCTGTAAAAATGTCCTTCCCCATCGAGAGCGACGACCCCGAGGTACCCAGCGTCGAGAACATGTGGGTGAGCGAGATCGAGTTCGATGGGCAGTCCATCACCGGCGTGCTGATGAATGAGCCAAGCTGGGCCACCTCGTTCAAGGCCTGGGAGCCTGTGACGCTGCCGTTGGCCTTGCTGAACGACTGGATGTATGTGCGCCAGGGCCATGTATACGGCGGCTTCACCGTCGATGCGATACGCGCGGCCATGCCCGAAGACGAGCGCCTGGAGCACGATGAGGCCTGGGGTATGGATTTCGGTGAGCCGGGTTTGGTCGAAGTCGTCCCGGCTGCAGAAGGTCAGCAGCCTTGGCTGCTCTCCCGTACGTTGAACCGTGCTGAAGACCGGCAGACGCTGGCGGTGCTGGAATGCACCGAGCACCCGATGGCCTTGAACATGCGCGACAAGATCGAGGAGGGCGTGAGCGCACAGCCGCAGGTGGCCCGAGACTCGGATGACGAGGGATGGCTGATGCTACACCGCGAGGTGCTGGCGGGCAATTACACGGTGGTGGATGCGCTGTTGCGTCATGGTGCTGACCCGTTGCTGCCAAACGGCAACGGCCAGACTTCGCTGGCGTTGGCAGGCATTGCCGGTTGGCCGCGGATTCTGGCGTTGCTTGAAGGGCAGAGCGCCCACTAGCGTGGGGTGCCATTCGCCAGCAAGGCTGGCTCCTACCGACGGCGTGGTCCTTTGTAGGAGCCGGCCTTGCCGGCGATGAGGCCCGCCAACTCGCGTACAGCTGCCACCCCATGAGCGATACGCCATTGGGCCAGAGTGAAACCCAATCCACCGCACATCATCGACGCAGAATCAGGCGCTTGCCTGTTTGAGGTCGAGGACAAACGCTGGTCTCTGGACCGTGCGGCATGGTTGAGCGATACGTAGGTCGAGCTGATGTTGGGCAAGTATCCAGGGCATCTGACAGGGGAAGGGTTACGGGTGAGGGTTGATTGCGCGAGGCGTGTCGCGAGGTGCGGCGAGGGGGCAGGTGTTGAGTTGGCTGACCTTGAGCGTGCGCTCGAGCGCCATGCTTGTGGATAACTGAAAAACCATCGGCGTCGGCTTTTTCAGTATCACGCGATAGACGCAAAGCGCTCGATCACAGGTTGTTCGCGATGCTCGGCCTGCCACAGATCCCAGTCAGCCTGAATGGCTAGCCAGGTTCGAGCCTTGCCGATGCCGGCTCGTTCAAGCCGAACGGCGAGGTCCGGGCTGACAGGTGCATGGCCGTGAAGGATTCGAGACAGTGTTTCTCTGGCGTAACCGAGCCGGCGTGCAAACTCGGCCACCTTGATATCCAGGGCGGGCAACACATCTTCGCGCAAGGTTTCGCCTGGGTGCGGGGGGTTGAACATGGCCATTTGGGGGAACTCCTCAGTGGTAGTCGAGGTAATCAACCAGTTCAACGTCTGTGCCGTCGAATCGGAAAATTACCCTCCAGTTTCCGCTGATGGTCACTGACCAATACAAGGTCAAGTCGCCTTTGAGCGGGTGGAGCCTCCAACCGGGCATGTCGATGTCGCCCGCACAGGTTGCGCGATCCAGAAATGGAAGCAGGCGCGCAAGCCGCTTGGCATGGTCGGCCCGGATCCCTCGAGTCGAGCCGGTTTCGTAAAACGCCTTGAGGCCTTTGTGTTGAAAGCTCTTTATCGTCGATAAAGTGTGATGCATTACATCACACTCTACAATCGCCCTGCAATATCAAGGCACAAAGAGAAATTCGCTTTAATTTGGGTTCAGGACGACTACCCTGTAGCCGTGTACGAGGAAGATGGTAGCTCATGGGGGCGCTACGCCGACTTGCCTGAAATGGCCTGTGCCGGTGAACGGTTGAGGAAGCACCCCCATTCGGCTTTGCACAATTTTCCAACGCAAAGCTAATGGGCGGGAGGGGGGATAAGTGATTTTCTATCCACTTTTTTTTCCGTATGCTCTGTATTGACTAATACCGAAATGCCACCCCTGATCCGCCCCTCCACTCAAAAGGATGTGCACCAATGACGCTGGTTGTTCAAATCGAAGAAAAAAGGAAAGAAATTCATACGGATGCATACCCGATGTCAATCGGTGAGTTGGTCAATTTATATTTGGATAGTGACCTTGATATTCACCCTGAGTTTCAAAGAATATATAGGTGGACAGAGGTTCAAAAAAGCCGTCTTATTGAATCGATTTTATTGGGAATACCGCTCCCATCATTTTTCGTTGCTCAGCGTGAAGATGGTATTTGGGATGTCGTTGACGGTCTACAACGCCTATCAACGATTTTTTCGTTCTTGGGAATATATAAAAACGAAAACGGAGAAGTTGAGCCACCTCTTGTGCTAAAAGGTACGGAGTATTTACCAGCACTTGAAGGTATTGCTTGGAATGAAGAAACATCTCCAAACAATTTTTTCTCAGTGGATCTCCAGCGAGCATTCAAACGCGAAAAAGTTGACTTGAAAATCATCAAAAAAGAAAGCGATGATCAAACAAAGTATGAACTGTTCCAGCGGCTGAATACTTTTGGTAGCTCATTATCTGATCAGGAGGTACGGAACTGCCTTCTCATCATGATCGACAAAACCTTCTTTGATTGGATTAAGGAACTGGCAACCTACGAGCCTTTCCTTTCAACGCTCACTATTACCGGCAGGCAGTTTGATGAGCAGTACCATTTAGAATTGGCTGTTCGTTTTTTGATCCTTAAAGATAAGGCGCTAGCGGATCTTCGCGGAATACCTGATATCGGTGACTACATTACCAAGCAAATAAAAGATATTGCGTCTAATCCTGATTATGATAGAGCGGCAGAGGCTGAGAAGTTTAGAAAAACTTTTGACTTGCTCAGCTCAGCTTTAATGGACAACGCATTTAGAAAATATGAGGGCGGTCGGTATACCGGTGGATTTTCTCTGTCGATCTACGAGGTTATGGCGCTTGGACTCGGAAATAACGTACAAGCTTACGATTTGAACAATGCTGATCATCTTGAAAAAATAGTGAGCGTTTCGAAAGGTTTGCTTCAAGAAGAACGCTACACAGCAAAGCGGGGAGCTGGATACAAGGCCTCTGATAGACTTCCACATATACTTCCACTCGGTGTCGAGCTTTTGCGGATATGAAAATTCGATCAAGTCTCGAGTTCGAAGACTATGTAGCTAGTGAGTACGCTTGGCGGCGAAAGGAACTAACTAACATTTCAAACGTAGCGCGAGGGGGACGCAAAGGAATGCAAGAAACGTTGTTTCGAACTGCTATTCCAATTATTTATGCGCACTGGGAAGGCTTTGTAAAATATGTCTCGGTTGCAAAAATGAAGTACCTGATCTCTCAAAAATTCAAGTACTGCGATTTGCATCCATGCTTTCATGTGTATGCGATACTAGATGCAAACGAAGGCCAGCTACCAGCTAAGCGCTTTGAGGCTTGGGTTGAGATTACAAGTGGGAAAATAAACCTAGCGCAGCCTTTAAGCTCAAGCTCTATAAGTTTTATTGATGCCAAATCGAATCTCAACTCCGAAGTGTTGCGCGAGATAAGTGTGAAGGTCGGAGTTGATTATAAGATCTTTGAATTGAAAGCCAATTGGATTGATGGGACCCTGATCGATTTCCGGAATAGAATTTGTCACGGTGAGCGCGCACCAATAAGCGAGGAAGAGTTCGATAGTCTCTACAGTGAAACAACCGATCTTATAGATCTATATAAAAATGAGATATTGAATAGCGTATATCGAAAAACATACCTCAAAGAAACTCCGATTGCTACTTAACCTACATGTTCTAAGCATGCTAATCAGTAATAGCCTGCATGTGACGTAAACTTTAGTTTTAGCTGACGCTGAGCTAAACAATGCTGAATTATTAGACCTCGGACTTGGCCCATGAGCGAGCGCTGCTATTTGAAAATTCATTTGCACGACTAAGTCGAGTAGATCACACAGCACCTGCAACACGTTTGACTCATCCGATCCTAACCATGTTTTGGGCGCCTGCAGGCGCTGACTGACCCCGGCCACGCTTTTGCGCAGGCCCTGGATCTGCTCCTGCAGGTCGCCACCCACCGTGGTGTTGATCTTCTGCCCCACCACCAGGTTGAGGTCGCGGCCGGTGGCCTGGTGCAGGTCATCCACAGCCGCTAGGCTCGCGGATCCACCTGAAAGCAGCTTGAGCGCGCCCAGCGCCTCGATCTTCTTGATCCCACCCACTGACTCGGTCGAATGGTCGTCCACCGTCCTGGTGTGGCTCTGGAAAGTCTCGGTGTTGTCCTGGGCCTCTACCTCCCACTCGACCGCCTCGTCTTTGATCTCGCTGTCAGCTTGGCGAAGCCCGTTGCCGCCGTTCGCGCCGCCATATCTGGTCACCCTTAAGCAGGTTGGACAGACCAGCGCCTGAGCTACCATCGCCATTTTTCGGCCGTGCGAAGAAGCAACATTTTTGTTGCTTACGCAACATGACTGTTGCAGTGTGGCGGTGTCGAGATGGTGGGACTGCACATGAAGTACAGCGAGTTTCGACGATGGTTGCGAGCAAATGGCGTTACGTTCGTGCCTGCGAAGGGAAGCCATTTCAAGGTTTACCTCGGCAACCGACAAACCATATTCCCAGACCATGGCGCTAAGGAAATCAGCGAAGGTCTGAGAAGAAAAATCATCAAAGACCTGGGCCTCGGTGATTGAAGTCGAGCCCTATGGGAGGCCCAAAGGCCATGTATGACTATCCAGTAACCGTGCACGAGGAAGAAGGCGGCCCATGGGTGAGCTGCGCCGACGTCCCTGAAATGTCCAGCGCCGGTGATACGGTTGAGGAAGCACTTTTCGACGCGGTAGATGCCCTGGAGTCGGCGCTTTCCTTTTACGTGGATCAGCGCATTGCCATACCGCTGCCGTCTCCACCTGCACCTGGCCAGCCTGTGGTTCGGCTACCTGCTTTGACTGCGGCCAAGGCTGCACTGTGGAATACCATGATCAAGCAGAAGGTGACCAAGACCGAGTTAGCGCGCCGGCTGGGGGTGAATCGCCCCCAAGTAGATCGGTTGGTAGATTTGCTGCACCGCTCCAAGATCGAACAGGTCGAGCATGCACTGCAAGTGCTTGGCCAGCGTATCGAGCTGTCGGTGGTTGCAGCTTCGTAGGAAGGGCCGCTGCACACTCAGTACGCCAAAAACGAAAAAACCCGCCAAAAGGCGGGTTTTTCGGGGGTTTCAGAAACACTGAAAACTGTCTCTGCAACCTTGTGATGGTGCCGGCACCAGGAGTCGAACCCGGGACCTACTGATTACAAGTCAGTTGCTCTACCAACTGAGCTATACCGGCATAGGGGCGCTATTATAGCGATCGGTTTGGTTCTGTAAACCACTTCCGCTCAATCTTGCGCAAGGCCACGGTTCACGTGGCCTGCAGCCCTTCTACTACCACCCGCGATGCAGGCTTTCGGCCGTCGGTTCGGCCTTGGCCGGGTCGAACAGCATCGGCTTCTGTTCATGGCAGCCACGCTTGCCGCATTTCACGTAGCGATGCGGCTGCGCCGGCAGGCCGTTGTCGCCCAGCACCTGCATCTGCGGCATGTCCCAGCCCGCAAGGCTGTCGCCGCGGCTGGCGTGCCCACCGGCACAGCCACCCAGCAGCAGGGCAAAGGCCACCAGGGCGATGGTGTTGAAGGTGTTCATGGTCATGTGTGTTTTCCCGATTGCATCATGCGGCCCGCAAGCCGTCAGTCCTTGTTCAATATCCGGTGAATCGTGCCGCCACAACCCTGGTAGCACTGGTCGTACTCGCGCCCGCAATCACTCGACAGCCCCGCGCTGTAGGGGTAGCTCGGGTAGTAGCAACTGCGCCGCGCATCCTTCTTGCTCTTGCCCTGCTGGCAGTACTGGTAACTGCGCATCTCGGACTGGTACAGGGCCTGGTTGGCGTTGTCCTGCATGCGTGCCAGTTGCCCGCAGTAGTTGCGCTGCTGCGAGCACGCGCTGATGCACTGCATGCCGTGCTGGCTCGGCGGTGGCGAATAGCGATAGGTGTAGCTCGGCCCACAGCCGCCCAGCAGGCCGGCGGCCAGCAGCAGCGCTGCGCGCCAGTGAAAGGTGATGCTCACGAGAGGGTGTTCCTTGTTCAGTCCTCGCTGAATTCCAGCAGGTCTCCCGGCTGGCACTTCAGCGCGCGACACAGCTTCTCCAGGGTCTCGATCTTGAAACCCTTGATCTTGCCGTTCTTCAGCAACGATAAGTTAGCTTCGGTAATGCCAATAATCTCGGCCAGGTCTTTGGAACGGATCTTGTTCCGGGCCATCACGACGTCGAGCCTGATGATTATCGGCATGGGGCTAGGCTAGACATAACAGTTGTGTTCATCGCTGATGGTCTTGGCGTCACGCATGAGGAGGGAGAAGGCACACAGCAATATGCCCTTCATGATCTCGTAAACCGCCGCGGATGATACACCGATCCCCACGCTGAAGCTCCTTTCGCCTGGCGGCAGGTCGATGCAGAAGGCCAGGCCCTGCAAGGTGGCGATCACCGGCCACAGCAACGGCAGGCCGATGCACAGCAGGCCCACCCACCACAGCAGCTTGATGTTGGAGGCCGTCCACGTCTGCCCGCGTGACAGGCGGATGAAGAACAGGCCGGTGAGGTACAGGGCCAGTACCGACAGGCTGGCCGGGATCATGTCCAGGGTGATGACCAGTGCCTGGGCCAGGACGCTGGGCTGGAAGCCCGGCGCCACCAGCAGGGGCATCTGGTCGGCGAAGCTTTGCAGGTAGGCGGCCAGCACGTCGTGCCGGTCGAAAAGCCAGAACCAGGCATTGCAGCCAAATTCGGCCAGCGCCGTACCCCACGCCAGCAACGCCGCAAAGGCACCGATTGCACGCAGACGCGAGCGTGCGTAGGCCACTGTTTTGCTGTTCATGGTTTTTCCTTGGTCTGGTTTGAACGGGGCGGATTATTGAGCAAAAATTATCGCAGTACAATAATTAATTTGTGTGGGATGAGGTGGTGTGGCGATTTGACTCGCAGGGGGGCGGGGTCAGCGTTGCGGCCTTCGCGGTTCAGGCCCGCTCCCACAGGGGTCGCCGCCAACACTTGTGGGCGCGGGCTTGACCCGCGATTGGGCCTTACAGGCTACGCCGGGTTTGGTAATTATAATTTACGGGCCTTGCAGCCACCTTTCAGGGGCTTTCACCAAATAACGAATGATCCGCAGCAAAATTCATTAGGCATTCTCTATCGATTTGACTTCCACAATGCCTTCAGCTAATTTGTTGTGCATTATGTTGAACACTCAAGCGTTGCCGCTCCTCACCTCCCGCCTGGTTTCCCGTGAACGTCACTGGACCGGCGACCTCTAGCGCCACCCTCCCAAACCCCGGCTTTTTTGCTGACGCCCCGTCAGCCCCTCGCGTTTTTCGTAATGCCCATGGGAGGGCACCATGCGTTCCTGGATCTATCTGTTCATCGCCATCGTGGCCGAAGTGATCGGCACCACGTCGATGAAATTCGCCGCCGATCATTCGCCGATTCTCGGTCACGCCCTCATGTACGCCATGATCGGCCTGTCCTACGGCTTCCTCGCGCTCGCCGTGAAGCGCGTGCCGCTGGGTGTGGCCTACGCCCTGTGGGAAGGCATCGGCATCGTGCTGATCACCGTGGTCAGCGTCACCTGGCTGGGTGAAAGCATCGGCCTGCTCAAGGCCCTGGGCCTGGGCGTGATGATCGCGGGTATCCTGCTGATCAAGTCCGGTACCCGCAGTGCCCGCCGTGAAACCACCGGGGAGGCCCTGCCATGCTGAGCCTGCAAGTGATCCCCTTTGCCTGGTTGGCACTGGCCATCGTGCTCGAAGTGCTCGCCAACCTGCTGCTCAAGTACTCCGACGGCCTGCGCAAGCGCTGGGTCGCGGCGGCGTCGATCGTCTGCGTGCTGGCTGCCTTCACGGCGCTGGCCCAGGCGGTCAAGGACATCCCCCTGTCGATGGCCTACGCCATCTGGGGCGGCTTCGGCATTCTTGCCACCGTGGCCATGGGCTGGGCCCTGTTCGGCCAGCGCCTGGCCGGCCGCGGCTGGCTTGGCCTGCTGCTTCTGCTGGGCGGCATGGGCCTGCTGAAACTGGCCTGATCGCAGCCCTTAGAGCCATTCGCGAAAATGCTTATGCACAAGCTGCATGCCAACTCGGCGCGTAGTGCATCGCCAGTGGCCAGCCCGTTCGTCTTTGCGCAAATGGCTGTTTTTGCTCAGGTTTAGAAGGTGAACAAAAAATGACCAGCTGTCGCCAGCCCTTGTCGGGCGGCTTTTTCAGCGATTCATCAAAATGTTGCGCACAGACTTATCCACAGGTTTGCACGTCAACCGCGCTCTGCCAAAAGCATCAGATTCCGAGGCGTGAGAGGGTAGGGGCAGAAGCTGCCAAGGCGCACCTTGAAGCCCTGTTCGCCCAGGTACAGTGCGCGATCCAACACCAGCCATAGCTCCAGCGGGCGGCGGAACAGGTTGCGCACCTGTTCAAGGTTGCGCACCCGGGCCAGTCGCGCCCAGCCAGCCTGTTCCAGTGCCGCCCAGTCGGGCGCACCCGTTACCTGCAGCCCCTTGAGTTCGGCCAGGTCCTGGCAGTACTGGGCGAAGGGCTTGTGCAGCCAGTGGCTGGGCAGCGAAGGGGTGGGCAGGTAGCTGTCGCAGCCGCGTACCTCGCGCTGCAGCAGGTCGAAGCCCAGGCGCCGCGCCATCGACGCGTCACGCTGGCGGCGCACGCGGTTGCCGGCGGTGACGGTTTCGCTCAGCGGCAGGCCCAGGTCGTCGACCGACAGGCTCAACGTCGAAGCTTGAGCGGCTGTGGATAACGGTTGGTAGTGCGCTGCGCTGATACGGTTGTAGCAGCACGGCGCAATCGCCAGCTGACGGCAGCCGCCAGCGCTGGCCAGTTGCATCAGGCGCACGTGCAGGTCGCCGCAGGCATGCAGCGCAACGGCGGTGTGCTGGCTGCCCAGCTGGGTGGCGGCATCGGCGGCCATCACGTCCTGCAGGCGATGCTCCGCAGGCAAGCGGTGGTGCTGGCTGAGCTGTTCGCCGGCCAACACCAGCGCGGGGTCGTGTTCCAGGCAGGTCAGTTGCTGCGCCGGGCCCAGCAGGCGCCGGCCCAGGTGCCCCTTGCCCGCACACCAGTCCAGCCAGTGCGTGGGCTGGCGGGCAAAATCAAGGCGCCCGGCAAAGGCCTCGATCTGCTGCCATTTGCGCCCTGGCACGTCCACGTTCAGGCGCGGGTTGGCAGGGGCCAGCTCGATTGTGGATAACTCGCCCACCGCCGACAGCGCCTGGCACTGTGCGGCCAGCTGTGGATAAGGCGCGGGGGCATGTTCAGGCGGGGTGTCGGCCTCGCTCAGCGGCCGCTGGCGCAGCCAGTGACTCAGGGCGGGGTGCTCGCGCTCCCACGGCAGGTGCAGCTGGGTAAACGGCCGCGGCCGCCACAGGCCCTGGTGCTCCAGCAAAAAGCTGTCCAGGGCCTGGAAGCGGCTATGCAGTGGCTCGCCCTGCAGTACCTCAGCGGCCCTGGCAGGCATCGACCCGCAACCAGCGCTCGAGCACCTTGAAGCCCTGCACCAGCAGGAACGAGATCAGCAGGTAGAACAGGCCGGCGGCAAAGAAGATCTCCACCGGCAGGTAGGTACGCGCGATGATCGTGCGTGCCATGCCGGTCAGTTCCAGCAGGGTCACGGTACTGGCCAGGGCGCTGGCCTTGAGCATCAGGATCACTTCGTTGCTGTAGGCCGGCAGGCCGATGCGCGCCGCGCGCGGCAGCATGATGTAGAACAGCGCCTTGGCCCGGGACATGCCCAGCGCCCGCGCCGCCTCGATCTCCCCGCGCGGGATGGCCTGCAGCGCGCCTCGCAGGATCTCGGCGATGTAGGCGGCAGTGTGCAGGGTCATGGTCAGCACGGTGCACCAGAACGGATCGCGCAGGTACGGCCACAGGGCGCTGTTGCGCACGATCTCGAACTGCGCCATGCCGTAGTACACCAGAAACAGCTGCACCAGCAGCGGCGTGCCACGGAAGAAGAAGATGTAGCCATACGGCAGCGCGCGCACGTACCAGTGGCGCGAGGAGCGGGCGATGCCCAGCGGGATGGCCAGGATCAGCCCGGCGATGACCGCGATGGCCACCAGCTCCAGGGTCAGGGTTGCGCCCTGGGCCAGGCGTGGCAGCCACTTGATGATCACTTCCCAGTTCATTGGTTGGCCCTCGCGAAGCCGCGTGCGGCGCGTTTTTCCAGGAAGTGCATGCCGATCATCGCAAGGATGGTCAGGCCCAGGTAGATGATTGCCGCCACCATGTAGAAGGTGAACGGCTGCTTGGTCACGGTCACGGCCACCTGCGAGTGGCGCATGATCTCTTCAAGGCCGATCACCGACACCAGCGCGGTGTCCTTCATCAGGATCATGAACAGGTTGCCCAGGCCGGGCAGGGCGATGCGCCACATCTGCGGCAGGATCAGCCGCGAGAAGATCCGCGCCTTGGACAGGCCCAGGGCCAGGCCCGCTTCGCGGTGGCCCTTGGGGATGGCCAGGATCGCGCCACGGAACACTTCGGTGGCATAGGCACCGAAGCACAGGCCCAGAGCGATCACGCCGGCAGCAAAGGCGCTCAGCTCAAGGCCGGGAATATTCAGGAGGTCGCCCAGCTTGCTCATCAGGCTGACGGTGCCGAAGTAGATCAGCAACACCCACAGCAGCTCGGGCACGCCGCGCACCAGGGTCGAGTAGAAACCGCCAAGCCACTGCAGCGGCTTGTACGGCGAGGTCTTGGCCAGGGCGCCGAGCAACCCCAGCACCAGCCCCAGGCACAGGGCCGACAGCGCCAGTTGCACGGTCATCAGGGTGCCAGCCGCCAGGGCCGGACCGAATCCGTAGAGATCAATATTCATGGGCAGGCTTGTTCAGGGACGGGCACCGCCGCAGGGGCGGTGCCGGTCGGGCGAATCAATAGATGCTGAAAGGGAAGTACTTGTCGTTGATCTTCTTGTAGGTGCCGTCGGCAACGATTTCCTTGAGGGCGGCGTTCAGCCTGTCGCGCAGCTGGGTGTCACCCTTGCGCACGGCAATGCCGACCTTGTCGCTCTCGTTGACCGGGTCGCCCTTGAACTCGTAGTTCTTGCCGGCATCGGACTTGAGCCAGTCGTAGTTGGCGTACTTGTCGGCCAGGATGGCGTCCAGGCGGCCGGAGGTCAGGTCCAGGTAGGCGTTTTCCTGGCCGTCGTACAGGTTGACCTTGAAGTCGCCGTCCATGCCGCCGTTGTCGTCCAGCCAGGTTGCGGCCTGGGTGGCGCGCTGGGTGCCGATGGTCTTGCCCTTGAGCGAGGCGCGGTCGGTCTTGAAGTCGACGTTTTTCGGGGCGATGAACTGCTGCTTGTTGGAGTAGTACGGGTCGGTGAAGTCAACGGCCTGCTTGCGCTCGTCGGTGATCGACAGCGACGAGATCAGGAAGTCGAATTTCTTGGCGTTCAGGGCCGGGATGATGCCGTCCCAGTCGGAGGTGACCACTTCGCATTCGACCTTCATCTTGGCGCACAGGGCGTCGCCGATGTCCTTGTCGAAGCCTACGACCTGGCCGCTGGCATCCTTGTTGTTGAAGGGCGGGTAGGCTGCTTCGATGCCCATTTTCAGCTTTTCGGCGGCCATGGCGTTGGCCGAGAACACCAGGGTGGCGGCAGCGGCCAGGAGGAATTTCTTGTAGTTCTGCATGCGTGTTGCTCCGTTAGCGGTTGCTGGACATGAATTGTTTACAACGCGCCGAGTTCGGGTTTTCGAAAACCTGCTGCGGCGATCCTTGCTCTTCCACCAGGCCCTGGTGCAGGAAGATGACTTCACTGGACACCTGCCGGGCGAAGCTCATTTCATGGGTAACCAGTAGCATGGTACGGCCTTCTTCGGCCAGCGCGCGGATCACGTTGAGCACTTCCTGGACCATTTCCGGGTCCAGCGCCGAGGTGGGCTCGTCGAACAGAATGACCTTGGGCTTCATCGCCAGGGTGCGCGCAATGGCGGCACGCTGCTGCTGGCCGCCGGAGAGTTCGGCCGGGTAGCTGTGGCGCTTGTTGTGGATGCCGACCTTGTCCAGCAGCGCCTCGGCGTGCTCGATGGCCTCGGCCTTGCTCTGGCCGAGCACCCGGCGCGGCGCCTCGATGATGTTGTCGAGCACGCTCATGTGCGGCCACAGGTTGAAGTTCTGGAACACGAAGCCGATCTCGCTGCGCAGGCGGTTGATCTGCCTGTTGTCGGCGGCGACCAGTTCGCCGTTCTTGCCGGCCTTGAGCCTGAGCTCTTCACCGGCGACCAGGATCTGGCCTTCGTGGGGGTTTTCCAGCAGGTTGATGCAGCGCAGCAAGGTGGACTTGCCGGAACCGGACGACCCCAGGATCGAAATCACGTCGCCGTCGCGGGCGGTCAGCGAAATGCCCTTGAGAATCTCCTGCGCGCCGTAGCGCTTGTGCAGGTTGCGGATTTCCAGCGCGGGCGTGGCCTGGGCCATGTGCGGTCCTCTTGAGTTCTGGTGCGTGCCTGCTGTTGTCGGCCTTCCTGGCGAGGCGCAACGCTAGCATAGCGCTCGAACGACAGCCAACAACGGCGGGCGGGGCGAAGGGCCTGTGGGCAGGTGGGTGTCGCATCGATGCAGCGGACTGTCGCGCGGATGACCGCGCGCCCCATTTCCACGGGCCGTAGCCGTGATGAAAAAAGGCGCGATGGTGCCAGTTTTGGCCGATGCTGGAAAGCCGTTTTTGACCGGTTGCACAGCATCCGGGGGTTTTGCCGGCCCTGGGCTGCGGCGCAACCCGGGTCGTTGCTCAACCGAATTTCTTCTGCTTGGAGACGATCTCCGAGGCCTGCACATAGGCGTCCTGGAACTCGTCGCTCTCCAGCCACTGCATCGCTTGGGCCTCTTCGGTGCCGTCCAGCCAGTGGCGGTAGGCGCAGAACACCTTGCAGATGTAGTCGGTGGAGTGTTCTTCCTTGTGCCCCTTGAGCACCAGGGCCAGCAGCGGGTCGACCAGGAACACGGCAATCATCGAGGCCAGGCCGGTGTCCTGGGCCTGTTTCATCTTTTCGAACAGCGCGGTGTAGCTGCCCGATTCCATGGCCTTGGTGAACACCTGCTCGACGCTGGCGCTGGCGCTCTCGCCGCTGCTCTTGACCGCCTGGCCGCTGCGTACCATGCGGTTCTCGCGGGCCTTGCTGGCGGCGCGCTTGGCGCGTTTTTGCTGTTTGCTGCTGGAAGCCATTGCGGGTAATCCTTGAAAGAAGGTGATGCGTGGCGCTATTGAACCTCACTCCCTCGGCAAACCCAAGCCTGTGTCGCCGCGTGCAGCAGGGGCGTGCCGCTAGGGCAGCCGCCCGCACAGCGCATTGCCTTCATAGCCGTGCATGATCGGCGCCAGGAACATGAACGGGCCGCAGGCATTGAGGTAGGGGTTCTTGTCGACGCTGTGGGTGGTGTACATCAGCACGCGCTCGTCGCCGAACCTGTCGTGGCCGAACGCGGCTTCGGTGTAGGTCGAGCACACCGGCAGCTTCAGCGGCACGGGCAGCACCACCAGCCACAGGCTGATGCCGCACCATTCCCGGGTGGCTTCGGAACGTTCGGTGCGGGTGATGTGCGGGGTGATATCACGGCCGAGCAACTGGCGGTAGGTGTCGGTCTTTTCGACGCGGGTCTGGGGCGAGGCGGACTTGAAGCCGACGCAACCGTTCAGGCACACCAGCGCAAGCGCCGTCATCACAAGCCTTTTCATCCATGAACCCTGGTAGGCGCCGGCCTGGCCGGCGAAGGTGACGACCTGGGGAGCACCAAATCGCAGGCAATAAAAAACCCCAAGGAATCACTTCGCTTGGGGCTTTTCGGTATTAGTGGTGCCCAGAGACGGAATCGAACCGCCGACACGGGGATTTTCAATCCCCTGCTCTACCGACTGAGCTATCTGGGCAACGGGGCGCATTAAAAGCGTTTTTCGGATTTGCGTCAACGACTTTTTGAAAATTTATTAAATTAATTCCGTCGCTTACGAATTTCCGGGGTTATTCGGCAGGCGGCACGTAGCCTTCGGCCTTCTCGTATTCTTCGCCGGAGAAGAACTTGTCCATCTCGCCCTGGAGGTACTTGCGGTCCTCGGCGTTCATCATGTTCAGGCGCTTCTCGTTGATCAGCATGGTCTGTTCCTTCTGCCAGTCGGCCCAGGCCTTCTGCGAGATATGCTCGAAAATGTCCTGGCCCTTGGCGCCGGGATACGGCGGGCGCTCCAGGCCAGGCAGCTCTTCTTTGTACTTGCGGCACATTACGGTGCGGGTCATGACGACTCTCCTGCATTCAATACGTGGGCCGCGCGTTTGAGCAGTTTCTTGACCGGGGCAGCAAGGCCCAGGCGCGGCGGGGTGGCGAGGTTATACCAGAGCCAGTCGGCCTCGGCCACGTGGTCACCCTGGGGGGCCACCGGCACCAGCCAGGGTTGGATCGCCAGCTGGAAGTGGCTGAAGGTGTGGGTCAGGCTGTCCAGCGCCACGGGCTCGCCCAGGTTCACCCCGTGCTGCTCGGCCAGGTGTTGCAGGTCGTCGAGGCTGTCCAGCTCCGGCAGGCTCCACAAACCGCCCCACAGGCCGCTGGACGGGCGCCGGTACAGCAGGATGGCGCCCTCGTTGTTGGCCAGCAGCGGCATCAGTGTGCTGCGCTGGGGCAGGGTCTTGCGCGGCTTGGGGATCGGGTAGCGGATCTCCTGGCCGAGCATGTGCGCCTCGCAGCCGCGCTCCAGCGGGCACAGCAGGCAACTGGGCTTGCTGCGCGTGCACAGGGTGGCGCCCAGGTCCATCATCGCCTGGGTGTAGTGGTTGACCCGGCTGTGGGGGGTAAAGCGCTCGGCGTTGGCCCACAGCGCCTTGGCCACCTTGGGCTCGCCCGGGTAGCCTTCCTGCGCGGTGTAGCGGGCCAGCACGCGCTTGACGTTGCCGTCCAGGATCGGCGCACGCAGGCCCATGCTGATGCTGGCAATTGCCCCGGCAGTGGACAGGCCGATGCCGGGCAGCTCGGTGAGCTTCTCGACATCGCGCGGGAATTGGCCGGCGTACTGTTCCACCACGATCTTCGCGGTCTTCTGCAGGTTGCGCGCGCGGGTGTAGTAGCCCAGCCCGGTCCACAGGTGCAGCACCTCGTCCTCCGGCGCCGCGGCCAGGGCCTCGACGCTGGGCAGGGCTTGCATGAAGCGCCCGAAGTAGTTGAGCACGGTGCTTACCTGGGTCTGTTGCAGCATGATCTCCGACACCCACACCCGGTACGGGGTGATGCCCTGTTGCCAGGGCAGGTCGTGGCGGCCGTTACGGTCGTACCATTCCAGCACGGCGCTGGAAAACTGCTCGGGATTCATCGTTTGAACAGGCCCTTGAGTGCGTCTTTGAGTTCGGGACTGACCTTGTCACCCAGCTTTTCGTTGAGCTTTTCCTGCAGCTTGTTGCCCAGCGCCTTGCCGGCCAGCTTGCCCAGGCCGTCCTTGTCCACGCGGCAGGCCTTGGCACCCAGCTCCAGCGGGCCACGGCAGCGCAGCGGGAATTCCAGCCCCACGTAGCGCTCGTTGACCTGGCAGGCCGGGTCGGGCATGTCGCGCTTGTCGCCCTCGACGATCACGCCCACGCGGTAGTCCATGCCCAGCACACGCAGGTCGAGGTCGCCGTGGCCGTTGACGGTCAGGCCCGGGATGCGCACCTTCAGGTCCGGGTTGCTGGCCACGCCGTTGCGCAGCACCAGGCTGCCCTTGAGTTCCTGGAACGGGGTGTCCTTGCCGCGCGGTTCCCCGCTCAGGGCCTTGCGGTTGAGGGTGGCGATGCCCTGGCACAGCTGCTGCTCGAGGTTGGCATTGACCAGCACACCGTTGTTGATGACGAAGCTGGCGTTGCCATTGAGGGTGTCGATCAGCGCCTTCTGGCTGTTGCCGCTGCCGGTCAGGTTGCTGCTCAGGGTCAGCAGGCCCTTGACCGGCGGGGTGTCGGTCTGGCTCTTGATGAAGTGCTCCACCGGTACGCGGTTGACCTGGGTACTCAGGCCGATCTGCGGTACCGCAGGGCGCACGTCGAGGGTGCCCTTGGTAGCGAAGTCGCCGTTGTAGAGGCCGCCCTGCAGGGTGTCCAGGGTGATCAGGCCGCCCTGGCCACGGGCCTTGAGCACGGCGT
This sequence comes from Pseudomonas sp. S12(2018), assembly GCF_024355235.1. Classification (NCBI taxonomy): domain Bacteria; kingdom Pseudomonadati; phylum Pseudomonadota; class Gammaproteobacteria; order Pseudomonadales; family Pseudomonadaceae; genus Pseudomonas; species Pseudomonas sp. S12(2018). Next base: position 179,805 of record NZ_QLAD01000005.1, read on the forward strand.
TCTGGATAGGCAGCTGTTCAAGGGTGAGCACGCCGAAGCTCAGGTCTGCCTGCAGGTCGAGTACGCGCAGGCGGTCCACCGGCAGCAGCTTGTCGGTGCTCCAGGCGGTCTTGGTGGGTGCGTCCGGCAGCGGTGTGGTGCCGGCTCCTGCCAGCGCGCCGGCTTCGTTCTGCTGCACCTCGGCCTGGCGCGCGGCCTTGGCGCCGGTGGCGGCCTCGCTCTTGGCTGGCAGGTAGCGGTCGGCATTGAACGTGTCGGCTTTTAGCTGCACGCGCAGGGCCTGCTTGGCGAAGTCATCCACCGCCAGGCGGCCGGTGAAGGTGCTGTCGTCGAGCTTCACTGCCAGGTCTTCCAGGGCCAGGCGGGTGGGGCTGCCTTCCAGGCGGCTGACCAGCTCGAACTTGCCCAGGGTGGCGGCATCGGCCATCGGTGGCACTGCCACGCCGACGCTGTCGAGGAACGTGCGCAGGTCGAGCTGGGCGATGGACAGGCCGCCGGTGAGCTTGGGCGTGCTGTTCAGGTCACGCACGTTAAGCTCGCCCAGGGCGCGCAGCTGGTTGGCCGACAGCTTCAGGCCGTTCCATTCGGCGACGTTCGCGGCCATGTCCACCAGCAACTGGCCCTGGGCGGCGAAGGTCATGGTCTTGCCCTGCAGCGGCTCGCCGGAGGCTTCGCCGCTGAGCTTCATGTCTTCGAACTGGTAGCGCTTGAGCGCACGGTCGAAGCGCAGTTCGCCCTTGAGCTCGGTGCGGGCGCGCAGGGCCGGCTGGCCAGCGCTGAAGAAGGCGGTCATGGTCAGCGGAATGTTGACCCCTTCGTGAACCGCGCCGGTGCTCAGCTGGATGCTCTCGGCGCTGAAACTCTGGCCGCTTTGCGCATCGCTGTACTGCACCTTGGCGTTGTTCACGGTGAGGCTGTCGATGTCCAGCTTGACCGGGCGCTCGGCGGCGGCCGGCTTGGCCGGGTCCTCGCCTGGGGCGGGTGTGCCGGCGCTGCCTTCGGCCGGTGCAGCCGGGGTGGCGGCCGGCAGCGGCTTGCCGATGTCTTCCCAGTTGCCGTGGCCGTGCTCGTCGCGGGCCAGGGTCAGGTTAAGGCCCTCGACGCGCACGTCGCTCATCTGCACTTCACGGCGCAGCAGCGGCAGTACACGCACCGACAGGCCGAGCATCTGCAGGTCGGCGAATGGCACCTTGGGATTGTTGAGCGTGGCGATGCTCGCCTCGTGCAGTTCCAGCCCCAGCCACGGGAACAGGCTCCAGCCGATGTCGCCGTTGAGCGTCAGCTCGACGTGGGCCTTGTCGCGTGCCAGCTGGCGGATCTCGTCTTTGTAGTCGTTGGGATCGAAGAGGTGGGTCAGGGCAAAGCCCAGCGCCACAATGATCAGCAACAACCCGAGTATCACCAGCCCCAGGATTTTGCCGAACGCTTTCATGGGCGAGTCCTTGTAGTCCGATTGTAAAATTCAGCCGCAGAGTATAGCCCCGTGCAGGGCGCGCGGGCGCGGCGCGACCCGGGTTTGGACAGCAACCGGCGGGGCAGTTCCTGACACGGGGGTATCAGTTTTCGCAAAAACCACAGTATCAGCCTAATTTCAGCGAGTGCGGCGAATGATACTCTCTCGCGCCTCCACGGTCCCGTTGCGGCCGATTGTCGCGTCAAAGGGCCGGCTGCCAGATAAACGACGTGCTGCCCCTGGCAGCCAAAGTCGCAGGCAGCAGGCCTGGTCGGTGGAGCATCCATATCACGAGGGGAACAACAATGAGCAGCACTACGGTGGGCGGCATCGCCATTACGCCCGGCTTCCTGTCCAAGGAACGCATTGTCGCCAGGGCCGGTTTCAACCGCTGGCTGGTGCCACCGGCGGCCCTGGCCATTCACCTGTGCATCGGCATGGCCTATGGCTTTTCGGTGTTCTGGCTGCCGCTGTCGCAGGCCATCGGTATCAGTGCGCCGGTGGCGTGTGCGCCGGAGATGAGCTTCGTGGGGCGCCTGTTCACCGCCGAGTGCGACTGGCCGATCTCGATGCTGAGCTGGATCTACACGCTGTTCTTCGTGTTCCTCGGTTGTTCGGCGGCCATCTGGGGCGGCTGGCTGGAGCATGCCGGGCCGCGCAAGGCCGGGGTGGTCTCGACCCTGTGCTGGTGCGGTGGCCTGCTGATGTCGGCGCTGGGGGTGTACACCCACCAGCTGTGGCTGATGTGGCTGGGCAGTGGCGTGATCGGCGGTATCGGCCTGGGGCTGGGCTACATTTCGCCGGTATCGACGCTGATCAAGTGGTTCCCGGACAAGCGCGGCATGGCCACCGGCATGGCGATCATGGGCTTTGGCGGCGGCGCCATGGTCGGCGCGCCACTGGCGGCGGCGCTGATGAGCCACTTCGCCGGCCCTGACGGGGTGGGCGTGTGGCAGAGCTTCGTGGTGATGGCGCTGATCTACTTCGTGTTCATGCTCGGCGGCGCCCTGGCCTACCGCGTGCCGCCCACCGGCTGGAAGCCCGAAGGCTGGAGCGCACCGCAGAAAAAGGCCGGCAACGCGATGATCACCCACCGCCACGTGCACGTCAGCGTGGCGTGGAAGACGCCGCAGTTCGCGCTGATCTGGCTGGTGCTGTGCCTTAACGTGTCGGCCGGCATCGGCATTCTGGGCATGGCCTCGCCGCTGCTGCAGGAAGTGTTCGCCGGCAAGCTACTGGGCAACGACCTGAGCTTCAGCCAGCTGGATGCCACGCAACTGGCACAGATTGCCGCCATTGCCGCGGGCTTCACCGGGTTGCTGAGCCTGTTCAACATCGGCGGGCGTTTCTTCTGGGCCTCGTTCTCCGACTACATCGGGCGCAAGAACACCTATTTCGCCTTCTTCGCCCTGGGCGTGGCGCTGTATGCGCTGATCCCGAACATGGGCCACCTGGGCAACATCGCGCTGTTCGTGGCGGCGTTCTGCATCATCCTGTCGATGTACGGTGGCGGCTTCGCCACGGTGCCGGCGTACCTGGCCGACCTGTTCGGCACGCAGATGGTGGGCGCCATTCACGGTCGCCTGCTGACCGCCTGGGCGGCAGCCGGGGTGCTGGGCCCGGTGCTGATCACCTACCTGCGCGAATATCAGCTGGAGATGGGCGTGGAGCGGGCGGCGGCGTATGACATGACCCTGTACATCCTGGCCGGGCTGCTGGCGCTGGGCTTTTTGTGCAACGCGCTGGTGCGGCCGGTGGCCGACAAGTACTTCATGACCGATGCGCAACTGGCGGCCGAACAGGCGCTGGGGCACGACAAGGGCGCCAATGGCAGCACCGTGCTGGAGTGGAAGGCCGCGCCGGGCAGCCGGCCGCTGGTGATTGCCGCGTGGCTGGTGGTGGGCATTCCGCTGGCGTGGGGGGTGTGGGTGACCCTGCAGAAGACTGCGGTGCTGTTCCATTAAAGGCATCGCGGGTCAAGCCCGCTCCTACAAGGATCTCTGCTGACCGTGTGGGAGCGGGCTTGACCCGCGATGAGGCCGGTACTGCTGACGCAAATTCCCCGCCAACTGTCTTCTTCGTTCCAAGCCACGCGTATCTAGGCCTATAATGGACACCTTTTTCGCCCAATGATTTTGCGGAGCTGGTGATGGTCGAACGTACGGCTAGCGTCGAGCGCAATACTCTGGAAACCCAGATCAAGGCCTCGATTAACCTGGATGGCAGCGGCAAGGCCCGATTCGATATCGGTGTGCCTTTCCTCGAACACATGCTCGACCAGATCGCCCGACATGGGCTGATCGATCTTGACATCGAGTGCAAGGGCGACCTGCACATCGACGATCACCATACCGTCGAAGACGTCGGTATCACCCTGGGCCAGGCATTCAACCAGGCCATCGGCGACAAGAAGGGCATCCGCCGCTACGGCCATGCCTACGTGCCGCTGGACGAGGCGCTGTCGCGCGTGGTCATCGACTTCTCCGGCCGCCCGGGCCTGGAGATGCACGTGCCCTTCACCCGCGCCACCGTGGGCGGTTTCGACGTCGACCTGTTCCAGGAATTCTTCCAGGGCTTCGTCAACCACGCCAACGTCTCGCTGCACATCGACAACCTGCGCGGGCACAACACCCACCACCAGATCGAGACCGTGTTCAAGGCCTTCGGCCGCGCACTGCGCATGGCCATCGAGCTGGACGAACGCATGGCCGGCCAGATGCCGTCGACCAAGGGCTGCCTGTAATGCAGACGGTAGCCGTTATCGACTACGGCATGGGCAACCTGCACTCGGTGGCCAAGGCCCTGGAGCACGTGGGCGCCGGCAAGGTGCTGATCACCAGCGATGCTGCGGTGATCCGCGAGGCCGACCGCGTGGTGTTCCCGGGTGTGGGCGCGATCCGCGACTGCATGGCCGAGATTCGCCGCCTGGGCTTCGACAGCCTGGTGCGTGAAGTCAGCCAGGACCGCCCCTTCCTCGGCATCTGCGTGGGCATGCAGGCCCTGCTCGACCACAGCGAAGAGAACGACGGCGTCGATTGCATCGGCCTGTTCCCGGGCAATGTGCGCTTCTTCGGCAAGGGCCTGCACGAGGACGGCGAGCACCTTAAGGTGCCGCACATGGGCTGGAACGAAGTATCCCAGGCCATCGACCACCCGCTGTGGCACGACATCCCCGACCGTGCGCGCTTCTACTTCGTGCACAGCTACTACATCACCGCCGCCAACGCGGCGCAGGTGGCGGGCAGTGGTCACTATGGCGTCGACTTTGCCGCCGCGCTGGCCGACGGCTCGCGCTTTGCCGTGCAGTTCCACCCGGAGAAGAGCCATACCCATGGCCTGCAGCTGCTGCAGAACTTCGCCGGCTGGGATGGTCGCCGGTAATGGGCAAGTCCCGCGCCAAGCGGCCGATCCTCACCCTCGCGCCTGAAGAAGAGCGCGAGGCGCTGGCCAAGCTCAAGCGTTTTCTCGAAGACCGCTTCGAGCTTGAGCTGGGTTCGTTCGAGGTGGCTGAAGTGCTGGAGCTGTTCAGCCAGGAGATTGCACCGCATTACTACAACAGGGCGATTTTCGATGTGCAGGCGCACCTCAAAGAGAGGTTCGAAAGCATTGAAAGCGACTTGTGGTCGCTCGAGAAGAACTGACTTCCCGAGCTCACTGTTTACCGAATAGACAGGTTCCCCAGATGCTGATTATTCCCGCTATCGATCTCAAGGACGGTGCTTGCGTACGTTTGCGCCAAGGCCGCATGGAAGATTCCACGGTATTTTCCGATGACCCGGTGAGCATGGCCGCCAAATGGGTCGACGGTGGCTGCCGCCGCCTGCACCTGGTCGACCTGAACGGTGCCTTCGAAGGCCAGCCGGTCAACGGCGAGGTGGTGACTGCCATTGCCAAGCGCTACCCGAACCTGCCGATCCAGATCGGCGGCGGCATCCGCTCGCTGGAAACCATCGAGCACTACGTCAAGGCCGGCGTCAGCTACGTGATCATCGGCACCAAGGCGGTCAAGCAACCCGAGTTCGTGGCCGAAGCCTGCCGTGCGTTCCCCGGCAAGGTGATCGTGGGCCTGGACGCCAAGGACGGCTTCGTGGCCACCGACGGCTGGGCCGAGGTCAGCTCGGTGCAGGTCATCGACCTGGCCAAGCGTTTCGAGGCCGATGGCGTCTCGGCGATCGTCTACACCGACATCGCCAAGGACGGCATGATGCAAGGCTGCAACGTGCCGTTCACCGCCGCCCTGGCTGCCGCCACCAAGATCCCGGTGATCGCCTCCGGTGGCATCCACAACCTGGGTGACATCAAGGCCCTGCTCGACGCCAGGGCACCGGGGATCATCGGCGCCATCACCGGCCGTGCGATCTACGAAGGCACGCTGGATGTGGCCGAGGCGCAAGCCTTCTGCGACAGCTACAAAGGCTGAGGAGAACGGCATGGCGCTGGCCAAACGCATCATCCCTTGCCTGGACGTCGACAACGGTCGAGTGGTCAAGGGCGTCAAGTTCGAGAACATCCGTGATGCCGGCGACCCGGTGGAAATCGCCCGTCGCTACGATGAGCAGGGTGCCGACGAGATCACCTTCCTCGACATCACTGCCAGCGTCGATGGCCGCGACACCACGTTGCATACCGTCGAGCGCATGGCCAGCCAGGTGTTCATTCCGCTGACCGTGGGCGGCGGCGTGCGCACTGTGCAGGATATCCGCAACCTGCTCAACGCCGGTGCCGACAAGGTCTCGATCAACACCGCAGCGGTGTTCAACCCCGAGTTCGTGGGCGAGGCCGCGCAGCATTTCGGCTCGCAGTGCATCGTGGTTGCCATCGATGCCAAGAAGGTCTCCGGCCCGGGCGAAACCCCGCGCTGGGAGATCTTCACCCACGGCGGGCGCAAGCCTACCGGGCTGGATGCGGTGGAGTGGGCGAAGAAGATGGAAGGCCTGGGCGCGGGCGAGATCCTGCTCACCAGCATGGACCAGGACGGCATGAAGAGCGGCTTCGACCTGGGCGTGACCCGCGCCATCAGCGACGCGCTGGGCATTCCGGTGATCGCCTCCGGTGGTGTGGGCAACCTGCAGCACCTGGCCGACGGCATCCTGGAAGGGCATGCCAGCGCAGTGCTGGCGGCCAGCATCTTCCACTTCGGCGAGTACACGGTGCCTGAAGCCAAGGCCTACATGGCGCAGCGCGGCATCTGCGTGCGCTGAGCGGCCGCATTCGCCGGCAAGGCCGGCTCCTACACTGCAGCGAACCTGTAGGAGCCGGCCTTGCCGGCGAAGCATTTGCTGTTAAGGTAATGCAGGCACATCGCCAGGGAATCGGGTCCATCCTATGTTCACACGCTTGCTCGTCGTGCTCGTCAGCCTCTTCTCCCTCGCTGCCACCGTCCGCGCCGCTGACCCGATGGTGCTGCTCACCGAAAACTTCCCGCCCTACAACATGGCCAGCGACGGCAAGAACTTCGCCCGCGAAGACAAGATCCAGGGCATCGCCGCCGACCTGGTTCGCGAGATGTTCAAGCGCGCCGCCATCCCCTACAGCATGACCCTGCGCTTCCCGTGGGAACGCGTGTACCAGCAGGCCCTGAACAGCCCCAATCACGGTGTGTTCGTGATGGCCCGCCAACCCGACCGCGAAAAGCTCTTCAAGTGGGTCGGGCCGCTGGGCCCCGACGACTGGATTCTGCTGGCCCGCCCCGACAGCCCCATCACTCTCGAACACCTCGGCGACGCGCGCGGCTACCGGATCGGTGCCTATAAAGGCGATGCCATCGCCCAGCACCTGAGCAGCAAGGGGCTCAAGCCGATCACCGTGCTGCGCGACCAGGACAACGCGCGCAAGTTGCTCGAAGGCCAGATCGACCTGTGGGCCACCGGCGACCCCGCCGGGCGCTACCTGGCCCGCCAGATCGGCATCACCCAGCTCAAGACCGTGCTGCGCTTCAACGGCGCCCAGCTGTACCTGGCACTCAACCGCCAGGTACCCGATGCGGTGGTGGAAAAGCTCCAGCGCAGCCTGGACCAGTTGCGCGACGAAGGCTTCGTCGACGCCACCTTCGCCCGCTACCTGTAAGCGCCTAACTATGTAGTGCCGCGGCCATGCACCGGGCTGCTGTGATGGATCGTCGCTGTGAATTGCACAGCCCGATCACTCATGGAAGGTGTTAGATGCCACTGCATATCCTGCAAGACCTGCCCACGCCCGAACCCGACAATGCCCTCGCCGCCATGGTGGCCGAGCAGTTCGCCAGCCGCCCGACCCTGCGCAGCGCCAGCGCCACGCTGCTGGAGCGTTTGCTGCGCGAGTACTTCCCCGGGCTGTCCGCCGATGTGGAGGCGCTGCGTTTGTACGTGCCCGATAGCAGCGCGCAGTTCTATCAGGTACGCCCGCTGGTGGACGCTGCACTGGACAACCTGTGCACCTGGGAACCGTTGCAGATGCATGCGGGTGGCTTGTCCGGTTTTCTGGGCCAGGCCGACGCGGAAACTCAAGCTGCAGGACCATGTACTTGATGCGGACACCCTGCGCGAAATGATCAAGGTGTTTGCCGACGGCATCGTGGCCGAGTTCCAGCGGGCTCTGATGAACTACTGGCAGGCCAGGGGCAGTGAAGGCGTTCCGCGCCTGAGCTGGCTGGCCAGAACCCTGGCCCAGGCCCTGGTGCCACACGCCGGCGGCAAACAGGCCTGGGCCGGGATGCTGGGCCAGGTGCTGCAATGGCCACGCTGGTCGCTGCGTCAGGCCCAGGGCGAGCAGGCCGTGCGGGTGTACCTGGTGCAACTGCAGCTCGACGCCAGCCTGACCAGCACGCAGATGCTGCTCAGCGATCTGGTGTTGGTCCGCGGCGAGCAGGTGCTGCGCTGTACGCCCGCAGGTCAGGTCAGCGCCCACGCCTCGCTGAAGGCGTTCGGCGAGGCGTTGACCGACGAACTCGAAGGCGCCTATCGGCTGGTCGGGCTGCAGTGGCAGTTGCTGGAGGTCGAAGGCAATCCGTTCAGGGTCCAGGCCGAGGCGTTGCTCGATCAGCAACTGCGTGACGTGCAGGCGCTGCGCCTGGGCGGGCAGTCGGTGACTGAGCTCGAGGGGTTGTTTGCCACGGTGTCCGATGTGGCTGCGCGCCTGGCCGGCAACCGGGCATTCGTGCCGACGCCTGCCGACACCCAGGTGCTTGGCCAACTGCCGGCATGGCTCAAGCAGGCTTCGGGGGCCGATTACCTGGACTACCGCATGCAATGGCTGAGCATGGCGCTGGCGCACCAGCACAATGCCGGCAAGGCCTATGACCACGGTATCCCGACCCTGCGCGACTATGCCGCCAAGGCGCTGGGCGAGCGCATGGCGGCAGATCAACCGGGCGGGCCGACCTACGACCCCTACAAGCTGGTGCTGACCTTCCAGGTGCCCTATGGCCAGGGTGGCTTCGGCTTCGTCGAGACGGTCAGGCTGCTGCTGGTGGATGCCGCGCTGGAAAACCTGTCCGGCCTGCCCAAGGGCCCGATGAGCATTGCCCATGCCGATGGCGACGAGATCGCCGCATGGCTGAGCGCCGAGTATGTGATGACACTCATCACCGCCGTGGATGTCGGGGCCAACTACCTGGCAGTGATCGAACACGCCATGCGCACCGATGCACGCCAGGCCGACGAGCGTCGGCAGCTGTTCGCCGACACGCTGCGCGCACAACTGCCATTGCTGGCGCTGGAGTACCGGATCAGGGGCGAGCAGGGCTTCACCCGCCAGGGCCTGCGCTGCGTGGACTACGCCATGAGCACCGACCAGACCGACCGGGTCGAGGTGCGCCCGCTGACCTTCCTCAGTGGCGAAGGGGCCAGCCCCGACGTGGTCGACAACATGTTCGTGTTCGCCCTGCCCGGCAGGCCCGAGCGCGTGCTGTACCGACCGCTGTTCGAGCCCCTGCTGCGCGAATTTGCCAGCGAGGCTGCATTGTTCAAGGCCCTCGAGGAGCCCGAGCTGCAAGCCAGCGTGCTGAGCTGGATGGGACGGGACGCCCGGCGCATCTATGCCAACGGCGGCTTTGCCAACCCTCACCTGGGTATCACGGTGGATGACCCGGTGGCTGTGCCGGGGGCGAACGTGCCGCGTCTTGGCGGCGCTGCGCTGACCGGTGACCTGCTGGCGCATTTCTACACCAGTACGGTGGACGCGCTGATCACCCTGGGTGACCGGCAATCGGTATCCAACGCCGAAGATCGCTGGCTGCGCTTCAAGGAGGCGGGCTGGCTGCTGTTCAATATCGCGCTGCCCTACCTGCGTGGGCCGACAGCTGTCGCCGGATGGCTGGTGCAACTGGTCAGCAGCCTGGACAGCGACTTCAAGGCGCTGCGCGAGGGGGATGACACCACGCGCGCCCAGGCCGTGGTCGACCTGCTGTTCAACCTGAGCACGGTGTTCATGCACGGGGCCGGGGAGGTCGGCATGGCGCGCGCGACGCCGATCAAGGTGCAGCCCTCGATGCTGCAGCAAACGTTGCCGGTGCGCGGCGAGCTGCCAGTGACCGGCGTGCTGGTACCGGTGCAGCAGCCCCTGGGCCCGCAACTGCGCAGTGCCGGTGCGTTGCCGACAGCCATGGACTTCTCCTGGAGCGGCATGCGCAACGAAGCGACGCCCGAGCTGCGTGCGTTCCTGCGCCCGATGCAGGTCACGCCCGGCCAGGAGCCGACCGGCCTGATCGAGACGGGGGAGCGCCGCGGCCTGGCGCTGATCGACGGGAACGCGCATGTAAAACTCGATGACCGCTGGTACCGCGTGCTGGAGGTGGAGGGGCGCTTCTGCATCGTCGACCCCCTCGACAGCAGCCGCCGTGGCCCGTGGCTGCGGCGCAGCAGCGAAGGCAGCTGGCAACTGGACCTGCGCCTGGGGCTGCGCGGGGGCGGGCCGAAAAAGCGCATGAGCCTGCAGGAGAAGAAGGCGCAGAACAGGCTGCAGCTTCAGCAGCTCAACGCCACGCTGGAGTCGGCGCAGCAGGATTGCCTCAGGCGCATTGTGGCCATGACCCCCAAGGTCAACGAGCTCAACGCCTTGCTCGACCCGATGTTCAAGGCCCAGCGCGAGTACCAGCTCGATCGCACGGCGACCCGGCTGGTAGCGATGAAGCAGGCACGCACGCGTGCGCAAGTGGCCGAGCAGGCACTCAAGGTCGAGCAGGACGCCTTCATCGAGGTGGCCAAGGACCTGCTGCGCACCACCCTCGAAGCCCGCGAAACCCTGAAACTGGCGGATTTCTACGGCCATATCACTGCGGCCGACTACAGCAAGGCACTGAACCTGAACTTCAGGATGAACTTCCAGGCGCGCCTGCAGTTGCAGGCCCAGTACCACAGCAAGCAGTTCAAGATCTCGTTGCACGATGCCTGGATCGAGAATGCGTTCCAGGTCACTCTGGGTGATACCGCACAGCCGTTTTCCGCGTTGCTGGAGGCCAACACGCAGAACGAGACGTTCCACCTGCTGGCCCTGGAGCAGGCCGAGGCCTGCAGCGCCCTGGTCGAGGAGGTTCGCCGCGAGCCGGCGGTCAAGGCCACGGCCGACGAGATCATCCGCTATGGCGAGGCCAAGCGTGAAGAGCTCAAGGTGTTCAGCGCCCAGCGCATCCGCACGGCCTACCTGGAAATCCTCGGCTACATGAGCCTGGACACGCGTATCGCGGACGCCACCCAGCGCCCGTTCTACAAGGACTTGCTGCTGGACCCGGACATCGTCGCCGGGGTGCTTTCGCATGAGCAGCTGGGCATCGATGCCCAGGAGTTCACGCCCCAGGAGCGCATCCAGGTGCTGCGCGAGGCCTCGCACTGCTACTCGCGGGCCAAGGCGGTTGCCCAGTATGTGGGCGACCTGTTCGCGCCGGTGCCCGGCAAGGACTATCTGGCGGCGTTCGTGCAGACCCTCGACGAGCTCGATGCCAGCGCCAGGGCAGAACTGGACAGCCTGGTCACGGTGCCGGCCACCAGCACGACGCCCCGGCCGACGCGCAAGCGCAAGGTGATCGTCACGCGTACCCGCCGGGTGGTGGTGGGGCGGGTACGGGCGCCATCGCCCGGCGAGCCGGTGCCGATCGTGGATATCGAGGATGCCAACCACCGCATCGTGGCGTCCTACCGCGAGCACGGCGGCGATGACTGGAACCCGATCAAGACCGTATTGCCCGCCACGCCGGTCGGCCTCAAGCCGCGCAAGGCCCTGCGCAGCGAGGCGCGCCAGGTGCTCGATCAGGTCGCCCCGCTCAAGGCCAAGCAGCAGGGGTTGTCCGGCAGCGGGCATCAACCGGGGGATATCGTGTTCCCGCTGACCATCCTGGCCGATCGGCTGATCCGCGTGGCGGATGACTTCGAGCGCCACAGCGGCCTGCCCGATACCGAGCAGGCCACCGTTGCCCAGCTGCGCCAGGAGGCCCAGGGGCTCAGGGACGCAGCCGATGCCCTGCGCCTGAGCATGTGCAAGGCGCAGAAGCCCACCGCGCGCAACCTGCTGTATCTGTGGGAGCGCAAGCAACTGCACATCGAATTCAAGGCGCCGCGCAAGGCCCTGGCGGCCGGCGACTTCATCGACGAGTACGAAGTGCGTGTGGCGGGCGGCGACAAATGGTACGTGCACCTGCACTATCCTGCCCTGGACACGCCCACGGCAGCGTTCAGCAAGGGCCACATCAAACTGGAGGCGCAACGCACCAAAGGCTATGCCGACCTGCTCGAAGAGGCGAAAACCACCGGCAAGATGGGCGTGATCTGGCGCGCCGACCTCACCCCGGCCTTCATCAAGGGCTGGTTTCCGCTACGCCCCCTGGCGTAGGCGCCTCACTGGCCGCCGGCGCTGGCGCGATAGCGCCCGCCGGCACCGTGGGCCGCCATCGCCTGGTTGCTGCGCAGGGCAATCATCTGGTGGATCTCGACCCACTCGATGCCCTGCGCCTTCAGGCGAGGCAGCTCGCGTTCGAGCACCTCCAGGGTTTGCGGGTAGGGGTGGCCGATCAGCACGGCCGAGCCCTGCCGGCGCGCCAGCTCCACGGCGATGCGCAGTTGCCCGGCAATCGCCTCGGGGGTGCGCACGTCATCCAGGAACACATCCCGCGACAGGCTTGCCAGCCCCTGTTCCTGCGCCTTGGCCGCAGCGACCGTGGCGGCGCTGGTGCGGCTGTCGACAAAGAACAGATGGCGGCGCTGCAACTCGCCCATCAGCCAGGCCATGGGCAGCGGCTGTGCAGTCATGCGGCTGCCCATGTGGTTGTTGATGCCGCTGGCATAGGGCACCTTGGCCAGGGCTGCGCCCAGGCGTTGTTCCAGCTCCGGCAGCGGGGTATCCGGGTGCCAGGCGTAGGGGCCGGTGGCCGGGTCCATGGGCATGTGCAGGATCACCGTCTTGCCGGCCTTGTGCGCCTGGCGGGCGAACGCGGTGGCGTGCGGGGTATCGGGTATGATCGCGAGGGTGACCGGGCCGGGCAGGGCCAGGGTGCGCGCATCTCGCGCAGGGCTCTGCCCCAGGTCGTCGATGATCAGCGTGAGGTAGGCCTTGGCCGGTGCCGCGTGTGCGGTACCGGCCAGGCAGAGCAGGGCGAACAGCAGATAGCGCATCACTTGCCGCTGGTGATGCTCAGGCCCTTGAGCAGGTTCAGCGCCTGGCTGAGCTGGAAGTCGTCGTCCTGCGGACGGTCCTTCTTGCTCGCGGCCTTGCCCGAAGGCCGGTCGGCGCCGCCGTTGCCGTTGCCCAGGTGACCTTGCAGGTCGGCTTCCTTGAAGTTGTCGTTGTCCTGCTCGCTGGTGATCTTGGCGCGGCGCACCTCGATGTCCGGCACGATGCCCTGGGCCTGGATCGAGCGGCCGTTGGGGGTGTAGTACAGCGCGGTGGTAATCTTCAGGGCGCGGTCGTTGTTCAGCGGCAGCACGGTCTGCACCGAGCCCTTGCCGAAACTGTCGGTGCCCATCAGCACGCCGCGCTTCTGGTCCTGCAGGGCGCCGGCGACAATCTCGGAGGCCGAGGCGCTGCCGCCGTTGATCAGCACCACCAGCGGCACGCCTTCGCTGGCATCGGCCGGGTCGGCCGAGAAGCGCAGTTCGGAGTTGGCGATGCGGCCCTTGGTGTACACGATCAGGCCCTTGGTCAGGAAGTGGTCGGCCACTTCGACGGCGGCCTGCAGCACGCCACCGGGGTTGTTGCGCAGGTCCAGCACCAGGCCGCGCAGTTTCTTGCCGTTGTCCTTGCGCAGCTTGGCCAGGGCCTTGCCTACCTCTTCGCCGGTCTTGACCTGGAACTGGGTGATGCGGATATAGCCGTAGCCGTCCTCGAGCAGCTGCGACTTGACGCTCTTGACCTGGATGACCGCGCGGGCCAGGGTCACGTCGAACGGCGTGCCGCCGTCGCGCACCAGGGTCAGGGTGATCTTCTGGCCGATCTTGCCGCGCATCTTGTCGACCGCCTCGGTCATGGTCTGGCCGCGGGTCGGCTGGCCGTCGATCTTGACGATCAGGTCGCCCGCCTCGATGCCGGCACGCGAGGCCGGGGTGTCGTCGATGGGCGATACCACCTTGACGAAGCCGTCCTCCATGCCCACTTCGATGCCCAGGCCGCCGAACTCGCCGCTGGTGCTCTCCTGCAGCTCCTGGAAGTCTTCCGGGCCCAGGTAGGCGGAGTGCGGGTCGAGGTTGCTGAGCATGCCCTTGATGGCGTTTTCGAGCAGGGTCTTGTCGTCCACCGGCTCGACATAGGCGGCCTTGATGCGGTCCATCACCTCGGCGAAGGTGCGCAGCTCTTCCAGCGGCAGCGGCGCCTGGGCAGTGACCGTGGTCGGTGCCACCGTGGCTGGCTTGGCAGGCTCGGCCGCGTGGGCCAGTGGCGCGCCGATGACCAGGGCAATGGTCAGGGCCAGCGAGGTAAGGCGAGGCGTATGCAGCATGTCGAACGAACTCCTGATCCTGGTTTTGCCCCCGGGGGAGCGTCGCTGGCACCGGTTGGCGGGGCTAGCGTGAAATGAACGATGTGCCCCTATCCCTGGGCACGGCACCATTGTGTCGGGTCGCTCGGGCGGCCTTGCTGGCGAATCGCGAAGTACAGGGCGGCGGTGTCCTGGCCGCCGCTGTTGCCGACGGTGGAGATCGCCTCGCCCGACTTGACCACGTCGCCGGCATTCTTGAGCAGGCTCTGGTTGTGCCCGTACAGGCTCAGGTAGCCGTTGCCATGGTCGAGAATGACCAGAAGTCCGGCGCCGCGCAACCAGTCGGCGAACACCACGCGCCCGCCATGCACCGCATGTACCTGGCTGCCGGCGGAGGCGCTGATCATCACCCCGTCCCACTTGGCTCGCGAGTCGTCGCCGCGGGTTTCACCAAAACGTGCCAGCAATCGACCATTGACCGGCCATGGAAGTTTGCCCCGTGCTGCAGAAAAAGCGCCGCCGAAGGTGGCGCCGTCGCTGGAAACCAGCGGCCCGGGCACTGCCCTGGGCTTTTTCGGGGTGGCGTCCTGGTTGGCGGCCAGGGCTTCGCGCTGGCGCTGCTTCTCGGCTTCCTGGGCGGCCAGCAGGGCCCGCTGACGCGCCTCTTCGGCTTCGCGCGCCTGGCGTGCCAGGGTCTGCTCGATGGTCTTGAGCACCTGGGCGAGGTCGGCCTGGTCCTGTTCGCGGGCGGCCAGCTTCTGGTCGCGTGCCTTGACGTCGCTGTTGAGCTTGGCCAGCACCTGCTGGCGCTCGGCGCGGACCTTTTCCAGGTCCTGGCGCTGGGTTTCGAGGGTGCCTTGCTGGGCCAGCAACTGGGCCTGCTGCAGGGCGATGTCCTTTTCCACATTGGCCAGCTGGCGCAGGGTCTCGTTGAAGCTGCGCAGCTGCTCCAGGCGGGCCTGGCTCAGGTAGTCGTAATAGGTGAGGGTGCGCGCGAACTTCTCGGGGTTCTGCTGGTTGAGCAGCAGCTTGAGGTATTCCTCGCGACCGTTCTGGTAGGCCGAACGGGCCTGGATGGCGATCAGGCGTTGCTGTTCAACGCGGGCGCTCTGGAGTTTTTTTTTCTCTTTGTCGAGGCGCTCCAGCTCGCCTTCAGTCTTTTTTAGTTCCTGCTGCAGGGCCTCCACCTGCTTTTGCAGCTTGCCGATTTCGGTTTCGGTGCCGCGCAGGTCTTTCTGCACGCCGGACTTTTCCTGCTGCAACTGGCCAAGCAGCTTTTTCAGCTCGGCAATGTCCTGGCGCGTGGCGTCCAGTTGCTGCTGGGTTTGCGCGCGCTCGTCGGCGAATGCCGGGCCGAACAGGCAGGTCAGGGCTATGAGGATAAGTGCGCGAAGCATGGAGTAGGCGGAACCCAGGATGGAGACTGGCCTAGTATGCCCGCCATGGCGATCAAAAAAAACGACCTTCAAGCGGGATGCGATTCAGCTGCCTGTTTCAAGCTGCACGCCGCAAGAGGCGCAGCGCACGTGGCGCTGGCTCCTGCAGCTTGAACCGTGCAGCGTAGGGCGTGCCGTTCAGACGTCTACGAGAATCGAAGTACCGGTCATTTCGGCCGGTTTTTCCAGGCCCAGCAGCTTGAGCATGGTCGGCGCCACGTCCGCCAGCACGCCGCCTTCACGCACCTTGAGGTTGCGCTTGCCGACATAGATGAACGGCACCGGCTCGGTGGTGTGGGCGGTGTGGGCCTGGCCGGTGCACGCGTCTTCCATCTGCTCGACGTTGCCGTGGTCGGCGGTGATCAGCGCTTCGCCACCCACCTTGTCGAGGGCCTCGACGATGCGGCCCACGCACAGGTCCAGGGCCTCCACGGCCTTGACCGCAGCGTCGAACACGCCGCTGTGGCCGACCATGTCGCCGTTGGCGTAGTTGACCACGATCACGTCATGGCGCTGCTGTTCGATGGCCTCGACGATGCGGTCGGTGACCTCCGGAGCGCTCATTTCCGGCTGCAGGTCGTAGGTGGCGACCTTCGGCGACGGGATCAGGATGCGCTCTTCGCCTTCGAACGGTTCTTCGCGCCCGCCGGAGAAGAAGAAGGTGACGTGGGCGTACTTTTCGGTTTCGGCGATGCGCAGCTGGGTTTTGCCCTTCTTGGCCAGGTACTCGCCCAGTACGTTGTTCAGGCTGCCTGGGGCGAACGCCGCCGGGGCGGCGATCTTGGCCGAGTACTGGGTCAGGCCGATATAGGCGGCCAGTTTGGGCAGGCGTGCGCGCGGGAACTCGTTGAAGTCCGGCTCGACGAATACCCGCGACAGCTCGCGGGCGCGGTCGGCGCGAAAGTTCATGAAGATCACCGCGTCGCCGTCCTCGACCCTGACGGCCTCGCCCACGCGGGTGGCCTTGACGAACTCGTCGCTCTCGCCGCGTGCATAGGCGGCTTCAAGGCCGGCGGTGGCGGTGCTGGCGCTGAATTCGGCGGTGCTGTCGACGATCAGGTTGTAGGCGGCGCTGACGCGGTCCCAGCGGTTGTCGCGGTCCATCGCGAAATAACGGCCGATGAGGCTGGCGATGCGGCCCTTGCCCAGGCGGGCGAAGGTGGCGTCGAGCAGTTCGATGGAAGACTGAGCACTCTTGGGCGGGGTGTCGCGGCCGTCGAGGAAGGCGTGCAGGTAGATCTTCTCGGCGCCGCGTTGCGCGGCCAGTTCGGCCATGGCCACCAGGTGATCCTGGTGGCTGTGCACGCCACCGTCGGACAGCAGGCCGAGGATGTGCACGGCCTTGCCGGCACCGGCAGCCTTGTCCACGGCGTCGCACAGCACCGGGTTCTGGAAGAACTCGCCATCCTTGATGGCCTTGGTCACGCGGGTGAAATCCTGGTACACCACGCGCCCGGCACCCAGGTTCATGTGGCCGACTTCGGAGTTGCCCATCTGCCCGTCGGGCAGGCCCACGTCCATGCCCGAGCCCGAGATCAGGCCGTGCGGCTGGGTGGCGCGCAGGCGGTCGTAAACCGGCGTGGTGGCCGAATAGATGGCGTTGTATTCGTGGCTTTCGCTGTGACCGAAACCATCCAGGATGATCAGGACCAAGGGTTTTGGCGTGCTAGTCATCTATCCCACTCGCGCTTTTGTCAGGTGATAAAGACACGCATTTTAGGGCAAATTGGTCAGCAGTGACGAATTAACCTTGCGCGCCCGCCATTGCCGCCCGACGGGTAGCAGCCCGGCAATGAGAATTACTGTCGACAACCAGTGCCGGTGGGCTTTGGCCGGCCTTGGGTGCTGTGTATACTGCCCATCATTTTTAACGGCCCGGAACCCTCTGATGGTTGCTCACCTGATCGAATTCGCGACATCTCACTATCTGCTGGTTGGTATCTTCGTCGTTCTGCTGGTCCTGCTGATCGTCACCGAAGCGCGCAAGGGCGGCCGCAGCCTGAGCAACGGCGAACTGACCGCGCTGGTCAACGCCGACAAGGGCCTGGTCATCGATATCCGTGCGAGCAAGGAGTTCTCCGCCGGGCACATCGTCGGTGCGCTGAACATCCCGCAGGACAAGTTCGCCGCGCGTATCGGCGAGCTGGAAAAGCACAAGGCGACCAAGACCCTGATCGTGGTCGACAACCTGGGCCAGCATGCCGGCGCCGTGTGCCGCGACCTGCTCAAGGCCGGCTTCAACGCCGCCAAGCTGTCGGGCGGCGTGTCGAGCTGGAAGGCCGACAACCTGCCGCTGGTGAAGTGACATGAGCAACGTCATCGTCTACTCCAGCGACTACTGCCCTTACTGCTCGCGTGCCAAGCAGCTGCTGTCCAGCAAAGGTGTGGCCTTCGAAGAGATCAAGGTCGATGGCAAGCCCCAGCTGCGCGCAGAGATGAGCCAGAAGGCCGGCCGCACCTCGGTGCCGCAGATCTGGATCGGCAGCACCCACGTCGGCGGTTGCGACGACCTGTTTGCCCTTGAGCGCGCCGGCAAGCTCGACGCGCTGCTCAAGGCCTGAATTCCCTACAAGACCCTGCAAAGAAGGATCTGTCATGACTGAAGAACAGAACAACGGCGCTGCGGCAGCCGACGAAAGCTCCCCGCAATTCTCCCTGCAGCGCATCTATGTGCGTGACCTGTCGTTCGAAGCGCCGAAAAGCCCGGCGATCTTCCGCCAGCAGTGGGAACCGAGCGTCGCGCTGGACCTGAACACCAAACAGAAAGGCCTGGAAGGCGATTTCCACGAGGTCGTGCTGACCCTGTCGGTCACGGTCAAGAACGGTGAAGAGGTTGCCTTCATCGCCGAAGTTCAGCAGGCGGGTATCTTCCTGATCAAGAACCTCGACCCGGCTTCGATGAGCCACACCCTGGGCGCGTTCTGCCCGAACATCCTGTTCCCGTATGCGCGTGAAGCGCTGGACAACCTGGTGACCCGTGGTTCGTTCCCGGCCCTGATGCTGTCGCCGGTGAACTTCGATGCCCTGTACGCGCAAGAGATGCAGCGCATGCAGGAAGCAGGCGAAGCGCCTTCGCTGCAGTAAGCTGACTGCGGTACGTTGAAAGCGCCCTTCGGGGCGCTTTTTTCATGCCTCAGGCAAAACCTTGCTGGCGCCAGGCTTCGTACACCGCCACGGCCACGGTGTTGGACAGGTTCAGGCTGCGGCAGCCTTCACGCATGGGCAGGCGCAGGCGCTGGTCGCTGCCCAGCGGGTCGAGCACCTCGGGCGGCAGGCCACGGCTTTCGGGGCCGAACAGAAAGGCGTCGCCGGGGGCGAAGGCCACGTCGTGAAACGGCCGCGAGCCCTTGGTGGTGAAGGCGAACAGGCGCGGGTTGCCCAGGCTCTCGAGGCAGTTGGGCAGGTCGCTGTGGCGCTTGAGGGTGGCGTACTCGTGGTAATCCAGGCCCGCACGGCGCAGGCGCTTGTCGTCCAGTTCGAAGCCGATCGGGTCGATCAGGTGCAGCTGGCAGCCGCTGTTGGCGCACAGCCGTATAATGTTGCCGGTATTCGGTGGAATTTCCGGTTGAAAAAGGATGACGTGAAACATGCACGGCTCCGAGCATAAAGATGACGAGCATTCTACCCCCGAACCGGACCCGCGTTCGAAACTGTGGCCGCGGGTGCTGTTCTCCATGGCGCTGTTCGGCATGCTGGTGGGCCTGATGATCGGCCGCCTCACCGCGCCTGAACCACGGGTACTGGAGCGAGTGGAGGTGGTGGCCGATGGCCTGAACCTGTGGTTCAACGAAGAGCCGCAACTGCATGGCGAGGAGGTCGAGGGCACGCTGGCGCTGGTGTTCCAGGCCAGCGGGCGGAGCCAGAAGGGTCAGTTGCAGTTGGCGGGCAAGCCCGTGAGCTGGCGCCTGCAGAACAGCGACCAGGGCCTGTTGCTGAGCCTGGTGGCGGCCCGGCCGCTGCGCGGCGACTGGGCCGGCGAGACGGTGCAGGGCCGCTGGAGGGTGCAGGTGAAACTGCACGAATAAAAGAGGGGATTCCCCGGCCTGCCTGTACCAAGGTCCCCAAAACTGGGTTGTGCTTAGGTATATGCAGGGGGTGTGCCAAGTTGGCCTGGGGCAATGGAACCTGGGGTTTTGCTGGGTTTTATGCGGTTGTGAGGGGTGTTTTTGCCTTCAGGCGGTGCAGCGGGGGCAGGCATGGTGCAGCAATGGGGCAAGCCGTTCGCCGGCAAGGCCGGCTCCTACAGGTACGGCGGCGTTTGTAGGAGCCGGCCTTGCCGGCGAAGAGGCCCCTGATTCAGGCCTCGTCGTCGCCCTCGTCGTCCCCGCCGTCGACCTTCATGCCCAGTTCCTTGATCTTGCGCGTCAGGGTGTTGCGCCCCCAGCCCAGCAGCACCGCCGCATCGCGCCGCCGCCCGGCGGTGTGCTTGAGCGCCGTCTCGATCATGATCCGCTCGAAACTCGGCACTGCGCTGTCCAGCAGGTTCGACTGGCCACGGCTCAGTGCCTGGTCGGCCCACTGGCGCAGCGCCTGCTCCCAGTTGGTCACCGGCGCCGCGTCCTGCGGCAGGTTCAGCAGCTCCGGCGGCAAGTCGCCGATATGCACCTCGCGCCCCGAGGCCATCACCGTGATCCAGCGGCAGGTGTTCTCCAGCTGGCGCACGTTGCCCGGCCACGGCAGGTTGCGCATGAACTCCTCGGTCTCGGGCTTGAGCAGCTTGGGCTCCACCGACAGCTCCTGCGCCGCACGCCCCAGAAAGTGCCGGGCCAGGGTCGGGATGTCTTCGCGGCGGTCGGCCAGGCGCGGGATGTGGATGCGGATCACGTTCAGGCGGTGGAACAGGTCTTCACGGAACTTGCCGGCCTGCACCAGGGTTTCCAGGTTCTGGTGGGTGGCGGCAATGATGCGCACGTCCACCTTCACCGGCACATGCCCGCCCACCCGGTAGAACTCGCCATCGGCCAGCACGCGCAGCAGGCGGGTCTGGGTGTCGGCCGGCATGTCGCCGATCTCGTCGAGAAACAGCGTGCCGCCGTCGGCCTGCTCGAAACGCCCGCGGCGCAGGTTGGCCGCGCCGGTGAACGCGCCCTTTTCATGACCGAACAGCTCGGACTCCATCAGGTCCTTGGGGATCGCCGCCATGTTCAGCGCGATGAACGGCGAGGCGGCGCGTGGGCTGTGACGGTGCA
This sequence comes from Pseudomonas sp. S12(2018), assembly GCF_024355235.1. Lineage (NCBI taxonomy): Bacteria > Pseudomonadati > Pseudomonadota > Gammaproteobacteria > Pseudomonadales > Pseudomonadaceae > Pseudomonas > Pseudomonas sp. S12(2018). The sequence continues at coordinate 200,760 of NZ_QLAD01000005.1, forward strand.
GGGCGTGGGCCACCAACTCCTTGCCGGTGCCCGATTCGCCGTTGATCAGCACGGTGATGTTGGAATGGCTGAGCCGGCCGATGGCGCGAAACACCTCCTGCATGGCCGGCGCTTCGCCGATGATTTCCGGGGTGCGGGTCAGCGCCTGGGGCTCGGCCATGCCCTGCTGTTCCTGGGCGTGCTGGTTGGCGCGCTTGACCAGCGACACTGCCTCGTCCACGTCGAATGGCTTGGGCAGGTACTCGAACGCGCCGCCCTGGTACGAGGCCACGGCGCTGTCCAGGTCCGAGTGCGCGGTCATGATGATCACCGGCAGACGCGGGTGCTGCTCGCGGATCTGCGCCAGCAGGTCCAGGCCGCTGGCACCGGGCATGCGAATGTCGGAGATGATCACGTCCGGCTGCTGGCGGGCCAGGCGGCTCATGACCCCATCGGCACTGTCGAAGCTCTGGGTGGTCATGCCTTCCTGTTGCAGGGCTTTTTCCAGGACCCAACGGATGGAGCGGTCGTCGTCGACGATCCAGACGGTTTCGCTTCGGCTCATGAAGAAGTGGCTCCTTGTTCCAGCGGCAGGAAGATCGAGAAGGTGGTGTGGCCAGGGTGGCTGTCACATTCGATCAGGCCCTGGTGCTGGCTGATGATGTTCTGGGTGATGGCCAGGCCCAGCCCGGTACCGTCCGGGCGACCGCTGACCATGGGATAGAAGAGGGTGTCCTGCAGTTCCGCGGGTATGCCCGGGCCGTTGTCGATGATTTCGATGCGCGCCACCAGGCGGTGGCGGGTGTGGCCGATGGTGAACTGGCGCATGGCGCGGCTGCGCAGGGTGATGCGGCCCAGGCGCAGCTCGTTCTGCCCGCTGATGGCCTGCATGGCGTTGCGCACGATGTTGAGCACGGCCTGGATCATCTGCTCGCGGTCCACCAGCACGTCGGGCAGGCTCGGGTCGTAGTCGCGCACCAGGGTGATGCCGCCCTGGCTTTCGGCCTCCACCAGGCTGCACACGCGCTCGAGCACTTCGTGGATGTTGGTCATGGCCAGCGACGGCAGTTTGTTGGAGCCGAGCATGCGGTCGACCAGGTTACGCAGGCGGTCGGCCTCTTCGATGATGACGTTGGTGTAGTCCTTGAGGCCGTTGTCGGGCAGTTCGCGGGCCAGCAGCTGCGCGGCGCCACGGATGCCGCCCAGCGGGTTCTTGATTTCGTGGGCCATGCCGCGCACCAGCATCTTGGTGGTTTCCTGCTTGGACAGCTGCGCCTCTTCCTTGGTGATGCGCAGCAGGCGGTCGCGCGGGTGCACTTCGAGCAGCAGCAGGGTGCGGCCGTGGTTGAGGATCGGGGTGACGGCGTAGTCGACGGTCAGGGTCTGGCCGGTGAGGGCGGTGAGCATGGCTTCGCGCTTGGTGAACGGGTGCGCGTGCTCCACGGCCTGGCGCAGCGAGTTGAGCGCTTCGGTCGATTCGGTGAACAGCTCGCTGATGAACTGCCCGTGGCTGCGCTGGCCGCTGATGGCCAGGAGCATTTCCGCTGCCGGGTTCATGTACTCCAGGCGCAATTCGGCATTGAGCAGAATGGTGGCAGTGGTCAGGTTGTCCAGTAGCAGTCGGTGCAGTGCATCGCTGATGGTCATGGGGCGTCGTTGACCTCTTTTGGCACAGTACCGCCCTGATCGGGGCCAGGGTGGCGCGCGCTGGTAATCGGCTGATGCCAGGAAAATGCAAGAACCAAACCAAGGCTCCGAAAAGAAGCGCAATTCCCTGAAACCGGGCCTTGGCTGCGCAAAAAATGACTGGGTTAACAGGTTGCAGGCTGTTTTTGAACCAAAATGGGCTGTTGGTGCAGGGGTAGCGCTGCCTTGTGCACCATTGTAGAGCACTGCTGACTTCGTCGCGGGTCAAGCCCGCTCCCACTGGTTTGTGGCAGCGGGCTTGACCCGCGATGAAGTCAGCGCAAAAAAAAGGCCTCCCGAATGGGAGGCCTCTCTCGTTACGCCGCGTGAGCGAGCGTCACTGGCTTAGCAGCTGTAGTACAGCTCGTATTCCAGTGGGTGTACGAAGGTGCGCACCTTGATTTCTTCTTCGCTTTTCAGGGCGATGTAGGCATCGATGAACTCGTCGGAGAACACGCCGCCCTTGGTCAGGAACGCACGGCCCTTGTCCAGCTCTTCCAGGGCTTCCTTCAGGCTGCCACAGACCTGCGGGATCTCTTTGGCCTCTTCAGGCGGCAGGTCGTACAGGTTCTTGTCGGCGGCATCGCCTGGGTGGATCTTGTTCTGGATGCCGTCCAGGCCGGCCATCAGCAGCGCAGCGAAGGCCAGGTACGGGTTGGCCGCCGGGTCCGGGAAGCGCGCTTCGATACGGCGGGCCTTGGGGCTCGACACGTAAGGAATGCGGATCGAGGCAGAACGGTTGCGTGCCGAGTAGGCCAGCATGACCGGGGCTTCGAAGCCCGGGACCAGACGCTTGTAGGAGTTGGTCGACGGGTTGGTGAAGCCGTTCAGGGCCTTGCCGTGCTTGATGATGCCGCCGATGAAGTACAGGGCGGTATCGGACAGGCCGGCATAGCCTTCGCCGGCGAAGGTGTTCTTGCCGTCTTTCCAGATCGACATGTGCACGTGCATGCCCGAGCCGTTGTCGCCGTACAGCGGTTTTGGCATGAAGGTAGCGGTGCGGCCATAGGCGTCGGCAACGTTGTGCACGACGTATTTCAGGGTCTGAACTTCGTCAGCTTTTTTCACCAGGGTGTTGAACTTGACGCCGATTTCGTTCTGACCGGCAGTCGCCACTTCGTGGTGGTGCACTTCGACGACCTGGCCCATTTCTTCCAGTGCGTTGCACATGGCAGTACGGATCTCGTGGTCGTGGTCGAACGGCGGAACCGGGAAGTAGCCGCCCTTGACGCCTGGACGGTGGCCCTTGTTGCCACCTTCCACGTCCTGGTCGGACATCCACGAGCCCTGCTCGGAGTAGATCTTGAACATCGAGCCCGAAATGTCGGACTTGAACTTCACTTCGTCGAAGATGAAGAACTCAGGCTCAGGGCCTGCGAATACGGTGTCGCCGATGCCGGTGGAGCGCAGGAACTCTTCGGCCTGCTTGGCGATGGCGCGCGGGTCGCGGTCGTAGCCTTGCATGGTCGACGGTTCGATGATGTCGCAGACCAGGATCAGGGTCGGCTCTTCGGTGAACGGGTCGAGCACGGCGGTGGAGTCGTCCGGCATCAGGATCATGTCGGAGGCTTCGATGCCTTTCCAGCCAGCGATGGAGGAACCGTCGAACATCTTGCCGGCTTCGAAGAAGTCGTCTTCCAGCGCGTCACGGGCTGGCATGGTGACGTGGTGCTGGGTGCCCTTGGTGTCAGTGAAGCGCAGATCAATCCATTTAACGTCATGATCTTTGATGAGTTGAACCGACTTCGACATGGTGTCCTCCGGGTGGGGTAGAGCGTGCCTGTGCAGCCCTTGTAATTTGGGTGATGCCGGGCGCGAATAGTCGGCCAAGGCAACCTGCCTCACAAGGGAGCAAATTGCATGCCAGTGCCCCGAGTTGGGTTTTTCGCCCCATTCTCACGCGTTTGCGGGTGCCAACGGCGCTTCAGGGGTTTTTCCTGCACTCTTAGGAGGCGTTTTTTCGTTTGAGTGACCCAAAATGGTGCGCGTAAAACCTTCTGTACAAAAGTTGCTCAAAGCTTGAGCGAATTCCGCTATAATCCGCGCCCCTTCTTTTTCGGCTGGCCACGCGCGCGCTGTTTTCATGAAACTAATCGTCAAAGTCTTTCCAGAGATCACCATCAAGAGCCGCCCGGTTCGAAAGCGCTTCATCCGTCAACTGGGCCGCAACATCCGCACCGTGCTCAAGGACCTGGATCCTGCGCTCGCGGTCGATGGTGTCTGGGACAATCTGGAGGTGGTCACCCGCCTGGACGACGAGAAAGTGCTGCGCGAAATGACCGAGCGCCTGAGCTGCATGCCGGGCATCGCGCATTTCCTCCAGGTCGATGAGTACCCGCTGGGCGACTTCGACGATATCGTCGCCAAGTGCAAGACGCATTTCGGCCACCTGCTGGCCGGCAAGCACTTTGCCGTGCGCTGCAAGCGCGGCGGCCACCATGATTTCAGCTCGATGGACGTCGACCGCTATGTCGGCAGCCAGCTGCGCCAGCAGTGCGGCGCCGCCGGCATCGACCTGCGCAACCCCGAAGTGGAAGTGCGCATCGAGATCCGCGACAAGCGCCTGTACGTGATCCACAACCAGCACAAGGGCATCGGCGGCTACCCGCTGGGCGCGCTGGAGCAGACCCTGGTGCTGATGTCCGGCGGCTTCGACTCCACCGTGGCGGCCTACCAGATGATGCGCCGCGGCCTGATGACCCACTTCTGCTTCTTCAACCTGGGCGGCCGTGCCCACGAGCTGGGCGTGATGGAAGTCGCGCACTACCTGTGGAAGAAGTACGGCAGCAGCCAGCGCGTGCTGTTCGTCAGCGTGCCGTTCGAAGAGGTGGTGGGCGAGATCCTCGGCAAGGTCGACAACAGCTACATGGGCGTGACCCTCAAGCGCATGATGCTGCGCGCCGCCACCAACATCGCCGACCGCCTGCAGATCGACGCGCTGGTCACCGGCGAGGCGATTTCCCAGGTGTCCAGCCAGACATTGCCCAACCTGGCGGTGATCGACTCGGCCACCGAGAAGCTGGTGCTGCGCCCGCTGCTGGCCAGCCACAAGCAGGACATCATCGACCAGGCCAATGAAATCGGCACCGCCGAGTTCGCCAAGCACATGCCCGAGTACTGCGGCGTGATCTCGGTGAACCCGACCACCTGTGCCAAGCGTCACCGTGTCGACCATGAAGAGAAGCAGTTCGACATGGCCGTGCTCGAGCGCGCCCTGGAACGCGCCCGCCTGGTGTCCATCGACCACGTGATCGATGAACTGGGCCAGGATATCCAGATCGAAGAAGTCAGCCAGGCGCTGGCCGGGCAGGTGGTGATCGACATTCGTCACCCCGACGCCCAGGAAGACCAGCCTCTGGAACTGGACGGCATCGAGGTCACGGCCTTGCCGTTCTACGCCCTCAACAGTCGCTTCAAGGAGCTGGACCCCACGCGCCAGTACTTGCTGTATTGCGACAAGGGAGTGATGAGTCGCCTGCATGCCCACCATCTACTGAGTGAGGGGCATGCCAATGTGCGCGTTTATCGTCCGACATAAGATGCCGGGGTTGTATGGCGGCAGTATCCGCCATCGCCCTCCCGACCGACGAGCCCGTTGAGCGCCGTTCATTCACATTCGCCGCCTAGACTGGGCGGCAACCCGAATCCTCTGATCGAGATACACAAGTGATCGAAAATCTACGCAACATCGCCATCATCGCCCACGTTGACCATGGCAAGACCACCCTGGTAGACAAACTGCTGCGTCAGTCCGGCACCCTGGAGCGCAACGAGCTCAACGACGAGCGCGTGATGGACTCCAACGACCAGGAAAAAGAGCGCGGCATTACCATTCTGGCGAAAAACACCGCCATCAACTGGAACGGCTACCACATCAACATCGTGGACACCCCGGGCCACGCCGACTTCGGTGGTGAAGTAGAGCGCGTGATGTCGATGGTCGACTCCGTGCTGCTGCTGGTTGACGCCCAGGACGGCCCTATGCCGCAAACCCGTTTCGTGACCAAGAAGGCTTTCGAAGCCGGCCTGCGTCCGATCGTGGTGATCAACAAGGTCGACCGTCCGGGCGCGCGTCCTGACTGGGTTCTGGACCAGATCTTCGACCTGTTCGACAACCTGGGTGCCACCGACGAACAGCTGGACTTCAAGGTCGTCTACGCCTCGGCCCTGAACGGCATTGCCGGTCTGGACCACACCGAAATGGCCGAAGACATGACCCCGCTGTACCAGTCGATCGTCGACAACGTGCCAGCGCCAAGCGTCGACCGCGACGGTCCGTTCCAGATGCAGATCTCGGCACTGGACTACAACAGCTTCCTGGGCGTGATCGGTGTTGGCCGCATCGCCCGTGGTCGCGTCAAGCCGAACACCCCGGTTGTGGCCATCGACGTTGACGGCAAGCGCCGCAACGGTCGTATCCTCAAGCTGATGGGTCACCACGGCCTGCACCGCGTCGACGTCGAAGAAGCCCAGGCTGGCGACATCGTCTGCATCAGCGGTTTCGACGAGCTGTTCATCTCCGACACCCTGTGCTCCCCGGACGCAGTCGAGGCGATGAAGCCGCTGACCGTCGACGAGCCGACCGTTTCGATGACCTTCCAGGTCAACGACTCGCCGTTCTGCGGTAAGGAAGGCAAGTTCGTCACCAGCCGCAACATCAAGGAGCGTCTGGACAAGGAGCTGCTGTACAACGTTGCACTGCGCGTTGAAGAAGGCGACTCGGCCGACAAGTTCAAAGTATCGGGCCGTGGTGAGCTGCACCTGTCGGTACTGATCGAAACCATGCGTCGCGAAGGCTTCGAAATGGGTGTTGGTCGTCCGGAAGTGATCATCCGCGAAGTCGACGGTGCCAAGCACGAGCCGTTCGAGAACGTCACCATCGACATCCCTGAAGATTCGCAGGGCAAGGTCATGGAAGAAATGGGCCTGCGTAAAGGCGACCTGACCAACATGGTGCCGGATGGCAAGGGCCGTGTACGTCTGGAATACAACATTCCAGCCCGTGGTCTGATCGGTTTCCGCAACCAGTTCCTGACCCTGACCAACGGTGCAGGCATCCTGACCTCGATCTTCGATCGCTACGCGCCAATGAAGTCCGGCCACATGTCCGGCCGTCAGAACGGCGTACTGGTATCGGTAGAGACCGGCAAGGCGCTGACCTACTCGCTGGAAACCCTGCAGGCGCGCGGCAAGCTGTTCGTCGAGCACGGCCAGGAGATCTACAACGGTCAGATCGTCGGTCTGAACAGCCGTGACAACGACCTGGGCGTCAACCCTACCAAGGGCAAGAAGCTCGACAACATGCGTGCTTCGGGCAAAGACGAAACCATCGCTCTGGTGCCACCTGTTCGCTTCACCCTGGAACAGGCCCTGGAATTCATCCAGGACGACGAGCTGTGCGAAGTCACGCCCAAGTCGATCCGTCTGCGCAAGAAGATCCTGGACGAAGGCGAGCGTACCCGCGCTGCCAAGAAAGCCAAGAACTGAGTTAGCTCAGGCTGAATGAAAACGCCCCCGGTCGAAAGGCCGGGGGCGTTTTTGTTTGTGCAAGGCCTGAAACTTGCGCTGGCCGAATCGCGGGTCAAGCCCGCTCCCACAGGTAAATGCACAACCTTGTGGGAGCGGGCTTGACCCGCGATGCTTTTCAGCGGGCCACGGGCTTTGGCTTGTACGCGCAGTACCCCGGCCGCGGGCCGATCCTTGGGTGGTTGCGGCAGGTGTCGGGGCGCTTGTCGTAAATGGTGCAGAACCGCGTCTTGCGGTCCAGGTACAGGCAATCGTCGTTGCTCATGCGCTGCAAGGTGAAGATCCCGGACTTCTGGTTGAAGCGCTCGACGATCCCATCCTTCTGCAGGCGCTTGGCGATGTTCTTGGGCGGCTCGCCCCGTTCGAATTCGTCCACCACGCCAATGCGGATCAGATCCGTGAGCTTGACCTCCACCGGCAAGGTGCAGCAACTGGACATGCAGCCCCCGCACATGTGGCTGGAATACCTCTGCCAGGTATCCAGGCGGTCGAGTTCGGCGGCGGCAATCAGGGTCGGTTTCATCAGGTTCGGTTTTTCAGATGGTCGGGTGGGCGCGCGATCATACCGGAGTTGGTCAAAATGTGAACAACCATTTGCCGGGTTCGTGCCAACCCGGTACCGCTTTTGCACAGAAACAAACGAACCCGCGCTACCGCGCCCGGTCGAACCGTCTAGGCTGAGAAATCCCCATCCGCATTCGTCAACTTGCCCGAGGACGTCGTATGTCTCAGGAACCACTCGCACGTGACGCACAGGTGGCTGCCTTTCGCACCGCTGTACTGGAAAAACTGACCTATGCCGTCGGCAAGGACCCCGAGCACGCCTTCGACCACGACTGGTTCGAGGCCATTGCCCTGGCCGCCCGCGACCACATGGTCGACCACTGGATGGACCACACGCGGCAGATCTACCGCAAGAGCCAGAAGCGCGTCTATTACCTCTCCCTCGAATTTCTCATCGGCCGCCTGCTGTACGACAGCCTGAGCAACCTCGGCCTGCTGGACATCGCCCGTGAAGCAATGACCGGGCTGGACGTGGACCTGGAGCGCATCCGCCTGCTCGAACCCGATGCGGCGCTGGGCAACGGCGGCCTCGGGCGCCTGGCGGCGTGCTTCATGGAGAGCATGTCGACCCTGGGCATCGCCGCCCACGGCTACGGTATCCGCTATGAGCACGGGCTGTTTCGCCAGGCCGTGGTCGACGGCTGGCAGCAGGAGCAGACCGAAAACTGGCTGGATTTCGGCAACCCCTGGGAGTTCGAGCGTGCCGAGGTGATCTACCCGATCAGTTTCGGCGGCAGCGTCGAGACCCGGCACGACGAATCCGGCCAGCCGCGCCAGGTGTGGTGGCCGGCCGAAACGGTGCGTGCGGTGGCCTACGACACGCCCGTGGTGGGCTGGCGTGGTGCCAGCGTCAATACCCTGCGCCTGTGGCGCGCACGGGCCCTGGAAGAGCTGCACCTGGAGCGTTTCAATGCCGGCGACCACCTGGGCGCGGTGGCCGAAGTGGCCCGCGCCGAGAGCATCTCGCGGGTACTGTACCCGGCCGACAGCACCGAGGCCGGCCAGGAGCTGCGCCTGCGCCAGGAGTACTTCTTCGTCTCGGCCTCGCTGCAGGACCTGCTGCGCCGCCACCTGAACATGAACCCCACGCTGCTCAACCTGCACGAAAAGGCCGCCATCCAGCTCAACGACACCCACCCCTCGATTGCCGTGGCCGAGCTGATGCGCCTGCTGGTGGACCAGCACGAACTGCCGTGGGACACCGCCTGGCAGCTCACCGTCGACACCCTGGCCTACACCAACCACACCCTGCTGCCCGAGGCGCTGGAAACCTGGTCGGTGGGCCTGATGGAGCGCATGCTGCCGCGCCACATGCAGATCATCTACCTGATCAACGCCTTTCATATCGACGCGCTGCGGGCCAAGGGCATCCATGACTTCGACGTGCTGCGCGCGGTGTCGCTGATCGAGGAGGACAACGGCCGGCGGGTGCGCATGGGCAACCTGGCGTTCCTCGGGTCGCACAGCGTCAACGGCGTGTCGGGGCTGCACACCAAGCTGATGCGCAGCACCGTGTTCGCCGAACTGCACAAGCTCTACCCCGAGCGGATCAACAACAAGACCAACGGCATCACCTTCCGCCGCTGGCTGTACCAGGCCAACCCGCCGCTCACCCGCATGCTGGTGGAGGCGCTGGGGCCCGAGGTGCTGGACGACCCCGAGAAGCACCTGCGGCGCCTCGAGCCGTTCGCCGACAAGCCGGCGTTTCGCAAGGCCTTCGCCCAGCAGCGCCTGCACAGCAAGAAGGCCCTGGCCAACCTGATCCAGGAGCGCCTGGGTATCACGGTCGACCCCGAGGCGATGTTCGATGTGCAGGTCAAGCGCATCCACGAATACAAGCGCCAGCTGCTCAACCTGCTGCATACCGTGGCGCTGTACCAGGCGATCCGCGCCGAGCCGGGCACGCACTGGGCGCCGCGGGTGAAGATCTTCGCCGGCAAGGCAGCCGCCAGCTACCACCAGGCCAAGCTGATCATCAAGCTGGCCAACGACATCGCCAGGGTGGTCAACAACGACCCGACCGTGCGCGGGCTGCTCAAGGTGGTGTTCCTGCCCAACTACAACGTGAGCCTGGCCGAGAGCATCATCCCGGCGGCGGACCTGTCCGAGCAGATCTCCACCGCCGGCTACGAGGCTTCGGGCACCAGCAACATGAAGTTCGGCCTCAATGGCGCGCTGACCATCGGCACCCTGGACGGCGCCAACGTCGAGATGTGCGAGCAGGTGGGGGCCGAGCACATGTTCATCTTCGGTCTGACCTCCCAGCAGGTGGAGGCGCGCAAGCGCAGCGGCGATTTCGGTGCCAGCTCCGCCATCGGCGCCTCGTACCGGCTCAACGACGTGCTCCAGGCGATCCGCGGCGGGGTGTTCTCGCCGGACGACCCGGCGCGCTACGTGGGGCTGATCGATTCACTGGTGCCGTATGACCGCTTCCTGGTGTGCGCCGACTTCGATGCCTACTGGGAGGCCCAGCGCCGCGTCGAGGAGCTGTGGCACGACCCCCAGCAGTGGTGGCGCTCGGCCGTGCTCAATACCGCGCGCATGGGCTGGTTCTCGTCGGACCGCACCATTCGCGAATACGCCGGGGAGATCTGGAACGCGCTGGAGTAGGCACCTGGCATCGGGCCCGGGGGCGTGAACCTTCGGGCCGATGTGTCGTCTGATCGGGCGAGCATGTCCTATTGCTCGCTAGCGCTTCACTCTCCCTGTAAACTGCGTGGGTTTTTTCTACCCCATCCTCCGGAGCCTTACATGTCCCGCGTTACCCTGAGTCGCTATCTGATTGAGCAGACCCGCAGCAACAGCACCCCTGCCGATCTGCGCTTCCTTATCGAAGTGGTGGCGCGTGCGTGCAAGGAAATCAGCCACAACGTGTCCAAGGGCGCCCTTGGCGGCGTGCTGGGCAGCATGGGCACTGAAAACGTGCAGGGCGAAGTCCAGAAGAAACTGGACGTGATTTCCAACGACATCCTGCTCGAAGCCAACGAGTGGGGCGGCCACCTGGCCGGCATGGCGTCCGAAGAGATGGACAATGCCTACCAGATCCCGGGCAAGTACCCCAAGGGTGCCTACCTGCTGGTATTCGACCCGCTGGACGGTTCGTCGAACATCGACGTCAACGTCTCGGTCGGCACCATCTTCTCGGTACTGCGCTGCCCCAACGAGTACCTGAGCCAGAACGAAAGCCTCAACGAACAGGCCTTCCTGCAGCCGGGCACCAAGCAGGTGGCCGCCGGTTACGCGATCTACGGCCCGCAGACCATGCTGATCCTGACCCTGGGCAACGGCGTCAAGGGTTTCACCCTGGACCGCGAGCTGGGCAGTTTCGTGCTGACCCACGAGAACATCCAGGTGCCGGAAACCACCGCCGAGTTCGCCATCAACATGTCCAACCAGCGCCATTGGGAAGCCCCGGTGACCCGCTATGTGGGCGAACTGCTGGCTGGCGAGACCGGCCCGCTGAAAAAGAACTACAACATGCGCTGGATCGCCTCGATGGTTGCCGACGTGCACCGCATCCTGACCCGTGGCGGCCTGTTCATGTACCCGCGCGATGCGCGCGAGCCATCCAAGCCGGGCAAGCTGCGCCTGATGTACGAAGCCAACCCGATGTCGTTCATCATCGAACAGGCCGGCGGTGCTTCCACCGACGGTCGCCAGCGCATCCTCGACATCCAGCCCGAGAGCCTGCACCAGCGTGTGGCGGTGTTCCTGGGTTCGAAGCAGGAAGTCGAGCGCGTCACCGGTTATCACCAGGAGTAAATCATGCTCGCACCTTGGCAGCCGTTGCTGGAGTGGTGGTTCGGCTGGGGCACCAGCCCCCAGGCCGTGGCTGACGAGAAGAGTACGCTGTGGTTCGGCAAGCACCACGACGACGAGGCGCGCGAGCGCTTCGGAGAGCTGGCCGCGCAGGCGCTGGCCGGCGAGCTGGACGAATGGCTGGCAAGCCCCCAGGGCTGGCTGGGCCTGGTGCTGCTGCTGGACCAGCTGCCCCGCATGATCCACCGCGACACCCAGCACGCCTTCGATGGCGACCGGCGTGCGCAGGTGCTGGTGATGCAGGGCCTGGACAAGGCCTGGGACTACCAGCTGCTGCCGATCCAGCGGGTGTTCATCCTGCTGGTGCTGGAGCATGCCGAGGTGCTGGACTGGCAGAACATCAGCATCGAGCGCTATCAGTTGCTGCTGGATGCGCAGCCGGACAGTGACCGGCGCCTGTTCGAAGGTTTCCTGGACTATGCCGAGCAGCACCAGCGGGTGATTGCGCGGTTCGGCCGCTTCCCGCACCGCAACCTGGTGCTGGGGCGCCCGAGCACCGATGAAGAGATGGACTTTCTGCTGGAGCCGGGCTCGCGGTTCTGAGCTGAACCCAATCGCGGGTCAAGCCCGCTCCCACTAGGACTATCGCTGTCCTTGTGGGAGCGGGCTTGACCCGCGATTGTTTCACCCTAGATCCTGAAGCTGCCCACCAGCTGCTTCAACCTGTCCACCTGGCTCTGCAGGTCATTGCAGGCCCGCAGCGTCGCCTGCAGATTCTCCACCCCTTCCTGATTCAGCGTATTGATCTCGGTGATGTCGACATTGATCGATTCCACCACGGCCGTCTGCTCTTCGGTGGCGGTGGCCACCGATTGGTTCATCCCGTCGATTTCGCCAATGCGCACGGTCACGCTGCCCAGGCGCTCGCCGGCCTGGTTGGCAATGCCCACGCTGTGCTCGCTCTGGCGCTGACTCTCGGTCATGGTGCCCACCGCCACCTGTGCGCCGGCCTGCAACTGCTCGATGATCTTCTGCACCTGTTGCGCCGAGTCCTGGGTACGGTGGGCCAGGTTGCGCACCTCGTCGGCCACCACCGCAAACCCGCGACCGGCCTCGCCGGCACGTGCCGCCTCGATGGCCGCGTTCAGTGCCAGCAGGTTGGTCTGCTGGGAAATGCCGCTGATCACCTCGAGAATCTGACCGATGTTCACCGTGTTGGCGTTGAGCGTCTCGATATGGGTGCTGGCGTCGCTGATCTTGCTCGACAGCTGGTTCATCACCGCAATGGTCTGGTCGACCACCTGCTGGCCGTCTTCGGCCAGGTTGCGTGCTTCGCTGGAGTGCTGTGAGGCAAGGGCGGCGTTGTGGGCGATCTCATGGGCGGCGGCGCCCAGCTGGTTGATCGCCGCCGCCACGCTGCTGGTGCGGCCCGACTGCTGGTCGGCATTGTGGATCGACGCGTTCGAGGCGCTGACCACGCGCAGGGCCACTTCATTGACCCGACCGGTGGCCGAGGACACTTCGCTGATCGAGTTGTGGATACGTTCCACGAAGCGGTTGAACGAGGAGCCCAGCGCGCCGAACTCGTCATGGGCATGAATGCGCAGGCGCCGGGTCAGGTCGCCTTCGCCTTCGGCGATATCGTGCATGGCGCGGCCCATCACATGCAGCGGCTCCATCAGGACACGGATCAGCACGCCGAGCAAGGCGATGATGATCAACACGGCGATGGCCGTGGCCACGATGGCCGAGGTACGAAACTCGCCGAGCATGGCAAAGGCGTAGTCCTGGTCGACCACCATCGCCACGTACCAGTCGGCCGAAGGCACGCCGTTGACGCGGGTGAAACTGATGAACTGCCGGCGCCCGTCCTGCTCGACTTCCTTGAGGCCGCTACCCGGCTGCGGCGTGCCCTGCGGGTAGGCATCGGCCAGGCGCTTGAGGGTCAGCGAGCTGTCCGGGTGGATCAGGATCTTGCCCTCGGCATTGACGATGAACGCCAGGCCGTGGCCGTCGAAGTTCAGCGAGTTGATGATGCTGCTAATGGTGTCCAGGTCGGTGTCGGCACCGCTGACACCGATCAGGCGGCCAGCCTGCTGCACCGGGGTGGCAATGGTGATCACCAGCTTGCCCGAGGAGGCCGAGACGTAGGGTTCGGTAACGATGCTGCGCCCGGCCTCGCTGGCGCCCTTGTACCAGCCGCGTACCCGTGGGTCGTAGTCGGCGGCGCGGTTGCCCGTGGGCACCGATTGCATGCTGCCGTCCTGGCCGCCGAAGTAGGTCAGGGTGAAGTTGTTGGCATACACCGGCAACGCCATCAGCCGGTCCAGGCTCGGCTTGCCGGGGCCATCCACGGCCACCTGCTGGGCAAACGAATGCTGCAGCTGGATGCGGCTCTGCAGCCAGGTCTGGATGTTGCTGGTGGTAAGGCTGCCGAGCTCCTGCATCGTGGCCTCGGTGTTGCTGCGCAGCGACTGGCGCTGGCGGTAATCGTTGAACAGGATGAAACAGGTAAACGCCACCGCGACCACGAGGGCGGCGGCCAGCAGGATCTTGTGGCTGAACTTCAGGTTTTTGGTCATTGCGAGGTCTGTCTGCACAAGGCGGTCAACGGGGAGGGCGCGGCGAAACGTCGCAGCGCCCTCCTGTGTCGTCCGCGCCGGGCAAAAAATGAGGCGGATGTGCGACTAGTCGACAAATGGCAACGATAACCGTGCAGGTAAATGGGGTTGCCGGGAACCGGATAGGGGTTTTTGCTTCTAAGCTCGAGTCAGGCCCCGTGCTTGCACCCTCATGTTCAGGAGTGACCCCATGTCGTTGCGTTCCCTCGCCCTGTTGTCGTTGTGCGTGTTGCTGGCCGCATGCAGCAAGATCAACCAGGAAAACTATTCCAAGCTCCAGGCCGGCATGCCCAAGGCCGAGGTCGAGCGACTGCTGGGCAGCCCCACCGAGTGTTCCGGCGCACTGGGCATGACCAGTTGTACCTGGGGCGACCAGAAAGCCTTCATCAGCGTGCAGTACGCCGCCGACAAGGTGCTGATGTACTCGGGGCAGGGTCTCAAATGAAACGCCTGCCCCTGCTGTTGAGCCTGTGCGCCGGCCTGCTGCTGACCGGTTGTGCGCATTCGCGCGACGACGGGCCGTTGCCGCCCAAGACCGTCGACAGCGTCGACCTCAAGCGTTACCAGGGCAAGTGGTTCGAACTGGCGCGGCTGCCGATGTTCTTCCAGCGCAATTGCGCGCAGAGCGAAGCGCATTACAACCTCAAGCCGGACGGCACGGTGGGCGTGCTCAACCGCTGCATCACGCTCGAGGGCGAGTGGGAGGAGGCCAGTGGTACGGCGACGCCACAGGTGCAGGGCAAGACCGACAAGCTGTGGGTGGAGTTCGACAACTGGTTCTCGCGGTTACTGCCGGGGGTGACGAAGGGCGATTACTGGGTGCTGTACGTGGACAAGGACTACCAGACGGCACTGGTGGGCAACCCGGACCGCAAGTACCTGTGGATACTGTCGCGCACGCCGACGATTCCGGCGCTGGAGCGCGAGAGCCTGCTGGCGCGGGCGCGTCAGCAGGGGTATGACACCACGCGGCTGATCTGGCGGGTTTCGGACAGGGACATCGCGCACAGTCAGTGAGGGCCTCTTCGCGGGCCAAGCCCGCTCCCACAGGATCAGCATAAACCCTGTGGGAGCGGGCTTGACCCGCGATAATCACGGCGTGGTTCTGGCTCAGCCCAGCACTTCGCGAAGCACCCCGGCAAACGCCCGCGAACTCTGTTCTTCACCCGCATGCCGACCCTGCTTGACCACCCACTTGCCATTCACCATCACATCGCGCACCTGCCGGTCGCCGCCGGCAAACAGCCAGCGATTGAGAACACCGTCCCCGCTCGCCGTGGCGATATACGGATCGGCCCCATCCAGCACGATCCAGTCGGCCCGCCGGCCCACCGCCAGTTCGCCAACCGGCTGCCCCAGCGCCTGCGCACCGCCGGCCAGGGCCGCATCGAACAGGGTGCGCCCCACCATCGGCTGATCGGCTCCATGCAACCGGTTGCGCCGCTGGTCGCGCAGGCGTTGGCCATATTCGAGCCAGCGCAATTCCTCCACCACGCTCAGCGACACATGGCTGTCCGAGCCGATGCCCATGCGCCCGCCCTGGGCCAGGTAGTCGACGGCAGGGAAGATGCCGTCGCCCAGGTTGGCCTCGGTGGTCAGGCACAGGCCGGCCACCGCCTTGCTGCGCGCCATGGCGCTGACTTCGTCGGGCTCGGCGTGGGTGGCATGCACCAGGCACCAGCGCTGGTCGACGTCGACGTTTTCATACAGCCACTGCAACGGCCGGCGGCCACTCCAGGCCAGGCAGTCGTCGACTTCCTTCTGCTGTTCGGCAATATGGATGTGCACTGGGCAGGCCTTGTCACTGGCAGCCATGACCTGGGCGATCTGCTGCGGGGTGACCGCGCGCAGGGAGTGAAAGCACAGCCCCAGGCGCTGCGCCGGTTGCTGGGCGAGCAGCGGCGCCAGTTGCGTGTGCAGGTGCAGGTACTGCTCGGTGCCGTTGATGAAGCGACGTTGCCCGTCATTGGGCGCCTGCCCGCCGAAACCCGAGTGGCTGTACAGCACCGGCAGCAAGGTCAGGCCGATGCCGGTGTCGGCGGCGGCCTGGCTGATGCGCAGCGACAGTTCGGCCGGGTCGGCATAGGCCTTGCCCTGGGCGTCATGGTGCACGTAATGGAATTCGGCCACCGAGGTGTAGCCGGCCTTGAGCATCTCGATGTACAGCTGGCGCGCGATGATGCCCAGTTGCTCGGGGCTGATCCGGCCCACCAGCCGGTACATCAGCTCGCGCCAGGTCCAGAAGCTGTCGTTGGGGTTGCCGGCCACTTCCGCCAGGCCGGCCATGGCGCGCTGGAAGGCGTGCGAGTGCAGGTTCGGCATGCCCGGCAGCAACGGCCCGGCCAGGCGCTCGGCGCCATCTGCCGAGGCGCCTGGCTGTACGCTATTCAACAGGCCGTCGGGGCCTGTCTCGATTCGCACGTTTTCTGCCCAGCCTGTAGGCAACAAAGCACGTTCGGCAAAGAACACGGACATCGGTACGCCACCCTTTTCTGGTTATTTGTATATACATATACAGACGTTTGCCTGCCCGGTAAACTGCGGCACTCTACCGGTCATACTCATCACCAAGGATTTTTGCCGTGTCGACACCTCCTGTCTCCGCGTTGGTTGCCCACATGGGCGAGGGCCCGGCGCCGCTGTATGCGCGGGTCAAGCAGATGATCGCCCAGCAGATCCAGAACGGCAGCTGGCCGCCGCATCACCGCGTACCGTCCGAGAGCGAACTGGTCACCGAGCTGGGCTTCAGCCGCATGACCATCAACCGCGCCTTGCGCGAGCTGACCGCCGAAGGCCTGCTGGTGCGCATGCAGGGCGTCGGCACCTTCGTCGCCGAGCCCAAGAGCCGCTCGGCGCTGTTCGAGGTCAACAACATCGCCGACGAGATCGCCGCGCGCGGCCACCAGCACAGCTGCAAGGTGATCACCCTGACCGAAGAGGCGGCAGGCTCGGAGCGGGCGCTGGCGCTGGACATGCGCGAAGGGCAGCGGGTGTTCCATTCGCTGATCGTGCACTACGAAAACGGCATCCCGGTGCAGATCGAGGACCGCTTCGTCAACGCCCAGGTCGCCCCTGACTACCTCAAGCAGGACTTCACCCGCCAGACCCCCTACGCCTACCTGTCCCAGGTGGCGCCGCTGACCGAAGGCGAGCACGTGGTCGAGGCGATCCTGGCCGAACCCGAGGAATGCCGCCTGCTGCAGATCGAGCCGGGCGAGCCGTGCCTGCTGATCCGCCGGCGCACCTGGTCGGGTCGCCAGCCGGTCACGGCGGCGCGCCTGATTCACCCCGGTTCCCGTCACCGCCTGGAAGGACGCTTCAGCAAATGAGTTCGTTGACCCTGTTACGTGCCGCCGACTACCCGCGCATGCCGTGGAAGAACGGCGGCGGCAGTACCGAAGAGATCACCCGCGATGGCGGGGCCGGCCTGGAGGGCTTTGGCTGGCGCCTGTCGATTGCCGACATCGCCGAGTCGGGCGGGTTCTCCAGCTTTGCCGGGTATCAGCGCGTGATCAGCGTGCTGCAGGGCGATGGCATGCGCCTGATGGTGGATGGCCAGGCCAGCCGCGAGCTGCTGGCGTTCGATGCCTTCGCCTTCAGCGGCGAAAGTGCAGTGAGCTGCAACCTGCTGGGCGGACCGATTCGCGACTTCAACCTGATCTATGCGCCGCAGCGGTTTGCCGCGCGGTTGCAGTGGCTGCCGGGTGAAAGCCGGGTGTACAGCTCGGCCCAGACGCTGCTGGTGTTCGCGGCGCACGAGCGGGTGCGGGTCAAGGTCGCAGGGCATGCCGAGCAGTGGCTGGGTCGCTATGACTGCCTGCGGCTGGACGGCAATCACGGGTTGCTGGAGTTCGAGGTCAGTGGGCAGATCTGCCTGATCGAGCTGACCGAACGTTAAGGGCTTCGCCAGCAAGGCTGGCTCCTGCAGGTTCCATTCTTTTTTTGCGTGTGGGAGCCGGCCTTGCCGGCGAAGCGGACGACACTGTTTTTTGGTTGCCTGTACTTGTACATACAAGTAAATATATGTTTGTATTGCATCCATGGCAGTGCCATCCCGAATTCGCCTTTCGCTCGAGGAGCCCTTACGTGACGAACAAGCACAATAAATTCCGTGACGTCGAAATTCGCGCCCCGCGCGGCACCCAGCTCACCGCCAAGAGCTGGCTGACCGAAGCGCCACTGCGCATGCTGATGAACAACCTCGACCCGCAAGTTGCCGAGAACCCCAAGGAGCTGGTGGTGTACGGCGGCATCGGCCGCGCCGCGCGCAACTGGGAGTGCTACGACAAGATCGTCGAGAGCCTCACCCACCTGAATGACGACGAGACCCTGCTGGTGCAATCCGGCAAGCCGGTCGGCGTGTTCAAGACCCACAGCAACGCCCCGCGCGTACTGATCGCCAACTCCAACCTGGTGCCGCACTGGGCCAACTGGGAACATTTCAACGAACTCGATGCCAAGGGCCTGGCCATGTACGGCCAGATGACCGCCGGCAGCTGGATCTACATCGGCAGCCAGGGCATCGTGCAGGGCACCTACGAAACCTTCGTCGAAGCCGGCCGCCAGCACTACAACGGCAGCCTCAAGGGCAAGTGGGTGCTCACCGCGGGCCTGGGCGGCATGGGCGGCGCGCAGCCACTGGCCGCGACCCTGGCCGGCGCCTGCTCGCTGAACATCGAATGCCAGCAGAGCCGCATCGACTTCCGCCTGAGCAGCCGCTACGTGGATGAACAGGCCACCGACCTGGACGACGCCCTGGCGCGCATCGCCAGATACACGGGCGAAGGCAAGGCCATCTCCATCGCCCTGCTGGGCAATGCCGCCGAAATCCTGCCCGAGCTGGTCAAGCGCGGCGTGCGCCCCGACATGGTCACCGACCAGACCAGCGCCCACGACCCGCTCAATGGCTACCTGCCGGCCGGCTGGACCTGGGAGCAGTACCGCGACCGCGCGCAGACCGAACCGGCGGCGGTGGTCAAGGCTGCCAGGCAGTCGATGGCCGTGCACGTGCAGGCCATGCTCGACTTCCAGAAGCAGGGCATCCCGACCTTCGACTACGGCAACAACATTCGTCAGATGGCCAAGGAAGAGGGTGTGACCAACGCCTTCGACTTCCCCGGCTTCGTACCTGCCTATATCCGCCCGCTGTTCTGCCGCGGCGTGGGCCCGTTCCGCTGGGCCGCGCTGTCGGGCGACGCCCAGGACATCTACAAGACCGACGCCAAGGTCAAGGAGCTGATCCCCGACGACGCGCACCTGCACAACTGGCTGGACATGGCCCGCGAGCGCATCAGCTTCCAGGGCCTGCCGGCACGTATCTGCTGGGTCGGCCTGGGCCTGCGCGCCAAGCTGGGCCTGGCGTTCAACGAAATGGTGCGCAGCGGCGAGCTGTCGGCACCGATCGTGATCGGCCGCGACCACCTGGACTCCGGCTCCGTCTCGAGCCCCAACCGTGAAACCGAAGCCATGCAGGACGGCTCCGACGCCGTGTCCGACTGGCCGCTGCTCAATGCCCTGCTCAACACCGCCAGCGGCGCGACCTGGGTATCGCTGCACCACGGCGGCGGGGTGGGCATGGGCTTCTCGCAGCACTCGGGCATGGTCATCGTGTGCGACGGCACCGACGAAGCCGCCGAGCGTATTGCCCGCGTCCTGCACAACGACCCGGCCACCGGCGTGATGCGCCATGCCGATGCCGGTTATCAGATCGCCATCGACTGCGCGAAAGAGCAGGGCCTGAACCTGCCGATGATCACGCGCTGAGCGGCGCCCTGGTCGATACTGAATTCATGACGGGCGTGAACGCCTTTCGAGACGGAGCAATAACGTGACCCAACTGACCCTGAAGCCTGGCACCCTGACCTTGGCTCAGCTGCGTGCGATCTACCAGCAACCGCTGACCCTGCAACTGGACGCCAGCGCCGATAAGCAGATCGAAGACAGCGTGGCCTGCGTCGAGCAGATCCTTGCCGAGGACCGCACCGCCTACGGTATCAATACCGGTTTCGGCCTGCTGGCCTCGACCCGCATCGCCAGCCACGACCTGGAGAACCTGCAGCGCTCGCTGGTGCTGTCCCACGCCGCCGGCGTCGGCGCGCCGCTGGACGACGCCCTGGTGCGCCTGATCATGGTGCTCAAGGTCAACAGCCTGAGCCGTGGTTTTTCCGGCATCCGGCGCAAGGTGATCGACGCGCTGATCGCCCTGATCAACGCCGAGGTCTACCCGCACATTCCGCTCAAGGGCTCGGTGGGCGCCTCCGGCGACCTCGCACCGCTGGCGCACATGTCGCTGGTGCTGCTGGGCGAAGGCAAGGCCCGCCACAAGGGCCAATGGCTGTCGGCCACCGAAGCGCTGGCGGTGGCCGGCCTCGAGCCGCTGACCCTGGCTGCCAAGGAGGGCCTGGCCCTGCTCAATGGCACCCAGGCGTCCACTGCCTATGCGCTGCGCGGGCTGTTCGAAGGCGAAGACCTGTTCGCTGCCGCCGTCGCCTGCGGCAGCCTCACCGTCGAAGCGGTGCTGGGCTCGCGCTCGCCCTTCGATGACCGCATTCATCAGGCCCGCGGCCAGCGTGGCCAGATCGACTCGGCCGCCTGCTACCGCGACCTGCTGGGCGACGGCAGCGAAGTGTCGGCCTCGCACCAGAACTGCGGCAAGGTGCAGGACCCGTACTCCCTGCGTTGCCAGCCACAGGTGATGGGCGCCTGCCTGACCCAGTTGCGCCAGGCCGCCGAGGTACTGGTGGTGGAGGCCAACGCGGTGTCCGACAACCCGCTGGTATTCGCCAAGGAGGGTGACGTGATCTCCGGTGGCAACTTCCACGCCGAGCCGGTGGCCATGGCCGCCGACAACATGGCCCTGGCCATCGCCGAAATCGGTTCGCTGAGCGAGCGGCGCATCTCGCTGATGATGGACAAGCACATGTCGCAGTTGCCGCCGTTCCTGGTGGCCAATGGCGGGGTCAACTCCGGCTTCATGATCGCCCAGGTCACCGCCGCCGCGCTGGCCAGCGAGAACAAGGCGCTGGCGCACCCGCACAGCGTCGACAGCATTCCCACCTCGGCCAACCAGGAAGACCACGTGTCGATGGCCCCGGCCGCCGGCAAGCGCCTGTGGGAAATGGCCGAGAACACCCGCGGTGTGCTGGCCGTGGAATGGCTGGCCGCCTGCCAGGGCCTGGACCTGCGCACCGGCCTCAAGACCTCGCCCAAGCTGGAGCAGGCGCGCCAGGCCCTGCGCGGCCAGGTCGCGCACTACGACAAGGACCGTTTCTTCGCCCCCGACATCGAGGCGGCCATCGCCCTGCTGGCAGCGGGCACGCTGACCGGCCTGCTGCCGGCCAAGGTGCTGCCCAGCCTCTGACGCCACCGGCTGGCCGTGCAGGCCAGCCGTCTGCCGCGCGAACCCTGGCGGGTTCGCGCTGCTTTTCGCCTACAAAAAAAACAGGAACGCGAAATGCAATCTCAAGCACAAGGTCTCAAGCGCGGGCTTACGGCCCGGCACATTCGATTCATGGCACTGGGCTCGGCCATCGGCACCGGGCTGTTCTACGGTTCGGCCGCGGCCATCCAGATGGCCGGCCCTGCGGTGTTGCTGGCCTACCTGATCGGCGGCGCGGCGGTGTTCATGGTGATGCGTGCACTGGGTGAAATGGCCGTGCACAACCCGGTGTCCGGCTCGTTCGGCAAATACGCCAGCACCTACCTGGGGCCCATGGCCGGCTTCGTGCTGGGTTGGACCTACGCCTTTGAAATGATCATCGTGTGCCTGGCCGACGTCACGGCCTTCGGCATCTACATGGGCTTCTGGTTTCCCGAGGTGGCGCGCTGGGTGTGGGTGCTGGGCATCGTGTTCCTGATCGGCGGGCTCAACCTGTGCAACGTCAAGGTGTTCGGCGAGATGGAGTTCTGGCTGTCGCTGCTCAAGGTCGGCGCGATCGTGGCGATGATCCTGGCCGGTTTCGGCATCATGGCCTTCGGCCTGGCCAATGCCGAGGCGGGCAACACGGTGGGCATCGGCAACCTGTTCGATCACGGCGGCTTCATGCCCAACGGTGTCGGTGGCCTGATCGCCTCGTTCGCGGTGGTGATGTTCGCCTTCGGCGGCATCGAGATCATCGGTATCACCGCCGGTGAAGCCAAGGACCCGCAGCGCGTGATCCCCAAGGCGATCAACGCCGTGCCGCTGCGCATCCTGCTGTTCTATGTGCTCACCCTGTTCGTGCTGATGTGCCTGTACCCCTGGCCGCAGATCGGCAGCCAGGGCAGCCCGTTCGTGCAGATCTTCAGCAACCTGGGGATCGGTTCGGCGGCCACGGTGCTCAACATCGTGGTGATCTCGGCGGCGGTGTCGGCCATCAACAGCGATATCTTCGGTGCCGGGCGCATGATGTACGGCCTGGCCGAGCAGGGCCACGCGCCCAAAGGCTTCTCGAAGATCTCGCGCCACGGCGTGCCGTGGATGACCGTGCTAGTGATGGGCGCTGCGCTGCTCGGTGGCGTGGTGCTCAACTACCTGATTCCGGAAAACGTGTTCCTGCTGATCGCCTCCATTGCCACCTTTGCTACGGTATGGGTGTGGCTGATGATCCTGGTGACCCAGGTGGCCATGCGCCGCAGCATGAGCCGCGAAGAGGTCGCGCAACTGAAGTTCCCGGTACCGTTCTGGCCGTATGGGCCGGCCGCAGCCATCGCCTTCATGCTGTTCGTGTTCGGTGTGCTGGGCTACTTCCCCGACACCCAGGCGGCGTTGATCGTCGGCGTGGTGTGGGTGGTGTTCCTGGTGGCCGCCTACTGGCTGTGGTGCAAGCCGCGTGGCACGGTCACGCAGCCGGTGTCGACGCCTCAATAGTTACGGAGACTGTGCATGAAAACCCTCTGGCAGCACTGCCATGTGGCAAGCATGGCGCACGGCGCCTACTCGATCATCGAGGACGCGGCCATCGTCACCTGCGCCGGGCGCATCGAATGGATCGGCCCGCGCCAGGCGCTGGCAGGCCCTGTGCCTGACAGCACGGTCGACCTGGGCGGCGCCTGGGTCACCCCCGGGCTGATCGACTGCCACACCCACGCGGTGTTCGGCGGCAACCGCAGCGGCGAGTTCGAACAGCGCCTGCAGGGCGTGAGCTACGCCGAGATCGCCGCCCAGGGGGGTGGCATCGCCAGCACCGTGCGCGCCACCCGCGCCGCCAGCGAAGACGAGCTGTATGCCAGCGCCCTGCGCCGGGTGCAGGCCCTGATGCGTGATGGTGTGACCACCCTGGAGATCAAGTCCGGCTACGGCCTGGACCTGGACAACGAGCGCAAGATGCTCAAGGTGGCGCGCCGGCTCGGCGAAACGCTGCCGCTGACCGTGCGCAGTACCTGCCTGGCGGCGCATGCCTTGCCGCCCGAGTACGCCGAGCGCGCCGACGACTACATCACTCACATCTGCGAGCAGATGCTCCCGGCGCTGGCTGGCGAAGGGCTGGTGGACGCGGTGGATGCGTTCTGCGAATACCTGGCGTTTTCGCCGGCGCAGGTCGAGCGGGTGTTTCTCAAGGCCCGCGAGCTGGGCCTGCCGGTCAAGCTGCATGCCGAGCAGCTGTCGTCGCTGCACGGTTCGAGCCTGGCGGCGCGCTACCAGGCACTGTCGGCCGATCACCTGGAGTTCATGGACGAGGCCGATGCCATCGCCATGGCCCAGGCCGGTACGGTGGCGGTGCTGCTGCCGGGGGCGTTCTACTTCTTGCGCGAAACCCAGCTGCCGCCGATGGACGCGCTGCGCAGGCACGGCGTGAAGATCGCGATTGCCAGCGACCTCAACCCCGGCACCTCGCCGGCCTTGTCGCTGCGCCTGATGCTGAACATGGCCTGCACCCTGTTTCGCATGACCCCCGAAGAAGCCCTGGCCGGTGTCACCGTGCATGCCGCCACGGCGTTGGGGCTGGGCGACAGCCATGGCTCGCTGGAGGTCGGCAAGGTGGCCGACTTCGTGGCCTGGGACATCGAACGGCCGGCAGACCTGGCCTACTGGCTGGGCGGCGACCTGCACAAGCGGGTGGTGCGCCACGGCGTTGAACTGACCGATAAAGGGGAGGCTGCATGGACAAGGTCGTGAGTTTTCACCAGGGTACGCTGCCGCTGCTGGTCAGCATTCCCCATGCCGGGCTCAGGCTGACCCCGGCGGTCGAGGCCGGGCTGGTGGACGAGGCCAGGGGCCTGCCGGACACCGACTGGCACATTCCGCGCCTTTACGCCTTTGCCCGTGAGCTGGGCGCCAGCGTGGTGGTGGGCGAGTATTCGCGCTTCGTCATCGACCTGAACCGGCCCGAGGATGACCAGCCGCTGTATGCCGGCGCCACCACCGGGCTGTTCCCGGCCACGCTGTTCGAAGGGCAGCCGCTGTTCAAGGCGGGGCTGGAGCCGAGTGCGGCCGAACGGGCGGGCTACCTGGAGGCCATCTGGCGGCCGTATCACGACACCCTCACCGGCGAGCTGGCGCGCCTGCGCGAGCAGTTCGGCTATGCGTTGCTATGGGATGCGCACTCGATCCGCTCGGTGATCCCTCACCTGTTCGACGGCACGTTGCCGGACTTCAACATCGGCACCTTCAATGGCGCGAGCTGCGACGCGGCGCTGGCCGAGCGGGTCAGGGCGGTGGCGGCCGGCGCGCAGGGCTACAGCCATGTGCTCAACGGGCGCTTCAAGGGCGGGCACATCACCCGTCACTATGGCGCCCCGGCCAACGACGTGCATGCGGTGCAGATGGAACTGGCGCAGTGCAACTACATGGAGGAGGTGGCGCCGTTCACCTACCGCGACGATCTGGCGCAGCCGACCCAGCGGGTGCTGGAGCAGATGCTGGTGGCGATGCTGGGGTGGGGGCGCGAGCGTTACCCGGCATAGGACCGCGGCGCTGCCTTCGCCGGCAAGGCCGGCTCCTGCAGACGGTTGCGAACCGGTAGGAGCCGGCCTTGCCGGCGAAGGGGCCCGAAAGCCGAACACAGGTACATGCTCAAAGCGCATTTCGGGTTTATGATGCCCAACGGCAGCCTATTTCCCCACACGGAGTGCGTAATGCAGACCTTGTACCCGCAGATCAAACCCTACGCCCGGCACGATCTGGCCGTGGAAGCACCGCATGTACTGTACGT
The DNA here is from genome assembly GCF_024355235.1 of Pseudomonas sp. S12(2018). Classification (NCBI taxonomy): domain Bacteria; kingdom Pseudomonadati; phylum Pseudomonadota; class Gammaproteobacteria; order Pseudomonadales; family Pseudomonadaceae; genus Pseudomonas; species Pseudomonas sp. S12(2018). Next base: position 226,027 of record NZ_QLAD01000005.1, read on the forward strand.
CGATGAAAGCGGTTCCCCGGAAGGTCTGCCCGTGCTGTTCATTCATGGCGGCCCGGGCGCCGGCTGCGATGCGCAAAGCCGCTGCTATTTCGACCCCAACCTGTACCGCATCGTCACCTTCGACCAGCGCGGCTGCGGTCGCTCCACCCCGCACGCGAGCCTGGAGAACAACACCACCCAGGCCCTGATCGAAGACATCGAGCGTATCCGCGAGCACCTGAACATCGAAAAATGGGTGCTGTTCGGCGGTTCCTGGGGGTCGACCCTGGCCCTGGCCTACGCCCAGACCCACCCCGAGCGCGTGCACGGGCTGATCCTGCGCGGCATCTTCCTGTGCCGCCCGCAGGAAATCGAATGGTTCTACCAGGCGGGTGCCAGCCGACTGTTCCCCGACTACTGGCAGGATTACATCGCGCCGATCCCCGCCGACGAGCGCGACGACCTGGTCAAGGCCTTCCACAAGCGCCTTACCGGCAACGACCAGATCGCCCAGATGCATGCGGCCAAGGCCTGGTCCACCTGGGAGGGCCGCACCGCGACGCTGCGTCCCAACCCGCTGGTGGTCGACCGCTTCTCCGAGCCGCAACGCGCCCTGTCGATTGCTCGCATCGAATGCCACTACTTCATGAACAACGCGTTCCTGGAGCCCGACCAGCTGATCCGCGACATGCCGCGTATCGCCCACCTGCCGGCGGTGATCGTGCACGGTCGCTATGACGTGATCTGCCCGCTGGACAACGCCTGGGCGCTGCACCAGGCCTGGCCCAACAGCGAGCTGAAAGTGATTCGCGACGCCGGCCACGCCGCCTCCGAGCCCGGCATCACCGATGCGCTGGTGCGCGCCGCCGACCAGATGGCCCGGCGCCTGCTCGACCTGCCGCTGGAAGAAGCGTGAAGGGCCTGCTGCAACGCGCGCGTGGCGCGCGGGTAGAGGTCGACGGCGAGATCGTCGGGTCCATCGACCAGGGCCTGCTGGTGCTGGTCGCCGTCGAGCCCGGCGACACCCCGGCCCACGCCGACAAGCTGCTGCACAAGCTGCTCAACTACCGGGTGTTCAGCGACCCCCAGGGCAAGATGAACCTGTCGCTCAAGGACATCGACGGCGGCCTGCTGCTGGTATCGCAGTTCACCCTGGCTGCCGACACCCAGAGCGGCCTGCGCCCGAGCTTTTCCACCGCCGCGCCACCGGCACTCGGTGCCGAACTGTTCGACTACCTGCTGGCCCAGGCGAGGCTCAAGCACCCCACGGTGGCGAGCGGGCGTTTCGGTGCGGACATGCAGGTTCACCTGGTCAATGATGGCCCTGTGACATTTATGCTACAAATATGAAGGTGAAAAGGCCGCTGCTTGCATGAAAACAGCGGCTTTTCAGCATAAATAGTTGCTTGGCCCTGATGCGTTGTAACGCGGCCTGCTGGATAATCGCGCGAAATGTGGGCCTGCGTTCGCAGGCCCGTTTTACTCTGACTTGAGCATCGTCCGGAACCGTTTGGGGAATCATTGTGCCCTTTCGGAGTCCGAACAGTGCTCGCCAACCCGGCATACGTCGCTGGCCGTTGGTTCTTTGATCTGTTTTCGGCGAGGGTTGCTCGTGATTGTAAGTCCCTGTAATGCACCAAGAACTTCCGCCAATCGGCTGCGCAAGGCCTTCGTGGCAGCCTCTGCACTGGTCTGCCTGCTCAGCGCGGGCCAGCTCTGGGCGTTCAACCTCGACGACGTGGCAGCCAAGGCCAAAGACCTGGCCGGGCAGAAGTACGAAGCACCCAAGAGCAACCTGCCGGCCGTGTTCCGTGACATGAAGTACGGCGACTACCAGAAGATCCGCTTCCTGCAGGACAAGGCCGAGTGGGCCCAGGACAAGACCCCGTTCAAGCTGTCGTTCTACCACCAGGGCATGCACTTCGACACGCCGGTGCGCATCAACGAAGTCACCGCCAACAAGGTGCAGGAGATCAAGTACGACCCGAGCCGCTTCGACTTCGGCGACGTGCAGTTCGACCCCAAGGCCACCGACAAGCTCGGCTACGCGGGCTTTCGCGTGCTGTACCCGATCAACAAGGCCGACAAGCAGGATGAAATCATGACCCTGCTTGGCGCCAGCTATTTCCGCGTGGTCGGCAAGGGCCATGTGTATGGCCTGTCGGCCCGTGGCCTGGCCATCGACACCGCGCTGCCGTCGGGCGAGGAGTTCCCGCGCTTCACCGAGTTCTGGGTCGAGAAGCCCAAGCCGACCGACAAGCACCTGGTGATCTACGCGCTGCTCGATTCGCCGCGCTCCACCGGCGCCTACAAGCTGACCCTGCGCCCGGGCACCGACACCATCGTCGACGTCAAGTCCAGGGTGTACCTGCGTGACCACGTCAGCCGCCTGGGCATCGCCCCGCTGACCAGCATGTTCCTGTTCGGCGGCAACCAGCCGTCCAAGGTGCCCAACTACCGCCCTGCGCTGCACGACTCCGAAGGCCTGTCGATCCATGCGGCCAACGGCGAATGGCTGTGGCGCCCGCTCAACAACCCCAAGCACCTGGCCGTGAGCAATTTCAGCGTCGAGAACCCGCGTGGTTTCGGCCTGCTGCAGCGCCAGCGCGAGTTCAGCCAGTTCGAAGACCTCGACGACAACTACCAGAAGCGCCCGAGCGCCTGGATCGAGCCGAGCGGCGACTGGGGCAAGGGCACCGTCGACCTGGTCGAGATCCCGACTGCCGACGAGACCAACGACAACATCGTGGCCTTCTGGAGCCCGGAAAAACTGCCTGAGCCCGGTGTGGCATCCGAGTTCAACTACCGCCTGCACTGGACCATCGACGAGTCCGAGTTCCACTCGCCGAACCTGGGCTGGGTCAAGCAGACCCTGCGCTCCACCGGTGACGTCAAGCAGTCCAACCTGATCCGCCAGCCCGATGGCAGCATCGCCTTCCTGGTCGACTTCGAGGGCCCGGTGCTGGCCGCCCTGCCGGAAGATGCCAACGTGCGCAGCCAGGTGACCACCGACGACAACGCCGAAGTGGTCGAGAACAACCTGCGCTACAACCCTGAGATCAAGGGCTGGCGCCTGACCCTGCGCCTGAAGGTCAAAGACCCGAGCAAGGCCACCGAAATGCGCGCCGCGCTGCTGCGCGACGTACCGGTCGAACAGCCCAAGCCGGCCAAGCCTGCCAAGCAGGACAAGGCCGCTGCCAAGCACGCCAAGCAGGAAAAACCTGCCCAGCCGCCAGCCGCCGATGCGGCGACCACCACCGGGGCACCGGCCACCACCGAACAGGTGTTGACCGAGACCTGGAGCTATCAGTTGCCTGCCGATGAGTAACTCTTCACAAAGGCCGGAATCGCTTGGCGAGTACCTGGCCCATCTGCCCCTGAGCGACGAGCAGCGCGCCGAACTGGCCAGCTGCAATTCGTTCAGCGAGCTGCACCGACGCCTGTCGGCGCAGCCGCCGGTGGGTGAAAACGGTTCGGTACAGGGTTCGGTGGGCAGCCGCCTGACCCTGGACAGCGCCGCGGAACTGGAAGAGGCCGAGATGCTCGCCCTCGACGCCAGTGGCCGGGTGTGCCTGAAGGCCACCCCGCCGATCCACCGCACCCGGGTGATCCCCGAGCCATGGCGCACCAACATCCTGGTGCGCGCCTGGCGCCGGGTCACCGGACGTACCAACGCGCCGGCGCCTGAACAGCGCGAGCTGCCCAAGGCGCGCTGGCGCTGGGTGGGTTCGATGCGCCGCTACATCCTGCTGGCGTTGATGCTCGGCCAGACCGTGGTCGCCGGCTGGTACATGAAGGGCATCCTGCCGTACCAGGGCTGGTCGTTCGTCGACCTCGACGAAATCATGCACCAGTCGTTCATGCAGACCGTCACCCAGGTGTGGCCGTATGCGCTGCAGACCAGCATCCTGATCCTGTTCGGCATTCTGTTCTGCTGGGTGTCGGCCGGTTTCTGGACCGCGCTGATGGGCTTTCTGGAACTGCTCACCGGGCGTGACAAGTACCGGATTTCGGGCAGCAGCGCCGGCAACGAACCGATCGAGGCCGGGGCGCGCACCGCACTGGTGATGCCGATCTGCAACGAAGACGTGGCTCGGGTGTTCGCCGGCCTGCGTGCGACCTTCGAGTCGGTGGCGGCCACGGGCAACCTGGACCGCTTCGACTTCTTCGTGCTCAGCGACACCAACGACACCGACATCGCCGTGGCCGAACAGCAGGCCTGGCTGGACGTATGCCGTGAGGCCAAGGGCTTCGGGCGCATCTTCTACCGTCGCCGTCGTCGCCGGGTCAAACGCAAGAGCGGCAACCTCGACGACTTCTGCCGTCGCTGGGGCGCGGACTACCGCTACATGGTGGTACTCGACGCCGACAGCGTGATGAGCGGCGAATGCCTCACCAGCCTGGTGCGGCTGATGGAAGCCAACCCCGACGCCGGGATCATCCAGACCGCGCCCAAGGCGTCGGGCATGGATACCCTGTATGCGCGCATGCAGCAGTTCGCCACCCGGGTGTACGGCCCGCTGTTCACCGCCGGCCTGCACTTCTGGCAGCTGGGCGAGTCGCACTACTGGGGCCACAACGCGATCATCCGCATGAAACCCTTCATCGAGCACTGCGCCCTGGCGCCGTTGCCGGGCAAGGGCGCCTTCGCTGGTGCGATCCTGTCCCACGACTTCGTCGAAGCCGCACTGATGCGCCGTGCCGGCTGGGGCGTGTGGATCGCCTATGACCTGCCGGGCAGCTATGAAGAGTTGCCGCCCAACCTGCTCGACGAGCTCAAGCGCGATCGGCGCTGGTGCCACGGCAACCTGATGAACTTCCGCCTGTTCCTGGTCAAGGGCATGCACCCGGTGCACCGTGCGGTGTTCCTCACCGGGGTGATGTCGTACCTGTCGGCGCCGCTGTGGTTCTTCTTCCTGGTGCTGTCGACCGCGCTGCTGGCGACCAACACCCTGATGGAGCCGCAGTACTTCCTCGAACCGCGTCAGCTCTACCCGCTGTGGCCGCAGTGGCACCCGGAAAAAGCCATCGCGCTGTTCTCCACCACCATCGTGCTGCTGTTCCTGCCCAAGCTGCTGAGCATCATCCTGATCTGGGCCAAGGGCGCCAAGGAGTTCGGCGGGCGCATCAAGGTCACCCTGTCGATGCTGCTGGAGATGCTGTTCTCCATGCTGCTGGCGCCGGTACGCATGATCTTCCACACCCGCTTCGTGCTGGCCGCGTTCCTGGGCTGGGCCGCGACCTGGAACTCGCCACAGCGTGACGACGACTCCACCCCGTGGAGCGAAGCGGTGCGCCGGCATGGCCCGCAGACCCTGCTGGGCGTGGCCTGGGCGTTGCTGGTGGCGTGGCTGAACCCGAGCTTCCTGTGGTGGCTGGTGCCGATCGTGGGCTCGCTGATGCTGTCGATCCCGGTGTCGGTGATTTCCAGCCGCACCAACCTGGGCCTGCGCGCCAAGGACGAGAAGCTGTTCCTGATCCCTGAGGAATACGCCACGCCGCAGGAGCTGCTGGCCACCGACCAGTACACCCACGAAAACCGCTGGCATGCGCTGAAGGACGGGTTTGTGCGGGCCGTGGTCGACCCGCAACAGAACGCCCTGGCCTGTGCCCTGGCGACCGCGCGCCATGGCGTGGCGGAGGTGGTCGAGCGCAACCGCGCCGAGCGCATCGCCAAGGCCCTGGAAGTCGGCCCGGCCGCGCTGGATGGCGCCACGCGCCTGGCGCTGCTCAGCGACCCGGTCGCCCTGGCACGGCTGCACAGCCGCGTGTGGGCCGAAGACAACCGCGCCTGGCTGGATGTGTGGCGTGAGTCGATTGCCAACGACCCGCACTCGCCGCTGTTGCCGCTGCACCCGCAGCACGAGGGGCAGGCCGCACTCGCCGGGGCCTGATCTGCGGGCCCCTTCGCCAGCAACGCTGGCTCCTACAGGTCATCCGTGCCGTTGTAGGAGCCGGCTTTGCCGGCGATGTTTCACTCCTTTTTCTGATACCAACAACGCCCCCCATGCGTTAGCATCCCCCCCGATAATAAAACTCGAAGTTTTCCTGCTGGGGGATCTGGTGATGATGAAAAAGTATCTGTCGATGCTGATGATCGGCGTCGCGGCACTGATGACGGTGAACGCTGCACAGGCAGCCGGCGCCATCGATGACGCGGTCAAGCGCGGCACCTTGCGCGTAGGCATGGACCCTACCTACATGCCGTTCCAGATGACCAACAAGCGTGGCGAGATCATCGGCTTCGAAGTCGATATCCTCAAGGCCATGGCCAAGTCCATGGGCGTCAAGCTGGAAACCGTCTCCACGGCCTACGACGGCATCATCCCGGCCCTGATGACCGACAAGTTCGACATGATCGGCAGCGGCATGACCCTGACCCAGGAGCGCAACCTCAAGCTCAACTTCAGCGAACCCTTCATCGTGGTCGGTCAGACCCTGCTGATCCGCAAGGAGCTGGCCGGCGAGATCAAGACCTACAAGGACCTGAACAACGAGAAGTACCGCCTGACCTCCAAGCTCGGCACCACCGGTGAAATGGTCGCCAAGAAGCTGATCGGCAAGGCCAAGTACCACGGCTACGACAACGAGCAGGAAGCGGTGATGGACGTGGTCAACGGCAAGGCCGACGCCTTCGTCTACGACGCCCCGTACAACGTGGTGGCAGTGAACAAGGCCGGCGCCGGCAAGCTGCTGTTCCTCGACGAGCCGTTCACCTTCGAACCGCTGGCCTTCGGCCTGAAGAAGGGCGACTACGACAGCCTGAACTTCATCAACAACTTCCTGCACCAGATCAAGCACGACGGCACCTACGATCGAATCCACGACAAGTGGTTCAAGGACACCGCCTGGCTGAAGGACATGGAATAAGGCCGCGGCCCCACGCCCGGTTCGAAACCCGACGCGCAGGCTGGCCCTGCGCGTTCGCTTTTACGGAAGTACCCCCGTGATCAAACACAAGAAATCCCAGTGGCCCTGGCATGGGCTGACGGCGCTGGTCCTGATCGGCCTGGCGCTGAGCCTGTATTACGCAACCTCGGTGATCTCCTACGAGTGGCGCTGGAACCGTGTGCCGCAGTACTTTGCCTATCAGGCCGAAGTTGCCCAGCGCGCCGCCGAAAACGGCGTGATCGAGGCGATCGAGCGCAAGGGCGACATGGCCCGCGTCACCTTGCGTGACGAGAGCGGCGCCGAACAGGTGCTGAACGTCGAGCAGGCCAGCCTGCAGATGGACCGTGGCGACGACGTGGCCGAGGGCGACCTGATCGGTGTGACCCACCAGTGGGCCGCCGGGCCGCTGGCCTGGGGCCTGTTCACCACCTTGTGGATCTCGGTGGCGGCGGGGGTGCTGGGGTTGGTGATCGGCCTGTTCGCCGGCCTGTGCCGGCTGTCCAGCAACCCGACCCTGCGCGACCTGTCGACGGTGTATGTCGAGCTGGTGCGCGGCACGCCGCTGCTGGTGCAGATCTTCATCTTCTACTTCTTCATCGGCACCGTGCTCAACCTGTCCCGCGAGTTTGCCGGGGTGGCGGCACTGGCGCTGTTCACCGGCGCCTACGTCGCCGAGATCGTGCGCGCCGGGGTGCAGTCGATTGCCCGCGGCCAGGGCGAGGCGGCCCGTTCGCTGGGCCTGAGCGCCGGCCAGTCGATGCGCCACGTGGTATTGCCGCAGGCGTTCAAGCGCGTGCTGCCGCCGCTGGCCGGGCAGTTCATCAGCCTGGTCAAGGACACCTCGCTGGTGTCGGTGATCGCCATCACCGAACTGACCAAGAGTGGCCGCGAGGCGATCACCACCTCGTTCTCCACGTTCGAGATCTGGTTCTGCGTCGCCGGGCTGTACCTGCTGATCAACCTGCCGCTGTCGCATTTCGCCAGCCGGCTCGAGCGGAGGCTTGCGCAAAGTGATTGAAGTCCGTGACCTGGTAAAAGTCTTCGACACCCGTGGGCAGGTGGTGCGTGCGGTGGATCACGTCAGTACCGATGTGGCCAAGGGCGAAGTGCTGGTGGTGCTGGGCCCGTCGGGCTCGGGCAAGTCGACCTTCCTGCGCTGCCTCAACGGCCTGGAAACCTTCGACGAGGGCACCGTGGCCATCGACGGCCTGCAACTGGCCGACCCGAAGACCGACGTGAATGCCTATCGGCGTGAAGTCGGCATGGTGTTCCAGCACTTCAACCTGTTCCCGCACATGACCGTGCTGGAGAACCTGTGCCTGGCGCAGAAGGTGGTGCGCAAGCGTGGCAAGGCCGAGCGTGAGGCCAAGGCGCGTGCGTTGCTGGAGAAGGTGGGCATTGCGCAGAAGGCCAACGAGTTTCCCTCGCGCCTGTCTGGTGGCCAGCAACAGCGCGTGGCGATTGCCCGTGCGCTGGCGATGGAGCCGAAGGTGATGCTGTTCGACGAGCCGACCTCGGCGCTGGACCCGGAGATGGTTGGCGAGGTGCTGGACGTGATGAAGACCCTGGCCCTGGAAGGCATGACCATGGTCTGTGTGACCCACGAAATGGGCTTTGCCCGGGAAGTGGCGGACCGCGTGCTGTTCTTCGACCACGGCAAGTTGCTGGAAGATTCGCCACCGGAGGCGTTCTTCACTGCGCCGAAGGACCCACGAGCCCAGGCGTTCCTGCGCCAGGTGCTGTAACCGCAGCGTGGCCTTCGCCACCAAGGCTGGCTCCTGCAGGGTTTCGCCGCACCTGCAGGAGCCAGCCTTGCTGGCGAAGAGGCCGTTACAGGCTGAACCGCCCGACCAACGTCTGCAACTGCCCCCCCAGTCGCGCCAGCTCCACGCTCGACGCCGCAGTCTGCTGGCTCGCCGTCGTCGTCTGATCGGCAATATCCCTCACCGTCATCACATTGCGGTTGATCTCCTCGGCCACCGAGCTCTGCTCTTCACTGGCCGTGGCGATCTGCTGGTTCATGCCCTGGATGCTCGACACTGTCTCGGTGATCTGCCCCAGCGCCGCGCCCGCCCGCCGGCTCAGTTCGACGCTGTCGCGGCTCAGGTCGCGGCTGCTGTCGAGCAGGTGCACCACCTGCGCCGTACCACTGTGCAGGTTGCCGATCAGCTCCTCGATCTCCTCGGTGGACTGCTGGGTACGCTGGGCCAGGCCGCGCACTTCATCGGCCACCACCGCAAAACCACGCCCGGCCTCGCCCGCCCGCGCAGCCTCGATGGCGGCATTGAGCGCCAGCAGGTTGGTCTGCGACGAAACCGACTTGATCACATCCAGGATGCTGCCGATACGCTCGCTCTCCTGGGCCAGCTGCTGCATGGCCAGGATCGACTCCTCCACCTGCCTGGCCAATTGCTCGATCTGCCCGATGGCGTCGTTGACCACCTGGTTGCCTTCGCGCGCCTGGCTGTCTGCGGCAGTGGCTGCCGCCGAGGCGAACTCGGCGTTGCGCGCCACCTCCAGTACCGTGGCGGCCATCTCGTTCATCGCGGTGGCCACCTGGTCGGTCTCGTCCTTCTGGTTGCCGGTCATCAGCTGGGTGCGCTCGGCGACACTCGATAGCTCGCCCACCGCAGCGGTCAACTGGCCGGTGCCCTGGCCGATGCCACCGATCAGCTCGCGCAGGCTCAGGGCCATCTGCTGCATGCTGTTCTGCAACTGCCCCAGCTCATCCTGGCGTGATACCCGCAGGTCGCTGCGCAGGTCGCCCTTGGCGATGCATTGCGCCGCTTGCAGGGTGCGTCTGAGCGGTTCGGTGATCTGGCGCGTGATCAGCCACGCGGCCAGGCTGCCGAGTACCAGCGCCAGCAAGGCGATGACGCTGAGCATGCTGCGTGCCTCGAGGGCTTCTTCGTCGCGCAGCTGGATCTGGTGCCGGGTCAGAACGCGACTGGCATCGCGCAGCTGGTTGCCCATGGTCTCCAGCCCGCCCTGAAGCTGCTCTACCGCGATGGCGGCCTGGCGGTAGCGGTCCAGCAACTGCACATAGCTGGCGAGCGCGGCGGTAGTGGCCTGCAGGTCGCTGGGCGGCAGGTTGCGCCTCAGATCGGCCAGGCTGGCCTGGGCGGCGCCGAGCGCGCTGGCACCCACCTGCTCGAAGGCACTCAGCGGGCTGAAGGTATAGGCCGGGGCGCGGCTTTGCTGGCCGGCGGTCTCGATGTGTCGTGCAAGCGTTGCGAACAGGCGCTGCTCCGAGGCCTGCCGTTCGCTGCCCTGGCGCTCGCCCAGCAGGGTCTTCTGCTCCAGCGTGTCGATGCCGTCGAGCAGGCGCTGCTCCTGTTCACGCAGGGCGGTTTCGTGCGTATGGCGCGTGCCGACGGCCTGCTGCAAGGTGTCGAAGTCGCGCACGAACTGGCCGACCACCTGCTGATTGGCCGTGATCACCTGGCGGTCGGCCGCATCGTCGAACTGCCCCAGCATGCTCTGCAGCAGGCGCTCCAGTTCGGTCAGGGTCGCGCTGATCCTGCGCTTGCTCTCGTCGTCCGCCAGCACCCGGTAGGTGATGCGCTCGGCACGCAGGTCCTTGCTCAGGTCGTTGATCGCGGCAATCTGGGTGAGACGCTGCGAGCTGTCGATGGATTCGTTCAGTGCATGCCAGCCGCCCAGGGTGGTCGCCAGCGTCAGCAGCAGGACGCTGGCAAATCCCAGGGCCAGCTTGAGCCTGACGCTCAGGTTGCCAAGCATCCGGTACAAAGGTGCGAACATGACGGTTCTCCAGTGAAATGAGGGATGTAGCGCCTGGATAGGGTCGGGCGCAGCTACCTGTGCTCATCGGCCACTGGAGGCCAAGCTGGACCTGCAAATGCTGTAGGAAAATTCCCATCTTGCAGGCGGAAAATTCCACCTAGAGCTGGAAGCGCCCGACCAGCGCCTGCAATTGAACCCCCAGGCGTGCCAGCTCGATGCTGGAGGCCGCGGTCTCTTCGCTGGCGGCGCTGGTCTGGTCGGACACGTCGCGCACGTTGATCACGCTGCGGTTGATTTCCTCGGCCACTGCACTTTGCTGTTCCGCCGCGGCCGCAATCTGCTGGTTCATCGCCTGGATCGACGACACCGTGGTGCTGATGGTGGCCAGCGAGGTGCCGGCGCGCCGGGTCAGCTCGACGCTGCTCAGGGTCAGCTCGCGGCTGTTGTCCAGAATCCCGGCGACCTCGGAGGTGCCGCGGTGCAGGCCGGCGATCAGGCCTTCGATCTCTTCGGTGGATTGCTGGGTGCGTCGGGCCAGGCCGCGTACCTCGTCGGCGACCACGGCGAAGCCGCGCCCGGCCTCGCCGGCGCGGGCGGCCTCGATGGCCGCGTTGAGCGCCAGCAGGTTGGTCTGCTGGGCTACCGACTTGATCACGTCGAGCACGCTGCCGATCTTGTCGCTTTCGGCCTTGAGCTGGGCCATGGCTTCGCCGGAGTGGTCGACCGCCGCCGCCAGGCGCTCGATCTCGTCGATGGCCTCGCTGACCACCCGATCGCCTTCGCCGGCCTGCTGGTCGGCCAGGGTGGCGGCCTCGCTGGCCTGCTCGGCATTGCGCGCCACATCCTGCACGGTAGCGGCCATTTCATGCATGGCAGTGGCCACCTGGTCGGTTTCGACCTTCTGCGTGCTGACCCCGCTGCTGGTCTGCTCGGTCACGGCCGAGAGCTGCTCGGCGGCGCTGGCGATCTGGGTCACGCCCTCGCCGATGCCACCGACCAGCTCGCGCAGGCTCACGGTCATGCGCTGCATCGCACGCTGCAGCTCGCCCAGCTCGTCGCGTCGCTCGGCCACCAGGGTCTGGCTCAGGTCGCCGCCGGCCACCCGTTCGACCAGGCGCAGGGTCTGCTGCAGGGGCGTGGTGATCTGGCGGGTGATCACCCACGCGGCCGCGATGCCCAGCAGCAGCGCAATGGCGATCGCCAGGCCCAGGTTGTAGCGTGCCTGCAGGGCCTGCTGGTCGACCAGCTCGGTCTGCGACTGGGTCAGCTCGTCGCTCACCGCCAGCAGGCTGTCGCCCAGCTGTGCCAGGTGCTGCAGGGCCGAGTCGCTGGCGCTGCGCGCCGCGCTGAAGTCGAGCACGGCGGCGCGGTAGTCGGCCAGTGCCCCCGCGGCTGCACGCAAGGTGTCGCGATAGGTGCTCGGTAGCCTGTCGGGCAGTGCGTCAAGCTGGCTGGCCGCCTGGTCGATGGCGGCCAGTGCCGGTGCCTCGAATTCGGCGCGGCCGCTGTAGGTGTAGCCGCGCAGGTGAAAGCGGGCCTGCTGGATCTGCTGGTCCACCGTCACCAGGCTGGCGTAGGCGCTGAAGTCGGCACGCTCGCGCAGTGCCTGCCCGACTGGCGCCAGCAGCGCCACCGCGCGTTCGGCGCTGCTGCCCAGGGCGTCGCGTGCCTGCTGGCGCGCCTGCACCGTGGTCTGCAGCTCGGCGAAGGTGCGCCGGTACTGGTCGAGGGTGTTTTCCTGGCGTTGTACCCGGGCAAGGTTGGCCGGCACGTTGAGGCGCCGCTGCAGGTAGGCCAGGCGCTCGGCCACGTCGTCCAGCTCCTTGTCCATCTGCTGGCCGACGGCAGGCTCAAGGTTGCGCTCGTAGACCAGCCGCTGGTTGCGCACATCCTGGATCTCCTTGTTCACCGCCCCGATGTCGGTGAGCTTGTCGCTGCGGTCGGCAAGGTCTTCCAGGGTGGTCCAGCCGATCAGGGCGATACCCAGCGTCAGCAACAGAACCAGGGCAAAGCCCAGGGCCAGTTTCAGTTGAATGCTCAGGTTGCCCAGCATCCGATTCATCGTCACAAGCATGGTGGCTCTCCAGGTACGAGGTTCAGACGCACCCGTGGGTGCGCCAATGCGAACGCATCGGCTGGAGCGCCAAGGTCTGGACCTGCAAACGCTGTAGGACTTTTCGCTATTTGTTCGACGGCCACAGGGGGCCGGACACCGGCAGCGATCAACGCCGCTGCCGGCAGGGCGGGGGGTTACAGGCTGAAGCGGGCGACCAGGGTCTGCAGGTGGGTGCCCAGGCGCGCCAGCTCGACGCTGGAGGCGGCGGTCTCTTCGCTGGCGGCGCTGGTCTGGTCGGACACATCGCGCACCGTCATCACGCTGCGGTTGATCTCTTCGGCCACTGCGCTCTGCTGCTCGGCAGCGGCGGCGATCTGCTGGTTCATGGCCTGGATCGAGGACACGGTGCGGGTAATGGTTTCCAGCGAGGTGCCGGCGCGGCGGGTCAGCTCGACGCTGCTGCCGGTCAGGCTGCGGCTGTTGTCCATCACCGTGGCGACCTGCTGGGTGCCGTTCTGCAGGCCGGCGATCAGCTCCTCGATCTCTTCGGTCGATTGCTGTGTGCGCTGGGCCAGGCTGCGCACTTCATCGGCAACCACCGCGAAACCGCGCCCGGCCTCACCGGCACGAGCGGCCTCGATGGCGGCGTTGAGGGCCAGCAGGTTGGTCTGCTGGGCCACCGACTTGATCACGTCGAGCACGCTGCCGATCTTGGCGCTTTCGGCCTTGAGCTGACCCATGGCTTCGCTGGAGTGTTCCACCTCGGCGGCCAGGCGCTCGATCTGGTCGATGGCCTCGCCCACCACGCGGTCGCCTTCGCGGGCCTGCTGGTCGGCCATCTGCGCCGCCTCCGAGGCCTCTTCGGCGTTGCGCGCCACTTCCTGCACGGTGGCGGCCATCTCGTTCATGGCAGTGGCCACCTGGTCGGTCTCGACCTTTTGATTGTTGACCCCGGCGCTGGTCTGCTCGGTGACGGCCGAGAGCTGCTCGGCGGCGCTGGCGATCTGGGTGACACCATCGCCGATACCGCCGATCAGCTGGCGCAGGTTCACGGTCATGCGCTGCATGCTGTGCTGCAACTGGCCGAGTTCGTCGCTGCGCTCCACGCGCAGGTCGTGGCGCAGGTCGCCGCTGGCGATGCGGTCCACGGCGCCGAGGGTGTGGCGCAGGGGCACGACGATCTGGCGGGTGATGGCCCACGAGGCGAGGATGCCGAAGAACAGCGCCAGCGCCGTGGCCAGGGCCAGCATCGATTGGGCGTGCTGCGATTCGTCGTCGCGCAGCTGGGTGAGGCTGCGGCTCATCTGCTGGCTCAGGTCGATCAGCAGCGTGCCCTGTTCGGCCATGTGCTGCAGGGCCGCGTCATTGGCGGCCTGGGACTGGCTGAACTGCTCCACCGCGTTGCGGTAGGTGGCCAGCGCCTGGGTGGCGGCGGCCAGGGCATCGGCATGCTCGGCCGGCACCTTGGCCGGCAGGCTGCGGATGACGCTCAGGGCCTGGTCGATGGCCTGCAGGGCGGTCTGCTGCAGTTCGGCCTGCCCGCTGAAGATGTAGCCACGCACGTGGAAGCGGGCCTGCAGCATCAGCGCCTTGGCCTGCACGGCGCTGTTGAAGGTCTGGATATCGCCGCCTTGCAGCAGCCCGCGCTCTACCTGATCCAGCGATGCGGCGGTCTTTTCCGCGCTGCTGCTCATGGTCGCACGGCTGGCCTCGCGGGCCTGGGCCGCCTGCTTGAGGTCGGCAAAGGCGCGCTGGTACTGGGCAACCGCCTCGTTCTGGCGTTGCAGGCGGTCGCCGTTTTCGCTGGGCGGTATGTGCTGTTCCACGTTCTTGAGCTGGCGATCCAGCTCTACCAGGGCGTTCTCTACCGCGTCGGCGCTGGCGGCATCGCGTTTGTGCTCATAGGTCTGGCGGGCGATGCGCAGGTCCTGGGTGATCTGGTGAATCCGGGAAATCTCGCCCAGGGTGTCGCCGCGCTGGGTGACACCGTTGAGCCCCTGCCAGCCGGTGAGTGCGATCAGCAGGGTCAGCAGCAACACGGTGCCGAAGCCGATGCCGAGTTTGAGCGTGACGCTAAAATTGCCCAGATGGTGGGCGAACCAACGGTACATGGGGTGACTCCATTGCGGTCAGGCGGGGGCGGATGCGTGGTCTGTGGCCAATGCATCGGCCTGGGGTCACAAAACTGAAGGTGTGTATGAAAGGCGTCGCCGGCAAGGCCGGCTCCTACGCACAGCAGCGGACGCGGTGCTAGAACAACCGCGCCAGCAGGGCGGTGACCGCCGTCTCCACGCGCAGGATGCGCTCGCCCAGCTGTACCGGGTTCAGCCCGGCCTTGCCCAGCAGCTCGACCTCATACGGGATCCAGCCACCTTCCGGGCCGATCGCCAGGGTCACTGGCTCGGTCAATGCGCGCGGGCAGGGCGGGTGGTTGCCAGGGTGGCCGACCAGGCCCAGGGTACCCTCGGCAATCGCTGGCAGGCGATCTTCGACGAAGGGCTTGAAGCGCTTCTCGATCACCACCTCGGGCAGCACGGTGTCGCGCGCCTGCTCCAGGCCCAGCACCAGTTGCTCGCGTATTGCCGCAGGCTCCAGGAAGGGGGTTTGCCAGAAGCTCTTCTCGACCCGGTAGCTGTTGACCAGGATGAGCTTGCCCACGCCCATGGTGGCCACGGTCTGGAACACCCGGCGCAGCATCTTCGGGCGCGGCAGGGCCAGCACCAGGGTCAGCGGCAGCTTGGCCGGCGGCGGCTGGGTGAACTCGACCGACAGTTCGGCTTCATGGCCCTCCAGGCGCAGCACCACGGCCTGCCCCATCAGCCCCCCCAGGCGTCCCACGCGCAGGGTGTCGCCCACCGCCACGCGGTGGATCTCCTGCATGTGGGTAAAGCGTCGGTCGCCCAGCACCACACGGTCGGCCGCGACGAAGTCGGCCTCCTCGAGCAGCAGCAGGTTCACGGCTGGGTGGCTGGCGGCTGGTCGTCAGGCTCGTCGGCCTGCACCGGGGCACTGCGCTTGCGGATCAGCCCGCCGAACAGCACGCCGACTTCGAACAGCAACCACATCGGCACGGCCAGCAGGGTCTGCGAGAAGATGTCCGGCGGGGTCAGCACCATGCCGACCACGAAGCAGCCGATGATGACGTAGGGGCGGATCTTCTTCAGGTACTTCACGTCGACCACGCCGATCCACACCAGCAGGATCACCGCCACCGGGATCTCGAAGGCCACGCCGAAGGCGAAGAACAGGGTCATGACGAAGTCGAGGTAGCTGGCGATGTCGGTCATCATCGACACGCCTTCGGGCGTGGCGCTGGCGAAGAAACCGAAGATCAGCGGGAATACCAGGAAGTACGCGAAGGCCATGCCGGCATAGAACAGGAAGATGCTCGACACCAGCAACGGCACTGCGATACGTTTTTCATGGCGGTACAGGCCGGGGGCGATGAACCCCCAGATCTGGTGCAGGATCACCGGGATCGCCAGGAACAGCGAGACGATCATGGTCAGCTTGAATGGCGTGAGGAACGGCGAGGCCACGTCGGTGGCGATCATCGTGGCGTTGGCCGGCAGGTGGGCGCGCAACGGTGCCGAAACCAGGGTGTAGATCTGCTGGGCGAAGGCGAACAGGCCGGCGAAGATCACGAAGATGACCGCGACGCAGCGCAACAGGCGCGTGCGCAGCTCGGTAAGGTGCGAGACCAGCGGCATCGGCTGGTCGTTTTCCGGGATTTCGCTCATGGGGCTCGCGGCGGCTGTGTCGGTTCGGTGGGCGGTGCTGCTTCGACGGCAGGTGCAGGTGTCGGTGCAGTCACAGGTTCTGGTGCAGGCGCCGGCGCAGCCTCGGTGGCGGTGGCGGCTGGCTCCGCGCCGGGGGTGTGCGCCGGATCGGGCTGTACCGATTGCGGGTTGAGGATGCGCCGGGCTTCCTGCTCCATGGAGAGGATGTGCTCGTTGTGCAGCTGGCGCCGGATATCGTCGGCACCGATCTCGCGCTCCACCTCGTTCTTGATCGCGTTGAAGCTGCGTTTCAGTCGGCCGATCCACAGCCCGGCGGTACGTGCAGCGCCCGGCAGGCGCTCGGGGCCGAGCACCAGCAGGGCCACCAGGCCGACAAGCAACAACTCACTGAAGCTGATCCCGAACATGTGTTCACTCTTTCCTGGTCGGCTCTTCGACCTTGTGCGCCTGGCCATCGAAGGTCTGTGGCTGGTTCAGCGGTGCAGCGGCGGGCGGCGGGGTCGGCTGGGCAGGCTGTACGGTGGGCTGCTCCGGCTTGTCTTCCTCTTCGTTCATGGCCTTCTTGAAGCCCTTGATCGATTCGCCCAGGTCGCTGCCCAGGTTTTTCAGTTTCTTGGTACCGAACACCAGTACAACCACCACCAGCAGGACGATCCAGTGTTTCCAGTCAAAAATACCCATGGTGCAATCCTCGATTGAATTCGTTAGGCCGACGGTTGGCGGGCGGCCTTCTCGTCGTGCCCGGACAGGCCGAAGCGGCGGTCCAGTTCGTCCAGCACGGCCTGCGGGTGCTGGCCCAGGGCGGCGAGCATGACCATGCTATGGAACCACAGGTCGGCGGTCTCGTAGATGACATCGCTGCATTCGCCACTGACGGCGGCGTCCTTGGCGGCGATGATGGTCTCGACCGATTCCTCGCCGACCTTTTCCAGGATCTTGTTCAGGCCCTTGTGGTACAGGCTGGCCACGTACGAGGTGTCGGGGGCCGCGCCCTTGCGCGATTCGAGCACTTCGGCCAGGCGGATCAGGGTGTCGCTCATGTCAGTGTCCTGCGCTGTAGATGGCATGCGGGTCTTTGAGTACCGGGTCGACGGTCTTCCACGCGCCGTTCTCGTACACGCGGTAGAAACAGCTTTCACGGCCGGTATGGCAGGCGATGTGGCCCAGTTGCTCGACCATCAGGATGATCACGTCGGCGTCGCAGTCCAGGCGCATTTCATGCAACTTCTGCACGTGGCCGGACTCTTCGCCCTTGCGCCACAGTTTGCCACGCGAACGCGACCAGTAGATGGCGCGCTGCTCGGCGGCAGTCAGGCTCAGGGCCTCGCGGTTCATCCAGGCCATCATCAGCACGCGCCCGGTCTTGTGGTCCTGGGCGATCGCCGGTACCAGGCCATCGCTGTTCCAGTTGATCTCGTCCAGCCAGTCTTTCATGTTCGACTCCAAAATAGGCCACGGTCCCGCACCGATGCCACCTGCTAGTGTGCCAGCCACGCAGCAGGCTGGCTATCGGCGCACGATCAGGTAAAGGCCCCCGGCCAGCATCAGCCAGGCCGGCCAGGCTGCCGGGGCGCTGAGGCTCACGGCGCCTGCGGCGAGGGTTGCGCCGCCCGCCAGCAGGCCGGCACCGAGCAGGCGCAGGGCCCAGCGATCGCGCTGCTGCCAGGGTGTCGGCGGGTCGTTCAGGTGCGGTTGCGACATGCGTTCTAGCAGGTCGCGGGTCATGCCGGCCAGGTGCGGCAGTTGCTCGACCTGGCTGTGCAGGTTCTGCAGCACGTTTTTCGGGCTGACCCGCTCGCGCATCCAGCGCTCCAGAAACGGCTGGGCGGTGCTCCACAGGTCCAGGTCAGGGTACAGCTGACGGCCCAGGCCCTCGATGTTGAGCAAGGTCTTCTGCAGCAGCACCAGTTGCGGCTGCACTTCCATGTTGAAGCGCCGCGCGGTCTGGAACAGGCGCATCAGCACCTGGCCGAAGGAAATATCCTTTAACGGTTTTTCGAAGATCGGCTCGCACACGGTGCGGATCGCCGCCTCGAATTCGTTGAGCTTGGTCTGCGCCGGTACCCAGCCCGAGTCGATGTGCAACTGGGCCACGCGGCGGTAGTCACGCTTGAAGAAGGCGAACAGGTTGCGTGCCAGGTAGTCCTGGTCCTCGGGGGTGAGGCTGCCCACGATGCCGCAGTCGATCGCGATGTACTGCGGGCTCCACGGCTTGACGGTGCTGACGAAGATGTTGCCCGGGTGCATGTCGGCGTGGAAGAAGCTGTCGCGAAACACCTGGGTGAAGAAGATCTCGACGCCGCGCTCGGCCAGCAGCTTCATGTCGGTGCGCTGGTCGGCCAGGGTGGCAAGGTCAGTGACCTGCACGCCATAGATTCGCTCCATCACCAGCACCTTGGGCCGGCACAGGTCCCAGTACACCTGGGGCACGTACATCATCTCCGAGCCTTCGAAGTTGCGTCGCAGCTGGCTGGCATTGGCCGCCTCGCGCAGCAGGTCGAGCTCGTCGTAGATGGTCTTCTCGTAATCGTTGACCACCTCGACCGGGTGCAGCAGGCGGGCATCGGCCGACACCCGCTCGGCGCCGCGAGCGATCAGGAACAGCCAGGCCAGGTCCTGCGCGATGATCGGCTTGAGGCCTGGGCGCACCACCTTGACCACCACCTCCTCGCCGCTCTTGAGGCGCGCCGCGTGCACCTGGGCCACCGAGGCCGAGGCCAGCGGTTCGACGTCGAAGCGGCTGAAGATCTCGCCCACCTTGGCGCCGAGCTGCGATTCGATCAGCGCCACGGCCTTTTGCGGGTCGAAGGGCGGCACGCGGTCCTGCAACAGCATCAGCTCGTCGGCGATGTCGGCGGGCAGCAGGTCACGGCGGGTGGAGAGCAACTGGCCGAACTTGATGAAGATCGGGCCCAGGTCCTGCAGCGCCAGGCGCAGGCGCGCGCCACGGCTCAGGGGCGACGGCTTGCGCGGCAGCCAGCGCCAGGGCATGGCGAAGCGCAGGGTCATCAGCCACCAGGGCAGGGGCAGGTCGAACAGCAGGTCATCGAGACGGTAGCGGATCACGACGCGCTGGATGCGCAACAGACGGCGGACGGCAAGCAGCTTCATGCGTTATCGCTGGATTCAAGGGATCGGGCAAGGCGCGCAATGCGTGCCTCGAGGCGTTCTACATCGATTTTCAGGGCATCGAGCTCGGCGAAGCGCGCTTCGGCTTCGCGCTGGCCGACCAGGGTGCGGGCCTCTTCGGCCAGGTATTCGCCAAGGTTCTGGTTGAGGCTGGCCAGGCCCTGGCGGGTCCAGCGCGCGCGGCTGCGCAGGTGGCCGCCGATCAGCTGGGTGGCGACCGGGCCGAGCCAGCGCGAGAGTTCGTACTCCCAGTCCAGCTCCAGGTCCTGCAGCACGCCGACCAGGTCGAGCAGCACCGCGCTGTCGCCTTCGAGTTCCACCTGCGGGCTGTGCAGCACCGCCGGCTTGTCCTGGCTCAGGGCCAGTTGCAGCAGGCTGCTGGCCGGCGCACGCAGGGTGCAGTCGGCCTCGGTTTCCCAGTGGCTGGCGAGCATCAGGCCTTCATCGCCGGGCAGGATGTACAGCTGCAGCGCCGGCTGGCGGCAGTCGATGGCAATGATCTTGCCCTCGAGCGCAGCCAGGCGCGGCAGCGCAGTGCTGTCCATGCGCAACACACGGTTGAGACCGTGTTCGACGCTGGCGAGCAGCCCGGCCAGCAACATCAGGGTTTGATACCGCGGTGCAGGGCCACGATACCGCTGGTCATGTTGTGGTAGGTGACACGGTCGAAACCGGCGTCGACCATCATGGCCTTGAGGGTTTCCTGGTCGGGGTGCATGCGGATCGATTCGGCGAGGTAGCGGTAGCTGTCCGCGTCGTTGGTGATCAGCTTGCCGGCCAGCGGCATGAAGGCGAACGAGTAGGCATCGTAGACCTTGGACATCAGCTTGTTGGTCGGCTTGGAGAACTCCAGCACCAGCAGGCGGCCGCCCGGCTTGAGCACGCGCAGCATCGAGCGGATCGCGTCGTCCTTGTGGGTCACGTTGCGCAGGCCGAAGGCGATGGTCACGCAGTCGAAATGGTTGTCGGGGAAGGGCAGCTTCTCGGCGTCGGCCTGGACGAACTCGATGTTGCCGGCCACGCCCTTGTCGAGCAGGCGGTCACGACCGACCTTGAGCATCGAGGCGTTGATGTCGGCCAGTACCACCTGGCCGGTGGGGCCGACCAGCTGCGAGAACTTGCGCGCCAGGTCGCCGGTGCCGCCGGCGATGTCGAGCACGCGGTTGCCAGGGCGCACGCCCGACAGCTCGATGGTGAAGCGCTTCCACAGGCGGTGCATGCCGCCGGAGAGCACATCGTTCATCAGGTCGTACTTGGCGGCCACCGAGTGAAAGACTTCGGCGACTTTCTCGGCCTTCTGACTTTCGGGGACATCCTTGTAGCCGAAGTGGGTGGTGGGTTCGGCGTGTTCGCCTTTGCG
This sequence comes from Pseudomonas sp. S12(2018), assembly GCF_024355235.1. NCBI lineage: Bacteria > Pseudomonadati > Pseudomonadota > Gammaproteobacteria > Pseudomonadales > Pseudomonadaceae > Pseudomonas > Pseudomonas sp. S12(2018). Next base: position 246,926 of record NZ_QLAD01000005.1, read on the forward strand.
CTGGTCGTTCATATCGCTTCACCGGAAAAAATTACTGGCCATTCTAGGGCGTGCGGCTGCATTTGTCTTGGCGGGGTGTGTCGCAGGCGGAGGCAGGGGCATAATGGGAGTATGCCCTTCTAGCCAGGATTGATTGAATGACCCAGATCAGCGTCGAACGCAAACACAGCCTGGGGCGCGCAGCGGCCCGGGAAAAGGCCGAAGCCCTGGTGGACAAGCTGACCCGCGAGTACGACCTCAAGGCACAGTGGAACGGTGACCGGGTCGAGGTCAGGCGCAGCGGTGCCAATGGCAGCATCGATATCGGCGACGACAGCATCCGGGTGGAGTTGAAGCTGGGGATGATGCTGTCGATGATGGGCGGCACGATCAAGGCCGAGATCGAGCGGGCCCTGGACAAGGCCCTGGCCTGAAACCGCTGTCGCGGGTCAAGCGGCTTCCGCAGGTTCACTGCAGGCCCTGTGGGCGCGGGCTTGATCCGCGACAGGGGCCTTCGCTGCACAGCAAATCCTGCCCTTAGGGTGAGGATTCTAATTTTTCCCCCTACCTTTGTGCCCAAGCCCAACTTTCACGGGCGTAACTCCATTTCCGTTCAAGCGTGAGGTGCAGAGCATGGCCAAAGTGACCCTGAAGAAAATCGACGACGCCCCGGGCAAGGCCCTGGGCGAGGTGCGCGGCTACGCGCGCAAGATCTGGCTGGCAGGCCTGGGGGCCTACACCCGGGTCGGGCAGGAGGGTGCCGAGTACCTGAAGGAGCTGGTCAAGGCCGGCGAAACCGTGGAGAAAAAAGGCAAGAAACGCCTCGACCACGAACTCGATGCCGCCAACAGCGAGATCCAGTCCGCCAGGCAGGAACTGGGCAGCGTGAAGGGCAAGGTCGAAGTTCAGCTGGATAAAATCGAAAAGGCTTTCGACACACGGGTCGCCAGCGCCTTGAATCGCATCGGCATTCCGTCTAAACATGACGTGGAGGCACTTTCTGCCAAGCTCGAAGAGCTGACGCTGTTGCTCGATCGTGTCGCACGCAAACAATAAGGAGAGCGGGATGGCTGGCAAAAAGACAACTGAGAAAGAGAGCAGCTCCTGGGTCGGGGGGATCGAAAAGTATTCCCGCAAGATCTGGCTGGCTGGTTTGGGTATCTACTCCAAGATCGATCAGGACGGCAGCAAGCTTTTCGAAACCCTGGTCAAGGACGGTGAGAAAGCTGAAAAGCAGGCCAAGGGCAGCGTCAACTCGGCCAAGGCCAGTGCCAAGTCTGCGACCTCGCGCGTAGGCGACGTGAAAGACCGCGCACTGGGCAAGTGGAGCGAACTCGAAGAGGCTTTCGACAAGCGCCTGAACAGTGCCATCTCGCGTCTGGGCGTGCCCAGCCGCAATGAGGTCAAGGCACTGCACCAGCAGGTCGACACCCTGACCAAGCAGATCGAGAAACTGACCGGTGCCTCGGTCAAGTCGGTCTCGGCCAAGGCGCCGGCCAAGCCACTGGCCAAGGCAGCACCGAAAGCGGCGGCCAAGCCTGTGGCCAAAACTGCGGCGGCCAAACCAGCAGCGGCCAAGCCAGCAGCCAAGCCGGCCGCGGCGAAAACCGCAGCCGCCAAGCCTGCAGCGAAAGCGGCGGCCAAACCTGCCGCAAAACCTGCCGCCAAGCCGGCAGCAGCGAAAAAGCCAGCGGTGAAGAAAGCCCCGGCCAAGCCTGCTGCAGCCAAGCCCGCAGCGGCCAAACCGGCAGCGCCAAGTGCCAGTGCGGCACCGGCGCCAAGCCCGGCGGCCACTGCGGCGCCAGCCGCGTCGGCAGCACCAGCACCTTCGAGCCCGGCCAGCCAGGCCTGACTCGAGGTAGCTGTACAGAAAACGCCCGGCCTGTGTGCCGGGCGTTTTTATGTGGGGTGCCTGTGCTGGCCTCATCGCGGGTCAAGCCCGCTCCCACAGGGATCACTGCCTTCCTTGCAGGCGCGGGCTTGTTCCGCGATGGGACCCTCAGCCCTCCAGGTACCTCAGGGCCAGTTGCTCCGCCGCCAGGCGTGACTCCACCTCCAGGTGCGGCGCCACCAGCATCATCACCTGGTACACCACGATCCCGACCTCGCCCTCGCGCGCCAGAATCCGCTGGTAGTCCAGCGAGAACAGCAAGGTCATGCTGATCTGCTCCACCAGTTGCCCCAGTGCGCGGGTATCGCTGGTCACCTGCCCATGCGCCTTGAGGCTCGCCAGCAATGCCGCCAGCGTGCGCTTGAGCGCATTGAGCAGGGTGCGCATGCCCCGCGCCAGCTTGGGCAGGCGCCCGGTAAGGTTGGACAGGTCCTGGAACAGAAAGCGGTACTGCGCCATGCGCTCCACGATCAGGTGCAGGAACAGCCAGTAGTCCTCGGCATCCAGGCGCACCTCCAGGGGCGGGTCGAGCAGGGGCGTCAGCTCCTCCTCGAAACGCTCGAACAGGCCCAGCACCAGCGGCTCCTTGCCGTGGAAGTGGTAGTACAGGTTGCCCGGGCTGATGCCCATCTCGTTGGCGATTTCCAGCGTCGAGACATTCGGCTCGCCCTGACGATTGAACAGGTGCAGGGCGCACTCCAGGATACGGTCGCGGGTCTTCATCCGTTCTTCTTGCTCAGCGCACCAGCACGTAGGTGCCGGGTGCGGGGTCCATGGGAGGGTAATTGGCGCTGCCCAGCGACAGGCGGGTTTCGCGCTGCGCACCGGAGCGCGCCTGTATCCAGTCTAGCCACTGCGGCCACCAGCTGCCCTCGACCTTCTGCGCATCGTGGTACCAGGCCCGCGGGTCGCTGCTCAGCCTGGGGTTCTCGACAAAATGCGCCTTGGGGTGGCCCGGCGGGTTGAGGATGCTCTGCACATGCCCGCTGTTGGCCAGCACGAAGCGCCGCTCGCCGCCCAGCAGCAGGGCCGAGCGGTACACCGCGTCCCACGGGGTGATGTGGTCGTTGCTGCCGGCCACGTGGAAGCTGTCCACCGTGACCTTGTGCAGGTCGATCGGCGTGCCGCATACCTCGAGGCCGTCGGCGTGCGTCAGCGGGTTGAATTTGAAGAAGTCCAGCAGATCGCCGTGCAGCGCGGCCGGCAGGCGGCTGTTGTCGTTGTTCCAGTACAGGATGTCGAATGCCGGGGGCGCCTTGCCCAGCAGGTAGTTGTTGACGAAGTAGTTCCAGATCAGGTCGTTGGGGCGCATCCAGGCGAACACCCGTGCCATCTCGCGGCCCTCCAGCACGCCCTGCTGGTAGGAGCGGCGCTTGGCCGCCTCCAGGGTCTGCTCGTCGGCGAACAGGCTGGCGGGGCTGTCGAACTGGCTGTCGAGCAGGCTGACCAGGTAGGTGGCGCTGTGCACCCGGCGCATCTGGCGCTTGGCCTGCAGGTGACCCTGCAGGGCCGCGATGGTCAACCCGCCGGCACAGGCGCCAAGCAGGTTGACGTCGCGGCTGCCGGTGATCGAGCGGCACACGTTCATGGCTTCCTCGACCGCCGCCACGTAGCTCGACAGGCCCCATTCGCGATGCCGGGCGTCGGGGTTGCGCCAGCTGATCATGAAGGTCTGCAGGCCGTTCTTGAGGGCGTACTGCACAAAGCTGTTGGTCGGGCTGAGGTCGAAGATGTAGAACTTGTTGATCTGCGGCGGCACCACCAGCAGGGGCCGGGCGTACTGTTTTTCGCTCATCGGGCGGTACTGGATCAGCTCCAGCAGCTCGTTGCGAAACACCACCGCGCCGGCGGTGCTGGCCAGGTTCCTGCCCACCTCGAAGGCGTCCGGGTTGACCTGGCGTGGCAGGCCGTCGTTGTGGCGCAGGTCGTCGAGCAGGTGGTTCAAGCCGCGCACCAGGCTCAGCCCGCCGGAGTTCAGCAGCTCCTTGACCGCCGCCGGGTTGAGCAGGGTGTTGCTGGGCGACATTGCATCGTTGAGCAGCGAGAACACGAAGTGCGCGCGGGCGCGGTCATCGTCGTCCAGCTGGCTCTCGTCGATCCACTGGCAGGTCTGCTGCTGCCAGGCCAGGTAGGCCTGCAGGCCGCGTCGGTACAGCGGGTTGAGCTGCCAGGCCGGGTCGTTGAAGCGGGTGTCGCGTGGCGAGGGCTGGTAGGGGGTATCGCCCAGCATCACGCGCCCCAGCTGGCCACCCAGCGCCAGCAGGTGGCGCGCCGTGTGCAGCGGGTGACGCAGGCCGTGGCGCCCCAGCTGGTGCACCGTCGACAGCAGGTCGCGACCGCGCAGGCCACTGATGGCGCTGCGCACGTTGAGATAGGCAGCGGGGGTCGGTACCCCGGGCTTCGCGGGCTTGTCTTTCATCCAGGCAACACTCCGTCGTCAGGCCATCAACCAATGTTTCAATGCAAGAGCGACACCAACCCGAACTGGCGCTGACATGCCCCGGCGCTCCTGCCGGGGGTGCAAGCGATAGAGGTGCTCAAGCGCTCGGGGCGGGCCGTGGATGCATGACGGCGCGTTGGCGCTCCTGCTGCAGGAATTTCATGATGATCGGGGCAACGGCTTCGGCCCGGGTGATCAGGAACAAGTGACCGTCGTCGATTATGTGTAGCTGGGCATTGGGAATTCGCCAGGCCAGCAGGCGCATATTGATCAGCGGGATCAGCGGGTCGTCGTCGCCGGCCAGCACCAGGGTCGGCTGCTGGATCTTGTGCAGCCAGTGGATGCTGGTCCAGCCCATGCCGGCGAACAGCTGCCAGTAATAGCCCAGCTTGCCCGAGGAACGCACCTTGGCCGCATGCGACGCGGCCAGGTTCGGGTCGCGGCGAAAGGCCCCGCCGTAGATTTCCGGGGCGATGCGGATCACATGGGACGGCTGTATGTAGCGCCTGGGACTGGCCATCAGCCACAGCACCCGCGGCTTGCCCGGCACCATCACCGCACCGGCGGCGGTGGCCGCCAGCACCAGCTTCTTGCAGCGCTCGGGGTAATCGTGGGCGAACTGCTGGGCCAGCGCTCCGCCCCACGATACGCCGATGGCATTGACCTGCCCGTAGTCGAGGTAGTCGAGCATGCGCGCCGTCAGCTTGGCCAGCCCGGGGAAGCGGTAGGGCCGGCGTGGTGTCGACGAACCGCCCACGCCGGGCACGTCGAAGGCGATCACTTCAAGGTCCGGGTCCAGCGCATCGATGAACGGGAACACCAGCTCCAGGTTGGCGCCGATACCGTTGAAGATCAGCAGCGGCGTGAGGTGCGGCTTGCCGGGGCGAACGGCCGTGCGGATGGACTGGCCATCGAGCTCGACGGTTCTGAAGAGGTACGGTTGCGGCATGCGCGAGCCCTGTCGTGAGTAGCAGCGCCGCCTTGCCTGCGGCGGCGCCGGGTGTTTTCAGCGTTCGTGGACGTAGGTGCCGGGCGACGCTTCGGCGCTCGGGTAGGCCTTGTTGCCCAGCTTGGCGGGTGCCGGCTTGAGTGCGCCGGAGCGCTCGGCCAGCCACGCCTGCCAGTACAGCCACCAGGAATCGGTGTGCTTGGTGGAGTTCTCCTGCCAGTCGTCGGCCTGGGCCGGCATCTCGCTGCTGGTCATGTAGCGCGACTTGGGGTTGCCCGGCGGGTTGAGGATGCTCTGGATATGCCCGCTGTTGGACAGCAGGAACTCGACCTTGCCGCCGAACAGCTGCGCCGACTTGTAGCAGGACTTCCATGGGGTGATGTGATCGTTGGTGCCGGCCACGCTGAAGATGTCGGTGGTGACCTGGCTCAGGTCGATCGGCGTGCCGCACACTTCCAGTGCACCGGGACGCACCAGCGGGTTGTTTTTGAACATTTCGATCAGGTCGCCGTGGAAGGCGGCGGGCAGGCGCGTGGTGTCGTTGTTCCAGAACAGGATGTCGAACACCGGCGGCTCGTTGCCGAGCAGGTAGTTGTTGACCCAGTAGTTCCAGATCAGGTCGTTGGGGCGCATCCAGGCGAACACCTTGGCCATGTCGCGGCCTTCTAGCACACCGGCCTGGTAGGAATGGCGCTTGGCCGATTCCAGGGTCTGCTCGTCGACGAACAGCGCCACCTGGGTGTCGAGGGTGGTGTCGAGCACGCTCACCAGCAGGGTCAGGGCATTGACCTTCTTCTCGCCCAGTGCCGCGTAGTGGCCCACCAGCGCGGTGCAGGTGATGCCGCCGGAGCAGGCACCGAGCATGTTCAGGTCCTTGCTGCCGGTGATAGCCAGCACCACGTCGACGGCCTCCTTGAGCGCATCGATGTAGGTCGACAGGCCCCACTCGCGCTGGGACTTGTTGGGGTTGCGCCAGCTCACGATGAAGGTCTGCACCGTGGAGCGCAGGCAGAAGCGCGCCAGGCTCTTTTCCGGGCTGAGGTCGAAGACGTAGAACTTGTTGATCTGCGGCGGTACCACCAGCAGCGGCTTTTCGTGCACCTGCTCGGTGATCGGGCGGTACTGGATCAGCTCCAGCACGTCGTTGCGAAATACCACGGCGCCCTCGGTGGTGGCCAGGTTCTTGCCCACCTCGAAGGCGTCCATGTTGACCTGGCTGGGCATGCCGCCGTTGTGCACCATGTCCTTGGCCAGGTGCGACAGGCCGTCGAGCAGGCTCTTGCCACCGGTTTCGAAGAAACGCTTGACCGCTGCCGGGTTGGCCGCGCTGTTGGTGGGGGCCATGGCCTCGGTCATCAGGTTGATGACGAAGTGCGCGCGGCTGATGTCCTGCTCCGACAGGTTGCTGTTGCCGATCCAGTCGTGCAGTTCCTTGCGCCAGGCCAGGTAGGTCTGCAGGTAGCGGCGGTACAGCGGGTTCTGGCTCCAGGCCGGGTCGCTGAAGCGGCGGTCGTCGCCCTCCGGCTGCAGGCCGGACTTGCCGAAGATCACGTCCTTGAGCTGCAGGCCGAAATGCGCGACGTGCTTGGCACTGTGCAGCGGTTGCTTGATGGCCTGACGCAGCACCATCCGGGCTGAAGACAGCAAATCCTTTCGGCGCAGGCCAATGATGGGGCTCAGGCCCAGGGTGTTTTCAGAGGCTTGGCGCTGCAGGTCATCGTTGTTCTTGTTACTCATCTACGACGCTCCGTTGTCCTGAGACGAGTACCGGCTGGGCTGTGGGCGTTGCACAGACGAATGCCCGGTACTACTGCTCGGGTGACCAGTGATAACGAACTGCGGTCCTGCGACCGGATGCGCGACGGTGATGAGCCCTGCGGGTTTATGCGTGTGAAGACAACCTGCTTTCGCTCGCGACCTCGGCATACCGGCCAGACCCTGCATCAACCCGCCCATGCAGGGTACTTGCCATATCCATTGGTTACCCGACTTTCATGGAATGCGCAAGCCGGCCAATCGCTGGCCGGCGCACGGGCATTCAAGCAAATAGAATTAGAAAATGCGCTCTAAAACGCCGGAGTGCCGGGCTAGAGCATCAGCTTGACGATCGACTCGGAAGGGTCGCGGGATTTACCGGCCTTGGCCAGCTCGTCGAGGTACTCGGCCCACAGCTGGTCCTGGCGCAGGCACAGCTGTTCGAGGTATTCCCAGGTGAACAGGCCGCTGTCGTGGCCGTCGTCGAAGGTGAGCTTGAGCGCGTACTGCCCGGCGGGCTCGAGCTGGCTCAGGCCGACGCCGAGCTTGCCAAATTGTAAGATCGGATTGCCGTGGCCCTGGACCTCGGCGGAAGGAGAGTGCACGCGCAGAAATTCGGCGGGCAGGTGATACACCTCGTCGGGCCCGTAGGTCAGGCTCAGGGTCTTGGAGGCTTTGTGCAGATTGATGGCGGTAGGCAGACGGGGCATGGCTATAAGGCTCTTGGGCTTCAAGCTGCAAGCTACAAGCTGCAGGAGAAGGCGTCCAGCACCTCCGGCCTGCAGCTCGCCGCTTGCCGCTGAGCTACAGAATGTAGCGCGACAGATCTTCGTTCTGTGCCAATTCGCCCAGGTGGCTGTTGACGTACTCGGCGTCGATGCGGATCGGCGCTTCGCTGTGGGCGCTGGCCAGGTCGCCGGCGCTGAACGACACCTCTTCGAGCAGGCGCTCGAGCAGGGTGTGCAGGCGACGGGCACCGATGTTCTCGGTCTTCTCGTTGACCTGCCAGGCAATCTCGGCCAGGCGCTTGATGCCGTCGGCAGCGAACTCGATGTTCAGCCCCTCGGTCTTGAGCAGCTCGCGGTACTGCTCGGTGAGCGAGGCATGCGGTTCGCTGAGGATGCGCTCGAAGTCTTCCGGGCTCAGGGCCTTGAGTTCGACACGGATCGGCAGACGACCCTGCAGCTCGGGCACCAGGTCGCTCGGCTTGCTCAGGTGGAACGCACCGGAGGCGATGAACAGGATGTGGTCGGTCTTGACCATGCCCAGCTTGGTATTGACCGTGCAACCTTCGATCAGCGGCAGCAGGTCGCGCTGCACGCCTTCACGGGACACATCGGCGCCACCGACGTTGCCGCGCTTGGCCACCTTGTCGATCTCGTCGATGAACACGATACCGTGCTGCTCGACCGCCTCGAGGGCCTTGGCCTTGAGTTCTTCCTCGTTGACCAGGCGCCCGGCTTCCTCGTCGCGCACCAGCTTGAGCGCTTCCTTGACCTTGAGCTTGCGGCTCTTCTTCTTGCCCTTGCCCATGTTGGCGAACAGGTTCTGCAGCTGGTTGGTCATTTCTTCCATGCCCGGCGGCGCGGAAATGTCGACGCCGACCGCTTCGGCCACCTCGATCTCGATTTCCTTGTCGTCCAGCTGGCCTTCACGCAGGCGCTTGCGGAACAGCTGGCGGGTGTTGGAATCGCTGCTGTTGACCGGGTCCTCGTTGAAGCCGGTGCGGGCCGGAGGCAGCAGCGCATCGAGGATGCGCTCTTCGGCGGCGTCTTCGGCACGGTGGCGCACGCGCACGATTTCCTGCTCGCGCAGCAGCTTGATCGCGGCGTCGGCCAGGTCGCGGATGATCGACTCGACGTCACGGCCCACATAGCCCACTTCGGTGAACTTGGTGGCTTCGACCTTGATGAACGGCGCGTTGGCCAGCTTGGCCAGGCGACGGGCGATTTCGGTCTTGCCCACGCCGGTGGGGCCGATCATCAGGATGTTCTTGGGGGTGACTTCCACGCGCAGCTCTTCGGGCAGCTGCATGCGGCGCCAGCGGTTGCGCAGGGCGATGGCGACGGCGCGCTTGGCATCGTCCTGGCCGATGATGTGGCGGTTGAGTTCGTGGACGATTTCGCGGGGGGTCATGGACATAATGGTCGATGGTCCTGTGGGCAAGTGTTCAGCGTGGAAAAGCCCGACCGTCGGGGTCGGGCGCCAGAACAGCTGAATTACTCGGCCAGGTCCTGCTCCTCGATGGTCAGGTTGTGGTTGGTGAACACGCAGATGTCGCCGGCGATGTTCAGTGCGGTCTCGGCGATTTCGCGAGCCGACAGGTCGGTTTTCTGCAGCAGGGCGCGTGCGGCGGCCTGGGCGTAGGCGCCGCCGGAACCCATGGCGATCAGGCCGTCTTCGGGTTCGACGACGTCACCGTTGCCGGTGATGATCAAGGAGGCGTCCTTGTTGGCCACGGCCAGCATGGCTTCCAGACGGCTCAGCGAGCGGTCGGTACGCCATTCCTTGGCCAGCTCGACGGCGGCGCGAATGAGGTGGCCCTGGTGTTTTTCGAGCTGGCCTTCGAAGCGCTCGAACAGGGTGAAGGCGTCGGCGGTGGCACCGGCGAAGCCGGCGATGACCTGGCCGTGGTACAGGCGACGAACCTTCTTGGCGTTGCCTTTCATCACGGTATTGCCGAGGGAAACCTGGCCGTCGCCGCCCATGACGACTTTGCCGTGGCGACGAACTGAAACGATGGTGGTCAAGGGAGAGTCTCCACGCAGCGAGGCGAAAATGCCTGATGCAGACTCATATGGGGGTGGGGGGAAAGATTTCAACCTTTGCGGCCCCTTCGCCGGCAAGCCGGCTCCTACCGGTAGGAGCCGGCCTTGCCGGCGAAGGGTTTGACTCAGGCTTCGTGGCTGATGTGCCCGTCAACCAGGGTGTAACGCACCGCACTCGGCAGGCAGTGCCCGATGAACGGGCAGTTTTCACCCTTGGAGCGCCATTGTTCGCCAGCCACGGTCGAGGCCTGCGGGTCGAACAGCACCAGGTCTGCCGCCGCACCCACCTGCAACTGCCCGGCCGGCAGGCGCAGGGCCGCCGCAGGGCCTGCAGACAAACGCAGCAACAAGGTCGCCAGGTCGAGCAGGCCGTCCTCGACCAGTGTCATCGCCAGCGGCAGCAGCAACTCGACGCTGCTGATGCCTGGTTCGGTGGCACCGAACGGCGCCAGCTTGGCGTCGCGCTCATGCGGCTGATGATGGCTGGAAATCGCCTGGATCACGCCCCGCTTGACCGCATCACGCAGGCCGTCGCGGTCGGCGCGGGTGCGCAGCGGCGGTTGCACGTGGTACAGGCTGGAGAAGTCGCGCAGCGCCTCGTCGGTGAGGATCAACTGGTATAGCGCCACATCCGCCGTCACCGGCAGGCCGCGGGCCTGGGCCTGTTCGATCAGCTTGGCGCCCCGGGCGCTGGTCAGCTGGCTGAAGTGCGCACGCACGCCGGTCTGTTCCACCAGCAGCAGGTCGCGGGCCAGGGCCACGGTCTCGGCGGTTTCCGGAATGCCCGGCAGGCCGAGGAAACTGGCCATCGCGCCCTCGTGGGCGAGGCCGCCCTGGGCCAGGTCGCGGTCCTGGGAATGGAAGATCACCGTCAGGTCGAAGGTGGCCGCGTAGTCCAGCGCGCGGGCCAGGGTGCGGGTGTTGGTGAAGCTGTTCAGGCCGTTGCCGAAGGCCACGCAGCCGGCATCGCGCAGGGCGATCAGCTCGGCCAGTTGCTCGCCTTCCAGGCCCTTGCTCAAGGCGCCGATCGGGTACACCTTGCTGTGCCCGGCTTCACGGGCGCGGTCCAGGATCAGCTCGGTGACTGCCGAGGTGTCGAGCACCGGCCGGGTCTGCGGCGGGCAGCACAGGCTGGTCACGCCACCGGCGGCGGCGGCGCGGGTTTCGCTGGCGATGCTGCCCTTGCGGCTGTAGCCGGGTTCGCGCAGGGCAACGCTCAGGTCGACCAGGCCGGGCGCGGCCACCAGGCCGGTGGCGTCCAGGGTACGGGCGGGCTTGAAGCCGGCCGGGGCAGCGCCGATGGCGACGATCTTGCCGGCGTCGATGTGCAGGTCGCCGACCTGGTCCAGGCCGCTGGTTGGGTCGATGACACGGGCGCCGAGGATACTCAGGCTCACTGGGCGTTCTCCTGCTCGAATTGACGTTGCGCGGTCTGCCCGCTCATGGCCATGGACAACACCGCCATGCGCACGGCGATGCCGTAGGTGACCTGGTTGAGGATCACCGAGTGGGCGCCGTCGGCCACGGCCGACTCGATTTCCACGCCACGGTTGATCGGGCCGGGGTGCATCACGATGGCATCGGGCTTGGCCCCGGCCAGGCGTGCGGTGGTCAGGCCGAACAGGCGGTAGAACTCGCCCTCGCTGGGCAGCAGGCCGCCGGTCATGCGCTCACGCTGCAGGCGCAGCATGATCACCACGTCGACGTCCTTCAGGCCTTGCTCCAGGTCGGTGTAGACCTTCACGCCGTACTGCTCGATGCCGATCGGCAGCAGGGTCTTGGGGCCGATCACGCGGATGTCCGGGCAACCCAGGGTTTTCAGCGCGAGCATGTTCGAGCGCGCCACCCGCGAGTGCAGGATGTCGCCGACGATGGCCACCGAGAGGTTCTCGAAGCCGCCCTTGTGGCGACGAATGGTCAGCATGTCGAGCATGCCCTGGGTGGGGTGCGCGTGGCGCCCGTCGCCACCGTTGATGATCGCCACCTCCGGGCACACGTGCTCGGCGATGAAGTGCGCGGCGCCCGAGTCGGCGTGGCGCACCACGAACATGTCGGCGGCCATGGCTTCAAGGTTGCGCAGGGTGTCGAACAGGGTCTCGCCCTTGCTGGTGGAGGAGGTCGACACGTTCAGCGTGATCACGTCGGCCGACAGCCGCTGGGCGGCCAGTTCGAAGGTGGTGCGGGTACGCGTGGAGTTCTCGAAGAACACGTTGCACACGGTCTTGCCGCGCAGCAGCGGGACTTTCTTGACCGCACGCGCGCCGACTTCGAGAAACGAGTCGGCCGTGTCGAGAATTTCGGTCAGCAGTTCGCGGGGCAAACCGTCGAGCGAGAGGAAGTGGCGCAGCTGGCCCTGGTCATTGAGCTGCAGCGGGCGCTTGGCGTCGATTGGCGTCATCGCGGGGGACTCTTAAAGGGCGGAAGCGGAAGCGAGGTCCTGGCGCTCGAGTTCGAGCGGCGCGGGGCCGGACAATTTTACCCGTTCATGGGCTTGCAGCGACAGGGTGGCGCCCACCACGTTTGGCCGGATCGGCAGTTCGCCGGCATCCAGGTCCAGCAGACACACCAGGGTCACGCTGGCCGGGCGGCCATAGTCGAACAGTTCGTTGAGGGCGGCGCGGATGGTGCGCCCGCTCATCAGCACGTCGTCCACCAGTACCAGGTGCTGGCCTTCGATCTCGAACGGCAGCTCGGACGGGCGCACCTGCGGGTGCAGGCCGTTCTGGCTGAAGTCGTCGCGGTAGAACGACACGTCGAGGGTGCCCAGCGGCGAATCGCTGCCCAGCTCGGCCAGCAGCGCCTGGGCCACCCATACGCCGCCGGTGCGGATGCCGATGAAGCGCGGTTCGGCGATGGCGCGGCGTTGCAGGTGGGCGCGAAGGTCAACGGCCATCTGCCGGATCAGTTCGGCGGGGTTGGGTAGGCTCATGCTTGCTCCTCAAGAGGCCGGGGCAGAGAGCTGGCCCGGCGTGTAACCGATGGTCGGGTTCAGGCCTGTTCGGCGTGGGCGTCGAGCCAGCCTTGCAGCAGCAGGGCGGCGGCAATCGCGTCCACCGGGTTGTCGCGGTAGCTGCCACGCTGGCCGCCACGGGCCATGCGTTCGCCCTTGGCCTCGAAGGTGGTCAGGCGCTCGTCGTGGGTGTAGGCCGGCACGTTGAAGCGGCCGTTCAGGCGTCGGGCGAATTTCTCGGCGCGCGCGCTCATTTCGCTGGGCGTGCCGTCCATGTTCAGCGGCAGGCCGACGACTACCGCGTCGGGTTGCCATTCCTTGAACAGTTTTTCCACCTGGGCCCAGTCGGGTGCGCCGTTCTGCGCCTTCAGGGTGCACAGCTCGCGGGCCTGGCCGGTGATCACCTGGCCGACGGCGACGCCGATCTGCTTGGTGCCGTAGTCGAAGCCCAGCAGCAGTTTGAGCGCCGCCATCAGGCGTGCCCCGCCTGGCTGGTGAGCAGGCTGAGGTTGATGCCCAGGCTGGCTGCGGCGGCTTCGAGGCGTTGCTCGCAGGCCATGCCGAAGATGATCTCGGGGTCGAACGGGCAGTTGAGCCAGGCGTTGTCGGCCAGTTCCGCTTCCAGCTGCCCGGCTTCCCAGCCGGCGTAGCCCAGGGTGATCAGGCTCTGCGCCGGGCCCACGCCGTCGGCGATGGCGAACAGCACGTCCTGCGAGGTCGACAGGGCCAGCCCGTCGAGCTGGACGGTGGCCTGGAAGGTCTTGTCGTTGGTGTGCAGCACAAAACCGCGGTCGGTCTGTACCGGGCCGCCGATATGGATAGGCACGTGGATGCAGCGTGCCGGCGGCTCGGTGTCCGGGCGCAGCTGCTCGAGGATATCGGCCAGGTTCAGCTCCTGCGGGCGATTGACCACCAGCCCCATGGCACCGTTGGCATTGTGCTCGACGATGTAGGTCAGGGTGTGGGCAAAGTTCGGGTCGGCCATGTGCGGCATGGCAATCAGGAACTGATGCTTGAGGTAACTCGGGCTGAGGTTTTTCATGGGGGTTAGTGTGGCGGCGAGCGGCCACGCTGACAAGGTGCGTGTCGAGCCTGCGGGCCGATTATGCCTGTTTCTTGGCGGTGCTAATCGGCACGGGCTGCTGTGTGAGGCGCTAGTTAGGTGACCCTGCGGTTGCTGATGTCGCGGCACTGCGCTGCTTTTTGAAGCGGGTACATTTTTTTCGCGGCGACCTACAACTGGTAACTGTGTCAGGTGACAGGTGGTTTGGATCAACTCATAGTCTCACCGTAAACCGAGCATTTGGCTTATCTAAAGGAGAAGTGCAATGATCACTCGGATGTCTATCAACGAAGCAATCGGAAATTTCTTTACTAGTGAGGTAACGCTTACAGGACGCGGTGACCCCGAACGCGCTTATCTGGTCTGTGTCAGTGGGACCGGAGAATACTGCGGCGAAGGTAAGACGTACGAGAATGGGTGTTTCACAATTACCTTCAAGCCACCTGGCCCAAACCCTCACCATGGCTACCAATTTACGGTTAGGCATCTTGAAGACGATGGCACAGTAGGCAACAACCTGAACTGGTCTACTGCCGTCAACAACCCACTCGAAGGTTAATGATCTGACATGGCGAGTTGAAACTCTTCTCACTGTCTAGCAGTTGAGGCATGCCTCGCAGTTATTGTAAGTGCTGGTCCTGCTTCAATTTCGCGACAACATTTTTTGTTGGCCAGCTTCGGTAGTTTTGATTACGAACACTCGTACTTACAGGTGTTACTTGAGCCGCTTGACGATGTCAGGCGAGTACACCTTCGGCGATCAGTTGCTCGACAACCGATCCCCACGGGCGAAGCGCCACGTTCGAACAATTTCCAGCCGATCGATATCCGACAGGTCCCCGGTAAACGGCGCAAACGGCGCCGCCAGCCTCACGATGCGCTGCGCCGCCTGGTCCAGCAGCGGCTGCCCGGAAGATTCGAGCACCAGCACCTCGTACAGCGAACCGTCATGGTTGATCGACACCAACAGGCGCAAACTGCCGTAGATCTGCTGGCGGCGGGCCTCGTCCGGGTAGTTGAGGTTGCCGATGCGCTCGACCTTCTTGCGCCATTCATCCTTGTACCAGGCGCCCTTGTCGCGCATGGTCGAAGCCGCGCTCAGGCGGTGGATGCGCGGGCGCTTGGCATACAGCTGCTGTTCGTTGGCCAGCTCCGCCTCGAGGCTGGCGATCTGGCTGGACAGGTCGGCGCTGTCGAACGTCGGTGTGGCCGCCTTGGGTTGCACCTTGGGCTGCTGCTCCTTGGGGCGGGTCTCGACCTTCTGCGGCTTGGGCCTGGTGGTGGCCACCACCGCCTTGGGCGGGGCCGGCTGGGGCGCCACTTCGGGCTTCGCGGCCGGGGGCGGCGTCACCTTGTTGATCTTGCTGTCCTGGAACGGGGCGATCTCGGTGGTCTTGGGCACTGCCTTCTTGTCCAGCGTGCCGCTGCCCTGCTGGTTGTCCTGCGCCAGGTAATCGGCCTTCTTCGGCGGTGCCTCGCTCTTGAAGGTGGCCAGGGTGATTTCCATGGTGCGGCGGATTTCTTCAGGCTTGGCGAAGGTAAACCCCAGGCCCAGGATCAGCGCCAGGTGCAGCAGCGCCGCCAGGAACAGGGTAAAGCCCAGCCGGTCCGCCGCGCGGACACGGGGCGGGGCAAAATCGGCAGGAAGGTCGGCAGGAAGCGTCATCGATTATCCAGCAGCCGGGGCAGGGCCGGCGCAGCGGGGTGCCAGTCGAGAATGGACCGGCATGATACCCCACAACGCGGGCCCGCCACTTGTCGGCGGTCAGCGTGCCTTGAGCTTGCGATCAATGGCGTCCATCAACTGCGCGCCGATCTGCGTGCCGTAGGCGTTGTCGATTTCGCGGATGCAGGTGGGGCTGGTCACGTTGATTTCGGTCAGGTGCTCGCCGATCACGTCCAGGCCGACGAACAACAGGCCCTTCTCGCGCAGGGTCGGGCCCACCTGGGCGGCGATCCAACGGTCGCGCTCGGTCAGCTCGCGGGCCTCGCCACGACCGCCGGCGGCCAGGTTGCCGCGGGTTTCGCCGCTGGCCGGGATGCGCGCCAGGCAGTACGGCACCGGCTCGCCGTCGATCATCAGGATGCGCTTGTCGCCGTCCTTGATCGCCGGCAGGTAGGCCTGGGCCATGATCTGCTGGGTGCCCAGGGCGGTCAGGGTCTCGAGGATCACCGACAGGTTGGGGTCGCCCACGCGGTGGCGGAAGATCGAGGTGCCGCCCATGCCGTCCAGCGGCTTGAGGATCACGTCGCCGTGCTTGGCGGCGAATTCGCGGATGATGTCCGGGCGCCGGCTCACCAGGGTTGGCGGCGTGCACTGCGGGAACAGCGTGGCGAACAGCTTCTCGTTGCAGTCGCGCAGGCTCTGCGGACGGTTGACCACCAGCACCCCGGCGGCCTCGGCCTGCTCCAGCAGGTAGGTGCTGTAGACGAACTCCATGTCGAAGGGCGGGTCCTTGCGCATCAGGATCACGTCCAGCTCGCTCAGCGCGGCGTCGGTCTCGGCCTCCAGCTCGAACCAGTGCTCGGGGTCGGCGAACACCTTGAGCGGGCGCATGCGGGCACGGGCCACGCCTTCGCTCTGGTATAGGTCGTGCTGCTCCATGTAGAACAGCGACCAGCCACGGGCCTGGGCGGCCAGCAACATGGCCAGCGAGCTGTCCTTCTTGTAGGAGATCTGCGCGATGGGGTCCATGACAATCCCGAGGCGAACGCTCATGGGGTATTTCCTCTCGGCGGCGTGCTGCCGCAGTGGCTCGAATTGAAGTGCGTCAGGGTGGCGCCCGGCGGGCTGGCGGTCAAGGGGAAACGTCAGCCGGCAGGCATCGGCGCTGGGCGCGGCGAGGCTCGATGGAATGCACCCCCAGAGTGTGCTAAAAAGGCCTGGCACGTGGCCTGCAAGGCCCTTCCAGGCGATGGTAGAGCAATTATGGTACAGCCCGACACGGCGTTGAAGGTGATGGTGATCGATGACTCCAAGACGATTCGCAGCACTGCCGAAAAGCTGCTGGGCGAAGCCGGTTGCGAAGTCGTCACCGCAGTCGACGGTTTCGACGCCCTGGGCAAGATCGTCGACCACACCCCGGGGATCATCTTCGTCGATGTGCTGATGCCGCGCCTCGATGGCTACCAGACCTGCCTGCTGATCAAGCAGAACAGCGCGTTCAAGGACATCCCGGTGATCATGCTGTCGTCGCGCGACGGCCTGTTCGACAAGGCGCTCAGCCGCCAGGTGGGCTCTGATCAATTTCTGACCAAACCTTTCAGCAAGGAAGAACTGCTGGATGCGATCCGCGCCCATGTGCCGGGTTTCGCCGCAGAAGAACAACCCGCACCCTGACGCCGCCGCCCTCCTGGCCGCGGCGTCATGCCTTTATTGGGGAACAGCATGGCCCGAGTTCTGATCGTCGACGATTCGCCGACCGAAATGTACAAACTGACCGGAATGCTCGAAAAGCACGGGCACCAGGTGCTCAAGGCCGAGAACGGCGCCGATGGCGTGGCCCTGGCCCGCCAGGAAAAGCCCGACGCGGTGCTGATGGACATCGTGATGCCCGGCATGAACGGCTTCCAGGCGACCCGTCAGTTGAGCAAGGACGACGTCACCAAGGGCATCCCGGTGATCATCGTCACCACCAAGGACCAGGAAACCGACAAGGTCTGGGGCCAGCGCCAGGGCGCCAGCGACTACCTGACCAAGCCGGTGGACGAAGACACCCTGATCCAGGTCCTGAACAAAGTTCTCAAGGCTTGACCACGCGGCGCATGGGCGAATCGCTGACCGCCTTCGAGCTGTTGCTCGAAATCGACCGGCGCTGTCGCCTGCTGGCGGCCGACCTGCCATTGCAGGAAACCCGCCTGCAGACCTGGAGCGGCATCGGCTTTCGCATGGCCGAGCACTGGTTCGTGGCGCCCATGGGCGAGGTCGCCGAAGTGCTGCAGGAACCTCGGCTCAGCCGCATTCCCGGGGTCAAGCCGTGGGTGGCGGGGGTGGCCAACCTGCGCGGGCGGCTGTTGCCGGTGATGGACCTGTGCGGTTTTCTCGGCCTGGGCCTGTCGGTGGTGCGCAAGCAGCGGCGGGTGCTGGTGCTGGACCACGAGGAGCTGTTCGCCGGGCTGCTGGTGGACGAAGTGGTGGGCCTGCAGCACTTTGCCCTGCACGGCCTGGAGCTGTCGCCGCCGGCGCCGCTGCTGCCGGCTGCCGCCCCCTTCGTGCAGGGGCACTTTCAGCGCGAGCACTGCTGGGGCATTTTCAGCCCCTTCGCCCTGGCCCAGGCGCCAGGCTTTCTCGATGTGGCGTTGTAAAGGGATGCCAGACCTGTGACCACGTTCAAGACCCGCCCCTCGGTACAAGGCTCGCGCAGCAGCGCGCAGATCGCCGCACTGTTCATCGTGCTGATCCTGTCGATCATTCTGCTGTTCGCCAACTTCGCCTACCTCAATACCCAGGCCAACTACGACAAGCAGTACATCGGCCATGCCGGCGAGCTGCGCGTGCTGTCCCAGCGCATCGCCAAGAACGCCACCGAGGCCGCCGCCGGCAAGGCCGTGGCGTTCAAGCTGCTCAACGATGCGCGCAACGATTTCGAACAGCGCTGGGGTTACCTGAAAAAAGGCGACCCGGCCACCGGCCTGCCGTCGGCCCCGGTGGCGGTACGCGGCGAGATGGATGCGGTGCAACGCGACTGGGAGAGCCTGCGCAAGAGCACCGACGCGATCCTGGCCAGCGAGCAGACCGTGCTGTCGCTGCACCAGGTGGCCGCGACCCTGGCCGAGACCGTGCCGCAGTTGCAGGTCGAGTACGAAAAGGTGGTGGAGATCCTGCTGCAAAGTGGCGCCCCCGCCAGCCAGGTGGCGGTGGCCCAGCGCCAGTCGCTGCTGGCCGAGCGCATCCTGGGCTCGGTCAACACCGTGCTGGCCGGCGACGACACCGCGGTGCAGGCCGCCGATGCCTTCGGCCGCGATGCCAGCCGCTTCGGCCAGGTGCTCGACGGCATGCTCGGCGGCGCGCCGTCGATCCAGGTCACCCGCGTCCAGGACCCGGATGCCCGTGCGCGCCTGGCCGAGATCGCCGAGCTGTTCCAGTTTGTCGCAGGCTCCGTCGACGAGATTCTTGAAACCTCGCCCGAGCTGTTTCGCGTGCGCGAAGCGGCCGGCAGCATCTTCAGCCTGTCGCAGACATTGCTCGACGAAGCCTCGCACTTGGCCAACGGCTTCGAGAACCTGGCCTCCGGGCGCACCCTGGATACCGTCGGCGGCTACGTGCTGGGCCTGCTGGCGCTGGCCTCGATCATCCTGATCGGGCTGGTGATGGTGCGCGAAACCAATCGCCAGCTCAGCGAAACCGCCGAAACCAACGAACGCAACCAGCAGGCGATCATGCGCCTGCTCAACGAGATCCAGGAACTGGCCGACGGCAACCTGACCGTCACCGCTTCGGTCACCGAGGACTTCACCGGGGCCATCGCCGACTCCATCAACTATTCCATCGACCAGTTGCGCGACCTGGTGGCGACCATCAACCTCAGCGCCGAGGAAGTCGCCAGCGCGGTGCAGGAGACCCAGACCACCGCACACCTGCTGGCCAAGGCCTCCGAGCACCAGGCCCAGCAGATCACCGATGCGTCGATTGCGGTGGGCGACATGGCCGAGTCCATCGACCGGGTGTCGGGGCACGCCTACGAGTCGGCCAAGGTGGCCGAGCGCTCGGTGGCCATTGCCAACAAGGGCAACGAGGTGGTGCACAACACCATCAACGGCATGGACAACATCCGCGAGCAGATCCAGGACACTGCCAAGCGCATCAAGCGCCTGGGCGAGTCGTCCCAGGAAATCGGCGACATCGTCAGCCTGATCGACGACATTGCCGACCAGACCAACATCCTCGCCCTCAACGCGGCGATCCAGGCGTCGATGGCCGGCGAGGCCGGGCGCGGCTTTGCGGTGGTGGCCGACGAGGTGCAGCGCCTGGCCGAGCGCTCATCCTCGGCCACGCGTCAGATCGAGGCGCTGGTGCGCGCGATCCAGGCCGACACCAACGAGGCGGTCATCTCCATGGAGCAGACCACCGCCGAAGTGGTGCGCGGGGCGCGTCTGGCGCAGGATGCCGGGGTGGCGCTGGCCGAAATCGAGGGGGTGTCGCAGACCCTGGCCGAACTGATCCACAGCATTTCCGATGCCGCGCAGTTGCAGACCTCGTCGGCCGGGCAGATCTCCCACACCATGGCGGTGATCCAGCAGATCACCTCGCAGACCTCGTCCGGCTCGACCGCCACCGCCGAGAGCATCGGCAACCTGGCGCGCATGGCCAGCGAGATGCGCCGTTCGGTGTCGGGCTTCACCTTGCCGCCAACCACGGAGCCGCGCTGACCGGCGCGTGGGACTTTATGGCTACTAAAGTGCGTATCGCCGAGCGCCACGACAAGGTGGCCCTGGCCTGGGTCAAGGGCCCCATCGACGACTGCCTGGCCCAGGCCCGCCAGGCGTTGGAGCAGTTTGCCGGCGACGCTGGCGACAGCCAGGTGCTGGAGCGTTTCGACGCGCCGCTGCGCCAGGTGCGCGGCTGCCTGCAGATGCTCGAGCTGGAAGGCGCGGCCTTGCTGACCCGTGAAATGCAGCAGCTGGCCCAGGCCCTGGGCGAAGGCCGCGTGGCCTCTCGCGGTGACGCGCTGGGCGCGTTGTTCAGGGCGCTGGAGCAGTTGCCGCAGTACCTGCAACGCCTGCGCGGCGCCCGGCACGAGCTGCCGTTGCTGGTGCTGCCACTGCTCAACCCGTTGCGCGCCGCGCGTGGCGCGCCGGCGCTGGCCCAGGCCAGCCTGCCGGGCGAGCAGACCGTCGCCGAGCCTGCTGCGGGGCTAGGCCTGAGCCTCGGCGCGCTGCGGGACCCGCTTGAGGCGGTGCCGGGGCGCGATGCGATGCGTTCGGTGGTGCTGGCAGTGCGCGAAGACCTGGTGCGCATCAAGGAGCAACTGGACCTGTTCGTGCGCAGCGACCGCCAGCAGGTCGAGGCGCTGGCCCCGCTGCTGGCGCCGTTGCGCCAGATCGCCGATACCCTGGCGGTGCTCGGCTTCGGCCAGCCGCGCCGGGTGATCATCGACCAGGTGACGGTGCTTCAGGCCCTGGCCCAGGGCCAGCGGGTGCCCGAGGATGCGCTGCTGATGGATGTTGCCGGGGCGCTGCTGTATGTCGAGGCGACCCTGGGCGGCATGGTGGGCTCGATCGAGTCGGTCAGCCAGGCCAGCGTACCCGGCACCGACCTGGACGACATTCGCCGACTGGTGCTGGACGAGGCCCACGGCGTGCTGCTGCAGGCCAAGGACCTGATCGCCGATTGCCTGGAGGCCGGCTGGGATCGCCTGCGCCTGCAACCGCTGCCGGGGCTGTTCACGCAGATCCGCGGGGCGCTGGCGATGCTCATGCTGCCCCGGGCGGCGGCGCTGGTGCGGCGCTGCCATGATTACGTCGAGACCTACCTGCTGTACGCCGAGCGGCTGCCGGACAACGCCGCGCTGGATCACCTGGCCGATGCCCTGTGCAGCCTGGAGCTGTACCTGCAATGGCGCGCCATCGACCCCCAGGCCGACCTGGACGAATGGCTCGAGCGCACTCAGCTGGCCTTGGCCGCACTGGGGTTCCCGAGCCTGCCGCCGGCCCCGTCGGCACCCGCGCCTGCGCCCGAGATGCACGAGGCACCGCTGGACGACGAGCTGCGCGAGGTGTTCCTGGAGGAAGCCGAAGAGGTGCTGCAGCAGTTGCAACAGCACTGGGCGATATGGCGGGGCAACCCGGCGGCACGTGACGCGCTGGTGGAAATGCGCCGCGCCTTCCACACCCTCAAGGGCAGCGGCCGCATGGTGCGCGCCCAGGTGCTGGCCGAGCTTGCCTGGGCCGCCGAGCACCTGCTCAACCGCATGCTCGAAGGCCGCGTCGAAGCCAGCGGCGATGTGCTGGCCGGGCTCGAGCAGAGCATTGCGCTGCTGACGCCGTTGCTGGACGAATTCGCCCAGGCCCAGGCTCTGCCCCATGCCGAGGTCGAGCGCCTGGCCACGCGCCTGCATGCGCTGGCGATGAACGACCCGCTGGGCGTCACAGCCCCGGAGCCGGCCTTCGACCCGCGCCTGCTGGAGATCTTCCGCAACGAGGCGCAGACCCACCTGGCCAGTGTCGACGAGTTTCTGCAGGCCGCCGAGGCGCAGTTGCCGGTGCCGGTCAGCGACAGCCTGCAACGGGCGCTGCATACCCTCAAGGGCAGCGCCGCGATGGCCGGGGTGGTGCCGATCGCCGAGCTGGCCAGCGCACTGGACCTGCTGGCCCGCGAATTCAAGGCCCACCAGCTGGGCCTGGACCTTGACGAGCTGTACCTGCTGCAGATGGCCGAACCACTTCTGCGCCGCGGTCTGGCACAGCTCGACAGCACCCCGCTGGCACCCATCGGCGGTGCCCGGACCCTCATCGAACAGATCGACCAGGTGGTTGCTGCGCGCCTGCAGGCACTGCGCGATGCGCCGAGCCAGGGCCTGCGGGTCAAGCGCGACCCGCAACTGATCGCCAGCTTCCTGGCCCAGGGCATGGACATCCTGCTGGACGCCGAAACCCTGTTGCAACGCTGGCAGGAGCACCCCGGCGAGCGCCAGGAGCTGACTGCGCTGCTGGATGAACTGACCACCCTGGGGCAGAGCGCGCACCTGGCCGACCTGTGGCAGGTGGACGAACTGTGCGAGGCGCTGCTGGACCTGTACGGCGCGGTGGAGGAGAGCAGCCTGGCGGTCAGCGAGCGCTTCTTCGGCGAGGCGCAACGGGCCCATGAAGCCCTGATCGACATGCTCGACCAGATTGCCGCCGGCCAGGAAGTGGACCCGCAACCGCAACGCCTGCACGCATTGCGCGAGCTGCTCGAACAAGGCCTGGCGCCGGATGCCATGGGCCTGGTGCGCAGCCAGGGCGAGCAGCCCGGGCAGATCGCCGAACTGGGCGATGCCACCCGCGCGCTGCAACGCCAGGCGCACGACAGCGAGGTGGTCGAGCTGTTTCTGGAAGAGGCCCGCGACATCCTCGAAGGGGCCGACCAGGCCCTGGCGCGCTGGGCCGGCGACCCCGACAACGGCTCGGCGCTGTCGTCGCTGCAGCGCGACCTGCAGACCCTCAAGGGTGGCGCACAGCTGGCGCAGGTGGGGGCGGTCGAGGTGCTGGCCCAGGAGCTGGAGTTGCTCTACGAAGGCCTGGTCGATCGCCGTTACCAGCCCGGCAACCTGTTGCCGGGCCTGCTGCGTGAAAGCCATGCGTTGCTCGGGCGTCTGCTCGAGCAGGTGCAGCAGGGACAGGCAACGGAGCTGGTGGTGGAACAGCTGGCAGCCCTGCGCGAGTTCCGTCACACCGCACCGGCGCCCGAGCCCCAAGGCAAGCCGGCGGAGCCCCAGCGTCACGAGGGCGACAAGGAACTGCTGGAGATCTTTCTCGAGGAAGGCTTCGACATCGCCGAAAGTGCCGGTGCCGCGCTGCTGCGCTGGCAGGCCGACCCGCGCAACGGGGTGGAGGTGGAGAACCTGCTGCGCGACCTGCACACCCTCAAGGGCGGTGCGCGCATGGTCGAGATCGCGCCCATCGGCGACCTGGCCCATGAACTCGAATTCCTCTATGAACACCTGGCGGCCGGGCAGCTGCAACCCAGCCCGGCGCTGTTCAGCCTGCTGCAGAACTGCCATGACCGCCTGGCGCACATGCTCGATGCGGTGCGCCTGCACCAGCCGCTGCACGCTGCCACGGCGCTGATCGACTATATCCGCAATTTCAGCAGTGCTGCCCTGAGCGACACCGCTGCCGCAACGCCCGGCGCCGAGGTTGCCCCGGTGGAAGTGGCGGCGCCGAGCCCGGAGCGTGCCCCGGCCGACATGGTCAAGGTGACGGCCGAGCTGCTCGATGACCTGGGCAACCTGGCGGGCGAGAACTCGATCATTCGCGGGCGCATCGAACAGCAGGTGAACGATGCACAGGTGGCCCTGGGCGAGATGGAAACCACGCTCGAGCGCATGCGCGACCAGCTGCGCCGGCTCGATACCGAGACCCAGGGGCGCATCCTCAGCCGCCAGCAGAGCGAAGGCGAGGCGCTGGGCTATGACGACTTCGACCCGTTGGAAATGGACCGTCATTCACAGTTGCAGCAGCTGTCGAGGGCCCTGTTCGAGTCGGCCTCCGATCTGCTGGACCTGAAGGAAACCCTGGCCGTGCGTGCCCATGACGCCTACAGCCTGCTGCAACAGCAGGCGCGGGTGAACAGCGAGTTGCAGGAAGGCCTGACGCGCACCCGCATGGTGCCGTTCGAGCGCCTGGTGCCGCGCCTGCAGCGGGTGGTGCGCCAGGTTGCCAGCGAGCTGGGCAAGCAGGTCGAGCTGGTGGTGGGCAATGCCGAGGGCGAGCTGGACCGCAGCGTGCTCGAACGCATGGTGGCGCCGCTGGAACACATGCTGCGCAACGCCGTCGACCACGGCATGGAAAACCGTGCGGCGCGCCTGGCGGCGGGTAAGCCGGAGCAGGGCACCATCGCCCTCAACCTGCTGCACGAAGGCGCCGATATCGTCATCGAAATGACCGACGATGGCGCCGGCGTGCCGCTGGAGGCGGTGCGGCAAAAGGCGATCAAGCGCGGCCTGCTGGACCCGGCCACCGAACTGAGCGACCACGAGGTGATGCAGTTCATCCTGCGGCCCGGGTTCTCCACTGCCGAGAAGATCACCCAGATTTCCGGGCGTGGCCTGGGCATGGACGTGGTGCACGAAGAGGTCAAGCAACTGGGCGGCTCGATGGTGATCAACTCGGTGCCGGGCAAGGGTGCGCGTTTTCTGATTCGCCTGCCGTTCACCGTGTCGGTCAATCGCGCACTGATGGTGAACTACGGCGAAGAACAGTACGCGGTGCCGCTGAACACCATCGAGGGCGTGGTCCGTGTACCGCCGGCCGAGCTCGAGGCCTGCTACCAGCTGGACCCGCCGTGCTACCGCTACGCCGGCCACCGCTATGAACTGCGCTACCTCGGCGAACTGCTGCAGGGCGAGGTGCAGCCGCGCCTGCTGGGGCAGAGCCTGCCGCTGCCGGTACTGTTGGTGCAGGCCCACGACCAGCAGTTCGCCGTGCAGGTGGACAGCCTGGCGGCCAGCCGTGAAATCGTGGTCAAGAGCCTTGGCCCGCAGTTTGCCGCAGTGCACGGGCTGGCCGGGGCGACCCTGCTGGGCGATGGCCGCGTGGTACTGATTCTCGACCTGCTGGCGCAACTGCGTGCGCTGCACCTGCAGTTGTCCAAGGTGGCCCAGGGCGCCGCACGCCTGCGCCTGGAGCACCCTGGCAATGCCGCCGCACGTCCGTTGCTGGTGCTGGTGGTGGACGATTCGGTCACGGTGCGCAAGGTGACCGGGCGCCTGCTGGAGCGCCATGGCATGAACGTGCTGACGGCCAAGGATGGGGTCGATGCCATGAGTGTACTGGCCGAACACCGTCCCGACATCCTGCTGCTGGACATCGAGATGCCACGCATGGACGGCTTCGAGGTGGCCACCCAGGTGCGCCAGGACCCGCACCTGAAGGACCTGCCGATCATCATGATCACCTCGCGCACCGGCCAGAAGCACCGCGACCGGGCCATGGCCATTGGCGTCAACGACTACCTGGGCAAGCCCTACCAGGAGTCGGTGCTGCTGCAGAGCATCGCCCGCTGGAGTACCCCGCATGCTTGAACAGACCCCTCGCAACAATCGGCGCAACACCCTCACCGGGCTGTTGCTGCCGTTGAGCGACCGCAGCCTGGTGCTGCCCAACGTGGCGGTGGCCGAGCTGATCGGCTACCAGCCGTGCACGCCCTTGCCGCATCAGCCGGCCTGGTTGCTGGGCTGGATCGACTGGCGCAGCCAGCGCCTGCCGCTGCTGAGCTTCGAGGCGGCCTGCGGTGGCCAGACCCAGGTTGGCGAGCGCGCGCGCATCGTGGTGCTCAATGCCCTGGGCGATACGCCGCGGCGTTTCTTCGCCCTGCTGGTGCAGGGCATACCGCGCACGTGCAAGCTCGACAGCCAGCTCAACTACGTCGATGTGCCGCTGGCGCCGCTGGAGCTGGCGGCGGTGCAGGTGGGCGAGCAGGTGGCGCGGGTACCGGACCTGCCCGGGCTGGAACAGCTGTTGCAGACGGCCGGGGCCTAGTACCAACCGCGTAATGCACTTGATGCCGGGCTTGTGTAGGGTAGAGGAGCGAATCATTCTACGGAGGGCATCAATGCATGTACCACGGTGAACGTTTCAATGCCTGGACCCACCTGGTGGGCGCGGTTCTGGCCTGCATCGGCGCGATCTGGCTGCTGGTGGTGGCCGGGATGCAGGGCGACCCCTGGAAGATCGTCAGCCTGGCCATCTACGGCTTCACGCTGATGCTGCTGTACAGCACTTCGACCCTTTATCACAGCGTGCGCGGGCGGGCGAAGGTGATCATGCGCAAGCTCGATCACCTGTCGATCTACCTGCTGATTGCCGGCAGCTATACCCCGTTCTGCCTGGTGAGCCTGCGCGGTCCGTGGGGCTGGAGCCTGTTCGGGGTGGTGTGGGGGCTGGCGGTTATCGGCATGCTGCAGGAGATCAAGCCGCGCTCCGAGGCGCGCGTGCTGTCCATCGTGATCTACGCACTGATGGGCTGGATCGTGCTGGTGGCGGTCAAACCGCTGCTGGCCAGCCTGGGCACGGCGGGGTTCGCCTGGCTGGCGGCGGGGGGCGCGCTGTACACCATCGGCATCATCTTCTTTGCCTATGACAGCCGCTTCCGCCATTGGCATGGCATCTGGCACCTGTTCGTGATTGCCGGCAGCCTGCTGCACTTTATCGCGATATTTTTCTACGTGCTTTAGGGCCCCTTCGCCGGCAAGGCCGGCTCCTGCAGTAGGAGCCGGCCTTGCCGGCGAACGCCGCGACGCGATCTAGAAGTCGCCCCACAGCTGCTGCGCCACTGCCAGCGCCACCACTGGCGCGGTTTCGGTACGCAGCACCCGCGGGCCCAGGCGCGCGGCATGGAACCCTGCCGCCTTGGCCTGCTCCACTTCTACCTCCGACAAGCCGCCCTCCGGCCCGATCAGAAACGCCAGGCTCGCGGGCCTGGCATGGCTGGTCAAGGGCTCGGCCACCGGGTGCAGCACCAGTTTCAGCGCCTCGTCTCGCGCCTTGAGCCAGTCTGCCAACAGCACCGGTGAATGGATCGTCGGCACTGTCGAGCGCCCGCATTGTTCGCAGGCACTGATCGCCACCTGGCGCCAGTGGGCCAGGCGCTTGTCGGCACGTTCATCCTTCAGACGCACCTCGCAGCGTTCGCTGACGATCGGGGTGATCACGCTGGCACCCAGTTCGGTGGCCTTCTGGATCGCCCAGTCCATGCGCTCGCCACGGGACAGGCCCTGGCCCAGGTGCACGTGCAGGGGGGATTCGGCCTGGCCGGGGAGGGCCTGGGCGAGCGTGACGCGCACGCTCTTCTTGCCGACCTCGAGCAGTTCGCCCAGGTATTCCTGGCCGCTGCCGTCGAACAGTTGCACCGCATCGCCCGGCGCCATGCGCAGCACGCGGCCGATGTAGTGGGCCTGGGCCTCGGGCAGGTCGTGCTCGCCCAGGCTCAGGGGGGCGTCGATGAAGAAGCGGGACAGTCTCATGGTTCTGCTCTGAATAAGATGGAGGCAGTTCGGGCGCCATCGCGGGTAAAGCCTGCTCCTGCAGGGTTACAGGTGATCCCTGTTGGAGCTGGGACCCGCGATGCTGTTTAGCCCGGATCGCGGAAATCAGGATGGAAATCGGCCGGCACCGCCACGCTCACGCTGCTGCGCGTGGCGATATCGATGCCCTCGCTGGCCACCTCGGCCAGGAAGTCGATCTGTTCGGGGGTGATCACGTACGGCGGCAGGAAGTACACCACGCTGCCCAGCGGGCGCAGCAGCGCACCACGGGTCAGGGCATGCTCGAACACCTTCAGGCCGCGCCGCTCCTGCCACGGGTAGGCGGTCTTGCTGGCCTTGTCCTGCACCATCTCGATGGCCAGGGCCATGCCGGTCTGGCGCACTTCGGCCACATGCGGGTGGTCGACCAGGTGCGCGGTGGCCGTGGCCATGCGTGTGGCCAGGGCCTTGTTGGCCTCGATCACGTTGTCCTGCTCGAAGATGTCCAGGGTCGCCAGCGCCGCGGCACAGGCCAGCGGGTTGCCGGTGTAGCTGTGCGAGTGCAGGAACGCGCGCAGGGTCGGGTAATCGTCGTAGAACGCGCTGTACACCTCGTCGGTGGTCAGGCACGCGGCCAGCGGCAGGTAGCCGCCGGTGAGGGCCTTGGACAGGCACAGGAAGTCGGGGCGGATGCCGGCCTGCTCGCAGGCGAACATCGTGCCGGTGCGCCCGAAGCCTACGGCGATCTCGTCGTGGATCAGGTGCACGCCGTAGCGGTCGCACGCCTCGCGCAGCAGCCTGAGGTACACCGGGTGGTACATGCGCATGCCGCCGGCGCCCTGGATCAGCGGTTCGACGATCACTGCGGCGATGCTCTGATGGTGCTCGGCCAGGGTCTGTTCCATGGCGGCGAACATCGTGCGCGAATGGTCTTCCCAGCTCACGCCCTCGGGGCGCAGGTAGCAGTCGGGGCTGGGCACCTTGAGGGTGTCGAGCAGCAGCGCCTTGTAGGTCTCGGTGAACAGCGGCACGTCGCCCACCGACATCGCCGCGATGGTCTCGCCGTGGTAGCTGTTGCTGAGGGTGACGAAGCGCTTCTTGTCCGGCTGGCCCTTGTTGAGCCAGTAATGGAAGCTCATCTTCAGCGCCACTTCGATGCACGATGAGCCATTGTCGGCGTAGAAGCAGCGGTTCAGGCCCTCGGGGGTGAGCTTGACCAGGCGCTCGGACAGCTCGATCACCGGCTGGTGGCTGAAGCCTGCGAGGATCACGTGTTCGAGCTGGTCGACCTGGTCCTTGATGCGCTGGTTGATCTTCGGGTTGGCGTGGCCGAACACGTTGACCCACCAGGAACTCACCGCGTCGAGGTAGCGCTTGCCTTCGAAGTCTTCGAGCCATACGCCTTCGCCACGCTTGATCGGGATCAGCGGCAGGTGCTCGTGGTCTTTCATCTGGGTGCAGGGATGCCACAGGACCTTGAGGTCACGTTCCATCCACTGTTGATTCAGGCCCATGGGCTCTCTCCTGGCGACGCGGGTTCGGGTAACCGCGCAAGCCTATGCAAAGCGACGGGGCAGGACAACCCATAAGGCGCAAACGGTGCGGGCATTAGTGGCAGGCCCGGGCGGCCTGACGTATCCTTCACCGACGTTTTTCCCGGGGGGTTCACCCCGCATTTTCCGCCTTTGATCCGGAGTTCGCCGAATGTCTGCTGGTTGGCTGCGCGCCTGCGCGCTGGTAATGATAGGGCTGTTCAGCGCGGGCGCCCTCGCGGCTGCCAAGCAGCCGACGGCCATCGTGGTCGGTGGCGGCCTGGCAGGCCTCACCGCCGCCTACGAACTGCAAAACAAGGGCTGGCAGGTGACCCTGCTGGAAGCCAAGCCGGGCATGGGCGGGCGTTCGGGCCTGGCCACCAGCGAGTGGATCGGCAACAGCAAGGCCCAGCCGACCCTCAACCGCTACCTCGACACCTTCAAGCTGGCCACCCTGCCGGCGCCGGAGTTCGTGCGTGTACCGAGCTACCTGATCGATGGCGAGTACTTCAGCGCCGCAGACCTGGCCACCAAGCAGCCGGCCACCGCCGAGGCACTCAAGCGCTACGAGAAGACCCTCGACGACCTGGCGCGCTCGATCAGCGACCCTGAAAACCCGGCGGCCAACAGCACCCTGTTCGCCCTCGACCAGCTCAACGTTTCCGGCTGGCTGGACAAGCTGCAACTGCCACCGACCGCGCGCCAGTTGGTCAACCAGCAGATCCGTACCCGCTATGACGAGCCTTCGCGCCTGTCGTTGCTGTATTTCGCGCAGCAGACCCGCGTGTACCGCGATGTGAGCGATCGCGACCTGCGCGCCGCCCGTCTGCCCGGCGGCAGCCCGGTGCTGGCGCAGGCTTTCGTCAAGCAACTGAAGACCATCAAGACCAGCGCACCGGTCAGCGCGATCATCCAGGACAAGGACGGCGTCACGGTCAAGGTCGGCGCGGTGGGCTACAGCGCCGACTACGTGGTGCTGGCGGTACCGTTGCGCGCCCTGGCCAAGATCCAGATGACCCCGGGCCTGGACAACCAGCACCTGGCGGCGCTCAAGGGCACCAACTACGGCTGGCGCGACCAGCTGCTGCTCAAGTTCAAGACCCCGGTCTGGGAAAGCCGTGCGCGCATGTCGGGCGAAATCTACAGCAACACCGGCCTGGGCATGCTGTGGATCGAACCGGCGCTCAAGGGTGGCGCCAACGTGGTGATCAACCTGTCCGGTGACAACGCGCGCCTGCTGCAGGCGTTCGGCGACAAGCAGATGGTCGACCAGGTGCTGATTCGCCTGCATGCGTTCTACCCGCAGGCGCGTGGCGCGTTCACCGGTTATGAAGTGCGTCGCTACAGCACCGATGCCGGCACGGGCGGTGCGTACCTCGCCTACGGGCCGGGGCAGATCAGCAAGTTCTGGCGCCTGTGGGAGCGTCCGGTGCAGCGCGTGGCGTTTGCCGGCGAACACACCGATGCGCTGTACCCCGGCACCCTGGAAGGCGCTCTGCGCAGCGGCCAGCGCGCGGCGGGCCAGGTGGTGGACATGTCCAATGGCAAGTCGTTCGACCCGGCCAAGCTGGCGCCGGTGGCGGCCGGGGCCGCAGCGGCAGCGGTGGCGGCCAAGGACAGCAAGCCTGGCTTCTTCTCGCGGTTGTTCGGTGGCGGTGACAAGCCGGTAGACAAAGCGCCGGCCAAGCCGGTTGATGCGGCGCCAGCTCCTGCGCCAGCCCCAGCCCCAGCCGCTGCACCTGCGCCGGCGCCAACGCCCGCTGCGGCTGCGCCAGTAGCCAGGCAGGCGCCGGCAAAGGCGGCGCCTGCTGCCAAGAAGGCCCCGGCGAAAGCCGCGCCAGCCAAGAAGCCTGCGGCCAAGGCCCAGCCGGTCAAAAAGCCTGCGGCCAAGCCGGTGGCGAAGAAGCCGGCGGCGGCTACCCAAGCCAAGACGCAGTAATGCAGTGACCGCATCGCGGGTCAAGCCCGCTCCCACAGGATCGCCGAAGACCCTGTGCGAGCGGGCTTGACCCGCGATGCGCGTCCAGCAGCACCAGAATTCCTTCCTGCCGAGTTAATGTTTCCTTAACCTGTTCGTCTCACACTAAAGATCATGTTTCTCGATCGTTCAAAGCGAAATTTTCCGCTTTAATTCGATAGATAACCGGTTAGTCTTGGGCACAGTTCTTACAGGGAAACACGGCAATGCAACTGCGCAATTCTCCTTCTCGCTATGGCGTGGTCAGTATCGTCCTGCACTGGGGCGTGGCCCTGGCGGTCTTCGGCCTGTTCGGCCTGGGGCTTTGGATGGTCGGCCTGGACTACTACAGTGCGTGGCGCAAAACGGCACCCGACCTGCACAAGAGTATCGGCCTGACCCTGCTGGCGATCATGCTCGGTCGCGTGCTGTGGCGCTTCATCAGCCCGCCACCACCGGCCCCGGCCAACCACGGCCCGCTTACCCGCTTCGCCGCCAAGGCCGGCCACGGCCTGCTGTACGTGGGCCTGTTCGGGGTGATGATCACCGGCTACCTGATCTCCACCGCAGACGGCGTGGGCATCCCGGTGTTCGGCCTGTTCGAGGTGCCGGCACTGGTCAGCGACCTGCCCAACCAGGCGGATGTCGCCGGGGAAATCCACTTCTACCTGGCCTGGGGGTTGGTGATCTTCGCCGGCCTGCATGGCCTGGCCGCCCTCAAGCACCACTTTATCGACCGTGACGCGACCCTCACCCGCATGCTGGGCCGCAAAGCTTGATGTTCAACCTCAACTCCAAAGGAATAGAAGTAATGTTGAAAAAGACTTTTGCCGCTCTGGCGCTCGGTACCGCTCTGTTCACCGCTGGCCAGGCCATGGCTGCCGACTACAAGATCGACAAGGAAGGCCAGCACGCCTTCATCGACTGGAAAGTCAGCCACCTGGGCTACAGCTTCATCCACGGCACCTTCAAGGACTGGGACGGTACCTTCAGCTGGGATTCCGCCAAGCCGCAGGACAGCAAGATCTCGGTAGACGTGAAGACCGCCAGCCTGTGGTCCAACCACGCCGAGCGTGACAAGCACATCGCCAGCAAGGACTTCCTGGACGTTTCGAAATTCGCCGACGCCAAGTTCGTCTCCACCGCCGTCAAGCCCACTGGCGACAAGACTGCCGACGTGACCGGCGACCTGACCTTCCACGGCGTGACCAAGCCAGTGACCTTCAAGGCCACCTTCAACGGTGAAGGCAAGGACCCATGGGGCGGCGAGCGCGCCGGTTTCAACGCTACCACCACACTGGACCTGAAAGACTTCGGCATCAAGCTGCCTGGCGACGTGGCACAGACCGCCCAGCTGGACATCTCGCTGGAAGGCGTCAAGCAGAAGTAATTGCCTGGCCTGTAAACAAGAACGCCGCCCCTAGGGGCGGCGTTTTTGTGTGCGCAGTGGCGGGATCAGCGGTTGCGCGTCAGCAGCGCAGGCTTCTCGCCACGTGGGCGGCTTGGCAGTTGCTCGAGCTGTTCGGCGGTCGGGAACCGGTCGATCTTGGATTCCTTGTGCACGATCTTGGGCTGCGACTGGCCGTCACGCGGGTTGCGCACTGCCGGTTCCTGCGACGACTGATCGTCACGGGCCGGGCGGCGGTTGCGGTTGTTGCTGCCGTCGCGACGCGCCTGGCCATCGCGACCACCGCCACCGCTTCGTGCACCACCGCGCTTCTCGCCATTGCTGCCGGCGCCACCGCTACGTGCACCACCACCGGTGTTGCTGCGTGGCTGGCCACCGCGGGGTGCTCCGGTGCCGGTACCGGCGGCTGCCGGTGCGCCCGGGCGACGGTTGCGGCCCTGGCCGCCCTTGTTCTGGTACGGGCTGACGTAGTCGGCACGGTTGCCGAAGTTGTCCACTTCGTCGTCCAGGAAGGCTTCAGGGTCACGGTCGGCCGGGATTTTCGGAACTACTGCTGCCTGACCCGAGGGTGCCTGGCGGGTTTTGCTGTTGTCACGGGGCTTGCGCTCTTGGCGCCCGCCGGCGGCCTTCTCAGTGGCTCTGTCGCCTGCGGGCTTATCCTTTTCCTGGCCTTTGTCCTTGCCCTTGTCCTTGCGCCCGCCGGCATTGCTGCCGTCGGCACGCTGGCCACGGCCACCGCGCGGGTTCATCTGCGGACGTTCACGGGCTTCGGGTTTTTCGGCTTCGACCGTCGAGGCATCGAAGCCCATCAGGTCGCCGTCCTGGATTTTCTGGCGGGTGACGCGCTCGATGCTCTTGAGCAGCTTCTCTTCGTCCGGCGCCACCAGCGAGATGGCCTCGCCGGAACGGCCCGCACGGCCGGTACGGCCGATACGGTGCACGTAGTCTTCCTCGACGTTGGGCAGCTCGAAGTTGACCACGTGGGGCAACTGGTCGATGTCCAGGCCGCGGGCGGCGATGTCGGTGGCGACCATGATGCGCACGGTGCCGGCCTTGAAGTCGGCCAGGGCCTTGGTGCGCGCGTTCTGGCTCTTGTTGCCGTGAATCGCCGCGGCAGTCAGGCCGTGCTTCTCGAGGTACTCGGCCAGGCGGTTGGCGCCGTGCTTGGTACGTGTGAAGACCAGCACCTGCTCCCAGGCACCCTGGGTGATCAGGTGGGCCAGCAGGGCACGCTTGTGGCTGGCGAGCAGACGGTACACACGCTGCTCGATACGCTCGACCGTGGTGTTGGGCGGCGTGACCTCGATACGCTCGGGGTTGTGCAGCAGCTTGTCGGCCAGGTTGGTGATGTCTTTGGAGAAGGTCGCCGAGAACAGCAGGTTCTGGCGCTTGGCAGGCAAGCGTGCGAGGACCTTCTTCACGTCATGGATGAAGCCCATGTCGAGCATGCGGTCGGCTTCGTCGAGCACCAGGATCTCAACGTGGCTCAGGTCGACGCTGCCCTGGCCGGCGAGGTCCAGCAGACGGCCGGGGCAGGCCACCAGCACGTCGACGCCGCGGGACATGGCCTGCACCTGCGGGTTCATGCCGACACCGCCGAAGATGCAGGCGCTGACGAACTTGAGGTCGCGGGCGTAGATCTTGAAGCTGTCGTGGACCTGGGCGGCGAGTTCGCGGGTGGGGGTCAGCACCAGTACCCGCGGCTGGCGTGGGCCATGGCGCTGGGACTTGTCGGGGTGGCCACCTGGAAACAGGCGTTCGAGAATCGGCAGTGCAAAGCCACCGGTTTTACCAGTACCTGTCTGCGCCGCGACCATCAGGTCGCGACCTTGCAACACGGCGGGAATGGCC
Source organism: Pseudomonas sp. S12(2018) (assembly GCF_024355235.1). NCBI lineage: Bacteria > Pseudomonadati > Pseudomonadota > Gammaproteobacteria > Pseudomonadales > Pseudomonadaceae > Pseudomonas > Pseudomonas sp. S12(2018). The sequence goes on from NZ_QLAD01000005.1 coordinate 281,133, forward strand.
CGCTGTTGCACCGGCGTAGGCTGGGTATAGCCCGCTGCCTCGATAGCGCGGACTAGAGCCTCGGAGAGACCGAGGGAAGCAAAGGACATGAGTAATCCTGTTCTAGTGGGGGCTAAGCCCTATGGGAAGTTCGTGCCTGGCGCGACGGGCATCAGGTGATGCTATCGCGTCCGGTCCTGCTGGGCCTTCAATGCGCATCCGGGGGGCGGCGGGCGGGCTCTGGGCGCGCTGTCCTGCCGATCGGGATGCCTTTTGCAAGGCCGAGCGTCCGGGCGTAAGCCTGGCGGGGTTGGCGGAGTATAACAGAGCAATCAGTGCGTGCTGCGTTCCTGCTGCTCAACGGTTTGCGGAATATTCACCTCGGCGCCTGCGTAGCGTGCGTTCAGCTCGGCATAGGCCGGCTCCTGCTTGAAGCGGCGCAGCTCGGCGGCGAAGCGTTGCGCCAGCAGGTCCATGCCGGCATTGCGGCGTACTGCCAGGAACTGGGGCTGGCGGTCGATCACCAGCCCCAGTTCGCTGACCTGTTGCTCTAGGCCCAGGCTCTTGATCACATGCCGGCCAACCCGGCGATCGGTGACCAGCAGGTCGATGCGCCCCAGTTGCAGCTTGCCCAGGTTGGCTTCCAGGGTAGGTGCCGGCTCGCGCTTGAAGTCGGGTGAATCGGCAAACGCCGGGCCGTAGGTATAGCCGGGCGCGGTGCCCACGGTCAGCCCCTTGAGGTCTTCCAGGTGCCTGATGGCGTGGGGCCGGGCGTTGGCCTGGAACAGCACGAACTCCACGTGCGACAGCGGTTCGCTGGGGTAGAACAGCTGGGCGTCGCGCTGCTCGGTCTTGAAGATGTCGAGCACGCCGTCGGCCAGCCCCTGTTCGACCATCGCCAGGCAGCGCTTCCATGGCAGGAACTGCCATTGCACCTCGATGCCCAGGCGCTTGAACACCTCGGCGGTGACCTCGTAGTCGATGCCCTTGGCCTCTCCGTTTTCCTGGTACACATAGGGCGGCCAGGGGTCGGTGACGATGCGCAGCCTCTCGCCATGAGCCAGGGTACTCAGGCAGGCGAGAAACAGGGCGGCGAACAGTCGGTAAAGATCGGGCATGGCTGGAGAGTACGATGGCTGCTCGAGAATGGCCAGCGCGCCCAGGCTTCAGCCTTCGCGGCGCTGCTCCAGGTGAGCTTTCACGATCGGCAGCTGACGACCCAGGGCCAGGCGCATGCCTGGATGCCTGAACCACTGCCCGAGCTGGTTGGCGCAGGCGGGCTTGCCCTGGCGCCTCTCGACGTTCTCCAGGGCTTTTTCCCACCAGGCCTGGGCGCAGGCGCGATCGAATTCGTTGGCATAGGGATGACAGCCGTAGGCCAGTTCACGCATGAACTGACGTTGCCTTGCCGGCAGCAACAGCCCCAGCAGCTTGCAGTGCAGGCGTTGCAGCAGCGGCGGGCGTGGCAGCTGTGTGTTGACCTGGGCGATATCGGCCATGGCCTGTGTCGAGAGCGGGTCGCTACCGTGCTTGTTCAGCCAGGCCTGGATCTTGGCTCGGAACAGTTGCTTGCGGCTCCAGTAGTGGTGGATCAGATCGGGGCATTCCTGCACGTTCAAGGTGTCATGGGCGGCGACCGCCAGGCAGAACTCTTCGAGGGTATAGGCGCGCGGGGCCAGCGGATAGAACTCGTCCATCAAGGCGATGGACTGGTCGAGCAGGCCCGCGTCCTGCCGGTACAGGCCGATGACGCCCGAATTGAGCAATGGCATGCCGTCTTTGGCCAGGCCGCGTGCCTGCAGTGGGCCTGCAAGGTTTTGGTACAGTGCGCATTGCTGATTTACGCCGTATTTGCCGCCGACCGCATTGCACAGCAGCGTGCCGGGCTGCATGCGCCGGAACAGCTCGATGGGTGACTGATGGAAAAACGTGTCGGTGTCGATCAGCAGGGCGTGTTCGTGGTCCTGCAGCACCTGGCGCAGCAGCACGTGCTTGGTGCGAAAGTGATAACCGTGCGGCTCGCTCCATGCCTTGCGGGTGTCGGCATCGAGTGCATGCACCGTTACCGGCAAGTGGCGATAGGGGTGCGGGTCGTCGCTGAACACCTGGATATCGAGGTGTTCCCCCGGCGTCTTGTGCAGGTTGGCCAAGGCGCTGGAGATGCTGAACTGCGCTTCCTGATGGTAAGTCTGGGCACCGAAGACAAGATAGATCAGTTGGGGACGTGCGGAAGGGGAAGCGGGGGGCATAGAAACGCGAAGATCCGTATCTGTAAGGGAAAATGGAAAGGGCTTTAGCGTACGCTAAAGCCCTTACCATTTTCGCAACTATTTATTACCGTGTTTGACAGTAATCAGCGTGGCAGCTTGAGGTTGTTCCACACTGCCAGGCTGGGTTCGGCCTGGTTCAGGGTATAGAAGTGCAGCCCCGGTGCGCCGCCTTGCAGCAGTTTTTCGCACATTTCGGTGATGACCTGTTCGCCGAAGGCCTGGATGCTTTGCACATCGTCGCCATAGGCTTCCAGCTGCTTGCGGACCCAGCGCGGGATCTCGGCGCCGCACGCATCGGAGAAGCGCGCCAGCTTGCTGTAGTTGGTGATCGGCATGATGCCGGGTACCACCGGGATGTCCACGCCCTGCTTCTGCACGCGCTCGACGAAGTGGAAGTAGCAGTCGGCGTTGAAGAAGTACTGGGTGATGGCGCTGTCGGCGCCGGCCTTGGCCTTGCGCACGAAATTGATCAGGTCGTCTTCGAAGTGACGGGCCTGGGGGTGCATTTCCGGGTAGGCGGCCACTTCGATGTGAAAGTGATCACCGCTTTCCTGGCGAATGAATTCGACCAGCTCGTTGGCGTAGCGCAGCTCGCCACTGGCCATGCCCATGCCCGACGGCAGGTCGCCGCGCAGGGCCACGATACGCTTGATGCCGGCGGCCTTGTACTGGGCCAGCAGGCTGCGCAGGTCGTCCTTGCTGTCGCCCACGCACGACAGGTGCGGCGCGGCCGGTACCTTCACTTCGCTTTCCAGCTGCAGCACGGTGTTGAGCGTGCGGTCGCGGGTCGAGCCACCGGCACCATAGGTGCAGGAGAAGAAGTCCGGGTTGTAGCTGGCCAGGGTGCGAGCCGTGGCGAGCAGTTTTTCATGTCCAGCGTCGGTCTTGGTCGGGAAGAACTCGAAGCTGTAACGGCGTTCCTGAGACATGGCGAAATCCTGGTAAACCGATCGTGCTGGCCAGCCGTGAGGCTGGCCACAGAAAAAAGCCGGTGACGCTGTGGCAGCGTCACCGGCTTTGGCCCATCAGTAGCGGTAGGCGTCTGGTTTGAACGGGCCTTCAACAGTCACGCCGATGTAGTCGGCCTGCTGTTTGGTCAGTTGGGTTACCACGCCGCCGAAACCGCGGACCATTTCCAGGGCCACTTCTTCGTCGAGTTTTTTCGGCAGTACTTCAACGGTCAGGCGCTCGGCTTTCTGGGCCGGCGACAGGTCGGCGTACTTCTGGCCGAACAGGAAGATCTGTGCCAGTACCTGGTTGGCGAACGAACCGTCCATGATGCGGCTCGGGTGGCCAGTGGCGTTGCCCAGGTTCACCAGGCGGCCTTCGGCCAGCAGGATCAGGTAGTCGTCGTTCTGCGCGTCGAAATCGCCAGGGCCGGTACGGTGGATCTTGTGAACCTGTGGCTTGACCTCTTCCCATGCCCAGTTCTTGCGCATGAAGGCGGTGTCGATTTCGTTGTCGAAGTGACCGATGTTGCATACCACGGCGCGCTTTTTCAGGGCCTTGAGCATGTTGGCATCGCACACGTTGACGTTACCGGTGGTGGTCACGATCAGGTCGATCTTGCCCAGCAGGGCCTTGTCGACGCTGGCTTCGGTGCCGTTGTTGATACCGTCGATGAACGGCGAAACCAGCTCGAAGCCGTCCATGCAGGCTTGCATGGCGCAGATCGGGTCGACTTCCGAGACCTTGACGATCATGCCTTCCTGACGCAGCGACTGGGCCGAACCCTTGCCCACGTCACCGTAGCCGATCACCAGCGCCTGCTTGCCCGACAGCAGGTGGTCGGTACCGCGCTTGATGGCGTCGTTGAGGCTGTGACGGCAGCCGTACTTGTTGTCGTTCTTGCTCTTGGTGACCGAGTCGTTGACGTTGATCGCCGGGATCTTCAGCTCGCCCTTGGCCAGCATGTCGAGCAGACGGTGCACACCGGTGGTGGTCTCTTCGGTCACGCCGTGAACGCGGTCCAGTACCTGCGGGTACTTCTTGTGCAGCAGCTCGGTGAGGTCGCCGCCGTCGTCGAGGATCATGTTGGCATCCCATGGCGCGCCATCCTTGAGGATGGTCTGCTCCAGGCACCACTCGTATTCCTGCTCGGTCTCGCCCTTCCAGGCGAATACCGGGATGCCGGCGGCGGCAATGGAGGCAGCGGCCTGATCCTGGGTGGAGAAGATGTTGCACGACGACCAGCGAACTTCGGCGCCCAGCGCGACCAGGGTCTCGATCAGCACGGCGGTCTGGATGGTCATGTGGATGCAGCCGAGGATTTTTGCACCCTTGAGCGGCTGTTCAGCGGCGTACTTGCGGCGCAGACCCATCAGGGCCGGCATTTCGGACTCGGCGATGATGGTTTCGCGGCGGCCCCAGGCAGCCAGGGACATGTCGGCGACTTTGTAGTCGGTAAAATCTGCAGGCGTGTTTACAGCGCTCATCAAGAGCCTCCATTCGTAGTGTGCGAATGGGCGCCGTTGTGCGTTTAGTGCCCGTGCGGGGAACCCCGTGCAGGCAACGCCCCATCCGAGCCTGACAGGAGAACCTGCTGCAGCGCCCCTCGGACAGGTGGCGGGAACGGCATCGAGTGGTGATGACCGTCTGTGAAGCGTTGGCGATTATAGCTGCGCCCGCGCATCGGCCCAAGGCTTTCTGTCAATTAATCGAGACGATAGTCGATGTTCAATGGAGGCCGCCGGCAGGCTCTGCCATCATTGTCGGCATCGATTGGCAAGACGGTCAGGAGTACGCATGAACTTTCACACCCGCAAATGGGTAAAACCCGAAGACCTCAACCCCAACGGCACCCTGTTCGGTGGCAGCCTGCTGCGCTGGATCGACGAAGAGGCGGCGATCTACGCGATCGTGCAACTGGGCAACCAGCGTGTGGTGACCAAGTACATCTCGGAGATCAACTTCGTCAGCGCCTCGCGCCAGGGCGACATCATCGAGCTGGGCATCACCGCCACGGAATTCGGCCGCACCTCCATCACCCTCAAATGCGAAGTGCGCAACAAGATCACCCGCAAGAGCATCCTCACCGTCGACAAGATGGTCTTCGTCAACCTGGGTGAGGACGGCTTGCCGGCACCCCATGGGCGTACCGAGATCAAGTTCATCAAGGATCAGTTCGATACCTCGGTGGAATGACGGCGGTAGCTGCACAGTTCAAGCTTCAAGCTTCAAGCTTCAAGCTTCAAGCTTCAAGTCAGGGGCAGCGGGGCTGGCGGGGGCGGTTTGGCCAGGTGCCTTGAGCTGGCCCTCCCAGCGTGCGATCACCAGTGGCGCCAGCGCGTTACCCAGCACGTTGAGTGCAGTGACCGGCATGTCCATCAGCCGATACACCCCGGCGATGATCGCCACGCCCTCGACCGGCAGCCCTGCCGCGGTCAGCGTGGCGGTGAGGATGATGAACATGAAGCCCGGCACCCCCGCCGCACCCTTGGAGGTCAGCACCATGATCAGCACCAGCATCGCCTGGTCAGCCAGGTCCAGGTCGATGCCATAGGCCTGGGCGATGAACAGCGTGCCAAGCGCTGCGAACAGCGACGCGCCATCGAGGTTGAATGAATACCCCAACGGAATGACCATGCTGGTGATCGGGCGTGGCGCGCCGTAGCGCTCCATCTTCTCGATCAGTTGCGGCATCACCGTGGCCGAGGCGGCGCTGCTGTAGGCCAGCAGCAACTCGCTGCGTATCTCGCGCAACAGGTGGAAGAACCGCACCCCCGCCAGCCTGGCCACCGCCCCCAGCACGCACAGCGCAAACAGCAGCACCGCCACGTAGGTAATGCCGATCAGCTTGGCCAGTGGCAGCAGTGCGCTCAGGCCGAAGCTGGCAACGGTGACGCCGATCAGCCCGAAGATGCCGATGGGTGAGTAGTGCATCACCAGGTGGGTGACCTTGAACATGGTGTCCGATACGCCCTGCATCACGCTGATCAACGGTGCCTTCTGCTGCTGGGGCAGCATCGACAGGGCGCAGCCGAACAGGATGGCGAAGAACAGCACCGACAGCAGCTTGCCCTCGGCCATGGCCAGCACGATGTTGTCCGGCACGATGGCCACCAGGGTGCGCCCCAGGTTCTGCGTTTCGGTGCTGGATGCCAGCGTGGTGACCGGTGCCTGCAGCGTGCTGCTGAAGTCCGCGCCGGCGCCGGGCTGGAACACGTTGCCGACCACCAGCCCGAACAGGATCGCGATGCTGGTGATGGTGAAGAAGTACACGAACGTCTTCATCCCGACCCGGCCCAGGGCGCGCGTGCTGCCGGCGCCGGCGATGCCGACGGTCATGCAGGCGAACACCAGCGGTACCACGATCATCTTCATCAGCTTGATGAACAGGTCGCCGGCCGGCTGCAGCAGGTTGTCGATGAACCAGGCCTTGTGCTCGGGGAACTGGTTGAGAAGGATGCCGACGATCACGCCGGCGACCAGGCCGATCATGATGCGCGTGACCAGGCTGGAAGGTGTGCGAATGCCCATGGGGTGCCCCTTGTTGTTGTGGTTGTGGGGAATGCGAAGGGTGCGTTACTGCGCGAACAGGCCGGCGAAATCCTTGAAGCCCTTGACCTCGATCGGATTGCCGCTGGGGTCGAGGAAGAACATCGTGCGTTGTTCGCCCGGCTCGCCCACAAAGCGCACCACCGGCGGGATCTCGAATGCCAGGCCACGCCGGGTGAGGCGCACGGCCAGCGTCATCCACTCGTCCAGTGGCAGTACCACGCCGATATGCGGCATCAGTACCTTGTGCTCGCCAACCTGCCCGGTACGGGTGGTGGCGAACGGCGTGCCCAGGTGCAACGAGAGCTGGTTGCCGAAGAAGTCGAAGTCGACCCAGGTCGCGGTGCTGCGCCCTTCGGTGCAGCCCAGAACATCTCGATAAAAAATACGCGCCTGTTCCAGGTCGCAAACGTGGTATGCAGCGTGAAAGGGTCTGTTCATGGCGTATCCCCCGTGTGGTTGAGCGTTGAGGGTAAGTAGGCCGTGTGACGGGGTAAAACGGCTTTGCCTTGCTCTGAGCGAAAGAAAAACTTATGGATGTGCGCTTTCTGAAAAGCCTGGTAGCAGTGGTGGAAACCGGCTCGATTGCCGCGGCCGCGCGTCGCGAGAACCGCACGGCAGCGGCGATCAGCCAGCGCGTGCAGGCGCTGGAACGCACACTGGGCTGCACCTTGCTGCTGCGTACTGCGCATGCCATCCGCCCCTCGGACCAGTGCCTGCTGCTGTTGCCCAGAATCCAGGCGATCATCGAGCAGGCGCGTGAACTGCAGCACGACCTGAGCCAGGACGGATTGACGGGGGACGTCAGGGTGGGCGCGGTGTCGACGGCGTTGACCGGGGTATTGCCGGGGCTTATCGAGCGTCTGGCGCGATCGGCGCCGGGGCTCAAGCTGCAGATCACCCCGGGTGATTCGCGCAGCCTGTACGAGAAGGTGCTCGGCGGCGAACTGGATGCCGCGATTCTGGTGCGCCCGCCCTTCACGCTGCCCAAGGCACTGGCGCTGCAGGTGCTCAAGGTCGAGCCGCTGATTCTGATCGCGCCGGCTGCACAGGCCGCGCTGACCCCCGATACGTTGCTGCGCGAGCACCCGTTCATTCGCTATGACGCACAGTCGTGGGGCGGGCAGATCGCCCAGCACTACCTGGATGAGCAGCTGATCACGCCGCAGTTGCTGTGCGAGCTGGATGCGCTGGAAACCATCGTGATGCTGGTGGCCCAGGGCATGGGGGTATCGTTGGTGCCGCAATGGGCCGGCATGCCCCATGAGGGCATCTGTGCCTGGCCGCTGGGCGATGACCCGCGCCACGCTCGGGCACTGGTGGTGCTGCACGGCTCGACGCCGCGCCGGCCAGTGGCGATGCGGCATCTGCTGGGGCTGCTGGGCAGCCCCTCGCCGGTCAAGGCTGCTCGGTAACCCCGCGCACCACGCGACCGATGCTCAGGCCCTGCAGCAGGATCGACGACAGCACCACGATGTAGGTGATGCTCAGCAGCAGGTCACGTTCGGGACCCGATGGCAGCGACAGCGCCAGGGCCACGGACACACCGCCGCGCAGGCCGCCCCAGGTGAGCACGCGGATGGTGCCGCGCGGCACCGTTCTCCAGCGGCGCAGCATGACGATCGCCGGCGCCACGGTCAGCAGGCGCGACAGCAGGATCGCCACTGCCAGCACCCCGGCCGCAGCCAGGTGCATCCACGAGAACGGCAGCAGCAACAGCTCCAGGCCGATCAGCGCGAACAGCAGCGCGTTGAGCATGTCGTCGATCAGTTCCCAGAAGCCGTCCATGTAGCGCCGGGTCATGTCGTTCATAGCCAGGTTGCGACCCAGGTTGCCGATGATCAGGCCCGCTACCACCATCGCGATGGGCGCCGAGACGTGCAGTTCGTAGGCTGCGGCCGAGCCGCCGATCACCAGCGCCAGGGTCAGCATGACCTCCACCTGGTACTGCTCGATGCTCTTGATCATGCGGTAGGTGACGTAGCCGATCACCGCGCCGAACAGCGCGCCGCCGATGGCCTCGCGGGCGAACAGGATCGCGGTGTCGCTCACACTCGGGGTCTCGCCCAGTTGTGCGATGCCCAGCAGCACGGTGAACACCACGACCGCGGTGCCGTCGTTGAACAGCGACTCGCCGACGATGGTGGTCTTCAGCGGCTTGGACGCATTGGCGGTACGCAGGGCGCCGAGCACCGCGATCGGGTCGGTGGGCGAGATCAGTGCGCCGAACAGCAGGCAGTACAGCAGGTTCACGTGCCAGCCGAACAGGGCGAAGATCCAGTGTGCCAGGTAGCCGATCACCACGGTGGCGATCAGCACACCGACGGTGGCCAGGAGGCCGATCGGCCAGCGGTAGTCGCGCAGGTCGGCCAGGTTCACGTGCAGCGCCCCGGCGAACAGCAGGAACGCCAGCATCCAGTGCATCAGCAGGTCGTTGAAGTCGATCTGGCTCATCAGGCCCTGCACCCGTTCTTCCAGGCCCGGGTAGCCGATGACGCTCAGGCCCTGGAGGATCAGGGAAAACAGCAGTGCAGTGACCATCACGCCAATGGTCGGCGGCAGGCCGATAAAGCGGTAGTTCACATAGGTGAGGAGGGTGGTGAGGCAAATAAACGCGGCAACTAGCTCAAGCATCCTAGGTCCTGTAATGGCTTCCAAGTCAGTGCCCGAATGGCTCGGGCAGGGCTTGGATGCGCCGGCGCGAGGTTCAGGACACACTTTTTCGATCAACGTTGACCGCAGGCTGGCTGTTTTGTTGCGCCTGGTTGAAACTGCGCAGCCGTGCACTACCCAGGAACTCAACCGTGCTCGCCACTTCGCTGGTGCTGATCGCCGCCCTGCTGCATGCCACCTGGAACACCCTGATCAAGTTCAGCGGCGAGCGTCTGCTGGTGATTGCCAGCATGGACGTGGTGGCGCTGCTGTTCGCCCTGGCGATGGTGGCGTTCGTGCAGGTACCGCCGCCCGAGATCTGGCCGTGGATGCTGGCCTCGGCGGCGTTCGAGCTGTTGTACCGCTACCTGCTGATCAAGGCCTACCGGGTCGGCGACCTGGGCCTGGTCTACCCCCTGATGCGCGGGTTGTCGCCGCTGGTGGTGCTGGCGCTGACCCTGACCTTTGCCGGCGAGACGCTGAGCACCCAGCAGATCTTCGGCATTCTGCTGATCCCGTGCGGCATGGCCTGCCTGCTGTGGCAGGGCGGTGGCGGCGAGCGTCTGCCCTGGTCAATGCTGCCGGTGGTGGCGCTGATCGGCCTGTGCATCGGCTGCTACACCTGGCTCGACGGCAGCGCGATCCGGCTGTGGTCGCAGCCGCTGGACTACCTGGTGTGGCTGACGCTGATCAGCGCCTGGCCGTTCCCGTTGCTGGCGACGGTGGCCCGGCGCGCGCCGTTTGCGCAGTTCTGGCGCAGCCAGTGGAAGCTGGGCCTGGCCGTGGGGTTGTGCGTGCTGTCCAGCTACGCGCTGGTACTGTGGGCCATGCAACTGGGCTCGGTGGCCGAGGCTGCGGCGCTGCGCGAGGTGAGCGTGATCCTGGTGGTGCTGATGGGCATGCGCTACCTCAAAGAACCTTTCGGCGGGCCGAGGCTCTTAGCTTGTGCACTGGTACTGATCGGCATGCTGATCATGAAACTCTGACCCCAACAACAAGGACCCCTGCCATGACCGTCGCCTTCTGGTGTGTATTGATCGCGTTGCTGCTGCCGTTCGTGTGCACCAGCATCGCCAAGTTCGGCAGTGGTCGCTTCAGCCTGCGACAGAACCATGACCCGCGCGGTTTTCTGGACAAGCTCGAAGGCCTGCCGCGCCGCGCCCATGCGGCGCAGCTCAACAGTTTCGAGTCGATTCCGGCGTTCGTCGCGGCGGTGGTGATCGCCGACATCGTCGGCAATGCCGAGCAGGTCACCCAGGACGTGCTGGCGGTGCTCTACATCACCAGCCGCCTGCTCTACATCATCTGCTACCTGGCCGACTGGGCCGCGCTGCGCTCGGTGGTGTGGTTCGCGGGCATCGGCCTGATCGTCAGCTTCTTCGTGGTCTCGGCCTGAGCTACTTGCCTTCCACCTGCGGCACCACCGGCAGTGCCGCGCCCTTGGGCCACAGCAGCCAGATCTGACCCTGCTGCTTCATGTCCCCGGCCAGAGCGCCGGCCTCGCTGCCGGTACCCCAGAACAGATCGGCGCGCACTTCGCCGGTGATGGCCCCGCCGGTGTCCTGCGCGGCCACCGGGCGTACCACCGGCGCGCCGTCCGGGCGGGTGGTCGACAGCCACAGCAGGCTGCCCAGCGGGATCACCTTGCGGTCGATGGCCACGCTGTAGCCGGCGGTCAGCGGCACGTTCAGCGAACCGCGCGGGCCTTCGTTGCTGTCCGGGCGGGTGCTGAAGAACACGTAGCTGGGGTTGCTGGCCAGCAGCTCGGGCACGCGGCTCGGGTTGGCCTGGGCCCAGGCGTGGATGCTGCCCATGGTCACGTCTTCCTTCTTGAGCTGGCCCTGCTCGACCAGCCAGCGGCCCACCGGGCGATACGGGTGGCCGTTCTGGTCGGCATAGCCCACGCGCAGCTGCTGCCCACTTTCGAGCTGGATGCGCCCGGAGCCCTGGATCTGCAGAAACTGCAGGTCCATCGGGTCGGTCAGCCAGGCCAGCACCGGCGCCTTGACGCCTTGCTGCTGGATCACCCCGGCGGTGTCGTAGGGCTTGAGCACGCGCCCGTCCAGGCGACCGCGCAGGCGCTTGCCCTTGAGTTCGGGGTAGATGCTGTCGAGCGCCACCACCACCAGGTCATCGGGGATGCCATACACCGGCACGTTGGCCGTGGCGGTACGGGTCATGCTGCCGGGGTACACCGGTTCGTAGTAGCCGGTGATCAGGCCGTTGGCGTTGTTTTCGGCCGAGCGCAGGCCGTACACCTCGAGCTGCGTCTGCAAAAAGCCACGCACCTGGGTGGCGTCGTCGGGCACCTGCACCGCAGCAGCGCAGGGGGTGGCCCAGACCGGATCGTTCTTGAGGCGCTCGCACGCGCTGCGCCAGGCATTGAAGCCGGCCAGCAGGTCGCTGTCGGAGACCTTGGGCAGGTCTTTCCAGGTGGCGGGGCTGTAGGTGGCGAGCGGGTGCGGTGCGGATTTATCCGGGGCGCTGCCGTTGCAGCCGACCAGCAGGGCCAGCAACGCGGCGGTCAGGCCAAGGCGGCTCAGGGCGGTTTTCATGCGGGGTAGTCCTCTACGGTGTGCCTGGCGTTCAGGGCGGCCAGGCAACCCTTGTTTTTGGTAGGGGTATTGGTGTTTGCCGGCAAGGCGGGGATACTGGCCGCCTTTTTCCGTGTGCCGAGCCAAGCATGATGTTCAAGCGAATGACTGTGATCCTGGTGGCCTGCCTGGCCCTGAGCGCCTGTGGCGGTGTCGACCCCAACTCGCCGTTGGGCCAGCGCAAGGCGATTTTCAAGCAGATGCTCAAGACCAGCGAAGACCTCGGCGGCATGCTGCGTGGCCGGCTGGCGTTCGACGGGCAGAAATTTGCCGATGGTGCGGTGAAGCTCGACGCGTTGTCGCACCAGCCGTGGCAGCATTTCCCGCAGGTGCGCGAGGAGGACAGCAGCGCCACGCCCGATGTGTGGCAAAAGCAGGCGCGCTTCCAGGAGCTGGTCCGGCAGATGGAGCAGGTGACCGGCGAGCTGGTCGCCCAGACCCGTACCCAGCCATTGGAGCCTGCGGCGGTCGCGGCCCCGATGGGCAAGGTGGAAGCGGCGTGCAAGGCCTGTCATACCGAGTTTCGCAATCATTGATGGGGTGAGCTGGCCGGCCTTTTCGCCGCAGGGCCGGCTCCTACAGGTGGCGCGCTGTACGTAGGAGCCGGCCTTGCCGGCGAAGGGTTCAACGCGGACTACTTCTCCAGCTCATCCAGTGCCTGTTGCAGTTCCTTCTTCGACTCGGCCAGTTTGTCCTTGCGCTTGTTGATCTTGTCGGCGTCGCCTTTCTTCATGGCCTTGTCCAGGTCCTTGGTGCGCTGCGTCACTTCATGACGGGCATCCAGCACCTTCTGTTCACGCTGTTTCTTCAGGCCGGCATCGGTGCAGTGCTCGGTCACTTCGCTCAGGGCCTTCTCGAGGCCGGCCTGCTGGGCGCTGTTGCCGTGGGCGCGGGCCTGTTCGATCTGTTCACTGATCGCCTGCTTCTTGGCAGCGCAGCCGGTCAGGCCGGGTTGTTCCTCGGCAGCCATCAGCGAAGTGGCGAGCAACGAGCAGGCGGCGAACAGGGCAAGCGGGGAAAGCAGTTTCATAGTGGCTCCGTGGTCGCGGGCTTGGCAGAAACCCATGATGCTGCCCTGATCCGACAAATTTAGAAACCCTCGATTGTATGTTCACGTAACCGCGCCGCCAGGGCCTGCACCTGCGGGTGAGCGAAAAAGGCCAGCAACTGGCCGGCACGGTGGGCACCCACGCCGGGCTCGGCCTGCCATTGCGCCGCATTGCGGGCAGCCAGTGCGGCCCAGGTGTCCCCCGCTGCCAACGCACGCGGCGCCGGCATACCCAGGGCTCGCGCCCAGGTGGCAAAGGGTCGCTGACGGGCCTGTTCGAGGGCGGGGTACAACGGATGTTCGGCGGGCAGTTCCAACACATCGGCCAGTGTGCGCAACTGGCCGGCGTCGACCAGGCGCTCCCAGCTGGCCGGCCCGGCACCTGGGAGTGCCAGGCCCTGCTTGCCGCCCAGCCATTGCAACCTGGCCAGGAACTGCTGACGACACCCGGCGCTCAGCTCCCAGCAGCTCAACGGATGAAATGCATCGGCCGCCGGTACCTCCATCTCGCGCCGTTCGAGGGCGCGGTGCACCACGCCGTCCAGACGGGGAATGGTCAGGCCTGCCAGGCTGATCGCCACCTGATCGCCCGGGCGAATGTCCAGTTGCTGCCAGCGTCTTAGCGAGCCCACGCTGACCTGGCGCACCGTGCGGTCATCCAACTGCACCGGTGCCAGTTGCAGCACCGGGGTGATGCGACCGGTGCGCCCCACGTTGAACTGCACGCGTCGCACCTCGGCCAGCACCTGGGCGAAGGGGTATTTCCATGCCGCTATCCAGTACGGCGCCCGGGCCTGCCAGCGCTCGCCGGGCGGACGCCGGCCCTGGCGCAGCACCACGCCGTCGCTGGCGAATGGCAGTGGCGTGCGGTACCAGTGCTGGCGCCAGTGGGCGGCCTGGTCGAAGGTCTGCACCGGCTGGCTGAACGCCTCGCTGTAGGCAAAGCCCAGGGCGCTCAGGCGTGCCAGGCGCTCGCGCTGGTCCAGGGGGCCCTGCGGCCAGGCCCAGGCGAACAGCTCGACCACCGCGCCCTGCGCGGGGGTGAGCTGCTTGCGCGCCATCAGCCCGGCGACGTTGCCGCGGGCATTCCGGCTGCCCGCTGCGGCCTGCACATGCCCGTCCAGGCGCCAGAACAGCTCGCCTTGCAGTATCAGGTCCAGAGGTTCGGGCAACGTGTGGGGGAGGGCGCCCAGTGCCGGCAGGTGGCGGCTCCAGTCATGCCCGTAGGCGCCGTCGCCGCGGCTGATCAGGCGCACCAGCCGGCCCTTTGCATAGACCAGCGTGGCGGCCACGCCATCCACCTTGGGTTGTACCCAGAGGTCCTGCTTGCCGTGCATCCAGGCGCGCACGGCGGCTTCGTCGGGCAACTTGTTCAGGCCGGTGTGGGGGATGGGGTGGCGCAACGGGCCGGTGGCGGTTCCGAGCGGGTCTGCCGGGGGCGCACCGGTGCCGGGGAAGCAGGCTTGCAAGTGTTGCAGACGAGCCCGGCTCTGGTCGTAGAGCTCGTCGCTGATCAACGCGACGCCCAGGCGATGGTAATGATCGTCCCAGTCGGCCAGGCGCTCGCCCAGCTGCTTGAGTTCGCTTTGCGCCACTGCCGGTGGCCAGTCGGGGCAGGGCCGGGCGAGGGCGGTGGTTGGGGTACAGGCGAGCGTGCTGGCGAACAGCAGGCCGGACAACAGCTTGAAGGGCATGGCGAGCGTCCTTGCTCGGCGGGTGGAACTTCAAGCCTAGGCAAGAAAAAGCCCCTGCCAGTCGCCTGGCAGGGGCTCTTGTTTACCGGGTGTTGCTTGTACCGGGTGTTGCTTACAGCCCGGCGGCCGCGCGCAGCGCGTCGACACGGTCGGTGCGTTCCCAGGTGAACGTGGTGAAGGTGTCGTCGCCCACGGTCTTGACCTGCGGGGTGCGGCCGAAGTGACCGTAGGCCGCGGTTTCCTGGTACATCGGGTGCAGCAGGTCGAGCATGGTGGTGATCGCATACGGACGCAGGTCGAAACACTCGCGCACGATCTGGATGATCTTCTCGTCGGCAACCTTGCCGGTGCCGAAGGTGTTCAGCGAGATCGAGGTCGGCTGGGCCACGCCGATGGCGTACGACACCTGGATTTCGCAGCGCTCGGCCAGGCCAGCGGCAACGATGTTCTTGGCCACGTAGCGACCGGCGTAGGCGGCCGAACGGTCAACCTTGGACGGGTCCTTGCCGGAGAAAGCGCCCCCCCCGTGACGGGCCATGCCGCCGTAGGTGTCGACGATGATCTTGCGGCCGGTCAGGCCGCAGTCGCCCACCGGGCCACCGATGATGAAGTTGCCGGTGGGGTTGATGTGGAACTGGGTGTCCTTGTGCAGTAGCTCGGCCGGCAGCACGTGCTTGACGATCAGCTCCATCACGCCTTCGCGCAGGTCGGCGTAGGACACGTCCGGGTTGTGCTGGGTGGACAGCACGATGGCGTCGATGCCCACCACCTTGCCGCCTTCGTAGCGGCAGGTGACCTGGGACTTGGCGTCCGGGCGCAGCCACGGCAACAGGCCGGACTTGCGCGCTTCGGCCTGACGCTGCACCAGCTGGTGCGAGAAGCTGATCGGGGCTGGCATCAGCTCCGGGGTTTCGTTGCTGGCGTAGCCGAACATCAGGCCCTGGTCGCCCGCGCCCTGGTCTTCAGGCTTGCTGCGGTCAACGCCCTGGGCGATGTCTACCGACTGCTTGCCGATGATGTTCATCACCGCGCAGGTGGCGCCATCGAAACCGACGTCGGAGCTGTTGTAGCCGATGTCGACGATCACGTTGCGCACGATGTCTTCGAGGTCGACCCAGGCCGAAGTGGTCACTTCGCCGGCGATGATGGCCACACCGGTTTTCACCAGGGTCTCGCACGCCACGCGGGCGAACTTGTCTTCGGCGATGATGGCGTCGAGCACCGCATCCGAAATCTGGTCGGCGATTTTATCCGGATGCCCTTCAGACACGGACTCGGAGGTGAAAAGGGAGTATTCGCTCATCTCGACGGGTTCCTAAAATTTACCGATGGTGAGTGTCGCCAGGTGGTCGCTGAAAGTGGCGAACCTGAATCTGGAAACCATTACGTAAGCCCACATAGAGGCTGTCCTCGGGAACCAGCCCCGCGGCGCTGGCCCAACGGGCCAAATCATCCTGTTCAAAGCCCAGCCAGAGATCGCCGCACGCCTGGCGCGCCCAGCTCTGGTCGTGGCTGCACAGTTCTGTTACCAACAGGCTTCCGCCTGGTCTGACACGCTTGGCCAGGTGCCCGAGGGCCTGGGCAGGCTCGCTGAAATGGTGCAGCACCATGTTCAGCACCACGCAGTCGGCCTGTACATCCGTTGCATGCAGGGCATCGGCCAACAGCAAGGTTACGTTAGCCAGGCGCTCGCGCTGGCACACCTGGCGCGCCAGCTCGAGCATGGTCGGGCTGTTGTCCAGGGCGGTGACGTGGGTGAAGCGCCGCGCCAGTTCGGGCAGAAACTCGCCATCGCCGGGGCCGACCTCCAGGGCGCTGGCCAGCGGGTCGAAGCTGAGCTTGTCGAGCAGCGCCAGCAGGCTTTCGCGGTACTGCGCCAGGCCGGCGATCAGGTCCTGCTGGGCGCGGAATTTCTCTTCCACACGCAGGAAGAAGTCCTGGCTGGTGGCGGCCCGGCGCACCTGCACCTGGCCGATGCGCGCTTGCACCTCGGCCGGCAGTTCCAGCGCGTCGACCTCCTCCAGCAGCGCCCCGTGCAGCTTGCCGCCCAGGCGCTGGCTGTCGGGCAGTGCGCGGCGATAGAAGATCGCGTTGCCTTCGCGCCGGGTGGCCACCAGGTCGGCCTGGGCCAGTACCTTGAGATGGTGGCTCATGCCCGACTGGCCGATGGCGAAGATCTGCGCCAGCTCCAGCACCCCGAACGAATCGCTGGCCAGCGCGCGCAGCACGTTCAGCCGCAGCGGGTCGCCGCCGGCCTTGCACAGGGCAGCCAGCGCGTCGCTTTGCTCGGGGTCGATGGAGGGGGCGTGAAGGTTCATGGGCGGCAGTCTAGTCAGCGTGCAGCGGCCTCGCAAGTTCTATATCAAAAAGTTTTGATATTGCTCGATGGGCGGGCCCGGCCCGGCATGGCAGGCGACAATTTCTGCCGTTTTGTCGGCGCAACACGGGATTAGTCGCTCAATCGCACTAAAAACGTCCCTCATCGACCATCCGTGATTGCCCCCGGGCACGTGCCTGGGCGAAAATGGCCGCCTTTTTCCGTTCGTTAATATTCAAGCCCCCCAGGAGACAAGCGATGCCCAGCCGTCGTGAGCGTGCCAACGCCATTCGTGCCCTCAGCATGGATGCCGTGCAAAAAGCCAACAGCGGCCATCCCGGTGCCCCGATGGGCATGGCGGATATCGCCGAGGTTCTTTGGCGTGACTTCTTGAAGCACAACCCGAGCAACCCGCACTTCGCCGACCGTGACCGCTTCGTGCTGTCCAACGGCCACGGCTCGATGCTGATCTACTCGCTGCTGCACCTGACCGGCTACGACCTGTCGATCGACGACCTCAAGGCGTTCCGTCAACTGCACAGCCGCACCCCGGGCCACCCGGAATTCGGCTACACCCCAGGCGTCGAGACCACCACCGGCCCGCTGGGCCAGGGTCTGGCCAACGCCGTGGGCTTTGCCCTGGCCGAAAAAGTGCTGGGCGCCCAGTTCAACCGTCCAGGCCACGACGTCGTCGACCACCACACCTATGTGTTCCTGGGTGATGGCTGCATGATGGAAGGCATTTCCCACGAAGTTGCTGCACTGGCCGGTACCCTGGGCCTGGGCAAGCTGATCGCCTTCTACGACGACAACGGCATCTCCATCGACGGCGAAGTCGAAGGCTGGTTCACCGACGACACGCCGAAGCGTTTCGAAGCCTACCACTGGCAGGTGATCCGCAATGTCGACGGTCACGACCCAGAAGAGATCAAGACCGCCATCGAGACCGCGCGCAAGAGCGCGCAGCCGACCCTGATCTGCTGCAAGACCACCATCGGCTTCGGTTCGCCGAACAAGGGCGGCAAGGAAGACTGCCACGGCGCGCCACTGGGCGATGCCGAAATCGCCCTGACCCGCCAGGCCCTGAACTGGAACCACGGCCCGTTCGAAATCCCGGCCGACATCTATGCCGAGTGGGATGCCAAGCAGGCCGGCGCCGCCGCCGAAGCCGCCTGGGACCAGCGCTTTGCTGCCTACGCTGCAGCCTTCCCTGAACTGGCCAGCGAACTCAAGCGTCGCCTGAGCGGCGAACTGCCGGCCGACTTCGCCGAGAAGGCTGCCGCCTACATCGCCGAAGTGGACGCCAAGGGCGAAAGCATCGCCAGCCGCAAGGCCAGCCAGAACACCCTGAACGCCTTCGGCCCGCTGCTGCCGGAGTTCCTCGGTGGCTCGGCGGACCTCGCCGGCTCCAACCTGACCCTGTGGAAAGGTTGCAAGGGCGTCAGCGCCGAAGATGCCAGCGGCAACTACATGTACTACGGCGTGCGCGAGTTCGGCATGACCGCCATCATGAACGGCGTTGCCCTGCACGGCGGCCTGGTGCCTTACGGCGCGACCTTCCTGATGTTCATGGAATACGCCCGCAATGCCGTGCGCATGTCGGCCCTGATGAAGCAGCGCGTGATCCACGTCTACACCCACGACTCCATCGGCCTGGGCGAAGACGGCCCGACTCACCAGCCGATCGAGCAGCTGACCAGCCTGCGCACCACGCCGAACCTGGACACCTGGCGTCCGGCCGACGCGGTCGAATCGGCCGTGAGCTGGAAGCACGCCCTGGAGCGCAAGGACGGCCCTTCGGCGCTGATCTTCTCGCGTCAGAACCTGCAGCACCAAACCCGCGACGCCGGCCAGATCGCCGACATCAGCCGTGGTGGCTACGTGCTCAAGGACTGCGCAGGCGAGCCTGAGCTGATCCTGATCGCCACCGGTTCCGAAGTGGGCCTGGCGGTGCAGGCGTTCGACAAGCTGACCGAGCAGGGCCGCAAGGTGCGCGTGGTATCGATGCCATGCACCAGCGTGTTCGATGCCCAGGACGCCAGCTACAAGCAGTCGGTTCTGCCACTGCAGGTGGGCGCGCGGATTGCCATCGAAGCTGCCCACGCCGACTTCTGGTACAAGTACGTGGGCCTGGAAGGCCGCGTCATCGGCATGACCACCTACGGTGAGTCGGCGCCGGCTTCGGCACTGTTCGAAGAGTTCGGCTTCACCCTGGAAAACATCCTGGGTACGGCTGAAGAGCTGCTGGAAGACTGATAAAACCAGTTGGAGCGGCGTTGAACCCATCGCGGGTCAAGCCCGCTCCCACAGGGATCACG